>NZ_QEWN01000001.1 GCF_006124995.1 Vibrio sp. Hep-1b-8
CATCGAACAATCTTGTGCGAATGTTCCCCAATGCGCAGGCCCATGCTGATCATCATAACCCCATTCTGATGCGTAGGCGCTACCTAGTGTAAGGAAAGATAGTGATAACGTGAGTAGTGTTTTTTTCATTTGAATAACGTCTCTTAGTTTCTTGTATGTCGATAGGGATAATACACACACGCGAACGTTATTGATTGGCTAAAATTCAAATATGACAAACATTTAACTTAGTTTGTCGCCTTGTTTATTTAGTGTTGCCTTTTGTCTCTACGGCTTTGCGTAATTTGGTCAGAGAACCAAACTGCCTGCAATTGATTGATTCTTATACAACACACTGAGTTTCAGGCATACCAAGCCCTGTAAGTTTGTTCAGCGCTTTAATCATGGCGTAAGTGATAGCACTTAAAGCAGGGGTAAACCAAGAGTGACAATACTTCTAATCTTGTTTAGGGGGATTGAAGCCCAATGAACGCTCATTTGCCAACTTCTTAGCCACTCGTATCACTGTACGATCCGATACATTGGTGATTTTCCGGTGTCGTTCTAAAATCTAATGATATTCACCAAGTAATTCCTATAGTAATACTTTTCATTTGTTCCTTGTTGTAAATTCATTTGAATCAATTAGTTAAATACCAAGGTCTGACGTCTCACTCCCACATTCTAAAAGGTCTGATTTATCAGGCCTTTTTCATATCTGAAGGTTCTACAAGATAGCAATAGCTCACAATGGAGCTAACAAATACTACCACGCTCGTATCTTTAGTGGCGTTATTCCAGAGCAACATATGCTTGATTTGTGATCCGAGTAGGCGCTTAAACATCACTCTAGATTTACGGCGTTCACAGTTCTGCGGATGGCTTTTGTATAAGATTTTCATCACAGAATCTAATTCATTTCTAATACTTTATCGCCTTATGCAACCTAGCCGTATATCATGCAGGAACAGTGATGCTTGGTTTGATATATGTCCGCAACTACTTCTTTTTACAACAACAATGCCTCAAAGCTAGCTCAGCAATACGATTCCCTAGAATTCGAATCTGTTCACCAGTCTTGGACTGAATATTGGCCTCAATCGGGTGATGTTGTTTTGGATGTTGGCGCTGGTTCTGGAAGAGATGCAAGGTGGATGAGCGCCCGTGGTTGTGTAGTGTTTGCTGTTGAGCCATCAACTAGATTGCTTGAGATCGGCAACTATAACTGTTCGGAGCAAGTCGTCTGGTTACATGACTCATTACCTTATTTAAAACACGTGATAGAGCTAGAAAAGCAGTATGACTTAGTTCTGTTGTCGGCGGTTTGGATGCATCTTCCCGTTCAGCAAAGATCTATCGCTATAAAGGCATTGTGCAGTCTCCTGTCAGACGAGGGATTCTGGCACCTCGCCTATCACGCTGGCTATGACGAAATGACGACCAGTCGCTATTCCTCAAAAGCGATCGCCTATGCGTACCTAGACGATGAGCTATTTAACGATATGAAAAGCTTTATCGTTAGCAATGAGCTGAAAGAAGCGCTGGTTTCAAATTTTACAGACTTTGCATCCCTTTACTATCAGTGGCTGATGGATATTGGTAAGTCGGAGAAAACCGCAAAAAATTATCTTGGAGCAATTCGTGGTTCAATTTCAAACTGGTTAATGGATACGGGGGAAATCTGTGAGCCATTGACCGAAGTGACTTCCTACCGTCGATTTACTCAGTATGAAGAGAAAGTCAGACAGCTAGAGGTTTTTAAACTAACGGATCGCAAGGGTAAAGGAATGTACAGCGCTGCGCTGACCCATTACAACAAGTTCCTAGCCGATTTAGCTCAAATAGATGTGAACGCAGACATTCGGCAGGTCATGGTAGACAAAAAGCTAACTGATACCGAAAAAAGCATCATGGTCAAAACCAGAATGGGTCAAGGTCACTTTAGATCTCAGTTGGTGCAGATGTGGGGAGGCTGTGCCGTTACAGGGTATCGCAACACACAACTTTTGCTCGCTTCCCATATAAAACCTTGGCGCGCTTCAAACAATAAAGAAAGGCTGGATAAGTTCAACGGATTGCTGCTGCTCGCTAACTTAGATAAAGCGTTTGACCTCGGTTTTATCTCCTTTGACGACAACGGCAAGGTTCTTATCTCAGAGTATCTTGAAGCGCCAGAAGTCATCGGCCTAAGAGACGATATGTCGTTTAGGATCGTGCGTGAGCATAAACCATATCTGGCACATCACCGAGGTGAGTTGTTTAAGGGGAGGTAATCTGCGTTCCTGAAAGCGCACTTGCTCATGTTCCCTTCATCCAACCTGAAAGGAGCGCATGGGTGTTTAGCATGATTTGCCACCCGTGCAGATATCTGATTTTCCATACCATTTTAAGGTGATTTCCGCGTAATTAATGAATATTGCTTCAAATCCCGCCAGTTAGCAGTCGTCCATAACGGATCTATTGATATACGATATGTTTACCGTCCCATAAATATAAACGAGTAAATTATGGCTCATACGGCATACTTATCTATCATGGGTAAAAAACAATACTGTATCTCTCAAGGCTGTAACACCAAAGATTCAATCGGCAACAAGGCTCAAGAATCTCATAAAGATGAAATCACGGTTCTGGCTTGTAACTTCACCTTAAACAAGCAGGGAGGCCCAACGGAAGTGGCGATTACCAAACCCGTAGATAAGTCTTCGCCATTACTTGGCAACGCCCTTTCCAAACAAGAGCATTTGCAATGCACTATCAAATTTTATCGAACCAATGAGCATGGTCATAACGAAAACTTCTACACGATTGAATTAGTTGATGCGTTGATTACCTCTCTGTCATTTGATCAACCAAACGTACTTACTTCCGGAGATGAAGATATGTCTGAGATATTCCATCTCACATACCGCGACATAATCTGGAAACATAACATGGCCGGCACAGAAGGTTATCAAATATGGGATAGATACTTAGGATGAGAAACCAAACCGCGCCAGACTCATGGGACATTCGTGAAGTCGAAAAAGCCGCTAAAGGGCTCACTATGCAAGCTGTTACGCTTTCACATCGCCACATCTCGAATGGCGGTCTGAAGATGCAGTTTGTTCGTGAAGTCGACCCGGTTTGAGCAATGTCTGGTGAACGATTATAAAAGCGGTAAGAAGGACAAAGAGACAGTATTCAAAGAGCTTCAAAAAGAAAAACAAAGTCTTATCGAGCAAGGTAACTTGATCTTTAAAAAAGGGATTGGCTTTGTCGCTGGTGTCATGCAGGTAACAACAGGCGCCGGAATATGTTACGCCTCAGCGGCGGTCTTATGCTTAATTGGTGGTCCAATGATGGCTCATGGCACCAACAATCTGTATGAAAATGGCAAGTACTTTTGGGATGGCGATGAGAATGCAACAGGGCCAGTTCGCAAAGGTTATCAACATGCAGCGGAATCGCTAGGTTACTCAAAATCTCACGGTGATATTGCCTACTATGGGGCAGATTTAGCCTTGTCTGCTTATGGGGCATTCGCTAAAAGCACTACGGTTAAAAATGCTTCCGAGGCGTACCAGATTGCCTCCAAACCTAACTTGAATCCGATGCCATGGACAAGAACCCGAAAAGCCAAGCAGTTTAAGTTATTTAGGTATAGTGCTGAAGATTATCTAAGAGGGTATCAGGCTGCTAGTAAGATATCTCTTGGTGCTAGTGCTTTTAGTGATGGGATGACTGTTGATCAGTTACATAAAGAGCTTTATAAATGATTAATATTGTAATATTTATATTAATATCACTAATGATAATGGTTACTGCTAGGAAAATAAAGAAGTGTAGGTTGGCCAAAATTCAGTACTACTTATATGTTTCGTTATATATAGCAATTGGAGCACAGTATTACTCAATATTTAATTATGGAATGAACCATAATGGTTTGAAAGTTGAAGTGATATTTTTTGAAAGTTTCTTCGCTGATTTTTTGCCAAATAATACAATACAGATATTTAGCTTAGCTATTGATGCTTATCTTCTGTTCTTTTGCTTTCCCAAACACTATGATTCGACGCCTCCATCAAAGGCCTGAGTGAACAGGCCTTTGTGATTTAAACTAAGGTGCTTAGAAGTATTCTTGCTCAGTTACCCAACCTTGGTTCTAACTCAGCCAACACAGACTTTTTGTTGAAGCGTGCTATATCGCAAGCAGGCGCAGACTTAAACGTCATCTATCAGAGTCGTCAGTATCAACCTAAGCGCTTGCGCCTGTTTATCGATTTCTTGATTGAACGATTCCATCGTCAGTTTCCCCAATAGCGGCTTAACCGAGGGCGATTCGTGTTGCTAAAGGCGTATTTGTATTTGTCACTGGCGACGAATCAAACCTTAAAGTATCTCAGTTGGGCGGTAAGGTGCTCTGCGGTATTCGCCATTAACTGGCTATCTTCCGCGAGCGACTGAGAAGCGTGCAATACTTCGTTAGCAGCCAAGTGGATGCCAGTGACGTTTTCATTCATTTCGGTCGCAACAGCGCTTTGCTGTTCTGAGGCTGCGGCAATTTGAGCCACCATATCATTGGCGTTTTGCATTTCATCAACGATTAAATCAAGCTGCTTGCGTGTATTCTCTGAAGCTCGAACACTCTCCTCAACGTTTTCGTTACTGGTTTGCATCGCCGCGAAGGTTTTCTCTGCTTGGCGTGTGAGTTTTTCGATGGTCTGTTGCACTTCGTTGGTTGAGTTTTGCGTGCGACTCGCGAGGTTGCGGACTTCATCAGCCACAACTGCAAATCCACGACCTTGTTCACCCGCTCGTGCGGCTTCGATTGCAGCGTTAAGCGCTAGAAGGTTAGTTTGCTCAGACACCTCTCGAATCACACCGACCACATTGCTGATCTCTTGGACGCCAGATTGCAGGTCGCGCACCAGCTCGTTCGCTACTGAGATATTATCAGACACATGTGCAATTGACTCCGAAGTACGCTTCATTGTCTCGTCGTTGTTGTGTGCATGGTCGACGACTTTGTTGGTGCTCGCGGCGGTGTTTTCAGCATTGGTCGCAACATCCGAGATGGTGGCGCTCATTTCTGTCATCGCGGTCGAGAGCAACTCTAGTTGAGCGTGTTGTGAATTGACACTGGTAGCGGCTTCTTCACTAGCCTGAGCAATTTGGCATGCCATGGTGCTAGATTGAGCCGCAGACTCATTCGCCGTACGTAATGTTGACTGGAGTTTGTCCATCATTTTATTAATCTGGCTACTCATGTCGCCAAGTTCGTCTTTGCGCTTCATGTTCATACGAACTCGTAAATCACCATCGGCAATCAAATGGGTGTGATCAATCAGTCGATGAAGTGGGATCAAAATGTTGTTGGAAATCATATATCCCATGCCAAACAGTAACGCAGATAAGAGAAGGGCAACAATCGCTTCTTTAATCGCCAAGGCATAAAACGCTTCTTGAATGTCGGCAACCATGATTCCGGAGCCGATAATCCAGTTCCACTCAGGAAACAATTGTACGTAAGAGATTTTATCTTTTAGCTCTCCGTCTGGGCTTTTCCACTGATACTCAAGAAAGCCTTTTTGAGCTGGCGATTTGGATATCGAAACCATCTCACGCCAGTGGAATTTGCCACCGCCGTCTTGAAAGTTTTCCGCACTTTTACCATTAAGCTCTGGCTTGATAGGGTGGAGCACGACCGTGAGGTTTTGATTCAGAATCCAGAAATAGTTGTTGCTGTCATATCTAAGCGCTTCGATTGCAAGTAGAGCTTGTTGCTTCGCAACATCATTTCCTAACAGTTGGCGCTGATCGTAATAGTGCTTTGCTAAACTGACTACTGCTTCTACTTGGGCGCTAAGTTTGCTTTCACGCTCTAGTATGGAAGAGTTGCGTTGTAGAATCAGGTTATAGGCACAAGCCATGGCAATGAGTATTGCCGATAAAACCACGATGGATGCGAGCTTTGATTTGATAGAGAGATTACTTAGCCTCATAGTTAGCCCCTTAGAGTTATAATTATTGATATTTCTGACGTTTAATTGGAATGTAGCAATTCTTCTTTTATCTGTGGCGATGTAGCTCATAATTTCAGTTGATACATTTTGTTGCACAGCGATTAAGTGCATTTGATCAAACTAACACTAAAGAGTAAGGTCTATGGGGCGGGATATTTGTATCACTCGCGGCGACTGATGCCATACATCAAAGGCCCCAGCAGAGTGCTAGGGCGCTAGATTTCAGAGGGATATTGATTAGTGTTGAATCAGTTGTGCGGCTTTCTTCATCGCTTCTTTAGTTGAGCATTCAATCACATTGGCGTTAGCGAAGCGTTGCGCGTCTTTAACTTGAATGTCGTGGGCTAAGATAACCAACTTCGCGTTAGCGACATCTAGGTCGGTGATGCGGTTCTGGATACCATTTTGACCTTGTGTCTCTACTTTAATCTTGATGCCAGCTGCTGCGCCTGCTTTTTCTAGTGCTTTAGCAGCCATAAAGGTATGCGCCACGCCTGATGGACAACATGTGACGGCTACGATGTCGTATTCGCCCTCACCCGCAACAGGAGCTACTTGTGCAGGAGTCGCTTCGACTGTTGTCTCTTCCGTCTCTTCTTCAGCGACAGGTTTCCAGAAGCCCACAATAAGAGCCGTTGTTAGTGAGCCCAGTGCAATACCGATCACATACATTGGAATGTTGCTTGAGACTGGCGCAGTAATCAGACCGCCCCATGGTGCATGCAGTAGTACGTCAGTGAGGAAGCCGAACACACAACCTACGATACCGCCAGCAACGATGGATGGCAAAACGCGCATTGGGTCGTTTGCTGCGAATGGGATAGCACCTTCAGAGATACCAATTGAACCCATGATAGCGGCTGCTTTACCGGCTTCTTGCTCTTGCTTAGTGAACTTCTTCTTGAATAGGAAAGTAGCCAGTGCCATACCGAGTGGAGGCGTACAGATTGCGATACCTACACCGCCCATTAGCCACGGTTGTGTGTCTACTTGAGTTTGAGCGAACAGTGTGGCCACTTTGTTGATTGGGCCACCCATATCGAACGCTGTCATACCACCTAGAATGGTACCTAGCACCACTTTAGAAGCACCAGCCATCGAGGCCAAGAACTCGTTCATTGAAGCCATAAAGATCTTAATTGGCTCACCGATACCCCATAGTACGATGCCTGCAGAAATCAGCGTACCAATCAGAGGGTAAATAAAGTACGCGCCTAGCGCGGTCATGTTGGCTGAAAGAGGGATCTTTTTAAGTTGGAACACCACACCACCGGCGATAAAGCCAGCCACGATACAGCCTAGGAAGCCGCCGCCCATATCCGCCATAATACCAGATGAGATCATAGCTGGCGCAAGGGCAGGTTTGTCGGCAATGGAGTAGCCGATAAAGCCACCAAGGATGATAGGGAAAAGCACCAAGCCTTTAATGCCGATGTTTGAGATATCTGCCAGTAAGCCGTCAGCAGGCACCGCACCTTTACCTGATGCCATGACCGCCAGTGCCAGCAATACACCACCGGCAACGATGAACGGAAGCATGTGAGAGGTACCAAATAAAAGGTGGCCTTTCATGGTACTAAGTAGTTTTTTAAAGTCGCTATTGTTTGTAGCTTGAGCTGTTAGGGTACTCATAGTTACTACGCCTTATGAATTGATTAAAATATCTAGGATTTGTTGTTGGTCTTTTGCGTTGTGAATATCTTGAATAAATTCATCACTGAATTTTCCAAATAATTCTTGTAGAACATAAATATGATGATCCGCACCGTTATCCGGAGAGGCGATCATAAAAAATACGGTCGGTTTGATGCCGTCTTCGTCGCCGTAATCGATACCTTCGCGCTTTACGCCAACAGCGATTGCTGGTTCTGTCACTGCTTGACTTTTAGCGTGTGGGTAGGCGATGCCGTCCATTGACGTAATGCTTTGTGACTCGCGATGATGGATATCATTTAAGAACGCGTGTTTGTTATTGATACGCTGGTCGCTTAATAACATTTGGGCTAACTCTTCAAACACTTGTTGTTTATTATTTGCTTGAAGGTTGGCGTTAATTAGGCTGACGTTAGTTAGTTTTGTGATCATTTATTTAACTCAATCTTTATTGAACTTCTGAGTTAAAAATTAATGGATTGTGGCCAGTGGCGAAATAGTAAAAAAAAGCCTTTCACTGTACATTTGTATCCAGCAAATCTAACTGTGATTAGCGTCATTATTCGTGAATGACATTCTTGTGATGTTAGTCATAAATATTAATAGATTCAGTGCCTTGTGAACGGTTGAAAACAAAAATGCCTCGCAGTCGCGAGGCATTTTACATTGGTGCAAAGTGATTTTTTTACTTAGCTATACGCGCGTGCTACACGCCCATTGCAGTCAACGATGTAACTGTTGGCATAGGCTGGAATAAATACCGACTGGCCTTTGTCAATCACGCAGCTTTCACCGCACTGGTGCGTCAGTGTCATAGCCTCATCCAGCGGCAGCAGAATCTCGGCACCTTCGGTTTTAATCTCGCGCTGGTGGGAGTTGCTGAGGATGGCAAACTTAAAGTCCTCAACTGGGATCGGATACTCCATCACACCATCTTGCTCAAGGGGTTGCAGTAGCAGTCTGTCGATAGGTTTTTCATTGAATTTGGTACAGGAGACCAGTTCCTCTACGTCCATATATTTTGGTGTCAGACCTGCACGCAATACGTTGTCTGAGTTGGCCATGATCTCAAGCCCAGTCCCCTTGATATAGGCGTGGGGCGTTTCTGCATCCAAGTACATCGCTTGACCGGGTTTTAGCGCAATCACATTTAGGATTAATGGAGCGAAAAGACCAACATCACCAGGGTATTGCTCTTCAAGCTCACTGATCAGGTTAAACAGCGGGGTCGGTGATAATTTGGCTTTCATGATTAGCATCATCAACGCTATTTCTTTCTGCTCACCTTGCAGTGACAACAAACCCGAGAAAAAGCTCGCTAAACCATTCGGTGTTTGATCGCCTGCTAAGTCGTGAACCAATGACGTGAGTTCAGGAATATCAAGGTAGTTAAAATGGGCAAGGATCTCGCTAATCGGTCTAAAACCATTCATTGCCGTGTAGTCAGTTAGCGCGTAGACCAGCTCCGGTTTGTGGTTAGGATCTTTGTAATTGCGGTTGCCAGCTGTGAGCGGGACCCCTTGCTGCTCTTCAAACTGGTAGCCACGTTCCGCTTGTTGTTTGTTTGGGTGAACCTGAATCGACAAGGCTTTTTCCGCTGCAAGCACTTTAAACAGATAGGGTAACTCACCAAAGCGTTTGGCAATTTTGTCACTGAGAAACAGGCTTAAATTTTGTGAGATTAGATTGGAGAGTTTTGTCTCTTCACCCTCGGTGTTCACGGTAGAACAGCCATTGGGATGGGCACCCATCCAGATTTCGGCTTGGGGTTCTCCACTCTGATTGGAAATACCAAATAGCTGAGCAAAAGAACAGCGGCTACCCCATGCGTAATTCTGGATAACGTTAGTCATAGGGTAGAAGACTTGTCGAATAAGAGAGTCATTCGAGATAGAAAAATCAGACATAGAAGTCACCATGAAATAAACATGGCTTGAGGATGAAACCACTCAAGCCATAAGGGGGAGAGCGGTTTAAGCGGTTGCAGCGGCTAGCTTCGCCTTACGCAGATTTTTAAGCGCAATACATGTCATTGCAGTAACACATGCGCCCGTCGCCATTGATAGCAGAGCAAGCATAGGGAAGTTCATCGCTCCAAGCAGTGCGACAACAGGACCACCATGAGCCACGCTATTGGTGATGCCGAATGAGAACGCCATTACTGCCGCCACCATAGAGCCAAGTACGTTCGCTGGGATAACTGACATCGGATCCTGAGCGGCAAACGGAATCGCACCTTCAGAAATGCCCACAAGTCCCATTGCACCAGCTGCTTTGCCTGCCTCGATTTCAGAGGATTCAAACAGATCGAACTTACGGCCAACTGCGGTTGCGATCGCCATACCAAGTGGAGCGACTGGGATTGCACACGCCATTGCGCCCATAAATTGAGTTTGACCGCTAGCAATCATGCCGACAGAGAATAGGAATGCGACCTTGTTGAATGGACCACCCATATCGAAGCCAGCCATACCACCAAGAACGATACCGAGTAGAACGACGTTACCCGTACTCATGCTGGTTAGCATTGCAGTCAGGCCATCCATTAGTCCGGCGATCGGTGCGCCGATAACAAAGATAAACAGACCAGCGATAAACAGTGAACCTGTGATCGGAGCGATCATGATAGGTACAAGCGGCTGGATGAATTTGTGGTAGTTGATTGAAGTAATGAACTTAACGAAGTAACCCACAAGCAGACCGGCTACGATAGCACCGATAAAACCAGTACCCGCTTCAGCGCCATAGAATGAACCGTTATTTGCAATCCAGCCGCCAATCAGGCCAGGGGCTAGGGCAGGACGGTCAGCAATCGCATAAGCAATGTAACCCGCTAGGATCGGGATCATCAGCGTGAAAGCGACCACGCCCACTTCAAGGATTTGGTTCCACATGCTACCGGCAGGAATTGCCATACCCGATTCACTCGGCTCACCACCAATGGCTAGGGCAAGAGCGATTAATAGACCACCCGTTACGACAAACGGGATCATGTGTGATACGCCGTTCATCAGGTAACGGTAGAGATCGGAACGAGCTTGTGAGGCTTTGTCTGCGACAGACTGGGTCGATTGTGTTTGCTCTGCTTGGTAAATTGGTGCAGATAGTGCTTGTTGAATCAGTCCTTCGGCATCGCGTATAGGCGCTTTAACGTTAGTTTTGATCACGCGTTTACCAGCAAAGCGAGCCATATCGACTTGTTTGTCGCAGGCAACAACAACCGCTTCCGCTTGTGCAATCTCTTTTTCGCTCGGACTATTTTTGACCCCGATCGAGCCATTCGTTTCAACCTTGATTTCGTATCCTAACTTTGCCGCCCCTTTTTCTAGTGCTTCTGCTGCTAGATAAGTGTGGGCAACACCTGCAGGACAACCGGTCACACCGATAATCAAGCCTTTGGTTGGGGCTTGGTTCGATGCCGTTTCAGGCTGTTTTGTCAGTAAAAGTTCCAGCGCAGCATGGTTATCTTGGCAATCGAGAAACTGTTCAATAAAACCTGGCTCGATCAGCTTAGAAGAGAGTTCAGCCAGAACCTCAATGTGGTGATTGTCTCCTCCGTCTGGTGAAGCAATCATAAAGAACAGTTTCGAAGCAAGCCCATCTTCAGCGCCGTAGTCGATGCCTGTTTTATGTACACCGATAACCACTGCGGGCTCGATGACAGCAGAACTCTTAGCGTGCGGCAGTGCGACGCCTTGTTCAAAACCTGTATTGCCAAGTTCTTCACGCGCTTTGATATCAGCAAGAAACTGTTCTTTGTCTGAAATACGACCCTGTGCGTACAGGATCTCGATTAGCTCGTTAAAAACCTCTTCTTTGGACTGCGCATTAAGATTGAGCGCAATCAAATTCTCATTGATGAGTTTGGTGATCATTAGGAACCCCTATCATTTTATTGTTTTACTAGGGGTATTGTGAAAGGCGAGGCGAAAGTCCTGTAGTGAAGAAAAAATGCATTTACTAGACGATTGTAACTGTATTTTCGTGATGTGATTTGGATCGTGGTTGAACGCCGTTGTGTTATGGGATTGTTGATGTTAAATGTTTTTAAAACATTAACTTATGGTGTGATTGGTCGCCTTATTGTTTGTTAATCTATGATTGTCTAACTATAAAATTATTGCTTTTGCTGGATTTTTGTATCATTAATATGGAAGTGTGACTTTGCTCAGTAGCGCCGTGATTCATCACGGGGTATACCTGTGCGTGTAGTAGAGAGAATGTCCTGTTGAGGGGCCAAAGATGATGTTCCAAGATTTAATTTGTGCGGTACTTAATGAACGTAAACCAATTCACAATATTTGGTTTGCGGGTGACTTTCATACTCCACCAGAGTGCAGTTATCAGGTTAACTTTCCACGTTTGGAACTGGTGCTTGAAGGTGAGTACATCAATGAGATGGAAGATCATCAACGTAAGGTCAGTCAGATCGTTGCTCAGGCGGGCGATGCGATTTTTATTCCGCCAAACTGCTGGAACAAGCCAGATTGGGATACTAACTGTTCTGTGCTGAGCATTCTTTTTGGTCGCCGACAATTAGGGCTTAGCTTAGTGAGTAAGCGAAAAGGTGAAGAGAGTTTCTATGATATTCAGAAGCATAGTTTACAAACCCGTTCGGGCTTTGCTATCGACAATATCCTAGAAGCCCTGAGTTCGCTGGCGAGAGAAAGCATCAAACAACCGATGGATGAGTTATTACTTCAAGCATTGCTCCAAGACTGCAATACCATGCTTGATGCGCCGGAAGAGAAATCACATAACCGTGTTCAGGATCTCTATCAGGGGATTTGTATCTATATTCAGGAAAATTTCCATCGACAGATCACTCGAGATAGCATTGCGGAACGCTTTAGCATCTCGTCCAATCACTTATCTAGGTTGTTCCGTCAGCAGGGTCATATGACCTTGGCCGATTACATTACTTGGGTACGGATAGATCGAGCGAAATTCATGCTCAAGAAATACAACTTTAAACTGAATGAAGTATCGGTTCGTTGCGGATTTAAGGATGTAAACTACTTTTGTCGGGTATTTAAAAATCGCACGGGCAGAACCCCTTCCGATTATCGAGGCTCAATTTAACCGCTATCCAATCAGTCTCGACATTGAATACATCAACAAGGCTTGAAGTTCGATGCTGCTTTTGGTCACTAACAAACGTTCAGCCAGCTGCCCAGAGAGCAGATTACGGGTTAGGTTGGTCGCGGTGACAATCTGATCGCGAGTTGGCGAGGAAGGCATCACCAGTGCTATTGCTAGATGAATTTGGCCGACTTGAGAAGCCCAGTCTATTGGTGTTTCACTACTGATAACCGCTATAGAAATATGATTGATGCTTTTGTTTTCGAACATCACGTGGGGCAGGGCAATACCAGCGGTGATACAGGTAGAAGAGCGCTCTTCACGTTTGATAAATGCCAGAATAAGCTCATCAGGATTTATCGGGTGGATCAGTTGTGCGAGGCCTTTGAGACACTCAAATTTGGTCAACGCGGTATGTGCTTTAGCGTAGTGCCACTCCACGGGGCTCGGTGTATTTAACTGTGGCAGACGCTTAGCAAGTTGGTTAGAGAACTGGTGGTTGATTTGCGCCCCAACCAGATCATAGTGTTCCGCAACAACATCTTTAATCACGAAGCATGCCAGTTCAGCATCAATGCCAAAGGCGGTGATCTGGCACAGATCCCCTTCAACAAGTCCGGCCTGAAGCAGAGCCACTGACTTGGTCAAATCGGCACTTCGATTGCGAGTGATGTTGATGATTCGAATCGAACTTTTAAACTTTTTCGCCAATCTACGCAGTGGCTGAGCGACGTGAGCCGGGGCGCTAGTGTTACTGACAAGAAACGTTATCTGGTATTCAGTCATGGGTGGGGTTATGCGCGGCAGTGAGTGATAAAAACTTTATCCACATTGAGCAGCACTTCTTCTATCGAGAGTCGGATACACGGAATGCTATCAAAACGCGCAGCTTGTTCAATTTCAATGTCAGATACGATTAACACTTTGTCTGCTTGAGCGATGTCGTGCGGCGTCAGAAGATTTTCGATACCCATTGCACCTTGGGTCTCGACTTTAATCTGAACAGAGTATTTCGGCGCAGCTTTGTTTAACGCATCTGCTGCCATATAGGTATGTGCAATGCCTGTTGGGCAGGCAGTGACAGCAATAATTTTCATAGTCAATCTCTGTGGTATTTTGGCGGATATTAGCACAGCGAATTGAGATTTCATTGGCACGGAACAATAAATTCACCGATACACTTCACACTTTCATGTCAGTGTTACAATAATCCAGTTAATGCGGTTTTAGTCCTATATCTCTGACAGATAGGGCTGATTAATCTATATTCGAGCGCGAGTACGGCAGGTAGAGACAATGGACATAACAAACCTAATCCAAGCGGAAACTCTCTGTTTGGAGCTAACAGCGACCACTAAGCAGCAAGTTTTCGAAGAGTTGGTTGGTATGTTAGATAAGGCGGGAAAACTTGCCGATAAAGAGCAGTTTCTGGCTGATCTATGGGCGCGTGAAAACATTGGAAATACAGGGTTTGAAGAGGGGATTGCCATTCCCCACGCAAAGAGCTGTGCGGTAGCAAAACCAGCGGTTGCGATTGGCATTAGCCGCTCGGGTATTGACTACGGCGCTGAAGATGGCGAGCTGTCGGCTGTATTTTTTATGTTAGCTTCGCCGGACGGTGATGATCATCATCACATCGAAGTCTTAGCACAGCTATCTGGTAAGTTAATTGAACCTGAGTTTATTGAACAGCTTAAACAGGCACAGAGCGTTGAGCAGGCCCTTGCGTTGATCATTGATGAGCAGATTGATGATCCGTTGTCACACCAACACCTGTTGCAGGAATCCCATTTCCAGTCACAAAGTCTAGTGGCGCATCAACTTGCTCGGGTTAAAGAGCATCTGCTGTTTGGTACGTCACACATGATTCCATTTATCGTCGCGGGTGGCGTTCTGTTGTCGCTGTCGGTAATGATCTCAGGGCATGGTGCTGTGCCAGAGAAAGGGATGCTGGCGGATATGGCGCAAATGGGTATTGCCGGTCTGACACTATTTACTGCGGTGCTTGGTGGATATATCGCCTACTCCATTGCTGACAAGCCGGGACTCGCACCGGGTATGATTGGTTCTTGGGTCGCCGTTGACCAGTACCACACGGGTTTTCTCGGCGCGATAGTGGTTGGCTTTTTCGCTGGCTATGTGGTGTGGTTACTGAAGAAAATTAGATTGCCGGAAAGCATGATTTCGCTCGGCAGTATCTTTATCTATCCGTTGGTGGGCACATTTGTCACCTGCGGTGCAGTAATGTGGGTGATTGGCGTTCCTATCTCATCAACCATGAATTCGCTTAACACCCTACTGACGGATATGGCAGGTTCAGGCAAGATCGTGTTAGGTATGGTGCTGGGTGCCATGACCGCTTTTGATATGGGTGGCCCTATTAATAAAGTTGCTACTCTGTTTGCTCAAACACAAGTGAATACACAGCCATGGTTAATGGGAGGGGTTGGCATCGCAATCTGTACCCCACCGCTTGGGTTGGCACTCGCAACGCTACTATCGCCACAGAAGTTTAAGCGTGACGAGCGTGAAGCAGGCAAGGCTGCTGGGATCATGGGCATGATTGGCATCAGTGAAGGGGCAATTCCTTTTGCGGCTGCCGATCCTGCGCGTGTGTTACCTGCAATTGTGCTGGGGGGTATTGTGGGTAACGTGATTGGCTTTATGTTCCACGTACTCAATCATGCGCCATGGGGTGGTTGGATAGTTTTGCCTGTCGTTGATGGCAAACTCGGTTATATCGTTGGTACGCTCGCTGGCTCGTTGACGACCGCTTGTATCGTCATCCTACTGAAGAAAAATGTTAAAGACGAAGATGAATACGGCTCGTTGAAGCGTGTGTATTCTTCGGTTCAGGGAGAAGGTGAGGCGGATGTACTGGCGGTGACATCATGTCCGTCTGGGGTGGCGCATACCTTTTTGGCGGCTAAGTCACTAGAGAAAGCTGCCAACGCCGTCGGGGTGAGAATCAAGGTAGAAACCCAAGGTGCAGATGGGATTAACAATCGCATTACCGAGCGCGATATTGCCCGCGCTAAGTTGGTGATATTTGCTCATGATGTGGCGATTAAAGAGCCAGAAAGGTTTAAGAACATTGCTATTATAGACGTGAGTACCAAAGATGCGATGCACAATGCAGCGGCCCTGATTCAGTCAAAGCGTTAAGGAATTTAGTCAAATAGTTCCCCCGAACTATTTATGCTCCTGGCTCCATGTTTCATGGAGCCTTTTTTCATTGGCTCGAAGAGTCAAGGTGCAACTCAGTATAGCCAGTCTGTGGGTCGTATTCTCGGTTGAAATTAAGCTCATGGTATTGGAGAACAATCAGTTCAGCCGTGGTATCAATCAGGCAACCTTCCAGTAGGTGTCCACCAACCACTGAACCATCTGCGCGTGAGACAGAAAGATGAACGTGCTGGTGGTCTGGAGTCAGTGTACCCATAACGGAAACAATCTCTAGCGGCTCATTAAGTTGCAGTGTCTCAGTCGCACCAGCTAAGCGCAGTTTGAGATGCGTAAAGCAGCCGACGCAAGAGGCGATACTTCCAGCACGAATTTGGTGCTGAGTGACCAGTCGTTGAAGGGCAAGTTTTAAGTCATCACCTTTGGTGAGACGCACAGCAATCGGTGTGATCAACATGAGTCCTTATTCGTTGGTAGAGTAGCGTTTGACCGCTTTGGCCTTAGGTTTTTCTTTGCTGGTAGAACTCTCGCTGTGTTCCGCTAAAGGGGACCACTTTAGTGCACCATTTGTCTCGAAATCGTTAGCTGCCGAACAAATCATGTAATGTTCACCAACCTGAAGGATAGCGCCGTCAGAATAGGCTTGATCCTGATAGTAACAAACGCGTTTTCCAATCTCGCCGGCATTCACTGCGATGATGGGTTTTGCTGTGGTGCTAATCGTATTAGCTTGTGCTGAAAATGGCATTACAACGAGTAGCAGCGGTAGGTACGACTTCATAGACTCTCTCCCAAATCAGGGCCATATTTACGTTCGTAACGAGGTAGCATGCTTTCGTTTCCAAGTAAGCCACCTTGGTGAACATAGATGATGGTTTTATCTTGATTCTCTTTATACCACGATTGTAGACACTGCCACATCATAGGGTCATAGAGGAGATCGAATTCGATAGAGGTATCTTCGAGAAGCTGTTTCCAAATTAGATAATCTTGTCGATAGAGTTTGCCAAAATGGTGCTTATGGTCCAGTTCCAGAATGTGTGGAAAGTCGCTCTCACCAAGTTGTTCAAATTGTTTGATTAAATACTCTTTGCCACCGACACAAGGGCAGGTGATAACGGGTATGGAATGTGGCTTAAGGAACTTATGCAAGTATAGTGCTGTTGTCCCAGTCCCCGCTGGCAAAGCAACAACAAACTGATTGTGAGGTTCAAAGCGAGTCCAAGAGAGTATTTCTTGTGCCAGTTGTTCAATACCTGAACGAGCCAGAGTCGAGCGTCCCCCTTCTTCTATCACAAGGCAACTGCTATCCGGTTGCCGCATTTGCTCAATAAAGTCTTTGGGATGAAGGTGGTACTCTGAGGTTGCAATCACCTTAGCCCCGAGCTCTAGAGCACCACGATAGTTACCCATCGGCCTATCGATTAACCACTGCGGTAGATGGTCAACGTAAAACTCTAACGTCCAGCCTTTGATTGATGCTAAAGCCGCTAGAGAGTAGAGCGAGTTTGCTTGTGCGCTACCATAGCTGATCAAGGTTCGAGTTGCAGGGTAATCTTGCTCCAATACGGCCATAAATTTTCGCGCTTTATTCCCACTGAAATGCGTGTGGAGCTGATCATCGCGCTTAAGGAAAAAAGGAATGTCATCAAATTGATGTTGAGTAATTGGCGTATTGGCGAGTTTCATCGTTCGAAGTAGTGAACCAAATGGGCGATCATATTAACGGATCACTATTGTGCTGTACCAATCTAGATCAAAATTTTATCGGGCGGGCCATCAAGAGTCTCGGGGTTAGTGATGCCGCGAGTGGTGCTTAAAAAGCGCACTAAATAAAAAAAGCCCGGAGCAAAGGGGCTCTGGGCGGATACAATTAAACATAGGAGTTAATAAGAAAAAGCAGCGTAAATTAGTAGTTTCAGTAAGAAAACAAGTTTGACGGCCTGTAAACTTATCGGGTTGTTAAACCCTCGAACACTCTGCTAACTACACCTATTCAGACCGAGCAAATTCAAAACAGTTCCCAAATTTTTTTAATTTTATTTTATTCCCGTCAATTCAGCTTGTTACCACCGTCTTTTGAGTGCTGGTCAGACCAATGCTAAAAAGTGTGATGTTAATAACTTGTTGCTTTTGTGTTTCAGCTGTATATTTCAAACAGTTGTTTAATACGAGTGATTGAAATGCCAGCGAGAAACTCAACCAAAGAGAAAATCCTTGATGTAGCGGAAGCCTTGTTTGCAGAACACGGTTTTAAAGATACCTCTTTAAGAACAATTACCAGTAAAGCTGGCGTAAACCTGGCTTCGGTGAACTATCACTTTGGTGATAAGAAAACCTTGGTTCGAGCGGTACTGAATCGTTATCTGGAGGCTTTTATGCCTGCGGTACAGGATGCACTGATTAATCTCAATCTGAATGACAGCTATGAGATGGCGGATGTGTTTGAGTCTTTACGCTCTCCATTACGTAACTTAAATGACGTAAGACCGAATGGAACCAGTCGCTTTATGTTGTTAATTGGTCGTGGTTACACCGATGTTCAGGGACACTTGCGTTGGTTTATCACCACTCGTTATCAAGACACATTATCGTTGTTTACCGAATCGGTAATGAAGGCGAATCCAAAACTAACTCAGGAAGAGTTGTTCTGGCGTTTGCACTTTACCTTAGGTACTTGCGTATTCACCATGGCTTCAAGTCAGGCCTTACTGGAAATCGCAGAAAATGATTACGGTAAAGCGATGGATGCAAAATCTGTCGTTGACCAACTGATTCCATATTTAGCAGCAGGCGTCGCTGCGGAATAAACTGATTAGACAAATAACAAAAATATTGGACCACCCTACAGTGAACAAAAGGATCTGATTATGAGCTCTCTAAGACAAAAATGGGTAAGTGACCCAGCTTTCAAAATGTTTAAAAAAGTGCTGCCTCCGTTGTCTAGCACTGAGAAAGAAGCAATGGAAGCGGGTAGCGTATGGTGGGACGGAGAGCTGTTCTCTGGTCGACCAGACTTTAATAAGTTGCATCAGTACCCGAAACCTACGCTGACGTCAGAAGAGCAGTCGTTCATGAACAATGAGCTCGAAACGCTGTTGGCGATGCTCGACGATCATAAAATTGTGAAAGAAGATCGCGACCTACCAGCCGAAGTGTGGGAATACCTACGCAAAGAGCGTTTCTTCTCTCTGATCATTTCTAAAGAGTACGGTGGTCGTCAGTTCTCGTCTTTAGCGAACTCAACTATCGTATCTCGCATCGCGACACGCAGTATCAGTGCTGCCGTATCTGTGATGGTGCCAAACTCGTTAGGTCCGGGTGAACTTCTTTCCCACTACGGTACTCAAGAGCAGAAAGATTACTGGCTACCGCGTCTCGCTAACGGTACAGATATTCCTTGTTTTGCGTTGACTGGTCCAGAAGCGGGTTCAGATGCTGGTGGTATTCCGGATGACGGTATTGTCTGTTACGGCAAACATGAAGGCAAAGAAGTTCTAGGTATTCGTCTGAACTGGAACAAGCGCTACATCACGCTAGCGCCTGTTGCGACAGTTCTTGGTCTGGCATTCAAAATGTACGATCCAGACGGTTTAATGGGAGACAAGAAAGAGCTGGGTATTACCTGTGCCCTTATCCCTGCCAACCACAAAGGTGTTGAGATCGGCGAGCGTCACGATCCACTTGGTCTCGCGTTTATGAATGGTCCAACGCGCGGTAAAGATGTCTTTATTCCGATGGAGTGGCTAATTGGTGGTCAAGATTATGCGGGTAAAGGCTGGCGTATGTTGGTTGAGTGTTTGTCAGCAGGCCGTGGTATTTCACTGCCAGCGCTAGGCACGGCAATGGGACACTTAACTGCTCGCACCACGGGTGCTTATGCGTACGTTCGTAAGCAGTTCGGTATGTCGATTGGTAAGTTTGAAGGTGTGGCAGAAGCGTTAGGCCGTATCGGTGGTTTAACTTACCTTCTTGAAGCAAGCCGAACACTAACGACAACGTCGCTTGATTTAAAAGAGAAGCCGGGAATCGTCACCGCGATTGCTAAATACCACATGACGGAAATTGCGCGTAAGATCCTAGATGACTCGATGGATATCCATTCAGGTCGCGCGATTCAAGATGGCCCAATGAACTATTTGGCGGCGCCATACCTTGGTATTCCAGTCGCGATTACGGTAGAAGGTGCTAACATTCTGACTCGTAACTTAATGATCTTTGGCCAAGGTGCGACACGTTGTCACCCTTACGTACTCAAAGAGATGGAAGCTGCGGCTAACCCAGATGAGAAGCAAGGCGCAAAAGAGTTCGACGATCTGCTGTTCAAGCATATAGGTCATGCGATGAAGAACACCTTTGGTGCGTTTGGCGCGGCATTGACTGGTTCACGCTTTATTAAAGCCAGCATGAGCGGTCCGACTCAACAGTACTACAAAGAGATGACTCGTTTGAGTCGCGCTTTGGCGGTAAGTGCCGATATCGCGATGGCTACACTGGGTGGTGATCTGAAACGTAAAGAGATGATCTCAGCTCGTTTAGGTGATGTGCTTGCTTACCTGTACATGGCATCAGCGGCACTGAAGAAATATGAAGATGAAGGTCGTCAGCAACAAGACCTAGATTATGTTCACTATGCTGTGCAGCACTGTTTGTACCATGCTGCCCAGTCTCTGCAGGAAGCGTTTGCCAACTACCCGCAAAAGGCCGTTGGTCGTTTATTGAAAGGCTTGATCTTCCCACTCGGCAACCACTACCAGAAACCAAGCGACAACCTAACGGTTCGATTGGCTGAAAGTTTAATGACTCCTGGCGCTCATCGTGACCGATTGACTCACCTTTGCTACATAGGCAAAGATGAAAACGACAGTGTTGGTCTGATGGAGAATGCATTCCTCGCGATGTATGGTGTGAAGGGGTTGGAGCGTAAACTGATGCGCGCAGCGAAAGAGGGTAAAGTGGCTCGTAAAGGATTACTGAAAGATCGTCTGGCACAAGCGCTTGAAGCCGATGTGTTAACAGAGGAAGAAGTTGATCAAATTCTAGCAGCAGACCAATTGCGTTACAAAGCGATTCAAGTTGACCACTTTAGCCATGATTTCAGCGAAGTTCGTACTCATGGTGAGACAAAAAAGTCAAAAGCAAAGCTTGATAGTGCAGCGTGATCTAGACGATTTCGTCTACTCTAGATAAAAACTTGCTCATTTTTAAAGGCACCTCCAGTAGGTGCCTTTATTTTGTGCACAATTTAATAATCCTGACTGAAAGTGCTCCAACCACTTGCATTTTACCGACATTTTTACAGAAATTAGATGCGAACTGCGGGTGAAACTTTTATCCTAGCGGGGTTTTGTTAAGGAAGTTGAATATGATCATCAAACCTAGAATTCGCGGATTTATCTGTACTACTACGCACCCAATGGGCTGTGAAGCTAACGTAAAAGAACAAATTGCTTACACTAAAGCACAAGGCCCAATCAAAGATGCACCTAAACGTGTACTTGTTGTTGGTGCTTCAAGTGGCTACGGCCTATCTTCTCGTATCGCTGCGGCATTTGGTGGCGGTGCTTCTACTATTGGTGTTTTCTTCGAGAAAGAAGGTTCGGAGAAGAAGCCTGGCACAGCGGGTTTTTACAACTCAGTTGCTTTTGAAAAGTTTGCGCGTGAAGAAGGTCTTTATGCAAAAAGCTTAAATGGTGATGCTTTCTCAAATGAAGCTAAGCAGAAAACGATCGATCTGATTAAAGAAGACTTAGGTCAGATTGATATGGTGGTTTACTCACTGGCTTCTCCAGTGCGTAAGATGCCAGAAACGGGTGAAGTGATCCGTTCATCTCTAAAACCTATCGGTGATACGTACACATCTACTGCGGTAGATACAAACAAAGACGTGATCATTGAGGCGAGCGTAGAGCCAGCAACTGAGCAAGAGATCAACGACACTGTTACGGTTATGGGCGGTGAAGATTGGGAATTGTGGATCAATGCTCTTTCTGAAGCGGGTGTTCTAGCAGACGGTTGTAAGACGGTTGCGTACAGCTACATCGGTACTGAGCTCACTTGGCCGATCTACTGGGATGGTGCGCTAGGTAAAGCGAAAATGGACCTAGACCGCGCTGCTGCCGCTCTTAACGAGAAACTAGCAGCTCAAGGTGGAACAGCAAACGTAGCGGTTCTTAAGTCTGTCGTTACTCAAGCAAGTTCTGCAATTCCGGTAATGCCTCTTTACATCGCGATGGTATTTAAGAAAATGCGTGAAGAGGGCGTGCATGAAGGTTGTATGGAACAGATCTTCCGCATGTTCAGCCAGCGTCTCTACAAAGAAGATGGTTCAGCACCTGAAGTGGATGACAAGAACCGTCTGCGTCTGGATGACTGGGAACTACGTGATGACATTCAGCAGCACTGCCGTGACCTATGGCCACAAATCACATCAGAGAACCTAAAAGAGCTTACTGACTACGTTGAGTACAAAGAAGAGTTCTTGAAACTGTTTGGTTTCGGTGTTGAAGGTGTTGATTACGACGCGGATGTGAATCCAGCGGTAGAAGCAGACTTTATCGAGATTTGATAGAGAACGTATAGCTTCGAGAGCGGGCTTCGCCCTGCGAGAGGCTAGAACGCTTCGCTCCGACATACGACTTAAGGGTTGGTGCTACGCACCAACCCTTTTTGTTTGCGAGAGTTTAGAGCGCTTCACTTCTCTCTATTCAAACGTCGACCAAATCGGCGCGTGATCAGACGGTTTATCAATCCCGCGTAGTTCATAGTCAATGTCTGACTCGATACACTTCTCTGCCAGCTTAGGCGTCGCTAGTACCACATCAATACGTAGGCCGCGGTTATCTGGGAAACCCTTTGAACGGTAATCAAACCACGAGAAGCGGTCGTTTACGTCGGGGTGGATCTGACGGAAGGTGTCAACAAAGCCCCAATCAAGTAATGTCTTAAGCCATTGGCGCTCTTCGGGTTGGAATGAGCACTTACCCGTTTGTAGCCAACGTTTACGGTTAGGTTCGCCAATACCAATATCGGCATCAATTGGGCTGATGTTGATATCGCCCATCACAACCAACTGTTCTTCATTATTATGGTGGTCATTGAGATAAGTCATGAGATCAGCGTAAAACTGGCGCTTGTATGGAAATTTGCTCTCATGGTTAATATTGTCACCCTGAGGGAAATAACCGTTGAGAATGGTAACTGGCTGCCCATTATCGTCTTCAATCGTGACCATGATCATGCGTTTTTGATGATCTTCACTGTCTGTCGGAAAGCCTTTCTGAACGGATAAAGGTTCTTTTTTACATAGCATTGCAACGCCATAGTGCGCCTTTTGACCATGGAAGTAGACTTTGTAACCCATGGCTTCAACATCTTCTAATGGAAATGCTTCATCGTGAACTTTAATCTCTTGGAGACCAATGACGTCCGGCTGATGTTTGTCGATAACTGCTTGGAGTTGATGCAGGCGGGCGCGAAGTCCGTTGATGTTGAAGGAAATGACTTTCATTGAGTTCCCTTTTTGGCTATTTGAATTCTTGTCTGGCCAATACTAGCATCAAATAGACGAACGGTGGAAAGCCGATAAAGTTACTTGGTGTTTATTTAACACTTTCGTTTGATAACCGATTCAAATGTGGTGTAATTCGTCTGTGCCTCTGGGCTAATTAACCCTCTTCAAAACACCGAGTTTGCTAAAAGGATGTATTATGCGAACGTTATCAGTGCAGTGGAAAATCACGCTCTTAGCGGGTTTCTGCCTTCTTATCACATCTCTCTCATTGATCGGCTTTTCTGTCTATAACGCTGTATCAAATCAGCAGCAAATTAAGCAGCAAAGTTCTCAATCTGTGATTAATAAGTCTGAACAGATTGTTGAGACACGCGCCTTGCTCAATGCCACAGAAGTTACTCAGTTTTTGAACGAAGCGCTCTACCGTGCAGAAATGCTGGCATCCAGTGCTATGTTTCAAAAGACGTTAAGTGAAGAGAATTTCGGTGACAGTGAAGAGCTGCGAACCGCTTTAGATGAGATGGTGCGCCGCTCTGTATTGAGTTTTGAGACCATTCAGGGTGCTTACTTAGTATTTCGACCAAATATGCTCGATAACGAAGACAGCAATTACGAGAATGCTGAGTATGTCGGCTCCAATGAAATTGGTCGCTTTGCTCCTTACTGGCTAACATCGCAAAATGGCGAAAACGTTGTGGCTAATGTACTGTCAGAAGCGGTATTGGCTGACGCGATCAACAGTGAACGCTTTTATTGCCCTATGGCGTCCAGCACCGCGTGTGTGACCACGCCGAGGTTAATTAACCAAGATGGAACTACTTTCTTAACCAGTTCAATATCGGTCCCCCTCATGCTCGACGATACCCCCATTGGGTTTTTCGGTATCGATTTGCGTCTTGATAGCCTCACAAATATCGTTGCGGAATCTGACCAACTGCTTTTCTCTGGCACGGGTTCGATTAATTTAGTCAGCCTCGACGGTTCTTTAATTGCAAGCGATGATGTGACTCAAACCATTGGTCAGCCTTATAACAGTGATATTGTCCCAAGCGATCAATTGACCGATTTGTTGTTTGGTCAAGAGGTGAAAACTCAGTGGAGTAGTGATGGTAACTGGCTGAATGTTTTTGCGCCAATCATGGTGGCTAACCAGACATGGGGTGTGTTGTTTGACATGCCGCGTGAGAGTGTCTTGGCTGATGCGGAAGCACTGGATACCATTATTAGCGAACAAGTGGCTTCAAGTGTAAAAACTGAAGTGATCGCTGGTGCAGCTTTGATGCTACTCGGTCTTGCTACTATCGCGGTCGCGGCGTCACGTCTAGTGAAGCCTATTCGAGAAGTGGTGGTGCGCTTGAATGATATTGCGTCTGGTGAAGGCGACTTGACACAACGATTGGAAGTTAAATCTCAAGATGAGATTGGCCGATTAGCGATTGGCTTTAACCAATTCCTTGATAAATTACAGTCAATCATCAGTGATGTGGTGGACACGACGCTTCAGATCGGTACCACCACACATCAGTCTCGTGTAGCTGCACAGCAAACTCGCACCAGCAGTGATTCACAGTTTAAAGAAGTCGATCTCGTGGCGACTGCTTCTGAAGAGATGACGCAAACTGCTAGCCTAGTGGTTCAAAACGCTGAAATCGCAGTGAGGGCAGCAGAGCAGGCCAATGAAGCCGCTGCGACTGGGCAACGTGTTATCGAGCTGTCTCAAACGGAAATGGTTAGATTAGTTGATCGTATGACGGCTGCTGTACCTGTTGTGGAAGAGTTAGCAGCAAACGGCTGAAGAGCAGCAATCTGTCTCCGCAGAGGTCAATCAAAGCGTGAGTAATATTCGTGATTTAAGTGCTCAAATCTTAACTCAAGCCGAAGAGTCGGAGATGGTAAGTAGGCAAATTGGCGACTTGTCTGATAAACAACAGCAGTTGGTCAATCAGTTTAAAGTGTAGCGCTGAGCCATGATCAGCTTATCCAATCGGTATTGGTCTAATCGTCCTTAATTTGCGTGAGTTTGTCGTAATCTCTTCTCAATATCCGATTGAACAATTTGCAGTGCTTTTAAAGCGATATATGGCTCTACTTCGTTGCTTTCTAAGAGGTAAATAAGATCAACCGCCAGTTTGATTTCATCCGGAGCGTTTTCAAGTCCTTCATTGGTCGACGACATTATTGGTTCCTTTCACGATAGGTTATTTGCTTTTCAACTTTCAGTTTGGCTTCTTGGCAGCGTTTAAGTCTCTGCTCGGTAGTAATCAAAGCTTGCTGTGCCGCTTGCTGTTGAAACGGAGGAGCATACTGTAGAGCCAGCTCCTTGTCGCGAACCATTTCAAGTAAGCGACGCTCCCACTCCTGATGCTGAGCAAGATTTTGATATAACTCGTTGATCGGTTTTTGAAAGTGGCTTTTATGCTTAGGCTCTTGTTTACGAATCTTTGTGGTTGCGAGTTCTCGTTGTAGCGCGCTTACTTGTGAGAGCAAACGCTCCGTTAGATATTCCGCTCGCAGTGCCGTTAGTTTGCCGGCGGTCTGTTCTCTGATGATGCTTTCAAGAGTCCCTTGAGTCTCTTTAACACATGGAACGAGCAATTTGGAACGACTCTGGAACAGTCGCTCGTCAAATAGTGGCTGGTGGTGCTCGCCCCTTTTGCGGTCGAGTGCAGCAGCATCGACAGCAAGCTGTTCCAAGGTTGATTGAAGCTGATTGAATTTGCTCATGGCGTTCTCAACTATAGATTAACAAACCAAGCTTCGTAGGCCAGTTTGACGGCTAAGATACTTACGACTGTAACAAAAACTGGTCGGATAAACTTGGCTCCGAATCGTATTGCTGAATGTGCGCCGACGAAAGCCCCTGCCATGAGACAGAGACCCATAGTCAATCCGAGTACCCAATCGATATGCCCCAGAATTGCGAAAGTAACTAATGAAGTAAAATTACTTGTGAAATTCATTGCCTTGGCCAGCCCCGAAGCAAGAAGAATATTGAGACGATACAGGGCCATCGAACTTACTGTCCAAAACGCGCCAGTACCAGGGCCTGCAACACCGTCGTAGAAACCTAAAGTCAAACCTTGCGCGTACTGTTTTTTGTTAAGTACTGGACAAGGCTGAGGCGTATCGTTCTTTACCGTGCTAGGGGTTTTATGCCAAATGGTATAAATAGCCGCGGCGAGGATCACCAATGGCAGAATTTTTTCCAGCCACTGTGTACTAATGAGGTCTACCACCAAGGTGCCGATAATTGCTCCGATCAAAGTCGAGAAGAAAGCACGTTTCCAGCAACTTGGTTTAAATAGCTTCTTACGGTAGTAGGTAAAAGCCGCGGTTGATGATGCAAAGGTGGCGGCTAATTTATTCGTTCCTAATGCAATATGGGGTGGTAAACCTAATGACAGTAGTGCAGGGACGGTCAGCATACCACCCCCACCAGCAACAGCATCAATAAACCCAGCAAGGAAAGCAACCAGTGCCAACACCAACAGTACGGTTGGCTCAAACAATTCCATAAAATAGTTCTTCTTATATAAATACGGATACTTATTCGATGATCCGCTTGAATGGTGGCAGTGAATCGAGTAGGGCGCTGCCATAGCGTTTGGTGATCACGCGACGATCGAGAATGATGACTTTACCAGAATCCCTCTCTTTACGCAGCAAGCGTCCGACAGACTGAATTAATTTTTTACTCGCTTCAGGAACCGTGATCTGCATGAAAGGATTTCCCCCTCGACTTTCTATGTATTCCGCATGCGCCTGCTCTACTGGTGAAGTCGGTACAGCGAAAGGGATTTTGGTGATGATCAAGTTTTCTAGCAATTCACCAGGTAAATCTAATCCTTCCGAGAAACTGCCAGTGCCAAATAAAACGCTGGTCTTTTGGCATTGAACTAAGGTTTTATGTTTTTTGAGTATTTCTGAGCGCGACTCCTTACCCTGAACTTGCAGTGCCCAGCCTCTTTTTACGAAATCGGTTGAGAGGGCTTGCGCGACTTGATTCATCTGCCAGTATGAAGAAAACAGGACTAAATTGGCTTTTTTGTCTTCAATTAAATCAGGCAGCTTTTCAATCAAGTGTTCAGTGAATTGTGGCGCTTGCGGTTCATACGCCATTTTAGGGACATAGAGCTCCGCTTGATTCTGATAGTCAAAAGGCGATGCTAAAGCCAAAAATCGCACACCATCTTCGCCCTTCTCACTGATGCCTGCTTGGCGACAGAAAAAGCTAAACGAGTTTAAAGCACGCATAGTGGCAGAAGTGAGTACCGCGCCAATGCAACGACTCCAAAGTTGCTGGTCAAGTTGCCAGCCTACTTCCAAAGGTGAAACGTTGACGATAAAGTCGCCTTCGCGCTCTGTACTGACTTCAAGCCAACGAGCAAGTGGGGCTCCTTTTTCTCGTTGAGGCTCCGCCATTAAGTTCCATACCTGAGCGAGATTATCCATTCGTTGAATATAAAACCCCAGTTCAGCAAGAGCGGGCTCTGCCAATCGATTTGAAAGTTCACCTTCTTTAACTCGTTCGGCAATCAGGTCTGCAATTTTTGCGACTGCTAGCGAACCTTTGTGGCTGAGTTTTTTGAGTTCTATAGATTCCTCTGTGAGCCACTGAGGCAACTCGCCATTCTCAAAACGATAAATGTTTTCTTCGAAATGGGTGGGATCAAAGCGAGTTGCTAGCTGAGTTAAAGATGGGATCAGTTGCTGAACTGAGTCTTGTAGTTCGTTTCGAAATCGAGCGACACGTTTTTCGTCTGCCATATTGGCAAATTTCGTCACCGCTTGATTAAGGCGTTCTAGCCAGCTAGCCGCGCCCTTCAGGCTTGCTGCGGCAGAAGAGTGGTCCCTGGCTACGTGTGGTAGGTGATGCGCTTCATCAAAAACATAAATTGTATTTTCTGGTTCAGGCAGAATGACACCACCACCAAGGCCCGCATCAGCCATGACTAAGCTATGGTTGGCGATGATGACATCTGCTTTATCCATTTCAGAGCGCGCTTTTTGAAACGGACAGTTGCGATGCGCTGGCATACTATTGTTGCAGCTATGTTTATCGCTAACGATTAATTGCCAAATATCATCGGCGATTGGCTTAGGCCAGGAGTCTCTATCGCCGTCCCACTTATTTTGCGCTAGCGAACGGTACATTGTTTCGAGTTGTTCGATATCTTTCTTCTTAGGTTTTGTCTCGAACATGGCTAACTGACCACCATCAACGCCACTGGCGGTTGCAAGTTTCTCGGCACAACAATAGCGCTGACGTCCTTTCGCTAAAATAAAAGAGAACTCACGATCAGTCAGGCGGCGATATAAAGGTAAATCCTTATTGACCAGCTGTTCTTGTAAAGCCACTGTCGCAGTAGATATGACCACTTTTCTATTGTTATGAATCGCGACAGGGATGGTCGCCATTAAATAGGAGAGGGACTTACCAATTCCAGTCCCAGCTTCTGCAACGAGCATACGGGTAGATTTGTGATACTCACCACATAATGTTTTCGCTATCTCCGCAACGAGGTAATTCTGAGCTCGACGAGGCACAAAGTTTTCAAGCTGAGATTGGAGGTTTTGATAACTCGTTCGAATGGATTGTTGGATTTTACTGGTATTCATATTGTGACCTGTATTGCGGGTAGCGCATCATAGCACAGTTTGCTAAACGCTACTTAGTTCACGAAATAGAATCCTTAATAACGAAATGTGGATCTTCTTCACAAAAAAAAACTGAACCTTCAGATACTTACAATTAATTCTAAATGTAAAAAATATATCACGCCAAACTTGGGATTTGACTGGAATAATATTCTGATTTTTATGTTTCGGTATGTGATTTTAGGGTTTATATGCTGTATTGATGGTTTGTTAAGTTTTCGATACTGCGAGGCTAAAAGTTATGAAGTCGCTCGAAAATTGCTCATAATTTTATGTAACTAATTGATTTAAAATGAATAAATGTTTTTTTATTTTCTGTTTTTAGAATATTTGACACGCCGAATAATCTTTTGCAATCTAGACCTCGAAATTTAGTGACGTTGATATCCGACCCATTAGAGGAAGGAATCATCATCAAAAAACATAAAGGGAACCGGACAAGGATTTCCCATTCTATAGAAAAGGCAGTGGATTATTATGAAAAAGACTCTAGTAGCTCTTTCAGTACTTATGGCAGCAACGTCTGCTCAAGCGGCTGAGATTTACAACGTAGATGGTTCTTCTCTAGAACTAACAGGTCGTGCTTTTGCAATTGTTGAAACTAAAAAAACAGAAGCAACAGGTACTGACACAGACGTACACGCTTACGACTCTCGTCTAGGTTTCAACGTTCGTCACCAAGTGACTGACGGTGTTGCAGCTGTTGGTAAATTTGAATTCCAACTAACAGAAGACAAGGATCACGGCCTTAAAAACCGTGATGTGTACGCTGGTCTAGATTTTACTGATACTGTTACAGTAACATTCGGTCGCCAAACTACTTCTTTTGATGACCTATCATTCCGCGGCGGCTTCGATGAATACTACGGTTTCTCTCAAGATCTAGAAGACCGTGGTCGTGAAAACGGTATTATTAAAGTAACTACTGCTAACCTAAACGGTTTAGTTGCATCTGCTTCTTACCAGTTTGATGAAGCTGGTGTTACTGGTGCTACTTTTGCAGGTTCTTACGACGCTGATTTCGGTCTAGGTCTATCTGCTGGTTACTTCGACTACAAAAAGTCTGGTGTTGAAGACCACGCTGCAGGTTTTAACCTAGGTGCTAGCTACACATTTGGCGATGCGAAAGTAGGTGTGGATTACGCATCAGAAGAGCTCTTCGATAAGAGCGAAGCTGACGCATATCGCTTAGGTGGTGAATACAACATTGATGCGTACCGTCTATACGCAGGTTACGGTGCAGTTGAAAACAAGCCAGTTGGTGGTGCTAAGACTGACTCTGATGGTTTCTACGCAGGTGTGGCATACGCATTCGGTTCGAAAACAACTCTATTCATCGAAGGCGCTAGCTACGATAAAGAAGGTTCTGCTTCAGACGAAGACATGCTAGCACTTGGTATGAATGTAAACTTCTAATCTAACTATTAGATAGTTTTATTAAGAGTCGCCTTCAGGCGACTCTTTTTTTATCTCTATTCCATTTAAATGGTCAATATTTGAAGGTGTGCTAATGAAATTTCTACTGACTATTATCGCAGCACTAGTCTCTTTTTCTACATTTGCTAATGTATTAGAGGTAAGGTCTGGTGTTGAAGTACTGGCTGTGAACGGGCTAAAGGTTAAAGTTAGTGACTCTTATGAAATAAACAAAGGCTTCAACCAGATAGTCGTCCGTATGTCAAAACGATTAACTAACGGTAGTACGAGAGAGCAGTTTATTTCGAAACCTTACATTATTTCTTTTAATGCTGATCGTGACGTTTTAGTAGAACACCCAAAAGTTTTGAACTTTACTGATGCTGAAAAGAAATTTCGACATGCCACTAACTGGAGCATTCTACAGGGCGGCAGCCCTTTAGTTTATGACTCTAGGTTCCTTCCTGGTAAAGAGGGCTTTATGCCATACCTGCAATTGGAAGATATTATTAATGAGTACAATGAGGTGAATGGTATTGTTTTAACTGCAGATCTAGACACTCCTGCTGGCCAACTAAAAAAAGCAGAAAAAGCCAGAAGTGAAGAAGTCGTTAAGCAGTTGAAGTTGTGGTACAGCAAAGCAAACACATCGCAACGAACAGAATTCCGCCGTTGGATGATTGACCAAGAGTAAAACAAAGCTTGAAGTTTCGAGTCGCGAGCTACTCGCAGCTCGAAACTTAAGTGTTAACCACTAAAGCAATCTTTATGGTTCAAAGCACACTCAACTGCATGCACTAATCTCTCTATATGCTCAGGTTCACTAATGAACGGCGGCATCATATAAATCAGTTTGCCAAATGGGCGGATCCAAACCCCTTTCTCGACAAACAGTGCTTGAATCGCTTCCATATTGACTGGCGTCGTGGTTTCAACCACGCCAATGGCACCAAGCCAGCGTACATCAGTAACTAATTTATGGTGTTTCAACTTAGGCAGAAGTTCAGAGAAGAGTTGTTCGATTTGCTTTGTCTGCTGCTGCCATTCATTTTGCTCTAGCAATTTCATGCTGGCAGTCGCGACTGCACAGGCCAACGGGTTGGCCATAAAAGTAGGGCCATGCATAAAGCAGCCTGCATCTCCGCCACATACCGTATCCGCAACATCACTTGAGGCTAGCGTTGCAGATAATGTCATATATCCACTGGTCAATGCCTTGCCCACGCAGAGTATATCGGGTGCAATCTCGGCATGCTCACAGGCAAACATCTTACCGGTACGACCAAAGCCAGTCGCTATCTCATCAAGAATCAATAGCACGCCAAACTCATCACATAATGCTCTAACACCTTTAAGAAATTGAGGATGATAGATTCGCATTCCGCCAGCACCCTGAACGATAGGTTCTAGGATAACGGCCGCTATCTGAGAATGATTTTGAGCGAGCTTGTGCTTAAAGTCGGCTAAATCAGCTTCATCCCACTCCTCCCAGAAGCCGGTTTTTGGCGAAGAGGCGAAGATGTGTTCAGGCAGAAATCCTTTATACAAAGAATGCATTGAATTGTTAGGGTCTGTCACCGACATTGCAGCAAACGTATCACCATGATAGCCATCTCTGAGTGTTAGGAACTTCGGTCTCACTTGACCTTTTGCATGCCAGTATTGCAACGCCATTTTCAAGCTGACTTCCACCGCGACAGAACCAGAATCGGCCAAAAAGACATGCTGAAGATTATTTGGCGCAAATGAGAGTAGCTTTTTACACAGGTTAATCGCTGGATCATGAGTGATCCCGCCAAACATAACGTGTGACATTTTATCGATCTGGCCATGCGCTGCGGCATTTAGGTGAGGGTGATTGTATCCATGAATCGCAGACCACCATGATGACATACCATCAATTAGCTGCTCACCAGACTCTAATTGCAGCATGACTCCTTTGGCGGAAACAACTGGGTAGCAGGTCAGAGGTGTCAGCGTTGAAGTATAGGGATGCCAGATATGACGGCGGTCGAAAGCGAGATCCATGTTCAGTTCCTGAAATCTAAATGATTAAAAAATAACCAAGTGTAAACTTTTGAAATTGCTGGGTGTTGACAGTCTACCTTGTGTCAGTAGACTAGCCAAGTATTCAAACTGACAATAACTAAAGGAAGCCCCGTGGAAGTACGTCACAACTGGACAGTTGCTCAAGTTAGAGAACTTATGGATAAGCCATTCATGGATCTTCTATTTGAAGCGCAACTGGTGCATCGTCAATATCAGCAGCACAATCATGTCCAAGTCAGCACCTTGCTCTCGATAAAAACAGGCGCTTGTCCTGAAGACTGTAAATACTGCCCCCAGAGCGCAAGATATACAACGGACGTAGAGAAAGAGCGTCTGATGGAAGTCGAGCGTGTTTTAGATGCAGCGCAGAAGGCTAAGAATGCAGGTTCGACCCGCTTCTGTATGGGAGCGGCATGGAAAAACCCAAAAGAACGCGATATGCCGCATCTGACCGATATGATTAAGGGCGTCAAAGGGATGGGGTTAGAAACCTGCATGACGCTGGGTATGCTTACTTCGGATCAAGCGAAAGCTTTAGCCGACGCAGGGTTAGACTACTACAACCACAACTTAGACACTTCGCCTGAATTCTACGGCAACATTATTACTACTCGTACTTATCAGGACCGTCTGGATACACTTTCTCACGTTCGTGATGCAGGCATGAAGATATGTTCTGGCGGTATTATTGGTATGGGTGAGAATGCCAATGATCGTGCGGGCCTGCTTGTTGAGCTGGCAAACCTACCTACTCACCCAGAGAGTGTGCCAATCAATATGTTGGTCAAAGTGAAAGGTACCCCACTAGAGAAGGTGGAAGATGTTGAACCATTCGATTTTATCCGTCTGATAGCGATTGCTCGAATCATGATGCCTAAGTCTGCGGTACGCCTGTCTGCTGGTCGTGAGAACATGAATGAGCAGATGCAAGCGCTGTGCTTTATGGCGGGGGCCAACTCCGTTTTCTATGGTTGTAAACTGCTGACAACACCAAACCCTTCTGAAGACAAAGATATGCTTCTGTTCGATAAGCTTGGCATTAATAGCCAGCAAGTGTCTCAGAAGCCCGATGAAATCGAAGAGAATGATCTTCTTGATCGAGTTGTAGAACGAGTGGCTGCACGCCCAACGAAAGACGACTTATTCTACGATGCAGGCGTTTAATACACGAATTGCTAAAGCCCTTGAGCAACGTAAAACTCAGGGTTTAAGCCGTACTTTACTCAATATAGAACAAGGTAATCGTACCCACTTAGTTCACGAAGGTAACAGTTACCTTAATTTTTCCAGCAACGATTATCTTGGGTTAGCCGCGGATAAAGAGTTAACCAAAGCGTGGCAGCTAGGCCTAGAGCGTTATGGCAACGGTAGTGGGGCATCGCCATTGGTGACGGGTCATAGCTCTGCTCATCGCGATATAGAACAGAGCTTATGCCAATGGCTGGGGTTTGAAAGGGCGATATTGTTTAGCTCGGGATTTTCTGCCAATCAAGCCATGCTATTTGCACTATTAGAGAAAGATGACCTGCTATTACAAGATAAGCTCAATCACGCCTCACTGATCGAAGCTGGTATGTTGTCGACTGCGAAGATGAAGCGTTTCAGACACAACGATGTTGACCACCTTTGCTCTTCCATTGATGGCAATACTTTGGTCGTCACAGAAGGGGTTTTTAGCATGGATGGTGATTTGTCACCATTGGCAGATATCTATTCAGTGACACGTAAAAAAGCCTGGCTTGCGGTTGATGATGCTCATGGCATTGGTGTGCTTGGTAAAGATGGTCGTGGCAGTTGCCATCATGCGGGGATTCAGCCTGATTTGTTGGTCGTGACCTTTGGTAAAGCATTTGGTCTATCTGGAGCTGCAATTATGTGTAGCCGTGAGGTGGGGGACTATTTAACTCAGTTTGCCCGACATCATGTCTATTCGACCGCGATGCCCCCTGCACAGGCTGTGGCCTTAACTCAAGCGATCACTATGATTCAGGAGCAGTCATGGCGAAGAGAAAAATTGTGCGAACTCTCTGAGTATTACCATTCTCTGTTAGGGAATGAACAAGGTTACTGTGCAACTCAAACGCCGATTAAGCCATTTATTCTTGGTAGTAGTGAAAAGGCAATCAATATCGCATCACAGCTCAAAGCTAACGGTATCTGGGCGACGGCGATCCGTCCCCCTACAGTTGCTGTTGGTAGTGCACGACTGCGCGTGACTCTCACGGCTAGCCATGAAAAAGCACACATACGAGCATTGGCAAATCAGCTAAAAACAGCTTTGAAGGAAGTGGATTAATGGAACAAGCGGTATTGATTACTCCTGACCGTGTCAACGACAAAGCAGCGATTGCTGATGCATTCGGCAGAGCAGCCAAAACGTACGATCAACATGCAGAGTTTCAGCGTGATGTGGGCTTACGTTTGTTGGCCCAAATGCCTCAAGATCTTACGGGTAAAACGGTATTGGATTTGGGATGTGGGACAGGCTATTTCTCATTAGAACTGATAAAACGTGGTGCGACGGTGATCTGTTTTGACCTGTCGCAACAGATGCTCGACGCCGCTAAACAGCGCTGTGGTGAGATGGCTACGTACTTGCAAGGAGATGCCGAAGCGTTGCCATTTGAAAATCATAGCATTGATTTTGCATTTTCCAGCTTAGCGCTACAGTGGTGTGATGACTTATCCGTGCCACTTCGTGAGCTGCGTCGAGTGATAAAACCGCTAGGTTCAATTTATTTTTCGACTTTACTCGACGGTTCTCTAAACGAGCTAAAACAAGCGTGGAGCAAAATTGATTCATATCAACACGTGAATCAATTTATCTCAGTCAATCAGGTAAAAATTGCGTTAGCGCAATCTGAATGCCATACGCATCAACTAGACTTACCGACCATTACGGTTTGGTACAAGACGGCATTTTCTTTAATGCGTGATCTTAAGGGCATTGGTGCAACGCATGTGGGTGGCAGGGCAAATGGCTTGACTGGTCGCAAAGCGTTACAACGTGTCGAACAAGAGTATCAAACAAACCGAAATCATCAGGGTCTTCTACCTGCAACATATCAGGTCTGTTTAGGGGTTATTCATCTATGATTGATGCATTTTTTATTGCGGGTACGGATACCGATGTTGGAAAAACAGTTGCGTCTAAAGCGATTTTAAACGCGCTAGCGGAAAAGGATTTAAAAACCATAGGCTATAAGCCTGTCGCCGCGGGTTGCGAAAAAACGGAGTTTGGATTGCGAAATTCGGACGCGCTCTATCTGCAAAAAGCCGCTACGTTGGAAGTGGCGTATGATGACGTCAACCCATACGCACTAGCGTTGCCAGCGTCACCACATATTGCAGCTAAGCGAGAAGGAGTCGTCATCGATTACTCCGTACTGAGTGATAAGCTGTCACAGCACAAGAAAAATGCGGATATCGTGTTAGTTGAGGGCGCTGGCGGTTGGCGAGTACCTGTATCGGACTCTGATTGTTTGTCAACGTGGGTGCAGCAGGAAAAACTACCTGTTGTCCTTGTGGTCGGTATTAAACTTGGTTGTCTTAGCCATGCAATGTTGACGCTCGATGCAATCAAAGCGGACGGTTTACAAGTCATCGGCTGGGTCGCAAACCGGATCAACCCAGGCACAGAGCACTATGCTGATATCATTGAGATGCTAGAGCAAAAAATTGATGCGCCGAAAATTGGTGAAATACCTTACGTTCCAAGCGTGAAGCGCCAAGGGCTTGCAAAGTATATTGATGTGACGCCTTTGCTAAAGGGCGAGTGTTAGAGATATTAAAAGGGCTGCCATTGGCAGCCCTTTTTGCATTTGGTCAACAGCATTATCGCTCTTGATTAAGCCCCATCAGCGCACTTTGAGTCTCTGCAATACGTTTTTGTGTTTGATTGTCTGCAGAGATACCTAACTGCTGCTTTGCCTCATCTTCCGAGATCCCTAAGTGGCAGCACAACAGATCAATAGCCATTTGATAGTCGTTAGTTTCAACCATGATTTTGTCCCTTATCCCTATGTCCCATGGAGTGGATCAGTAGTAAATCTAGCATGTTTGATTGGACTCTCAATACGACCAAAGTCTAACGCCTCGTGGTGTTGAGAAAGCTGACGATACATTATGGCGCTAATCCATTGATTGTAATGAAATTGAGAAATTTGCTGCGTCCAGAAATCAAATGTTTCAATTTGCTGCTTAACCTTGATATTAAAAGGGATAGACTATATCTATTAGGTAAAGAACAAGCTGGTCGTGATTTGAATGCATCAGCATAGAGAAAAAGCTTCCGTTTTTGGAGAAAAGTAATGAAGCGAGTAATGTTATTCCTTGTAACCAACTTAGCTGTTGTACTGGTATTAAGTGTTGTCCTCAACATTGTGTATGCAGTGACAGGCATGCAACCAGGCAGCCTTTCTGGGTTACTGGTGATGGCCGCGGTATTTGGTTTTGGTGGTTCGTTTATCTCATTGCTAATGTCAAAGAGTATGGCATTGCGTTCAGTGGGAGGCATGGTTATTGAGAGTCCGCGTAACGAAACAGAACATTGGCTGCTAGAAACGGTGCGTCGTCAATCTGAGCAAGTGGGTATTGGCATGCCAACGGTAGCCATCTATGATTCAGCGGATATCAATGCTTTTGCAACAGGTGCGAAACGAGATGACTCTTTGGTCGCGGTTTCGACAGGCCTATTGCACAACATGACTCGTGATGAAGCAGAAGCGGTGCTTGCGCACGAAGTTAGCCACATTGCCAATGGTGATATGGTTACCATGACTCTGATGCAAGGTGTTGTAAATACCTTCGTTATCTTCTTGTCTCGTTTTATCGCTAACCTTGTTGCGTCGAACGACAATGAAGAAGAAGGTGGTAGTAATATGATGGTTTACTTTGGTGTCAGTATGGTACTAGAACTCATCTTCGGTTTCCTAGCGAGCTTTATTACCATGTGGTACAGCCGTCATCGTGAATTCCACGCAGATTCAGGTGCCGCACAGTTGGTTGGTAAGCACAAGATGATCGCAGCGCTAGAACGTCTTAAAGTAAGTCATGAATCACAGCTAGAAGGTTCTATGATGGCGTTTGGCATCAATGGTAAGCGTTCAATGACAGAACTACTAATGAGCCACCCTCCACTAGACAAACGTATTGCTGCACTGCGCAATTCTTAATCTGTCGCTATAATTATTTGAAAAGGCTTGGTTTATAACCAAGCCTTTTTTGATCCGTTTGAAAAATCCAACGTACAAAAGCCATAAGTTATACAAAATCATTTTTGTACAACTTTAATTTTTCATCTATGATTTGCATGTTATACAAATAAGATTTATGTATAGCTTTTAGGGAGTGACATATGGATGTCCAATCTGTAAGCAAGGTATATCAACAACTGAACAAGGAAAATCTTCACCTTCTGTCGGATGTTTATCATCAAGAAGTGGTGTTTGAAGATGCTGCCCACCGCTTGGAAGGTTGGGACGCGCTTGAGCGCTATTTTGAGACACTCTACAAAAACGTGACACGTTGTGATTTTGAGATTCAGGAGCATCAGCAAACGGATGATAGTGGGTTTCTCACTTGGCGAATGGCATTAGAGCATCCAAAATTATCAAAAGGTACGGTGATTTATGTCAATGGCGTTAGTCATATTAAGTTTTCTGAAGGGCGAGTCATCTACCACAGAGACTATTTTGATTTGGGTGAAATGCTGTATGAGAACCTACCGTTACTTGGCTCAATTATAAAAAGCATCAAGCAGAGGTTAGGCAAATGAACTGCGTTCTGATTACGGGTGCGACATCGGGTATTGGCTATCAGTTAGCCAAAGATTACGCTGAAAATGGCTGGCATGTTATTGCTTGTGGACGTAACACTGCCGTTCTCAATGAAATGGTTGAGACGTCAACGTCGATCTCTTCACTAACCTTTGATCAAACAAACCTTGAGCAGACCAAAACGACTTTGTCTCATTTGCCGATTACGCCCCAGTTATGGATATTCAATGCGGGTGATTGTGAGTACATCGAAGATGGGCAACTGGACGCTGAACTCATTAAGAGAGTTTTCGATATCAATGTGATTGGTTTGTCGAATGCTATCCACGCGTGTCAGCCGCATTTCAGCGCGGGGCATAGGGTGGCGATTATTGGCTCTATCGCCAGTGAAGTCGCGTTACCTAGAGCGGAAGCCTATGGTGCGTCAAAAGCTGCGGTCAGCTACCTCGCTAGAACTTTACAGTTGGACTTAAAACCACAGGGAATTGATGTTTCGATAGTCTACCCTGGCTTTGTGAAAACACCACTCACAGATAAGAACACCTTTGATATGCCAATGTTGGTGTCTGCGCAGCAAGCATCCCAACAGATTCGTCATGGTTTAGCGAAGGGCAAAGGCCATATTTATTTTCCAACTAAATTTACATCAATTTTGCGATTGATTGGTGCATTGCCATACCGTTGGCAAAATGCTCTGACTGCAAAGTTGCTCGCCCAGGGATAGAGGTAAAGATATGAAAATCGCAATTATAGGCAGTGGAATTTCTGGATTAACGTGTGGTTATTATCTTAGTCGTGACCACGATGTAACCTTGTTTGAAGCGAATGATTATATTGGAGGGCATACCGCGACGGTTGACGTCGAACTTGAGGGTAGTCGCTATTCCGTTGATACGGGCTTTATCGTTTATAACGATCGAACCTACCCGAATTTTATCGCCTTGATGAATGAGATTGGCGTGGAAGGAAGACCAAGCCAAATGAGCTTCAGCGTCCGAAATGACAGTAATGGGCTTGAGTATAATGGCCACACATTAACCACCTTATTTGCACAGAAGAGAAACTGGCTAAATCCTAAGTTTTACTCATTTATATTTGAAATATTGAGATTTAACCGCCTAGTCAAAGAGTGTGTTGATCAAACAACGGGCGAGAACACCTTAGGCGACTTCTTGACCTCTCACCGTTTTAGCGATTACTTCTGCGACAACTATATTCTACCAATGGGGGCGGCCATTTGGTCTTCAACTCTCGCAGATATGAGAGCGTTTCCGCTCCAGTTTTTCGCGCGTTTTTTCTTAAATCATGGACTGCTTGATGTGACAAACAGACCTCAATGGTATGTGATTAAAGGTGGATCTAGAGAGTACATCAAGCCATTAACTAAAGGGTTTGCGGACAAGATTCGACTCAATAGTTCGGTCGAGTCAGTGAGTCGTGATCAAGCTGGGGTTACGGTCAGAGTTAATGGTCAAACCGAACGTTTTGACCAAGTGATTTTTGCTTGTCACAGCGATCAAGCTAAGCATTTGTTGGCTGATATCAGCTCAGTAGAGAGCGAAATCTTATCCGATTTAGCCTATCAGCCAAATGAAGTCGTTCTTCACACGGATGAATCTTTGCTGCCAAAACGAAAAGCGGCATGGGCATCATGGAACTATTGGTTGGATGGTGGTGAGCAAGAGCAATCTCGACCACCTACGTTGACCTACAATATGAACATCCTACAGCACATCCAAGCGCCAAAAACGTTTTGTGTTTCTTTAAACAGTAGCGATCAGATAGACAAAGACAAAATACTGAAAAGTTTTGTCTACCACCATCCGGTGTTTAGCCGCGACTCGATGGCCGCTCAGGCAAGACGCAATGAAATTAATGGCTTGTCTCGGACATGGTTTTGTGGCGCGTATTGGTACAACGGGTTCCATGAAGATGGCGTTCGCAGTGGATTGGATGTAGTGAGAGGAATACGTTTAGCCAGTGAAACCCTTCAATCTCAGGGAGCGGCTTAAGATGTCCTTGGAACAGCGTAACCATTTGCTGGTTGGAAACGTCCGACATCGTCGTTTTACGCCCATTGAACATGCGCTGAACTATCATCTATTTATGCCTTGTCTTGATCTGGATGATCTCGACGCTCTGCAACAGAGAGTGTGGGGGTTTGGTCAGAGATGGTGGCATTGGGCGAGGTTTAAGCGCCAAGACTATCTCGGTAGTGGGGACTTAAAACAAGCGGTATTGAGTAAGGTTCAACAGCTGGGTGGAGAACCGATTCAAGGAACCGTGAAAGCGGTCATCCATCTTCGATACTTTGGCATTTACTTCAGTCCGGTGAACTTTTACTACATTTACGACCAACAAGGTCATTGGAGATACTTGCTTGCGGAAGTCAGTAATACTCCTTGGAATGAGCGCCACTACTATCTGCTCGATGCTGATGACCGGAATACTTGGACTCACAGCAAAGTATTTCATGTCTCGCCATTCAATCCGCTAGAACAGCAATACCACTGGAACATCAAACCTCTGGGCGACAAGTTATCTGTTCACTTGGCTTGTCACCGAGAGAGTAAGGAGTTTGATGCTACGCTTAAAATGAACAAACATCCTTTTAATTCAAAAGTATTACTCAAGCACCTGATCGTTACACCCATAATGGCAGTAAAAGTGATGACAGGGATTTATTGGCACGCTTTAAAGCTCTGGATTAAAGGTGCACCGTTTTACTCTCATCCGAAATATCAACAAGGGCTTGACAGTTCAACGGATAACAGCAGCGCGGAACTAAAAAAATAACAAGGAATCGATGACATGATTAACTCACAGACACTGGCTTTGCCTGTTCAGTTAAGTTCAGTACAAAAAACAGCCCGAAATATCGCATTTTCTTGTCTCTGCAAGCTACAAGTTGGTTCTTTAACTGTGATTGAATCATTTAGTGATGAACCAGCACTGCGCGTAAGAGAGCAGTTTGGCAAGCCTAAAGAAGGTCAACCCAGCGCTATCATAGAAGTAAAGAATCCGGCCTTTTATGCCCGTTTGCTCAAGGGGGGCAGTATTGCAGCGGGTGAGGCATACATGGATGGTTGGTGGGATAGCCCTAACCTTACTCAACTGATGGAGTTGATGGCACTCAACTTGTCAGCGTTAGACTCGATAGAGAGCCGTTCTAGTTTGTTGTCCAAGCTTACTTATCAAGTCAGCCATTGGTTAAACAGAAATACGGTGGCCAATTCAGCCAAAAACATCGAAGCGCACTATGACCTGAGTAATGACCTTTACCAAACATTTCTCGACCCAAGAATGCTCTACTCGTCTGCTGTGTTTAACGATTGCAGTGACTCATTAGAGCAAGCGCAAATCAACAAGATGGAACGTTTGTGTCAGCAACTTAAGCTGACAGCGAACGATAGCGTGATCGAAATCGGCACAGGTTGGGGGGCAATGGCGATCTATATGGCGGAAACATATGGCTGCCATGTTACGACAACAACGATTTCAGAGCAGCAATACCAATATGCGAAACAGGCCATAGAGGCGAAAGGCTTGACCGATAGAATCACGTTACTTAAGAAAGACTATCGTTTGCTTGAAGGTGAATTTGACAAGCTGGTCTCGATCGAAATGATTGAAGCGGTTGGTAAACAGTTTTTGACGTCGTACATTCAGAAGTGCCAATCGTTACTCAAACCTGGTGGTCTGATGGCGATACAAGCAATTACCATTGCAGATCAACGTTATGACTATTACAGCAACAACGTTGACTTTATCCAGAAGTATATCTTTCCGGGTGGTTTTCTTCCTTCAATCACCGCTTTAACTCAAGCCACCACTAAGCATAGTGACTTGGTACTAAGAGATCTGTTTGACATAGGACAGGACTACGCACGCACGCTTAGTCACTGGTATGAGCGTTTCAATGTTGCGCAAGAACAGGTCTATAAACTCGGATTTGATGAACGTTTCATTCGCATGTGGAACTATTACTTCTGCTATTGTGAAGGCGGATTCCGAGCAAAATCGATCAGTACAGTGCACATGACGTTCCAACGTCCTTAACAAAGAGAGTGAGCTGATGAAGCGTCTCATACTCATCTCAACTTGGTTCCAGATTATCTGGTTCGTGGCTGTTATTGGGCAAACATCATGGCATTGGCTGACGTTGTTGTTAGTCACCTTTACTCTCTTAATCACCGCTATGCGTAGCGAATTTGCTTGGAAAAAGATCGCGGTGATCGTGGCAGTGGGCATCAGCGTAGACTCGGTTAATATGGCGTTAGGACTCTTGCATTTTGAGCAAGGGTACCTTCCGTTATGGTTAGTCTCTCTATGGGTTATTTTTGCCTGGTACTGCTATTTTTTATATCCGGTAGTGAGCCAATACCCATTATCTATCGTATCAGTCATAGGTGGAATTGGTGGAGCACTCAGTTACAGTGCCGGTGAGAAGCTTAACGCGGTGACTTTCGGATTGCCGATAGTGTTAACAGCTGGCATCTTGTTAATTGAGTGGACCATCATGGTCTTATTGATTTTTAAGGTGTACGGATATGAAAATCATCCTGATACTCGTAACTTATCTAGTAGTGACAGCTAGTGCGTTGGCTTCTGTTGTCTCTGACAGGGTGGAACAAGACTGGCGCAATTGGTCAAAGGTAGGACAAGCGCAACTTACCATGCTTTTCTTTGATATTTACCACTCTCAGCTTCTTACACCGAGTGGGCGATATACACTTGACCCTGATATTACCCCGCATCCTTTGGCACTATCTATCACCTACCAAAGAGAGATTTCACAGCAGCAATTGATCGATGCGACGCTAGAACAATGGCAAAAGCTCGGCTACCAAGCAACACAAACCCAGCAATGGGCAGAGCATTTAGCGAGTATCTTCCCGAATATCAAGAAGGGACACAGTTTGACATATGTAACAGACGGTGTTCAGGGACAGTTTTATTTCTCTGAGCAGCAAGCGAGCATTAAGCTCATCGGTGTGATAGAAGAAGAACAGCTTAATGATGCATTTTTGGCTATTTGGCTCTCGCCCGATACTGAATATCCTAGCTTGAGAGAGCGCCTGATTGGGAGAGCACAATGATAACTCAGCTACGTGCGGCTATCGCCACTCTGGTAATCCTGTTTTTACTAGGCTGTGCGGCGGAATTGGATGATTACCAATCTACTCAACCTAAATTTGACCTGTTCGAGTATTTTCAGGGAGAGTCGACAGCTTGGGGAATGGTGCAGGACTACTCCAGTAAACAGACGCGGCGTTTCGAAGTTAACATCAAAGGGAGCGTAGCGGGCAATGTGCTGACCTTAGTTGAAGATTTCGTTTTTGATGACGGAGAGACATCGCAGAGAATCTGGTCAATCGAGCGGGTTGGTGGTGGTCAATACCAAGGGCGTGCCGACGACATTATTGGTGTTGCCACAGGACGAGAAGTTGGTAATGCTCTGCAATGGCAGTATGATTTTGAATTGAAGATGGAACAATCAACGGTGGTGGTTACCTTCGATGATTGGTTATACAGACAAGATGACAGACATGTGTTCAACCTTACCAAAATCAAAAAGTTTGGCATTGAGGTAGGCACGATCACCCTGTTTTTCCAGAAGCAATAAACAGTTGTGGATAACTGGCTCGGGCTCCACCCTACTGGCAGTGAGTGTTGGTAGGAAAATGATCCAACTTTTGGTCTTGAAGGTGTCGACAGGACTCGCTCCTAAAGCGAGATAATAATCCAGCTCACCAAAATAAAAAGGGTTGACGCCTTAACGCCAACCCTCACACTACTCACTACTCACTACTCACTACTCACTACTCACTACTCACTACTCACTACTCACTACTCACTACTCGCTACTCGCTACTCGCTACTCGATTCTTACAGCTTGTCAGTTAGCTCAATCGCTTGACCGATGTAGTTTGCTGGCGTCATCTCTTTAAGACGTGCTTTTTCGTGCTCAGGAAGTTCAAGACCGTCGATAAAGCGACGCATTGCTTCACCGTCTACACGTTTACCACGAGTTAACTCTTTAAGCTTCTCGTATGGTTTTTCGATACCGTAGCGACGCATCACAGTTTGTACAGGCTCAGCTAGAACTTCCCAGTTCTTGTCCAGTTCTGCTAGTAGTGCTTCACGGTTAACTTCGAGTTTGCTGATGCCTTTTAGAGTAGAAGTGTAAGCGATGATTGCATAGCCAACACCAACACCTAGGTTACGTAGTACTGTTGAGTCCGTTAGGTCACGCTGCCAGCGAGAGATAGGCAGTTTTTGCGCTAGGTGACCGAATACAGCATTCGCTAGACCTAGGTTGCCTTCAGAGTTTTCAAAGTCAATTGGGTTAACTTTGTGTGGCATCGTTGACGAACCAATCTCACCAGCAACGGTTTTTTGTTTGAAGTGACCGAGTGCGATGTAGCCCCATACGTCACGATCGAAGTCGATTAGGATGGTGTTAAAACGCGCAACCGCATCAAACAGTTCAGCGATGTAGTCGTGTGGCTCGATCTGAGTTGTGTAAGGGTTCCAAGTCACACCCAGCGACTCAGTGATGAACTCTTCGGAGAACGTGTGCCAATCTAGCTCAGGGTAAGCGGATAGGTGAGCGTTGTAGTTGCCGACAGCACCGTTGATTTTTGCTAGGATTTCAACGTTAGCGATCTGCTTGTATTGACGTTCCATACGGTACGCAACGTTTGCCATCTCTTTACCCATGGTTGATGGAGAAGCTGGCTGGCCGTGTGTACGTGACAGTAGTGGAATATCACGGTATTCAACAGCAAGAGCTTTAATCGCGTCGATGATGTTTTTGATTTCAGGAAGAATAACTTCGTCGCGAGCTTCTTTCAGCATTAGAGCGTGAGAGGTGTTGTTGATATCTTCTGATGTACATGCGAAGTGAATGAACTCATTTACTGCGTGTAGCTCAGGAACACCAGCAACTTTCTCTTTCAGAAAGTATTCAACCGCTTTAACGTCATGGTTTGTTGTGCGTTCGATCTCTTTGATACGAGCGGCATCTTGTTCAGAGAAATTTGCGGCTAGGTTATCTAGGAACTGATTGGCTTCTGCACTGAATGCAGGGACTTCTGCGATGGCATCTGTAGCTGCTAGCTTTTGTAACCAGCGGATTTCAACGATAGAGCGGTACTTTAGTAGACCAAACTCACTAAAGATGCTGCGAAGTGCAATAGTTTTACTTCCGTAACGACCGTCTACTGGTGAAACAGCAGTCAATGCTGACAGTTCCATGATGTTCTCCTGAATTGAGTTTCGAAATTTTGTGAGCTTTATACCAGCATCTTAGTGATTTGTCACGAATATTGCGCAAACGTTTGCGCGAGAGTTATTTTGGTATAAAGAAACAGCTCGCGCTAAGGCACGAGCTGGGAATTAATTATGACATTCTCGCAAGTAGGATCTGTGCTTGTTCTACCATCTTTTTTCGTCCAAAGATGAGGTGACGACGCTTACCGCCCACTTGTCGCCATAGTACCGCGCTGCGAATGCCAGACAACAGCAGAGCTCGAACTTTATGTTGATTTGTAGTCTGTTGCAGCACAGAAGGTGTCCCCGTTACTTGAATGCGAGGCCCCACTGGGCTAATGACATCAAGATAGACGCTGGCAAGGTTACTCAGCATCTGTTCGTCGAGTAAATCAAAGTGATCGAGTTGGCGTTCGAGCATTTGGATACGGTCGCCGAGCTGTGACATCGCATCGTTACGGCTTTGAAGCTTGCGCTCTAATGCCATCAAACTAATGATGTAACGGGTAATCTCACTGCCAGAAGGGGTGCTATCGATTCCTTTGACCAAACATTCTAGCCCCAGCTTCAAATCGACTTCACGACCATAAACACTGACCGTATTTGCAGGGTTAGTGTTTAAGATCGCTTTTAATGAAGTTTCAAACGCGTCAGAGTCACAGTGACCGTTTTTAGCGACTTGTTGTACCAAAGCAACAGCTTGGCAGATTCCAGCAAATGCGATAGTGCGGTCATAAAGTGTGTTAGCCACGTAATTCTACTCCAATGATTAAGATAAATTAAATTCGCTCTTCGATGATGCCGCCACCTAAGCAGACTTCACCTTGATAGAAAACAGCAGATTGTCCCGGTGTCACCGCAATTTGCGGCTCGTCGAAGATGACTTTGATGTTCTCATCATCAATAGGGATGATAGTACATGGGATATCTGTTTGACGGTAGCGAGTTTTCACAGTGCATTGTAACGGTTCTTTAATCGCTTCACGATCAACCCAGTGCAATTGGGAAGCGATAAGTCCTTGAGACTTCAACATTGGGTGATCTTTACCCTGCACCGCGATAAGAACGTTGCGTTTGAGATCTTTTTCACCAACGAACCATGGGTCTTCATTACCGCCGCCGCCTTTCTGACCACCAATGTGCAGACCTTTACGCTGGCCAAGAGTGTGATACATCAGGCCATTGTGCTTGCCAATCACTTTACCTTCAGGTGTTTCTATATCGCCTGGTTGAGCAGGTAAGTAACGACCTAGGAAATCGGTAAACTTACGTTCACCAATAAAGCAGATACCTGTGGAATCTTTTTTCTTCGCGGTGATCAGATCTTGTTCTTCTGCAATACGGCGAACTTCAGGCTTTTCTAACTCACCAACAGGGAATAGGCTTCGTGCCACTTGGTCGCTGCTTAGAGTATAGAGGAAGTAACTTTGATCTTTGTTGCTGTCTAGGCCGCGCAGCATTTTAGGTTTTTCACCTGCTGCAAGCTCTTCAGCCGTCGGGAACGTACGGCGAACGTAATGACCCATAGCGATGTAATCAGCATCAAGAACCTCATCAGCAAATTCGAGGAATGCTTTGAATTTGATCTCTTTATTACACAAGATATCTGGGTTTGGCGTGCGGCCTGCTTTGTATTCAGCAAGGAAATACTCAAACACGTTGTCCCAGTATTCCGCTGCAAAGTTGATGGTGTGTAGGTGGATGCCTAGTTTGTCGCACACTGCTTGCGCGTCTGCAAGGTCTTCAGCTGCTGTACAGTACTCTTCATTGTCATCCTCTTCCCAGTTTTTCATGAATAGGCCTTCAACTTGATAGCCCTGTTGCTTGAGAAGATAAGCAGAAACGGATGAATCCACACCGCCGGACATGCCAACGATGACTTTCTTTTGACTGTTATCAGTACAGTTGTCAGACATTACTAAACACCACTTAAATAAACTGGAGGCAGATTTTATCAGAAAGCATAGCAAGGGGACAGATCCGAGATCGAACTCACACTTCGATTTTGGTCAATTTCCCCTCAATCACTGACAGAAACCTGAGAATAATTGAGTATAGAGAATCTATATATGGCATAGTTGCAGAAATTCAAGTTACACAGAGCAACTGAAATGAGCGACCAGAACCAAATCATCGAAGAGCAACAATTGATTGAGGTGATTGAAAATCAGCTAGAGGATGGAAACCCAATTAAAGTCAAAGAGACTTTGATTCGTTTGATGATGACAGGCACCTCCCGTGAAGACGCCATTGCCATGATGGCTTGTGCCGTGGCTATTGAGATTTATGATGTCATGAAAAACGACGGTGAGTTCAACCTAAAGCGTTACTCTGAAAATCTAGCAAGTTTACCGGATCTAAGCTTTATGGAAGGCGAGTAATCCGTCATATCACATTTGATCAGGTCTCAGTGAAATTGAATGTGAGATCTGACATTCTGTTTGGGAACGGAGAGCGAATGTGCTCGAAGTAGCAACAATCAGCTACTTTGTTGATGAAAATCCCTTCTTATTTAATACGTACTAAATCGCCTCAGATTTAATTACGATTGCAAACGTTTGCTATAATTCCTCTAGTTGCCGCGCTAAAAAGGGCGAGGTAGAATCCGGCATCCTTTCATCCCTTATTCAGAATCATCAATATGAAATTTCCTGGTCAACGCAAATCGAAGCATTACTTTCCTGTTCACGCTCGCGATCCGCTTGTGACTCAATCACAAGAAAGCAAAAAAATGTCGCGTACGCACATTATTGGTATCGATCAAACCTTGGTAGATATTGAAGCGAAAGTAAACAGCGAGTTGATTGATAAATATAAGCTGAGTAAGGGACACTCACTGGTTATTGATGATGAGACAGCTGAAGCGTTATATAACGAGTTGAAAGAAAGCCAACTTATCACCAATGAATACGCTGGTGGTACCATCGGTAATACGCTTCATAATTACTCAGTATTAGCGGATGATCGTTCGACACTTCTGGGTGTAATGAGCCAAGATATTAAAATTGGTAGTTATGGCTACCGCTACCTATGTAATACCTCTAGCCGAATGGATCTCAATTATCTGCAAGGTGTTGATGGTGCAATTGGCCGCTGTTTTGCTCTTATTACCGAAGATGGTGAACGCACATTTGCAATCAGTGAAGGGCAAATGAACCAGCTTCACCCTGACAATATTCCTGAGAAAATATTCAAGAACGCATCGGCTTTAGTACTAACGGCTTACTTGGTTCGTTGTAAAGAGGGCGATCCGATGCCTGAAGCGACGATGAGAGCGATTGAATACGCTAAGAAATATGAAGTGCCGGTCGTACTGACACTTGGAACTAAGTTTGTGATTCAAGACGATCCTCAATTATGGCAGGATTTCTTACGTGATCACGTTAGTGTCGTTGCAATGAATGAAGATGAAGCAGAAGCGTTAACGGGTGAGTCTGATCCTCTAGCGGCGTCAGATAAAACTCTAGAATGGGTTGATTTAGTATTATGTACTGCGGGTCCGGTTGGTCTATTTATGGCTGGTTACACTGAGGATTCAGCTAAACGTGAAACATCTTTGCCTCTTCTTCCTGGTAGTATTGCAGAATTCAACCGTTATGAATTTAGCCGACCAGCTTCAAAAGACTTGTGTGAGAATCCAATTAGAGTTTACTCTCATATTTCGCCATATATGGGTGGTCCGGAAAAAATCAAAAATACCAACGGAGCGGGGGATGCAGCACTATCGGCGTTATTGCATGATATGGCGGCAAATAAGTACCACAAAGAAAACGTGCCTAACTCAAGTAAACATGCGTACTCATATTTGACTTACTCCTCTTTCTCGCAAGTTTGTAAGTATTCTAACCGAGCGAGTTATGAAGTTTTAGTTCAGCATTCACCACGTTTGTCTCGTGGTTTACCTGAGCGTGAAGATAGCTTGGAAGAAGCGTATTGGGAACGTTAATCAACGAATAAATAACAAACCTCACTCGAGTGAGGTTTGTTAGCGATAAAAAAGCGCCCAATGGGCGCTTTTTTTAATTGCTTGTAACAAACGTTGACTGATTAGATTAGGAAATCGTCTAGAGATTTACCAGCGTCTAATAGCTCTTGAATTGCAGAAGGCGTACGACCTTGACCTGTCCATGTTTTCTCTTGGCCAGTGCTGTCAGTGTACTTATATTTTGCAGGACGAGGAGCGCGCTTAGATTTCGCTTTGCCTTTATTTTCACCGGCAAGTGCAGAAATTAATGCTTCAACGTCGATACCGTCGCTTGCAATTTGCTCTGCAATTGCGGCTAGCTTCGCTTCTTGTTCAGCAGCTTGAGCACGTTCAGCTTCTTCTGTTTCTTTACGTTCACTAACAACAGTCGTTAATTTATCTAGCGCTTCTTCAAGTTGCTCTAGTGTTAGTTCACGTGCGAAAGCACGTAGGCTACGGATGTTTAATAGTGTTTTAGTTAGTTCCGACATTAATTCGTCTCTTCGTATATAAGTTGTCGATGAATCATAAACTTCAAATTTAAATAATACAATCTTCTGCAATAAAAAATATAAAAAACAGCGGATGTTTCGCTGTTGCTGTCTCAATGAATTAAAAAGCGAAGAGCGAAATAGAGTCGTAAATCTGATTAATTAAATTACGACAGAGTTACTGTTATTATAGTTTCATATCAATATGGGAAGAGCTATATATCAATCCTATTAATTGTAGGATTGTTACTGTTTTAACCTTTAGACATATATACACGTTGTTAATGTGGGTATGTTAACCAGAGTCAATAAAGACCATATAGGGTCAGCTTGTTTTCCCTGCGTATCTATTATTACCGGCTAAATAGTAGTGATTATTCATCCGTCATGGAATCTTAGTCAGTCGCTTCGAATGGGACAAATTAACAATAAAATCGAATAATATGTTGAATCGACTCTCAGGTTAAGTACAATGGCTGCAACCTAATGCGATTGTCGGGTTAAATTATTGTTAAATTGACTTTTCGGTAGTTTAATATTTTACACATCGCGGTAGAGGCGCGGAATAAATCAGTAATGTTTGTTGGGGTGATGCCAATGAACAAACAGGAAAGGTTATTTCGCCGAAGTGAGTATTCATATCAACGATGCTTGCTGGGGTTGCACCCGAAAGGGGTAACACTGCCATAGTCTATAATTTGTAAAACTATGGAGCGCTACTGTAGGGCAGGGTTAAGCATTCGCTTGCTCGTCGCTAATTTCACTTAATTGTTAGGAAATGATTTCCTTCAATTAGTCTGCAGTAGATCTCTAACCATTTATTACTGGTTTTTGAAGATCATGAATTTAATTGATTTTGCATCATCTCCTATTTCTCTCTTGCCACCATTAGTGGCTTTGAGTCTTGCTATCGTAACGCGCCGTGTTTTGGTATCACTCGGTGTCGGTATCTTACTTGGCGCTATCTTACTAAATGACTATTCTGCATCAAATACGCTGGGTTACGTTGGTTCAACGGTATCTAGTGTTTTTGTTGAAGATGGCGGCTTAAACGTTTGGAATATGAGCATTGTTGGTTTCCTTATCCTGTTGGGTATGATGACTGCATTGCTGACGCTTTCCGGCGGAACTCGTGCTTTTGCTGAATGGGCACAAACACGTGTTAAGAGTAAACGTGGCTCAAAATTACTGGCTGCTTTTTTAGGCGTTTTCATTTTTGTTGATGATTACTTTAACAGCTTGGCGGTAGGTGCCATCTCTCGTCCTGTGACGGATCGTTTTTACGTATCACGTGCGAAACTGGCATATATCCTCGATTCAACCGCAGCACCTATGTGTGTGATCATGCCAGCTTCGAGCTGGGGTGCCTACATCATGACGATCATCGGTGGCATTCTTGTTTCTCATGGCATCACTGAATACTCTGCGCTTGGTGCGTATGTACGTCTGATTCCAATGAACTTCTACGCGATTTTTGCACTGCTAATGGTGTTTGCGGTAGCTTGGTTTGGCTTAGACATTGGTAAAATGCGTGAGCATGAGATTGCAGCATCGCGTGGACATGGGTTTAGCGCAGAACAAGCTGAAGATAGCCAAGAAGCGCATGAGTTGAATGAAGAGCTGGATATTCGTGAGAGCGAAGGCGGTAAAGTATTAGATTTGATTCTGCCAATTGTATTCCTGATCATCGCAACTGTTGCTTCTATGCTTTACACAGGTGGCCAAGCGTTGGCTGCTGATGGTGTCGAATTTAATCTGCTGGGTGCGTTTGAGAATACCGATGTCGGTACCTCTCTTATCTACGGTGGTTTAGTCGGGCTTGCGTTTGCACTATTCACCGTGGTTAAGCAGGGCATTGCGATGGGCGAAATCTCACGTACGCTTTGGATTGGTGCGAAATCAATGTTTGGTGCAATCCTTATTCTAGTGTTTGCGTGGACGATTGGCTCTGTTATTGGTGATATGAACACGGGTAAGTACCTTTCGACTCTGGCACAAGGCAATATCAACCCACATTGGTTACCAGTGATCTTGTTCCTGCTATCTGGCCTAATGGCATTCTCGACAGGTACCTCATGGGGTACGTTCGGTATCATGCTTCCAATTGCGGGTGATATGGCTGGTGCAACGGATCTGGCGCTGATGCTGCCAATGCTAAGTGCAGTACTTGCTGGTTCGGTATTCGGTGACCACTGTTCTCCAATCTCTGATACCACAATTCTGTCGTCTACAGGTGCGCGTTGTAACCATATCGATCACGTATCCACTCAGCTACCTTATGCACTGGCGGTGGCGGCGGTCTCGTGTATTGGCTTTGTTACCTTAGGCATGACTGCTTCAATTGGACTTTCATTTGCGGTTTCTTCGATCGCTTTCGTCGCGATTTGTGTGCTTCTTTCGGTATTGTCTAAATCGAAAATGGCAAATTGCCACAACGCATAACCACATCATTTGAACGAAAAATATAAAGGGAGCTTCGGCTCCCTTTATATTTGTATATGACAAAATGAAAAAAGTTTGAATAAATGGTTGAAAAATGTTGATAGCTTAGTTAGTGTGGATAACAACAAAGCGAAACAGAAGAGCTTATTAAGTATGCGTAATTTAGTCATGAATATTCATCATCACCATCACCCAGTCTAGTCTTTCGGGAGATGCACGCATACCCGGGAGACAGGAAACTCCCGGAGGCTAATATCGCAAACTACAGGATTTAGAACCCTCGGGAGACCAACTCTTCCGAGGGTTTTTCAGTTTTACAGTCTTGAAAAGTTTATCGATTTCAAATATTTGCACAGGGAAAATGTCATGCAAACACAACGCCTAAGAATCGCAATCCAAAAAAAAGGTCGCCTAAGTAAAGAGTGTCAGACTCTACTAAAAACGTGCGGCGTTAAATTCAATATCATGGGTGAGCGTCTTGTGGTTCACTCACTAAATATGCCGATTGACCTGTTGCTTGTTCGTGACGATGACATTCCTGGCCTTATTATGGACGGTGTGGTTGATCTTGGTTTTATCGGTGAAAACGAACTGGAAGAAGTGCGTCTTGACCGTAAAGCGCTGGGTGAACCATGTGACTTCGTCCAACTACGTCGCTTAGACTTTGGTGGTTGCCGCCTATCTATTGCTATCGACAAAGATGCTCAGTACAACGGTCCACAAGATTTAGCGGGCAAACGTATCGCGACCACATACCCACAATTGCTTAAAGCCTACATGGACGAGCAGGGCGTACCTTTTTCAACGTGTATGCTGACTGGCTCTGTTGAGGTAGCGCCACGAGCGGGTTTGGCTGACGCGATTGCCGACTTGGTATCGACAGGCGCGACGTTGGAAGCCAATGGTCTCAAAGAAGCAGAAATTATTTTCAAATCTAAAGCGACGCTTATCCAACGTGTTGGTGAGTTTGATGCTGAAAAGCAGGCGCTTATTGAAAAGCTGCTCACTCGTATGCAGGGTGTTCAACAGGCAAAAGAGTCTAAGTACATCATGCTGCACGCGCCGACAGACAAACTCGATAAAATCAAAGCGCTACTTCCAGGTGCGGAAGATCCAACAGTTCTACCACTATCAAGCGAGATAAACAAAGTTGCCGTTCACCTTGTGAGTACAGAGAACTTGTTCTGGGAAACAATGGAACAGCTAAAAGAGCTGGGTGCGAGCTCAATCCTTGTCCTTCCAATCGAAAAAATGATGGGGTAACAACCATGAGAACAGTTGTCTGGCAATCGCTAAGTGAATCTCAGCAGGACTCGATTTTAGAGCGTCCAGCGATTACTGAAGGTGCAAATATTACTGCCGCCGTCTCTGATGTGATTGCAAAGGTTCGCACAGGTGGTGATGCAGCCTTGGTCGAACTGACCGAAAAATTTGATGGCGTTAAGCCCCAGTCTATTCGTGTGTCTGAGCAAGAAATTGAAGCAGCGTGTGATCGGCTAACGGATGCGATGAAGCAAGCTCTGAATCAAGCTTATTCTAATATTGCCAAGTTCCACAAAGCGCAAAAGCCGCAACTAATTAAAGTTGAAACTCAACCTGGTGTATTGTGTGAACAAGTCACTCGTCCAATCCAGAAGGTCGGCTTATACATCCCAGGTGGAAGTGCGCCACTCCCTTCTACGGTATTAATGCTTGGCGTTCCGTCAAAGATCGCAGGTTGTCGAAAAGTGGTGTTATGTTCACCGCCGCCAATTGCGGATGAGATCCTCTATGTCGCAAGACTGTGTGGTATTGATGAGGTGTATAAAGTTGGTGGTGGCCAAGCGATCGCTGCGATGGCTTACGGCACCGAATCTGTGTCTAAAGTAGACAAGATTTTTGGCCCTGGTAATGCTTACGTGACGGAAGCGAAGCGTCAGGTGAGCAACGACTTCCGTGGCGCTGCGATTGATATGCCTGCTGGACCATCAGAAGTACTTGTCATTGCAGATGACACGGCTGAGCCAGATTTTATCGCCGCCGATCTGCTCAGTCAGGCTGAACACGGTCCAGACTCTCAGGTGGTTCTTGTGACACCATCACCTATTATCGCCGATCAAGTCATCGATGCTGTACAACGTCAGTTGAAACAGTTGTCACGTGCCGAGATTGCAGAAAAAGCCTTGGCTTCAAGCTTGGTTATTATCGCGGACTCGATTACTCAGGCGGTATCGATTTCAAACTACTACGGCCCAGAGCACTTAATAGTACAAACCAAACAGCCGAGAGAATTACTGCCATTACTTGACAATGCAGGCTCTATTTTCTTGGGTAATTGGTCACCAGAATCGGCGGGCGATTATGCCTCTGGTACTAACCACGTATTACCGACTTACGGTTACACACGTACTTATTCTAGTCTCGGCTTGGCGGACTTTTCTAAGCGCATGACAGTGCAAGAGCTGTCTGCTGAAGGATTAATCAATCTTGCTCCAACCGTCGTGACTATGGCCGAAGCCGAAGGGCTAGATGCTCACAAAAGAGCGGTGACAATTCGCGTAGAAAAATTGGCAAAGGCGTAAGGTAGAGACAATGGAAAAGCTAGCACGTAAACAGATTCAACAACTCACTCCTTATCTCTCTGCGCGTCGCATTGGCGGGACAGGGGATGTATGGCTGAATGCCAATGAGTCACCGTTTAATAATGAATACAAAACGGATTTCGCTCGCCTAAACCGGTACAGCGAATGCCAGCCAAAAGAACTGATCGAAGCTTATGCCGCATACGCAGGTGTGAAACCAGAGCAAACACTCACGTCGCGTGGTGCCGATGAAGGTATCGAATTGCTCGTTAGAGCGTTTTGTGAACCGGGCGAGGATGCGATCCTCTATTGCCCTCCAACCTATGGCATGTATTCAATCAGTGCTGAAACTATCGGTGTTGAGCGCAAAACAGTCCCACTGACACAGGATTGGCAGCTTGATTTACAAGGTATCGAACAAAACCTTGAAAACGTTAAGCTGGTGTTTGTATGTAGCCCGAATAACCCGACTGGCAACCTAGTCAAGCGTGAAGATATCATCACTTTACTTGAAATGACGAAAGATAAAGCCATCGTGGTTATGGATGAAGCCTATATTGATTTTTGTCCAGAGGCATCCACCGTCGGACTGCTAGAGCAATACCCGAACTTGGCGGTTTTACGCACTTTGTCTAAAGCGTTTGCTTTAGCTGGGCTTCGCTGTGGTTTTACACTCGCTAACGAAGAACTAATTAATGTGTTACTCAAGGTCATCGCGCCTTATCCCGTGCCAATTCCTGTCGCGGAAATCGCCACTCAGGCTCTGTCCGAAGCTGGCCTAGCACGCGCTAAGTTTCAGGTATTGGACCTCAATGCCAATCGCGCCTACTTACAGGTTGGTTTGTCGATGATTCATGGTCTAGAAATATTCGAAGGTTGGGGTAATTACTTATTAGTGAAATTCCCTGATGGTGATGCGCTATTTAAAGCCGCTTGGGACCGAGGCATTATTTTACGTAATTCGCCAATTGATAATTGTGTCCGAATCAGCATTGGTAGCCGTGATGAGTGTGAAAAAACACTCGGATTTATCAGAAATTATTATAACTAAAGCATCATTGGCAGCGGCTGATTGCGGCTGCCAACCATTTTGAAATAAGGAAGTTCCCGTGAGTAAACAGCAAAAAATCCTTTTTATTGATCGTGATGGCACCTTAATTGTTGAGCCGCCGGTTGATTTCCAAGTGGATCGTTTAGACAAATTGAAGCTTGAACCATTTGTTATTCCTAGTCTACTGTCGCTACAAGAAGCAGGCTATCGCTTAGTCATGGTGACTAACCAAGACGGGCTAGGGACGGACAGCTATCCGCAACAAGATTTCGATGCACCGCACAATATGATGATGGACATTTTCGAGTCGCAAGGCGTCAAGTTTGATGACGTTCTTATCTGCCCTCACTTCGAAGAAGACAACTGTTCATGTCGTAAGCCTAAGCTAGGCATGGTTAAAGAGTATTTGCAGGGCGGTAAGGTTGATTTCCAGAACTCCGTTGTTATTGGCGATCGTCACACAGACCTGCAATTGGCTGAAAACATGGCGATTCGCGGTATTCAATACAACCCGGAAACGATGGGCTGGAAGCAGATCCTCAAGGACTTGACGGTAAAAGCTCGTGTCGCAGAAGTGGTTCGTACGACGAAGGAAACAGATATCAAGGTCAAAGTAAATCTGGATGAGCAAGGTGGAAACCAGATCTCTACTGGATTAGGTTTCTTCGACCATATGCTGGATCAAATCGCTACACACGGCGGTTTCCAAATGAACTGTCAGGTTGAAGGCGATCTGCATATTGATGATCACCACACCATTGAAGATACCGCTTTAGCTTTAGGACAAGCGCTGAAAGATGCTCTGGGTGATAAACGTGGTATTGGCCGTTTTGGGTTTAGTTTACCAATGGACGAATGTTTAGCTCAATGTGCTCTGGACCTATCGGGTCGTCCATATCTTAAATTTGATGCCCAGTTTAGCCGTGAACAGGTTGGTGACTTATCGACAGAGATGGTCGTTCACTTCTTCCGTTCATTGACTGACACATTAGCTTGTACTTTGCACCTTTCATCAGCCGGTGACAACGACCACCACATCATTGAGAGTCTGTTTAAAGCCTTTGGTCGCACGCTTCGTCAAGCGATTAAGGTAGAAGGCACAGAGTTACCAAGCAGCAAAGGCGTATTGTAAGGATAGAGTTATGACAGATCAGAAAATTGTCATTATTGATACCGGTTGTGCCAATGTCTCTTCAGTGAAATTTGCCATTGAACGTCTCGGCTACCAAGTGAGCATATCGAAAGATCCTCAAGTCGTTTTGGCCGCAGATAAGCTGTTTCTGCCAGGTGTAGGCACGGCGAGCGAAGCAATGAAAAACCTTGAGGAGCGCAACCTAATTGAGCTGGTTAAACAGGTAGAAAGGCCTCTGCTCGGAATTTGCTTAGGGATGCAGCTTTTAGGTAAGTTTTCGCAAGAAAAAGGCCAAAAAGCAGACGAAATCGTTGAGTGTCTTGGCCTTTGTCAAGGTGAAGTCCGACTGATGGACACTGGTGATCTGCCACTGCCTCATATGGGCTGGAATACGGTGAAAGCCAAACCCGATCACCCTCTATTTAGAGGTATCGAAGAGGGGGAATACTTTTACTTCGTCCATAGTTTTGCCATGCCTGTTGGTGAATACACCATCGCACAATGCGATTACGGTAATCCGTTTACCGCTGCGGTTCAAAGTGGCAATTACTATGGTGTGCAGTTCCACCCAGAACGCTCATCTAAAGCCGGTTCGAAGCTTATTCAGAACTTTTTAGAGCTGTAATTTAAAGAATCAAAGGGAAATAGTTTAGTGATTATTCCAGCATTAGATTTAATTGAAGGCCAGGTAGTTCGCTTATATCAAGGGGATTACGGCCAAGTAACAGAATACAAAGTCGATCCGGCCGAACAGTTCAACCTCTATCACAAGGCTGGGGCGGATTGGCTTCACCTTGTTGACTTGACTGGTGCGAAAGATACAACAGCACGCCAACTGGATTTGATTGCCAAATTACTGGCTAGTACGCCAGCTAGCATTCAGATTGGCGGTGGCGTGCGCAGTGAGCAGGATGTGGTTGATCTGCTAGAAGCGGGCGCACAACGCGTTGTAGTCGGTTCAACCGCGGTTAAGCAGCCTGAACTGGTAAAGGGTTGGATGGAAAAGTACGGTGCGGAGAAAATTGTTCTAGCACTCGACATCAATATTGACGAACAAGGTGTCCGTAAGGTCGCGATTTCTGGCTGGCAAGAAGACTCAGGTGTAACGATTGAAGCGCTTATCGATGACTATCTAACCGTTGGGCTAAAACACGTTCTTTGTACCGATATCTCGCGTGATGGTACGTTAGAAGGTTCAAATGTAGAACTCTACGTTGATCTGTGTAAGCAGTACCCTCAAGTTCAGTTCCAGTCATCCGGTGGTATTGGTTCTCTGGCAGATATCGAAGCTCTGAAAGGCAGCGGTGTGGCAGGCGTGATTGTTGGTCGAGCACTGCTTGATGGTAAGTTTCCTGCAAAGGAGGCATTTGCATGTTGGCAAAGCGAATAATTCCGTGTCTTGATGTGCGTGATGGGCAAGTAGTCAAGGGCGTGCAGTTTCGTAATCACGAAATCATCGGCGACATTGTACCGCTTGCTCAGCGTTATGCTGAAGAGGGTGCCGACGAACTTGTTTTTTATGACATTACTGCCTCGAGCGATGGTCGTGTCGTAGACAAGAGTTGGGTTAAACGAGTGGCTGAAGTGATTGATATTCCTTTCTGTGTCGCTGGTGGCATTAAGTCCGCCGAAGATGCCGCTCGCATATTAGAGTTTGGCGCAGATAAGGTCTCGATCAACTCACCGGCGTTAGCGAATCCACAGCTAATTACCGATCTCGCGGATAAGTTTGGCGTACAATGCATTGTCGTTGGTATCGACTCTTACTTTGACCAAGCGTCAGGCAAGTATCAGGTTTATCAGTTTACGGGTGATGAGGCGCGTACGAAAGCGACTCAATGGGAAACACGTGATTGGGTACAAGAAGTACAACAGCGTGGTGCTGGTGAAATCGTATTGAATATGATGAACCAAGATGGTGTTCGCAACGGGTACGATTTGGAACAACTCAATATGGTACGTGCAGTTTGCAAAGTACCACTGATTGCCTCCGGCGGCGCAGGTGCAATGGAGCACTTTGCTGAGGCATACCAAAAAACGAATGTAGATGGTGCGCTGGCGGCTTCGGTATTCCACAAGCAGGTCATCAACATTGGTGAGCTAAAACAGTATCTGAAACAACAAGGTGTAGAGGTGCGTTTATGAGTTTTACCGCAGCGGAAGTGAATACACTGGCAGAGAGAATTGATTGGGATAAGGTGGGTGGATTAGTTCCAGCAATAGTCCAGGACTTTCAGTCTAGCCAAGTCCTTATGATGGGCTACATGAATCAAGATGCGTTGGCTAAAACCGGGGAAACGGGACAGGTGACGTTTTTTTCTCGAACTAAAGAGCGTCTATGGACCAAAGGCGAAACGTCCGGAAATGTTCTGCAACTGAAGAATATTGCCCTTGACTGTGACAACGATACGTTACTGGTTAAAGTCGATCCTATAGGTCCAACTTGTCACACGGGAACCACAACGTGTTGGGATGCCGATCAGCAAGAAGAGACTCAAATGGTGTGGCTTCATCAACTTGAGCAGCTACTGGCTGCCCGCAAGGACGCCGACCCTGAGTCTTCTTATACTGCACACTTATATTCCCGTGGTACCAAGCGTATTTCGCAAAAAGTGGGCGAAGAAGGCGTTGAAGTCGCGCTTGCGGCGACGTCGGGCGATAAGGCGGAGTTAATCTGTGAGTCTGCAGATCTTATTTATCACTTGATGGTTCTGCTTCAAGATCAGGGCTTGTCGATGAATGACGTCATCAACAAATTAAAGGAACGTCATAAGTAGTTTCGGCGACATAGACGTACCGAAAAAAGTCAAACAAAAAGCCGCAGTCTGAACAAGCGGCTTTTTTTGTCATCGAGGATATATTCGCCATTCATCGATAACGTAATAGGTGCGCCCTCTAGTGGGGCGCTATTTGGGTCTTATGACCTAGCCTTAGACACTGATAGTGCTAAATTTCGAATAGAAAATAATAGCCGTAACCGACGAGAAATGCCGGAATCGCTGAATAAACGGTCGCCACTAGTGCTGCCTTAGGAGCGAGTGCGATAGCAGGAAAGAGCGCATCTCCATCGTTAGATATCGCATTGGCTAGTTGAGCGGACAGTGGCGCCACGCCAGCAATATAGAGACTGGTTAGCAGAATTTGCGGCCCACATCCTGGCAGTAGCCCAACAGCAAGACCGATTAGGGGCATCCAAGCGCCTAAACCAGCGAAGCTCGTCGATATATCGACTTGTCCGAAGAAGCTAAACAGTTCAAACGCCATAAACGCAATGATCACCCAAGCCGTGACAAAGTTGGTATCTTGTGCCGCCTTCTGGATAGGATGCGATGAGACCTGCTTTGCATCTTCTGCCACGGTAGATTCGTAGTCTTTTATCTCTTTAGTGAGAGACCAGAGCAGAGTGCTACTGATGATCAATATCGTTCCTATCCACTCAATAGTCATGGTTGGCAAACTGAGTATTTGATTGATGTCGAGTTGAAAAGATCCCATAAAGGCGATGGCGGTTGCTGGAACCAATAGCCACTTCCAAAACACACCTTGTAAATTGATGGCATGCAGTTCAACACGTTTGGTCGCGATGCGACACACATCTACGCTAGGGGTGATTCGTTGAGTGTCGGGTCGTAAAAAGTCGTCGGCATGGATCTCGTTCACCATCCAGCCAGAAACACAGCCCACGATTACACCAAGGCCGATAATCGCAAAACCGATATCCGGTTTACTGGCGAGGAGAAGAAACGCCGCATCCCCCATTGTCGAGGTAAGTACCGCAACGATTGCGCCAAATCCAACCCGCCCACTGACAAACTGCGTGGTGACGATAATCGCACCACCACAACCTGGCAACGCGCCAAGTAGTGCGGCAAACAAGACCTGATGATTTCGTGAGCTTTGATAAAGGTTAACAATGCGATTGTTTTGACTGAAAAAGCCCGATAGATAGTGATAAATCGCGAGGGTAACGGCAACGTAGCTCGATACAGCCCAGAAGGCGTCTGATAGGGTGTTGACAGTAACCAGCCTAGTGGTTGGATTAGCCACAAGCACAATTAAAGCAACGGGCAGCAGCAAGCGTTTGTAAGCTGGAGCGAACTGCGCCAGTGTTAGCCAGTTCGGCAAGGTTTGTAAAAGGCGTGAGTGACTCATAGATATCGAACCTTAATGCGAATTATTATCAATAATATGCTGATGAGAATTATTTTCAATAATGATTTTTAACTTTCCTTGATGATTGGGGTTAGCAAGATGATGCGTATTTGAGACCAAAGGGGGGGCGACGCATCAATCACGAAAGAGTGTGATAAGTGCTAAACTTAATTGTCGAGCGGTGTGCAATGAATCGAATAGTCATTGCTTATGCCGAAATATTCTCGCCTAGGCGATGACAAATTATCAGAATCAGGTAAAATATTGCCCTCGTGAGTAATGACCCATCGTATGGGAAGAAATTTAGTCAGATAGGAAAAAAGATGATTCTAGTTGTAGGTCACAAGAACCCTGATAGCGATAGTATCTGTAGTGCGTTGGTAGCGACAGAGCTACTGAAAGCTCGTGGTGTTGAAGCTATGCCGATTCGCCAAGGTGAGATTAACCGTGAAACCCAACATATTCTTGAAGTTGCGGGTGCAGAAGTTCCTGAACTACGTACTTCGGTAGCGGGTGAGAAAATCTGGTTAGTAGACTACTCAGATCTAGCACAAGCGCCGGATGATGTGGCTGAAGCAGAAATTCTTGGTATCGTTGACCACCACCGTCTAGGTGATGTGATGACAGTGAACCCAATGGAAGCTTGGATCTGGCCTGTTGGTTGTACTAACACTATACTGTTCAACATGTTTAAGATTGAAGGTCATGAGATTAAGCCTCAAATTGCTAAGCTTATGATGTCAGCTATCCTATCTGATACAGTAGGTTTCGCTTCTCCAACATGCACTCAGAAAGACAAAGATGCGGTTGAAGAGTTAGCCAAAATCGCTGATGTATGTGATGTTGATGCATTCATTAAAGATCTGCTGATCGCTAAAACAGATATCGAAGGTCTTTCAGCAGCACAACTTGTAGAAAAAGATCTAAAAGGTTACCCATTCAACGGTCGTGACGTTGTAGTTGGTCAGGTTGAACTTGCGACACTAGAGCAAGTAGACGGCATGATCGATGCACTAGAAGCGGACCTAGAGCGTCGTTGTTCTGAAGAAGGCCTAGCGTTTGCAGCAGTAATGCTAACCGACATCACAACAGCGCAAACTCGCCTACTTTATAAGGGTGAGTGGGCAGAGAAGCTTGTTAAGCATGAGAAAGATGGCATGCTTATGATGGAAAACACTCTAAGCCGTAAGAAACAAGGCTGGCCTTGGCTTCAAACTGAACTGGCTTAATTTCCAGCTCAATGAATTTTAAACGCCCATGGCTTTCGCCGTGGGCGTTTTATTTAGAGGAACAAAAATGTCACTATCTAAAGAGCAGTTAGAAACCGTTAGCAAGATGCGTCCTGATGAGCGATTTAATTACTGTATTAAAGAGATCGCGAAACATCGTCAAGTATGGATTCTGACCGATGAACATGGCTGCGTAATGCTCAACACAGAAGATGAAGACTGTGTCCCAGTGTGGCCTCACGAGGAGTTCGCAACTCAATGGGCAACGGGGGACTGGGAACATTGCAAAGCTGAATCAATATCGACTGCAAAATGGTTTAGCCGTTGGACGCATGGTCTGGAAGATGATGAGTTGTCAGTTGTTGTTTTCCCGAATGACAACGAAGAAGGGGTCGTTCTTTACCCTGATGAATTCGAATTTGAACTAAAAAAGCGCGCTAATTAGTAGCCAATGAGCTGAAATAGTTCGCCACTTTTAGCAACAGAAACGGCTCGTTCCAGCGTGCCGTTTTTTTTGTATCTACGCAAAATGTTAGCAACGACTGGTTTCGCTTCCTGTTCGCTCATTCCCGCCTTTAATTCGGGTTCATAGAGTAACTTGAGCAGTATAACATCCAGTGGAGACAGCAGATCTTCAGGGGTTTGGTCGTTGAAAATAGAGGGGTATGCACTTTCTGAATCGTTAGGTAATCCCATGACCTGAGTGATTTCTTCAACAATACAAGCGAGCAGTTTACCGTGTTCTCTTGCTTGGTCGACAGGAATAATGACGGCGGCACCAGACATAGAGCTATCGGGATTGAGCCAATACCCCGCTTTACAAATGGCACCATAAACATTATCCAAGGCAGGCTTGCCAAGTTCACGTTCAATGTCCTTACGCCATTGAGATTCCTGAGTAAAAATCCAGATAATGTTTGCCTGTTCACGTGATGAAACTCGGGTAATGGAGTGGCCAGTGATCGCGGCAAGATGACGAATGTGGGCATTGGTTAACTCATCATGCAGTTCGCTGTCAGGAACCCTATGGTCGACCCAGATGCGCACTGGCTTGTTCCATTTCACCAGAGGCTTTTTCCCTGCGGAATACTCGTTGCGTAAGGCGACATTGACAAATGCACTCTCGACAAAGCGAGTATCAAGCCAAGTCTGTTGATTGGAATAAGCGAGCGCCGCAGAAGGCAGCGTGAAAGAGAGTAGACTGATTAACGCTATCCTTAGCATCTCGTATCCTATTTGAAGCAGGTTGCCTTGTTAAAATGGCTCTCTACCAATCTTTGAGTGATAGGGTGTTCTGGGTAAGAGAGCACCTGATGAGTCTCACCACTTTCTACCACTTCACCTTCGTGCATCACCATCACTTTATCGGTAATGTGTTTTACTACGCCGATATGCTGCGATACATAGATGAAGGAAACGCCCATTTCCTCCTGCAATTCCAAAAACAGGTTAATGATTTGAGAACGCATTGCCATGTCGAGACCGTTTAGGGCTTCATCCGCGACTATAATGGATGGCTGCAATATCAGCGCTCGCGCAAGACAAACACGCTGCTTTTGACCAGTCGCAAGCATCTGCGGATAGAAGTACGCGTGTTCAGGTAACAGGCCGACACGCAGTAACGTCTCTTTGACACGTTTGATTCGCGCTTCAGGAGGCATGCTGGTATTTCGTTTCAAAGGCCCTTCCAGAATGCGACCAATTTGAATGCGCGGGTTTAATGAGGTATTTGGGTCTTGGAAAATCATTCGAATCAGTTTACAGCGTGTCGAGTAATCTTCATGTTCTAAGCGTTCACCATTGACTCTTATTTCGCCCGATGTCGGTTCGACTACGCCAGATAGCATACGTGCTAAGGTCGATTTCCCTGAGCCATTCTGTCCGATAAAGCCAATGGTTTGCCCTGCCTCAAGACTAAAGCTGACAGGTTTCACCGCCTCGTGAACTTTTTTACGAAAGAGTCCGGCTCGAGTGACAAAGGTTTTTGATAAGTCGGTGACTTCTAATAGGGCACTCATGCTTTTTTCTTCTCCATGTTGAGCGGGAAGTGGCAGGCAAACTTGTGATTCTTGATTCTTCGAGTCATAGGTATTTCTACACATTGGCGCTGAGCATACGGGCAACGCGGACCAAGTCGGCATCCGATTGGCAAGTGCTGCAATGGAGGAATGGTTCCAGGCAACGATTGCAGCTTCTCTTTGTGTGGGATCCAATCACTAAAGTCAGGCATCGCTTTCAGTAGCGCAACGGTATAAGGGTGCTTCGGCTTGCTAAGTATCTTTTTGGTATCGGCTGATTCTACTGACTGACCACAGTACATAACAGTGATTCGATTTGCCCACTGAGTGATAGTGGTTAAGTCGTGACCAATCAATAGGATAGAGGTATTGTGAATCTGGTTCATTCGACTCAACAGACGCAAAATTTGCGACTGAGTAATCGGATCCAAATCGTTCGTTGGCTCATCGGCGATCAGCAGTTTTGGCTTGGCAGCAATTGCCATTGCAATCATGATCTTCTGGCATTCACCGTCGGTCAGCTCATATGGGTAGCTGCGCATGATCTGTTGGTGATTCTTAATCCCCACTTTATGTAGCAAAGCGGTCGCCTGTTTTTTACGCCATTTAAAGCGTTGCCACCATTTTCCTTCAAATGAACGAGAAGGAATCGCTTCAATCAGCTGTTTTCCTACCTCTTCTGATGGATCTAGGCAGGTTGATGGCTCTTGGAAAATCATCGCGATGTCACGTGCGATGACCCGGCGACGCTCTTTTGGAGTGAGTTGCAACAAGTCCACGTTGCCGAGACGCATTCGGTCCGCGGTCACTTTCCAGTTGTCTTTACAGACACCGACAATCGCTTTTGCGACCAAGCTTTTACCTGAACCTGATTCACCTACCAAACCACGAATCTCGCCCTCATTCATGGTTAGGCTCATTCGGTCTACGGCTTTCATCATGCCTTGTGGTGTTTCGATCTCAATAGTGAGGTGGCGGATATCTAACAACGGCATTACTCGATCCCCGCATTTAGCGCTTGGCGAACACCTTCACCAACGAGGTTAATCACAATTACAGTAAACATGATGGCTAGACCAGGAAGTGTCACCGTCCAAGGTGCCAAGTAGATCAACTCGACAGAGTCACCCAATACCGCACCCCACTCGGTGCTGGGGGCTTGTGCACCCAGACCCAAGAATCCAAGCGCAGTGATATCTAAAATAGCAATAGACCAAGCCAAGGTTACTTCACTGGCGACCACAACAAGTACGTTAGGTAAGATCGAGTTCCAGAGCAGATAGAAGTCGTTCGCGCCGTCTAGCCTTGCCGCCATGATGTAATCTTTTTCGACTTCTGTGTGGACGGCAATATAGACGGAACGAATAAAGCGTGGGATCAGGGCTAAACAGATCGCAAGTAAGATATTGAACTCGCCAAAACCAAGAAATGCGACGAAGATGATCGCAAGCAGCAGCGACGGAATCGACATCACGGTATCGAGTAGATGGTTTAACGTACTTGATAACAAACCCTTCGTCATACCCGCGAGAACGCCGATAACACAACCTACAACAGTGGCGATAATCGTGACAAGGAATGCGGCACCAAAGGTGAATCTAGACCCTTCAATCAAGCGAGACAATATGTCACGCCCTAGGTCGTCTGTACCAAGGAAATATTCAACAGTCCCCGCTGGATTCCATGAAGGTGGGATCAAAAGCTCACCAGTTTGAGCTTGTGGATCATGAGGCGTGATCCAAGGTGATAACAGAGTGATGACAATGATGAATAATAGGCACCACAGTCCGAACATCGCTAAATTGTTAGCGCGGAAGCTACGCCAGAATCGCTCGAATTGGGTTGGGATATGTTCTTCTTGATAGACGTTATCGGTTAGCATACCACTCTTTCCTTACTAGCGGGTTGATCATAGCGCCAATCAAATCCGACAAGATGTTTGCGGTTAGCACGAAGGTAGCAACAACAATCACCCCTGCTTGAATAGAGACATAGTCTTGTTGAGAAAGTGCATCAAGAAGCCAGCGACCGATGCCAGGCCAGTTAAAAATCGATTCAGTGATGATCGCCAGAGTGAGCATACTAGACAGCTGAACACCAATCTTTGGAATGATCGGTGGGATAGCGTTGCGCAGTACATGTTGAGTGACAATCTCGTGGGTCGAGAGACCTTTTATGCGCGCAGCACGAATGTAGTTTTGGCTCATCACTTCAGCTACCGATGTACGCATCAAGCCAATTACCTGTGTTGTTGGGGCCAGTGCTAGGACTAAACAAGGTAAAATGAGATGCTCAATGACACTTTGCAATGCGTGAGCACGATAAGCTCCATTAGCAAAGAAAGCATCGATGATGGCAAACCCTGTGACATGATCGATCTGATAGAGCAGATCGTAACGACCCGCAACAGGGAAGATTTCAAAATGTAGGGAAAACACCATGATCATCAGTAGCGCAATCCAGAATAGCGGAGCCGAATAACCTGACATTGAAGTAAACGAGATTGCCGTATCGATCCACTTACCTTGTTTCATACCCGCCAGAGTACCGATGGGAATACCAATAAACAGAGAGATAGAAAAGGCAATCAAACACAGTTCTAACGTTGCGGGGAAGACGGTTTTCAACTCATCAACGATGGCCACGCCGGTTTTACTGACGCCGAAATTAAGTTGCATTAACTCGCCGAGGTAGGTTAGCCAACCACTCCAAAAATCTTGTAGCGCCCACGCTGAGTTGGGCTCTAGGCGTAAGATGCTAAAGCCAACCATGGTCAGGATCAGCAGAGTAATGATAAACAGGTTGAGTCGTCGAACAGCATAGAGCAGCATTAGCGAACCCTCTCGACGGTATCAAATGGCTGAGCGTTAAACGGACTCACTTTAAATCCTTTCAATGAACTATCGTGCGCTTGCAATTGCATTCCATGGTTGAGTGGAATAACAGGAAATTCTTCATTCAAAATATTTTGCGCTTGTTTATACAGATTCTTTCGGTAACGAAGTTTGTCGACTTCAAGCGCTAGGTCGAGTAAGAAATCGAAGTCTGGGTTACACCAACTGGATACATTAAGACCCACTCGATCTGAATCACACGACAGCAGCGGTCGTAAAAAATTGTCAGGGTCGCCAGTATTCGCAATCCAACCCGTTAAGTACAGGTCAATATTGGCGTTGCTATCCACATCACCACGACTGTAGCGGTCGTTGGTTAACAGGTTGAGTTTTATGCCAACATCGGCGAAGTTTGCTTGGATTAATTCGGCCGTTTTTCTAGGGCTAGGGTTGTAAGCACGTGGCTCTAGAGGCACTGACATTGTCAGCTCTAACCCTTTGCTGTATCCCGCTTCTCGTAGCAACGCGATGGCGTAATTACGGTCATAACGAATCTGGATAGTGTCTTTCTGATATGCCCAAGACGAGGGAGGTAAGACAGAATAAGCCTGACTGCCAGTGCCATAGTAGACTGAATCGAGAATGTTCTGTCTGTTTATCGCGTAATTCAGAGCTTTGCGTATGCGAGCATCATTCAACGCTGGGTGCGAGGTGTTTACAGCAACAAAAGAGATATTCATTGCAGGTTTTGCTGTCAGCTTAACGTCGTCACTCTGTTCAATAATCGGTAACTGGCTTGAGAGTGGTGAATTGAGCACATCACACTCTTTGCGTAACAGTTTCGCCAACGTTCCTGTCCCACGCTGTGAAATATCGAATACCACTTGATCCATCTTTGGCTTCGATTTCCAATAGCCTTTGTGTTTCTTCAAGCGGATCAAATCGTTAACCTGATATTCAGCTAAATAGAAGGGGCCAGTACCAACGGGATGAGAGTCGATCATGCCTTTATCATCACGCAGCTGTAACTGACTAGCATACTCTTTTGAAAGAACAACGGCATGGCTAGTGGCGATGTTAGACAGAAAACTATTGTCGGGGCGGCTAAGAGTAAACTTGACGCGGTACTCGGAAAGGGCAGTCACATCAATCACAAGGTTATTGAAGTCGATACCACTAAACCAAGGGTACAGGCCGCTGCCCACATAATGAAATGGGCTGGTGCTATCTATGATTCGATGGAAGCTGAAGACAACGTCATCGGCATTCATGGTGCGTGAGGGCGTAAACCAAGCGGTCGTTTGAAACTGTACGCCTTTACGTAAGTCAAAGGTGTACTCAGTCCCTTGTTTGTTTACTTGCCAAGCAGTAGCGAGACTTGCAACGGGCTGGTAATTATCATTATCTAAGGTCAACAGAGTGTTATAGATCTGGGGACTCAAGGTCTCTGAGGTAATACCGCTGTCTACCAACTGCGGGTTGAATGTTGCTGGGCTGCCTTGACCACAATAAACAAAACCGTTTTGACGAATTTTGCTGTGATCAATTTCTTCACCGCAGCCAGCTAAGAGGCTGAGGCTAAATAACCCTAATGTAAACTGTATGAATGCTTTCATAGAAAGAACAATTGTCTGGGACAAAGCATAATGGAACTGATCATTATGCCTTAAGATCCTAATAATTTACCACTAAATACAATCAGTAACCAAAGCAAAAGTACAGTTTTGCAAGGTTAATTGAGGTTTGTTAGGTCGTACTTACGAACCATCCCTCTCAATTGATGGTAGCTCAGCCCGAGCATTTCTGCGGCTTTACGTTGATTGAACTGACTCTGTTTCAATGCTTCAGTCAGAATGAGCTGATCTTGCTGCTCTTGCCACAACTTGTAGTCGAGCGGGAACGTGAACGTGTGAGCCGGAGAGATATCGTCATCTTGCACACTAGAATCTGTTGTTTGCCAGCCAGATTGAAAAGGGTCGAAGACAAGGGTGTCGATCGGATCTTGTTGTTGACCATGCTGGTATACGGCTCGTTCAATGACATTTTTCAGTTCACGAACATTACCTGGCCAATGGTACTGGAGAAGGCTTTTCTCTGCTTGGGCGGAAAAGCCAACAAAGTACTCATAGCCCAATTCACGACACATCTTAATCGCATAATATTCTGCCAGCAGTAAGATATCTTCTTGCCTTTCTCGCAGAGGAGGCAAATGAATGACATCAAACGCGAGTCTGTCGAGCAAGTCAGCACGAAAATCACCACTCTCTGCCATTTGAGGAAGGTTAGCATTGGTTGCACAAACTAAACGCACATTGGCGTTAAGCAACTGATGTCCCCCTACACGTTCATACTGCCCATACTCAATAACACGCAAGAGTTTTTCCTGCACCAGTAGTGGAGCGGTGGCAAGTTCATCAAGAAATAGTGTTCCATTTTCTGCACGTTCAAATCGCCCTTTATGTCTGCCTTTTGAACCAGTAAATGAGCCCTGTTCATGACCAAATAGCTCTGAATCGATGAGACCTTCGCTAAGCGTCGAACAGTTGAGTGAGATAAGTGGCTGATCCCAACGTTTAGACAAATAATGTAGGCGCTGCGCAATCAGCTCTTTACCCGTACCTCGCTCGCCAATAATTAATACTGGTCGTTCTATGGCGGCCAGCTTCGAGACTTTGTCGAGTACCGATAGAAAAGCAGGGGATTCCCCGATGAGATTTTGCTGCATGCTGCGACTCCGTGGCGAAATTTACCAATAGTTGGTTAAATTCAGCATACATCGATATGGTATGTATTGGTATGTTTTTATAAATAACTGATTTGTAATGTTTATTTTTTTGGCATGTAATTTGTTATATAGAACTAGAACCAAGGTATTTTGTTGAGCCGATGAAGATCGGTTCTCGCTAACTGTAATAAGGAGCCTAGCTATGGGTATTTTCTCTCGATTCGCAGACATCGTAAATTCAAACATCAGTGCTCTATTGGATAAAGCTGAAGATCCGGAAAAGATGATTCGCCTTATCATTCAGGAAATGGAAGATACGCTAGTTGAAGTGCGTACCAATTCAGCGAAAGCGATTGCTGATAAGAAAGAATTGGCGCGCAAAGTTGAGTCTATTGAAGACACAATCAATGAGTGGCAGCAAAAAGCAACGCTTGCGCTAACCAAGCAGCGTGAAGATTTAGCGAGAGCGGCTCTGATTGAAAAACAGAAGCTGCAAGACCTTCTTAAAGGTCTTCACACTGAACAGACATTAGTGGAAGAGACGATTGATAAGCTGACTGGCGAAATCGGCAAACTCGAAACTAAAATTACCGAAACTCGCGCTAAGCAGCAGGCGTTAGCGATTCGCAGCCAAACGGCTTCAAATCGTCGCGATGTGCAAAAGCATCTTCACACGGCGCGTACCAGTGAAGCAATGGCCAAGTTTGAACAGTACTCGCGCAAGATCGATGAGATGGAAGCCGAAGCGGATCTCTATGCTAAAACGGGCAATGCCAAATCCTTGGATCAAGAGTTTGCTGAGTTGCAAGCCGAAGACGAAATTGAGAAAGAGCTACAAAAACTCAAACAGCAGATGGAAGAGAAAAAGTAATTCTCGGTTTGTTTTGTTAATTTAAATAGGCAGATAGTCTGGTTTGTTCCAACAATCTGCCTTTACTAAGGAGTTATTGTATGTCGTCATTTCTTATTGCTGGGCCATTGATTGTTTTTCTGATTTTTGTTGCACCTTTATGGTTATTTCTTCATTACCGCAGCAAGAAGAATGCAAGCACAGGGTTGTCGAGTGAAGACCTTCAGCGTCTAGAGCAACTCTCCGATAAAGCAGAAAAAATGCACAAACGGGTCGAAACGCTAGAACGCATTTTAGATGCAGAATCTCCAACTTGGAGGCGTCGTTATGAGTAGCAAAGAACTATATCGTGATACGGTAAATGGCAAAATTACAGGGGTATGTGCGGGTCTGGCCAACTATTTTTCGTTGGAAGTTTGGTTGGTACGTATTCTGGTCATTTCTGCGGCGCTGCTTGGTGGGAGTTTTTTAGTTTTGCTCGCCTATGTCGCGATGACATTAATGATAGAAAAGCAGCCTGCGAACTATGTTGAGACAATAAAGGCTCAGCAGGAGCATAAGTTAAAAAACAAACCATGGCAGCAAGGGCAAACGCCGGATTCTTTGCTTAATACCATTGATAAGGATTTGTCGCAGCTCGAAACACAAATCCGTGACATTGAAGCGTATGTCACTTCAGATGCCTTTAAAGTCGATAGAGAGTTTAAGGCTTTATAGCTCTATTGTTCAAAAGTGCGACTCCATACTCATATCAAGGCAAATTATTAATTTTCATAATAATTTACCTCAAGTGCTGTGGAAGTCGCGTTATCATTCATCTATCTTTGTAACTAATAGCTACAAACGGATGATTGACTCATGCATAAATCTTTGTTGTTGCTTGCCATAACCTCTGCACTAAGCGGTTGTGGTAAGGAACTCCCTCCTGTCCCTGAACCAGAATCCAGACCTGCTAAATTATTTACTGTTTCTGTCGGCAATGCCCAATTTGAACGTGATTTTCCTGCCACGTCAGAAGCCGGTGATAAAGCAGTGCTGGCGTTTAGAGTGCCCGGTCAAATGCAATCCATCGATGTCCTAGCGGGGCAGATGGTGAAAAAAGGGGATGTACTGGCATCACTCAATCCAGATGAGTACACATTACTCGCCAAGCAGGCCGAAGCCCAGTTTCGTTTAGCGGATGTTCAATATCAGCGTTATAAAAAGCTGCGTGAAGATAAAGTCGTTTCAGAGCAAGACTTTGATCAAGCCAAAGCTAACCATAATTCTGCTAAAGCGACGCTAGAGCAGGCCCGTGCGAATCTCAGATACACCAAGCTGGTTGCACCTTATGATGGCACTATCTCGCTTATTGCTGCGGAAAATCATGAGTATATGGCCGCCAAACAGGGTGTAATGAATGTTCAGACCAACCAGCTAATGAAGGTGATTTTCCAATTACCCGATCACTTGCTCAATAAGTTTGCTAGTGGGGTAAATTTAACCGCAACCATGACCTTCGATGCCTTCCCTAATAATCAATATGATTTAGTGTTTCAGGAAGTGGATACCGAAGCTGACAGCAAAACGGGATCATATAAAGTCACTATGGTGATGGAACGGCCTGAGGATGTGGGTATTCTGCCAGGTATGGCAGGTTCAGTGCACGTTGCTGTTGAATCCACCGGCGCCACTCAAATACCTCAATCCGCGTTAATGGAGCAAGACGGAAAAACGTATGTTTGGCGTGTTGACTCCCAAGGTATCGTTTCTCAAGCCCATGTAGAGATAAACGACAAACTTCAGGTGCAAAGTGGCCTCAGTGAAGGTGACCAAATTATTGTGTCTGGTGTCAGTGGTATTGAGGCGGGTATCAAAGTCCGCGAATGGATTAAAGAGCGAGGGTTGTAAGATGAAACAGTGGTTATGTCTCGGTCCTCTCGCATCTTTAGTCATGTTGGCTGGATGTGGTGGTGAACCGCAGTATGTCGATTTTGGTACACCTAAAGTGAAAGTCGTTGATCTGTCTAGTCAGTCTGTTGTTGAGGATAGACTCTACTTTCCAGCGGTCGCAAATGCGGCTGAGCGTTCACATCTCAGTTTTCGTGTCGCGGGTGAAATTAGTCGGCTCTATGTTAAAGAAGGTGACCAATTAAAACAGGGTGACTTAATTGCAGAGTTAGACCCAACAGATTACCAACTTGCAGTCGACAATGCTTCGGCGCGTTATAGTGTAGTGGATAGTCAATACAAGCGTTCTAAACCGTTAGTTGATAAGGGCTTGTTAGCTAAGTCGCAGTTCGATGAAATAGCGGCAAATCGTCAAATCGCTTACGCAGAGCTCGAACTTGCTAAACTACGCTTGTCCTTTACCAAGCTTCATGCTCCGGTGGATGGCATCATCTCTCGTGTCAATGCCGATCAGTTTGAAAACATTCAAGTTGGGCAGCAAGTGGTCAACATCCATAGTGTCGACAGTGTTGAAGTGCTGATTCAGTTGCCTGACCGTCTTTATACAAATCAGCCGAATCAGGCTACCTTGTCAAAAATTCAGGCGGTCGTAAAAGTACCGAGTGGTAATCAGTATTCAGCTCAGATCAAAGAGTTCACCACTGAGCCAGATCCTGCCACTGGCACCTTCACGGTGACATTATCAATGCCAATGCCGGAAAAGGAGTACATTCTTGATGGTATGCCTGTGGAAGTGACATCGAAAGGTGAGAATGTCGGTCTAAAGCTCAACCTCGGGGTTCAAATTCCAATTGAAGCCATTTTCAATGGGGATGGCGATGATCTGGATAAAGAGAACAAATATGTATGGCGCTTAAATTCGGATAGCACAGTGACCAAGCAGCAAGTGATTGTAGGTAAGGCTAGTAAAGATCTAATCCAGATCTTAGATGGCTTAAGCCAAGATCAAACCGTGGTGGTTGCGGGTCTGTCGAGATTGAGAGAAGGAATGCAAGTTCAAGTGGTTAAACAGGAGGCAGGCAATGAGTGAAGTGAATAATAACTTGCCTCAGGATGATGACAAGATTACCGGCATAGCGGCGTACTTTATTCGCAACCGTGTTATCAGTTGGATGATATCACTGATATTTCTGATTGGTGGTACAGCGGCATTTTTTGGATTGGGGCAGTTAGAAGATCCCGCTTTTACTATCAAAGATGCCATGGTTGTCACCTCATATCCGGGCGCGACACCTCAGCAAGTTGAAGAAGAAGTGACTTATCCGCTAGAGAAAGCCATTCAGCAACTCACCTACGTAGATGAAGTCAATTCTATATCGAGCCGAGGGTTGTCGCAGATCACCGTGACAATGAAAAACAACTATGGCCCTGATGATTTGCCTCAGATTTGGGATGAACTGCGCCGTAAAGTGAATGACTTGAAAGGGCAGTTACCACCGGGCGTCAATGCTCCGCAAGTCATCGATGATTTTGGAGACGTTTATGGCATTTTGCTGGCCATAACGGGAGATGGATATAGTTATAAAGAGCTACTCGATTATGTCGACTATCTAAGACGAGACTTGGAACTTATCGATGGCGTGAGCAAGATTTCCGTTTCAGGACAGCAACAAGAGCAGGTGTTCATCGAAATCTCGATGAAACGAATGAGCAGTCTTGGTTTGTCTCCCAATACGGTGTTCAACTTACTCGCGACGCAAAACGTTGTATCAGATGCCGGTGCGATCAGAATTGGTGATGAGTACATTCGTATTCATCCGACTGGTGAGTTCCAGAATGTGGATCAGTTGGGCGATTTGATTCTGACCGAAAGTGGTGCTCAAGGTTTGATTTACTTGAAAGACGTCGCGGATATCAAACGTGGTTATGTCGAAGTACCAAGTAATATTATTACCTTTAACGGCAAGTTGGCGCTGAACCTTGGGGTCTCTTTTGCTCAAGGGGTGAATGTAGTTGAAGTTGGTAAGCGTTTCGACCGCCGCTTAGCGGAGCTAAAATATCAGCAGCCTGTGGGTGTCGATATTGCAGAGATATACAGTCAGCCAAAAGAAGTCGACAAATCGGTGAGTGGATTTGTTGTGAGTCTTGGTCAAGCGGTGGCGATTGTAATTATCGTACTGCTTTTCTTCATGGGGTTGCGCTCAGGTCTGTTGATCGGATTGATTCTGTTATTGACGGTACTTGGCACCTTTATCTTCATGAAGTATTTCGCGATTGATTTGCAAAGGATTTCTCTTGGTGCACTGGTTATCGCTTTGGGTATGCTGGTGGACAATGCCATTGTGGTGGTCGAAGGGATATTGATAGGAACCCAGAAAGGTCGAACGAGGTTGCAAGCGGCAACCGACATTGTGACTCAGACTAAGTGGCCACTACTAGGGGCTACGGTTATTGCTGTGACGGCTTTCGCACCAATCGGTTTATCTGAAGATGCAACAGGTGAATACTGTGGCACTTTGTTTACCGTACTGTTGATATCGTTGATGCTAAGCTGGTTTACCGCAATCTCATTAACACCATTCTTTGCTGATATCTTCTTTAAGGGACAAAAGTTCAAGCAAGAAGGTGAAGAGAGCGATCCATACAACGGCATGATCTTTGTTATGTACAAAGGCTTCCTTGAGTTCTGTATGAAGCGAGCATGGCTGACCGTTGGGGTTCTAATACTTGGTCTGGCAGCGAGCATCGCAGGATTTACTCAAGTTAAGCAATCATTCTTCCCATCGTCGACGACGCCAATCTTCCAAACCGATGTTTGGTTACCTGAAGGGACAGATATTCGAGCGACTAACACCAAGCTAAAAGCGTTAGAGTCATGGTTATCGAGCCAAGATGGCGTTGAGCACGTTACGACGACTGCAGGTAAAGGCTTACAGCGCTTTATGCTGACCTACGCGCCGGAAAAGAGTTACGCAGGTTATGGCGAGATTACAACTAGGGTCGCCAGCTATGAGCAGTTAGCAAATTTGATGACGCAATTTAGGCAGCACCTTGAAGACAACTTCCCAGAAATTAACTACAAGCTGAAACAAATTGAGTTAGGTCCTGGTGGTGGTGCAAAAATTGAAGCAAGAATCATTGGCTCTGACCCGACTGTATTACGTGGTATTGCGCAGCAAGTTTCGGACATCATGCATGCAGACCCAGGAGCGACGAACATTCGTCATGACTGGCGTGAGCGTACTAAGGTACTTGAACCTCAGTTTAACGAAAGTCAGGCGCGACGTTACGGCATCACTAAATCAGACGTGGATGAATTCCTCGCAATGTCGTTCTCGGGTAAATCGATAGGTGTCTACCGAGACGGAACAACGCTAATGCCGATCGTGGCACGTTTACCTGAAGATGAGCGAGTCGATATCCGTAACATTGAAGGAATGAAGATATGGAGTCCTGCACTCGGTGAGTACATTCCATTACAACAAGTCACTATGGGTTACGACTTACGCTGGGAAGACCCGATTATTGTGCGTAAGAATCGTAAACGTATGCTGACGGTAATGGCCGACCCTGACATACTCGGTGAAGAGACAGCCGCGACGTTGCAGAAACGTTTAATGCCGCAGATAGAAGCTATTGAGTTGCCACCAGGTTATTCTTTGGAATGGGGCGGTGAATACGAGTCTTCTGGTGAAGCACAGGCATCTTTATTCACTACCATGCCAATGGGTTACCTGTTCATGTTCTTGGTCACTGTGTTCCTATTTAACTCGGTCAAAGAACCACTGATAGTGTGGTTGACTGTACCGTTAGCCATTATTGGGGTAACCACGGGCTTACTGGCACTTAATACTCCGTTTGGCTTTATGGCCTTGCTGGGTTTCCTCAGTTTGTCCGGCATGTTGCTGAAAAACGGTATCGTCTTGCTTGACCAAATTGAGATAGAGATGCATTCGGGTAAAGATCCATACGTTGCGGTCGTAGATGCGGCACTTAGCCGTGTGCGACCTGTATGTATGGCGGCGATTACCACGATATTGGGTATGATTCCTCTCTTACCTGATATCTTCTTTAAGCCGATGGCGGTGACGATTATGTTTGGTTTAGGGTTTGCAACTGTACTGACACTTATTGTCGTACCAGTGTTGTATCGTCTATTTCACAAAGTCAAAGTGCCAAACTAACGGGTTGAATACAAAAGCGCCCCTGACTCTGTTGGGGGCGTTTGTTTTTTAGGGAGAAAAGGAATGAGCAAGGAGACAACCTGTGCATGGGCGATGAACCATGAACTTGAGCGTAATTATCATGACGCTGAGTGGGGAGTGCCTGTTTACGACGACACCGTGTTATTTGAGTTCATCACTTTAGAAGGGGCGCAAGCCGGCCTAAGTTGGATTACTATTTTGAAAAAAAGAGCAGGCTATCGTGCAGCTTTTGAAAACTACCATCTAGAAACCCTCGCTCAATATGATGAATCGGAAGTAGAACGCATCATTGAGAATTTTGATGTGGTTAAACATCGTGGCAAGATCACCTCGGTATTCGGTAATGCCCGTGCCGCATTGGCCCTAAAGGAAGAGTATGGTAGCCTTTCTGATGCATTGTGGCAGTTTGTTGATGGACAGCCCATCGTCAATCACTGGACCGAGATGAGTGATGTGCCTGTCTCTACTGAACAGTCAAAAGCGATGAGCAAATTTCTCAAGAGAAAGGGGTTTAAGTTTGTTGGTGAGACGATCTGCTATGCCTTTATGCAGGCGGTAGGCATGGTGGATGATCATCTGATTAATTGCCCTAAAAAGTACGTTAATTAAGGCTGTAGCAACTATTCTGCCTATAGAGTCCTGATTAGCGTTTTTGGTCGAGATCCAACTTTAAAGCTTCGAATCACTTTAACTACAGAGGTACACCATTTTGCTCAGTGGTGTACCTTTTTGTATGGTTCGGAAACAGTGTGAATTCAGTAATTCCCCTTGTGATACCAATGCGCTCAGTTTTGGTTGCCTTTTACCTCGTAGAAAACGCATTAATTTTGTTTTGTCGATTATGGTGAGTGACCTAACGATGTGTATAGGAAAGTTCTTGGGACTACAGTCTTTGATGTAGGAAGGGGGGAGATAGTTGATGGCATTATCAATAAAAAGCCATTTCTTTTGATAGGTTATGCCAAGCTTAAATGATTCCTACGGACAGTCTTATATCTTAATTATGTTCAATGTGTTAGTGATCTCAATAGCATTATATCTATCTATTGAAGGTGGTGATCATCACTCATGCTGAGTTCCCTTGTACTACTGTGCAGCAATAAGCTGCACCACATATTCTTTCTTAGCGGGAGCATATTGTTGCTCACGATAGCCTCATTCGGCTTGTGTTCACGGGGAGTTAGCGCCAATGAATTGCCTTTAGGGCCATTAGCGACTCAAGATATTGAAGAAGAGCAGCGACAACGTCTTAAACAACTTGAAGAAAGTACTAATGCGCTTCAAGAACTGACTCCTGCTCCCACGCTTCCTGACTCTCAGCTAATAGAAGATACTCAATGTATTGATGTTACTGAGATACAATTTTCTGGGAATACTCAGTACAGTAATCAAACACTGGCCGAGATATCTGACTTTCAAGCTGGATGTATTGGCCTGAATACAATTAATTACTATCTTCGCAATATCTCTAATCACTATATCGAAGCGGGCTATGTCACTTCCCGTGCTTTTATGACACCACAAGACCTGTCTTCTGGGGTGTTATTGATTGTGATTGTCGAAGGGAAGGTAGAAAAGGCTCTCTTCAATGGGAAGGACGCTGACTTTTTAGTTATGGCACTTCCGGGTATCTCTGGTGGGTTATTAAACTTGAGGGATATTGAGCAAGGGCTTGACCAAGTTAATCGGCTATCACGATACAACGCGCAAATAAAGTTATTGCCTTCGACGCAGCAAGGCTACTCAATTGTTGATATTCAAACAGTGGAAAACCATCTTGTTTCCCTTGGCTCTGGTTTTAGCAATAGTGGACAAAAATCGACAGGCGAAGAGCAACTTTCTATCAGTTTAACCGGTGAAAACTTTTTTAAGTTGCTGGACCAGTGGAGCCTCCGTGCAACCAAAAGTGCGGCAATGATTAACTCGAAGGATTCCGAAAGCTTATACTTAGGCATTGATATCCCTGTTGGTTACTGGAACTTTGGCTATCGCACCTCTTACAGCAACTACTTCACGACGTTTAACAATCAGGGTTTCACGTTTGATTCGTCAGGGAAAACCAACAGTCATGACATCGAGCTTAAATGGCTTTTCTATCGTGATGACGTGAGTAAGTCGGCACTGAAAACGACTATCAGCCATCGCCGAGAAAAGAACTACATCCTCGGTAATTTACTCGAAGCAGGCTCTCGAAATTTGTCTTCCGCTTCCCTCGCTTGGGAGCACAGCACTCGCCTAGGTGGGGGCTTTATGAGTTTATCGCCCAAGGTTTCGCTCGGAACCGATTGGTTTGGCGGCGAAAGAACGCAATCGCAGGATGACTCTCTACCGACCGCCCAGTTTGTCAAAGGCTCATTAACGGGAAGTTATACTTATCCAATCACCCCAGCGCTGTCACTGTCCAGCACCCTATTTGGTCAGTGGAGCAACGATACTTTGTATGGCAGCGAGCGGCTCAGTATTGGCGGTGAATATTCCGTCCGAGGTTTTAAAGGCACTTCTGTTTCAGGGGATGAAGGGTATTACTGGCGAAATGACCTTAATTACCGTTTAGGGCAATGGCCTTATATTGGTCCCGTCTCTACTCAGTTGGCGCTTGATACTGGCACTATCGTAGAAGACAGCCAAGACGCCTTTGAGCGAGGTTCGCTCTTTGGTAGCAGTTTGTCATTAAAAACTCAGGCTCAGTATGCCTCGAGTTCACTCACCTTTGGGTTTCCGATTGAAGCCCCTTCAAGACTTCATGTCGATGATTACGTGGTCTATTACCGCGTAGATGTCTCAATATAAATTTGGCAGGTAGATTATGGATAAGCGTGTAACCCAAGGCAGTGTGTGGCTGACATATACATTATGTGGTGTTCTAACCATTCATCCGGCTCTTGCCAATGTCGTGATTGATGGCAACTCGGCGAATACCAGCAAAACTCAGGCGGGTAACGGCGTTGAGGTGGTCAATATCGCCACCCCGAACAACAAAGGGCTGTCTCACAACAAATACCAAAAGTTCGATGTTGGCTCTCAAGGGCTAATTCTCAATAACTCGACCCAACAACTCAGTCAGTCTCAGCTTGGCGGGCTACTGCAAAATAACCCCAACCTCAAAGGCCGTGCTGCCGACGTAATTTTAAATGAAGTCACAGGGGCAAACCGCAGTCAGCTTGAAGGCTACACAGAAGTATTCGGCCAACAAGCCAATGTCATCTTGGCCAACCCATACGGCATAACCTGTGACGGGTGTGGTTTTATTAATACCCCTCGAGTGACGTTATCGACAGGGGCTCCAGAGCTAAATAATGGTCAGTTGACTGGCTTTGATGTTTCCGAAGGGAGTGTGACGATTGAAGGGCTGGGGCTAGATGCCACCAACCAAACCTATTTCGATATTATCAGTCGTACTGCCGAGATAAATGCCAATATACATGCCAACGATCTATCTGTAATCACGGGCCATAACAAGGTCCGTTACCAGAGCAATCAAGTAACTGAAAAAACCTCAACATCGACGAGTAAGCCAGCACTCGCCATTGACTCGTCCGCTATTGGAGGAATGTACGCAGGGCGTATCTCTTTAGTTGCGACTGAAGATGGTGTAGGCGTGAACCTAGGTAATCTTGTCTCGAATGTCGGAAACATTGTGTTAACAGCCGATGGCAAAGTGCAGCTTGCGTCAGCTCAGAGCGCTAAGAATATCGAAATTACTAGTAGCCGAAATGTTGAGCTAACCAACCAGCAAGTGGCGCAAGGGCAGCTAAAGGTAAACGCCGATAACCTAGTATTGAATCAAACAACAGTAACGGCTGGGGATGTCGTTGAACTAACCGTGAAAGAGAGCATCACGGCTCAAAACAGTCAGCTGTTCAGCGGCATAAAAAACAACAACCAAACCAATGCGAATGCTGAACTTAACATTAAAGCTGACCAAATTTCTCTACAAGACAGCAAAGTCGCCTCTCAAGGCGACGTATCAGGCCAGGTTACCTCATTATCACTGGACTCAAACAGTGAAATTACGGCGAGTGATATTGTACTCACAGACGCTGAAACCATTGAAAATGACGGAGAGATTAACGCAAGCGCTGCGGTAGAGGTTGATGCAGAACAGCTAACTTTAGCCGGCTCTGGCGCACTGACTGCAGATTCTATTCAGATAGAGGTGAACTCTGCAAACCTTGATAGTCAGATTACCTCCAATTTACTATCTGTGAAGGCGCAATCGACGTTAGAGATTGGGCAAGAGGCCAACCTTCAATCGACGGGTAATACCACACTCAATGCTCAGAGTCTGACTCAAAAAGGCCAACTTACCAGCAATGGTACAATCACACTTGATGCGAATACGCTAACGCATGAGGGCGAAACGAGTGCCAATCAAATAGCAGTCAACGCAGAGTCGTTAGAGCAAAGTGGTCAATTAATCGCTGAACAAGGCATTTCAATTAGCGTTAAAAGTGCAACTTTATCGGGTAAGACCCAAGCTAAACAAACCCTTGGGGTAACCAGTCAGACAATCAATGTTACTGGGGCAGTGGAAGCAACACAGCTCGATATAGCCTCTACATCAAGCGTCAACATTGATACGCCAGCACAGCTCAATGCCATCAATCAGTTATCCATTGATACCAACGATGTATCAAACCAAGGCAGCATTCATTCAGGTAATGGACTGAGTATCGATGCTCATACCTTTGAGCAGCAAGGGTCTCTAACCAGTGTCGGTGACCTGCAAATCAACACGACAAGTGTAGATATACAGGGCGATATCGAAACGCAGGGTAACCTCAACATAACGGCCTCATCTGTCACTAACAACGCTCAAGCGATTGTAGGGCAAGACTTAAATTTGTCTGCTCAAAGCTTATCTAATAGTGGCACTCTAACGGCTAGTGGTGACACTTCTATTTCCTTAACCAACAACTTTACTCATGGCTCGTCAGGGACGATTTCGGGGGAAAATGTCACCCTTTCTGCAGCCGACGTTGATAACTCAGGCACGCTTCAGGCGTTGGACAGCCTTAATTTGACGGTGAGCTCATTGGTCAATAAAGGTGGGTTGGTTGCTCTTGCGGATTTAACCACAGTGGTTGCAAGTGGGATCAACAACCAAGGACTGATCTATGCGGGCAACAATGCCAATCTTTACTCCAATACGCTGCACAATACATCAGATGTTGTGGTTGGACATGATTTATTAATTGCCAAAAATGCAGCAAAACAGAAGAGTTCTAGCGTCACGAATAGCTCAGGCACTATCGAGTCACTGGGTGGGGATATTAGCATTTTTACTAATACGCTGACCAATAAACGAACAATACTAGATGTCAGAAATACCTCAACTGCTGATAAAAGAGCTCAGTTTGGTGGAGTGTTCGTTTCTAAGGGGACAGAGTATGAACCCGAAGTTATCAATCGTCCCATGTGTTGGAGCGGACAAAATAGTGAGCACTGCGTGGATCGTTATTCAGTTGCGAGTGGTAAGATTTTTGAGGTTATGGTTCTCAAAGAAGGACAACAACTCGGTGCCGCATCTACCTCTGGAAATATTAATGCTAGCGATAATCTATTGATCAATGCGAACACGGTTCTTAATCAAACAAGCCAAATCTCTGGTAAAAATGTCAATATCACCGCGCACTCTTTGACGAATCAAGGGTATGAGTTTTCGGAGTATGAGACTTACTATACCTATCAGCTAAGAGAACCTTGGGATTTGAGTACACTTGCGTTTAATAGAACCGCTACGCGTAAAGTCAAAACAGGCTCTTCAGGCCAGCTTAATTCGTCTATCACTGCCAGCAACAATTTAACGCTTAACGTTGCTAACAAAGTCAATAACTCCACGCTTAAGGCAAACGCCACCGCTGTTCAGCCAACGAAATCTGCGTCCGAATTAAAGGCGACATCATCGGCATCGGTCACGGGACCGACTATCACGTTTGCAAACATAAATGATATTGCCTTTCCGGATTTCGTGTTCCCGACTGCGCCAAATGGGTTATTTATTCTCTCACCTGACCCGAAAGGTAAGTACCTTATTGAAACTAACCCGCTATTAACCAATATGGGCAACTTCTTAGGGTCCGATTATTTTATGAGTCGTGTGGGCTTCAACCCAGAGGCCGATGTTAAGTTCTTAGGTGATGCATTATATGATTCACGCATCATTAGCCAAGCCATTTTTGAGCAAACGGGTCAACAGTACTTAAATGCTTCGGTAGGAAGCCAATTAGACCAAATGCAACAACTGATAGATGCTGCAGCATCTCAGAAAGCATCACTCAACCTGACAGCGGGCATTGCACTTTCTTCTTCTCAAGTCGCAAGTTTGACTCAAGATATCCTTTGGTACGAAGAAATTGAAGTCAACGGCCAGAAAGTGCTAGCACCTAAACTTTACCTAGCGCAGGCAACCATCGATAACTTGAGCAGCGGCGCTCAAATTGCAGGTTCTAATGTCACTATCGATGCTGGCGATCTAACCAATAGCGGCCACTTGTCAGCAGATTCAAGTCTTAGTGTAAACAGCTCAAACAGCATCACCAATATTGGTGGCACTATTGCTAGTGGCGGAGATGTCTCATTAACTGCCGAGAAAGATATCATCAACCTAAGTGGTGATATTGAAGGCCACGATGTCTCACTTGAAGCAACCAATGGCAGCATTATTAATGAGACCCGAGTGACAACCAGCACAGCTTCTCTGAGCAACAACCGTGGCACGTTCACGGATGTTGGTCAGACTGCTGCCATTGCCTCAACGGGTAACTTGGCTCTGAAAGCGGGTAAGAACATTGAAAACCATGCGGCTGATATTAAAGCCAATGGAGACGCCAACTTAAATGCTGGGCACGACATCATTGTTAGCTCGAAAGAAGAAACTCATGGCTACGACGTCACCGCGCGAGGATGGCGAGCAGGAGAAAGTGAAACTACTCAAATTGGCGCGAATGTTACAACGGGTGGAAACCTAACGATGAGTGCGGGGCAAAATATTGCCGTCACTGCGAGCCAAGTGAAATCAAGCGAGAACCTTAGCTTGGCAGCGGGCAATGACATTACCGTTCAAACCGCGCTCAATAAACAATCAGATCATACCTATCGCTCAAATTATACTGAAATCAATCGTAGTGAGCAGCACCAAGGGTCGATGCTTGAGGGCAAGAATGTCTCTATGCAGGCTCAAAACGATATTACGTTATCAGGGAGTACGGTTTCAGCGGAGCAAACTGCAAATCTTAAAGCAAAGGGTGATGTCAACATTATTGCTGTTAATGATAGCGAGTACCACTACGACAAAACTGTTTCGAAGAAGTCTTTTGGTCGCAGTAAAACCACCATCAATGAAACTTATCAAGAGCAGGTGAAAGGCAGTGCGATTACGGCTGGTAATGACATTAGCATTAAAGCGCAAAACTTAGATTCAGCGATTACTGCGGGTGGCGATAGTAACATCAATGTTATTGGTTCTTCTCTGAATGCTGGCGGTGAAGTGAATTTATCTGCCGATGGTGATGTGACCATGGCTGCTCAAACTTACAAAGAATTTGAACGCCATGAAACCATCAAGAAAGGCTTTGCCGGGCTAAGTGGCAGTAACCAAGGCAGCCTTGATGACGCCACTTTGCTTAACAGCAGCTACTTGATTAACTCGGGCAACACCACGGTTATCGCAGGCAAAGATATTGGTCTAATTGCCAGTGAAGTAGCCAGTGGTGGCAGCGTAAGCCTTGAAGCGGTCAATGATGTGCTTATTGCGGCCGGGGAAGTATTAAAACAGAGTCAAGAGTGGGATGAGAAAACCAAGTTCCTAAGTGGCGGTAACCTGTTTGAGATGGAGAAAAAACGTGAAGGTCAGCAAAGCTCTACTGCTCAGTCGAGTGTGATTCAGTCAGGCGGAAACCTCTCGGTCAATGGGGGTTCAGTGACCGTTATTGGTTCTGAGCTTCAAGCTGATAAGAATATAGACTTAACCGCCGATACAGGCGATGTCTCCATTCTTGCGGCGAAAGAAACCACCCAGACGTTCAGCAGTGAAGAAAAACTGTCAGTCAGTTTGGGGGATGGGTTTGATGGAGTAAATGTTGAAGACGGTCAAGTTAAGATATCGCTTGGTGAGGCGACCTACGATAAAGTCAAACAGCAAAGTGATTCACTAAACCATAAAGGGAGTGTGATTGCAGCAGGTGATAACCTATCAATGGATGCTGAGTCGTCTATTTTGGTCGAGGGCTCTACTCTGGTCGCAGATAGCAACCAAGACCAGTCAGGTGATTTAACGCTTGCCGCAAAAGAGAACGTGACCATTATCGAGGCGGTAGACACGCTCAGTGAACAACGTGAAGAAATTCATGGTAAAGCGGAAGCGAGCTTGGTTGTTCAGCACCAAGCTGTGGAGGTCGCAAAAGCGGCGCAAGCGCTCCAAAAATCAACGAAGAAACTTAAACAAGCTGAGCAAGACTATAAACAGTATAAGAAAGGTTTGGATTCTCTAGAGTCGACACTCCGCACCTTAGAACAAGAGTTCGCGGACAAAAAAACAGGCGTTACGTTTGAAGATATCGAAGAGCTCAATGACCTAATCAGCGAAGTGAAAAGCGATGAAGCGTGGTATGTCGCAGGTGTAGCGCTGGCTGCTGAAGATGTCGTTTCAAAAACTACCTTGCTGGTTCAGCAAACGGCAGCCGCAGCGCAAAGCTCGGGCACCTATGGCTTCAATGCAGGCCTTCATTTAGATATTGAAGCAAGCCAAACCGAGTCTAGCTCTCAAACGACCACCTCAGTGGGATCTGCGCTAAGTGGGCAAAATATCAAGATAAGCGCTGGTAATAACACGGGCAATCAACTGAATATCCAAGGCTCTGAGCTTACGGCTAACGATACCCTGTCTCTCGCAGCCAATGAGGTGAATATCACCGCTTCTCAAGATACTCACAGCAGTAAGTCTGAAACTCAATCTGGTAAGATTGGCGCATCGATGACGGTGTATGGTGCCTCATCGGGCATTAACCTCAATGCAAGCGTCAACCGAAACCAAAGCACATCCGCGTCAACCACGCATAACAGCAGTCAATTAAGCGCAGACAATATCAGTATTACCTCTGCGCAAGACACCAACATTAAAGGGGCAACGGTTGATGCCGGAGAGAGCTTGACGCTAGACGTGGGTGGTGACTTGAATATCGCTTCAGTACAAGACCGCTATAGTTCGAGTAATAAAGGTCAAGGTATTAGTGGTGGTATTTCGATGTCTGGTGGCGGTGTATCGGACGGAAAAGGTGCGGCCCCTGAAGGTTTGGCTAAAGATGTTACTAATATGGGAGATGTTACTGGTGGCAATGGTGGCTTCAATGCATCTAATGGACGAACAAGCAGCAAGCAAACGGTTGTAACCAGCTTAACGTCAAATGGTAGCTTAGATATCAATGTTGGTGGTAACACGGATATTAAAGGGGCGACCATTGCAGCGCTGGATGAGGAAGGCAAAGACAGTGGCAAACTTAACTTAACCACAAATTCATTGAGCTATGCTGACCTTTCTAATACTCGCTACAGTCAAGACCAAAGCTTAGGTCTTAACAGCAGTGTCGGCGTGAATAATGGCGAGTTGGATTCGACCAATAACTCCACGTCCCTTCAATACAAAAACACGTCTGGTTACGACAAGAGCAAGACGTTGGCAACCATCGGCCAAGGTAACTTAAACATTGGGGATTTAGAGTCTTCCGACGACACTTCTCGTCTCAATCGCAACACAGAACATACAGAGAAGGATTTGTTCACTGTTGACCGTAAGCAGGGGGATATCGATGTTACGGTTGATCATCGGTTGTTGAGTGAAGAAGGTCGGGCGCAGATAGGAAAAGAGATGGATGAGTTCGGAAACAACATACAAAAAACTGCTCAGAACGTGCCAGCCGCAGAAGGTGGTAATATAGTTGAGAATGCTGTGGGTGAATTACTTAATGAGTTGAGCTTTTATACAGGTGGGATACTACCTAGTGACGAAACGAATGGTGGCATAGTAGCCCAAATCCCAGTGCTGTTAGGTGATACTGATGTACAAAACAAAGTGCTTCAGGTAGGTACTGCTGATATGTTAAAGAATGAACAGTTAGACAACTATATCCCTATTGAAGAGAGTGACTATTACATAAAAGCGTCGGAAGAAACTCAGAGTAAACTGAAGGGAATGAACTTGTTGATAAGTAAAGCCCCGGTCAAAGTTACTGAAGGCTCATCAACCTTCCAGAATGGCACCAATGGTATGATGAATAGCGAGGGAGATGCAATTAAGAATGTTCTTAGCCAGACCCACAACTACGATAAGGATAGTGCCGGTTATGGCAGTGTGTTGCTCAACGTTAATTACAATCCAACTCATGGATTCTTAGGTGATGGTATAGAGTCTTTCGTAGATAAAGTGGGCGGAACCACAGGCATGGCGAAACAGACAGGTGAATTTATCCGTGATACTACAACAGCGCAAGGTAGCAATGGTGCCAATTTTGCTAACCATTCACAGGGGAATCTGCTTACCAAGAGGGGTCTTGAGTATATTACAGGCAAAGATAGTTATGATCAGGGAGGTTTTAAAGGCCCAACTTACTTTGATAATGGTTTGAACGATAAAGGAATTCCAACCTTCGCTGGATATGGTTCACCGGTAAATACCGAGGACATGAGGCAAGTGGTCAAAGATGCAAAGTTTGGTTTTAGAGGAAATTATACTAATAAAGGTGATTTTGTTGGTGAGAACCTTGGTAAGAACGTCGGAGATAATGGTAATAGAGGAAATACTGTATTAACGACTATAAAAGATACAGTAAATTTAGACACTTATAAAAATGCCGCGATGTTATTTTCTGATGAATCACCACATAGCAATTATAATTGCGGGGATTTACCCACAGCGGTATGCGGAGCAAAACAACCATGAAAAAATTAATAAATGCAACGGTGTCTCTTTTGATACTTATCTTTGTTTCAGGTTGCTCTGGGGGAAAGTACTTTTATTTAACCGATGCGGATGTTATTGAAAACCCTTATATCGTCTTTAACCCCCCAAAACAAGACTGGTACTTATATAAAGATAGAGATTGGAATATTTTACATGAAGGGAAAAGCACCGAAGATACAGCGATACAATGGATATGGCTATCTAATGTAAATCCCAGTATTTTGGATGTAACGTTCAGCACTGATAACTATATCTCTCCAGAAGATGACTACTATTTTAATAGTGATTTTGATGAAGACTATGGGCGTTATTTTACGGAGCCTGATTTTTTGAAGACGAACAAAATTCAGGGAATTACATTCGAAGAGATGTGGACGACTTATATCAAAGGGATACATTGCAGCGCTGGTTCGTATTTGCAAGGTATCGGAGGTAGCTATGCACCCACCGGAAGTAAAACGACAAGTATAAAATGTGGTTATTATGATAAGACCATCAGTGACAATGATGGAATGCGAAGGATATCCATCAGGTATACAATCAACTTTTATGCGAGTACTAGTGATGAGCAAAAAATCGAAAATGAGCGCTACTTGAAAGATGCCGTTAATCAGATAGTTGAAAGCATCAAAATCAAAAACCTCGATGTAGAGCGTATGGAAGCCGAGGGCTTGATGTTCTATGACAAAGAGTTCGAACTAGACCCTGAAGACTCGGTTATTTGGCGTGCCGAATAGAAATCCTTGCAGCCAAAGAAACCACCCAGACGTTCAGCAGTGAAGAAAAACTGTCAGTCAGTTTGGGGGATGGTTTTAATGGTGTGAGCGTTGAAGACGGCCATTTTGATTTCAGGCTTGACTCTGATAGCCGATAGCAACCAAAACCAGATAGGTGTAAAAATGGGCCAACAATTGCTTAAGTTGAGCTGGATGCTAGTAATACTACCCAAAACAGCCACCTGCTTAGCAGGTGGTTTTTATTTTCAGCCCTAAACCACCTACTTCAGTAGGTGGTTATCATTCAGTGAGGCTTTGCCTGTAGTTCTACCCATGTTAAATGCTCCCTTGATTTTTAGCGAAGTCAAAGAGGACAAATAACATGAGTAGATACAATCAAGCTTCCCACGTATTTTGGAGATGTCAATATCACATAGTGTGGACGCCAAAATACAGATTTAGGATCTTGAAGAACAATGTAGGCAAAGAAGTTTATCGGTGTATAAATGTTTACTGTAATCAACTTGGATGGGAAGTTGTTGAGCTGAACGTCCAAGTTGACCACGTGCACTTAGTCGTAAAGGTTCCACCCAAGCTATCAATATCCAAGTTGATGGGCGTATTGAAAGGCAAAATAGCCTTAAAGCTCTTCAGTAAGTTTCCATATTTGAGGAAAAATAAGCTTTGGGGTAATCACTTTTGGCAAAGGGGCTATTTTGTCGATAGTGTAGGAATTAATGAAGAAATCATTCGACGTTATGTAAGACATCAGGAGAAGAAAGAGCGCGTGGAACAGCAACAATTAGCGCTGGACTAAACAAAGGCCCCCTTTTAGGGGGCTCACACAAAGCCACCTTCTTTAGAAGGTGGTAATTTACTTTCGCCGATGGCTCGCTTAAGCTGTGGCTTCTTTTTCTAGCAGCAGCGCGTTGTAACGTGCGAAACCAGCTTCAAGGTCTGCAATAAGATCGTCAACATTTTCCAGACCAATATGTACACGTATTAGTGTGCCTTCAAAATTAGGATTGGCAACGGTGCGCAGGTTATCAAAACTTTTAGGTTCGTTGGCTAAGATTAAACTCTCAAATCCACCCCAAGAGTAACCCATACTAAAGTGCTGCATACCATCAAGTAATGCGGTAGTTGCACGTGGATAGCTGGTTTTTAGAACAAACGAAAACAGGCCGTTACCGCCGGTAAAATCACGGTTAAAGAATTCGTGGCCTGGGCAAGAATCCAAGGCAGGATGACGCACGTGGTCAACTTCAGGTCTTGTTTGGAGCCACTGTGCCACTTTGAGGCTGTTTTCTGCGTGTTGGCGCATGCGAACGTCGAGTGTTCGTATACCACGCAGCCCAAGGTAAGCGTCATCCGGAGAAACACACTGACCCATTAAGTAGCTTTGTTCGCGAAGTTGGTCCCAATGCTTCTCGTTGGCTACCGCGGTTCCAAGCATCACGTCTGAGTGACCGACAATGTATTTGGTCGCCGCTTGAATAGAAATATCGACGCCGTGATCAAATGGTGAAAAGTTCACTCCCGCAGCCCATGTATTGTCGAGCATGACAATCATCTCATTTTCATGAGCGATACGCGCTAGGGTAGGAACATCTTGAACTTCCATCGTGATAGAGCCTGGAGATTCCAAAAACAGGATCTTGGTATTGGGTTTGATGAGGCTGCGAATCTCTTCACCTATGGTTGGCTCATAGTAGGTGGTCTCGATTCCCATCTTCTTGAGGATCTTGTCACAGTAGTCGCGTGTCGGCTCATAACAGGTGTCAACCATCAAAATATGGTCTCCTGTTTCGACAAATGACAGAATAGCGTTAGCAATCGCTGCTGTACCGCATGGGTATAACGCACAGCCAGCGCCGCCTTCGATTTCTGTCATTGCGTCTTGAAAAGCAAAATGCGTATTGGTACCACGGCGACCGTAGAAGAGAGTTTTATTCGCTCGGTTGACGGTTGCATGGTGTTTTTCCGCAACGGTATCGAAGACCACAGTTGAAGCGCGTTGAACGGGTGGGTTGACAATCCCATTAGTCCATTTTTTGTCGCGGCCTGCCGTAACATACTTGGTCTGTTTGCTTTCTGACATTGGAAGTCCTTATCTATTAACGCATTGCCATATTTAAACCATGGCAAGGCGTCAATATCAAGCACGGATCAGAGTAGAGGGTTAAACAGGTAAAAAACTCGTTCCAAAAAGCGTGAATAAAGAGTGCGTTTTTGCCATTGTTCGATGTCGACCTGATGAGATTGATTGATGTAGCTTTGCTGAAGCCACAACATCTCTTTGGTAAAGGCTTCATCGTCAATTGCTAATGTCAGTTCGAAGTTTAGCCATAGACTACGCATGTCCATATTAACAGTGCCCACTAAGCAGAATTGTTCATCGATCACGACTGACTTAGTGTGGAGTAGACCACCATAAAACTCGTAAATTTCGACCCCTGCACTAAGCAATTCACTGTAGAAGGCACGAGAGGCCCACTGAACCATGATGGAGTCATTCTTATGCGGGATGATCAACTCAACTTTAATACCCCTTTGAGCGGTCATTTTGAGTGTTTCTAGTAAGTCAGAACTTGGCACAAAATAGGGTGTGGTAATTCGAACGGAATGATTGGCCTGATTGATTGCTAATGTGAGCACCTGGGATATTAGGTGATCAGGCATCCCTGGACCAGACGGAACGACTTGAATAGGGTGCTGAGGTTCGTTTGGGTTAATGCGGCATTCTGGTGACTGAGGAAAACGACGAGAGCCAGTTTCCACTTCCCAATCCCAGCAGTGAATTGCTGATAGCACATTGACGGTAGGGCCCGTTATACGAACCATAATATCAATCCACTGACCGACACCAGAATCTTGCTTGAAGTACGCCGGATCAACCATGTTCATTGAGCCCGTATAGGCAATTTTTTCATCAATAACGATGATTTTTCTATGCTGACGTAAATCGAGGCGGCGTAAGAATATACGCCATGGACTGACTTCTAGAGCTTGAACGACTTCGATACCAGCATTGTTCATCATCTTTAACCACTCGCTGCGGAAAAAGCGTGGACTACCAGCGGAATCAAGCAGTAGCTTCACGTTTACACCACGTTTGGCTGCTCTGATTAAGGCAGATGCAACGGAGTCGGCTAGTCCACCCGGATGCCAAATATAGAAAACCATTCGAATACTTGATTGCGCATTTTCGATATCGTCGATGACCGAATGGAGGATTTGTTCGGGCGAGCTTTGTAGTGACAAGGAGTTGCCAGACAATGCAGGCAAGCCCAATCGGTTATTACACAGTTCGTCTATACGGTAAATATGACGGCCGAAACTCTCGGGTGAGTGAGCGTGGCAGTCATTGAGTTTGGCGAACCATTGTGCAAAGGGCGACAGCATCTCCTTTGCTCTCTCTGCCCGTTTACGGCCGAGGTTGAGTTCACCAAATAGGAAATAGCAAGCGACACCTACAATCGGAATGATGTAGATAACCATTAACCAGGCAAGCGACACACTCACCGCTCGGCGCTTTAGTACAACACGGATGGTTACACCTGCAACGAGTATCCAGTAAAAGACAATGCCAGCGAGAGTCAGGAAGTGATAAAACTTTTCCATTCAGATACCTAGGTAATATATAGCACTCCAATATTAGAGCTCACGGCGCGCTAGGACAAGTCACAAATTAGTGGCGGTAGAAACTATACGGAATGAATGCTGAAAAGCACAAATATGTTATGTGAATGTAAAATCTGGTGTTTGGCGGGTGTTATAGGCGAAAAAAACAGCATTTAAACACAATCCTTACATTTATGGTGGAAAAATATACTGTTCGGGCTTCCAATTTTAATCTTAAACTGTTTTACTTGCTACAACGTTAGCGTCACTGACAAGTTTAATAAGTGTAAAAAAAATTATACAACCACTTTTAAAGACGCCTAACAGAAGCAAACACAACTTAAAACATGATTTAATGGAGTAACCATGGCTACAAGTACAAGTGCACAGCCCCGTGATACATGGGGGTCTAAACTAGGCTTCGTCATGGCCGCAGCAGGTTCTGCTGTTGGTTTAGGCAACATATGGAAATTTCCTTACACAGCGGGTGAGAGTGGCGGCGGTGCGTTCGTTGCAATTTACCTACTTTTTGTAATTTTTATCGGCTTTAGCGTAATGCTTACAGAATTCGCTATTGGTCGTAAGACAGGTCTATCAGCAGTAGGTGCGTTCAAATCGACTGACCGTCGTTGGACCTTTACTGGGGTAATGGGGGTTCTAAGTGGCCTACTGATCATGGGTTTCTACCCTGTCGTAGGTGGTTGGGCTCTTGCATACATCTTCAAAGTGGGGGGGGGTCTACTAAGCACACCTGAAGCAATCGGTGATAGCTTCGGTAGCTTTATCTCAGATCCTGTTCAGCCACTTATGTGGATGGGTATCTATCTAGCTTTCAACATCATTATCGTAATGAAGGGTATTTCAGGCGGTATCGAGAAAGCGGGTAAGATTCTAATGCCGCTTCTATTCCTAATTCTGATCGTTGTGTCGGTAAAAGGTTTGATGCTACCAGGTGCAATGGCAGGTCTAGAATTCCTATTCATGCCAGACTTTTCAAAAGTAGACAGTAATGTTGTTCTAGCTGCGCTAGGTCAGGCATTCTTCTCACTAAGTCTTGGTATGGGCTGTATGATGACCTACGGTTCTTACCTGAAGAAGAAAGAGAACTTAGTTCAGACGACAGGTATGGTGACGGCTATGGATACGGGTGTTGCGATCCTAGCAGGTGTCGCGATGTTCCCAGCAATGTTCGCGTTCGGTATGGAACCCGCAGCAGGTCCTGGCTTGGTGTTCGTTGTTGTACCTCAGCTATTCGCTGAAATGGGCGGCGTAATCGGTTTACTATTCGCTCTAATGTTCTTCATCGCACTAACGGTAGCAGCACTAACATCTTCAGTTTCTCTTCTTGAAGTTGTTGTATCTTACCTAATCGATGAAAAAGGTATGAAGCGTTCAACAGCAGTACTTAGCTCAAGCGTAGTAATGGCTTCACTATGTGTGTTCGCTTCACTATCTCTAGGCGGTGTAGGTCCAACATTATTTGGTACAGGTGCATTCGATATTTTTGACTTGTTAACCGATAAGATCTTCCTAGCGGTTGGCGGTATGTTGGTGTGTATCTTTGCTGGCTGGCGTCTATCTCGTGCAGACCTTGAGAAAGAAATCACTAACGACGGCGAAGTATCATTCCCGCTATTCGGTCTATGGTACAACTTGGTTAAATACGTGATTCCAGTTGCTATCGCTATTGTTGCCTTCATGGGTGTCAAGTCAGGCTTCGATAGTGGCAAAGGTGAAATCATGCTGTTAGGTCTTGGTATCATCGCGGTTGCGGGTATCTTCTCTAAGAAGCTATAAATCTGTCTAAAAAGCGGACCTAACTAAAAACCTCCCACTTGGGAGGTTTTTTCGTTTTAGTTAATAACCTTGTTAAAGAAGTATAATATACAGCCGATAAGTCATATAGATTCTAAATTTACCTAAAGCATTCAATAGAGGAAGCTACATAGTGAAATGGTCTGTTCGAAGTAAATTGTATGCCGGGTTCGGCTGTATTCTTGCCATTATGACTATCATGGCAGGTGTTATCTGGATGGAAGTGAATCAGTCACATGCCGTTGCCGATGAAATTAGAAAAGATGATGTTCCTGAAGTGGTTGGCTACTTGAGTTTAATTGATGAGGCGGGTGATGTGTATCGAGATGCAACGGGAGCCATTACAGGCGTGCCGGGCGCATTTGACGATTACAAAACCAATAAGCAAGAATTTGCTGATGCAATTACTCACGTGAAAACATTAGAGACTCAAGGAAAGTCAGATTATCAACGTGTTGAAAAAATTGAACAACTGATGCGCGGTTTTACTCAAGGGTTTGAGCGAGATATCGTACCTTTGTTGGGTAACAAAGATGCGTTAGAGCAAGAAATTACAGCATTGCGGGAGTTGTACGAATCATACCTAGCGCCAATCGAAGCACTGCTTGATGGAGCTTCATCAGAATCAATTGAAGGCACGGACGGTTCTCTTCTTGGGCTGATGGAGTCATTTAACACCATTGAAAATACGATCTTAATTCTGTTTGTTATCGCATTGATCCTGACTTGTACCATTGCGTACTTGCTTTCAAACTCAATTACCACACGTCTCACCAAGTTAGATAGTGTGGCGCAAAAGGTCGCTAACGGCGATCTGACAGCAGAAGATATTGCCGATAAATCGGGCGATGAGCTGGCAAACCTAGCGGTGTCGATTAATAAGATGCAAGCTTCGTTAACCACACTGATTGGTAGCATTTCATCAGTCGCGGTTGAAGTGAAAAGTGTCACTAGCGAACTATCAAATGTCAGCCAAGATATTGTACAAGGCGCCTCATCTCAAGCAGGCAAAGCTAACTTGATAGCAACTGCTGCAGAGGAGTTAAGCTTAACGATTGCAGAAGTTGCACAGCAAGGAACAGCCACCTTTGAAGAGGCACAACGCTCAGAAGGCAGCGCTGAATCAGGTCGTCAGATTATCACTGAGATGGTCGATTCTATTCAGCAGGTGAGCTTGCAGATGACAGAGATGTCAAAGCAGATGAATGGCCTTGGTAAACATAGTGAGCAAATCGGCTCAGTGATTCGAGTGATTGAAGATATTGCTGAACAAACTAACTTGTTAGCACTTAACGCTGCGATTGAAGCGGCTCGTGCTGGAGAGTTTGGTCGTGGCTTTGCTGTGGTTGCTGATGAAGTGCGAGCACTGGCTGAACGTACGACTAACGCGACAAAAGAAGTGGGCGGCATTATTCAGCAGATTCAATCAGGTACTCAAGAGGCTGTAACCTATACGGTTGAGAACTGTCAGTTGGTTGAAATCGGTGTAGAGCGTAGCTCTGGAGCGGTAAGTGTGCTAGAAGAAATCGTTGCTGGAGCTGCCAACGTGCAGGCGATGGTTAACTCGATTGCTACTGCAGCAGAAGAGCAGACGGCCGTGACTAAAGAAATTGCTGCGGATATTACTGCGATCAGCGATATATCAGAACGCTCTCTTCAACTGGCAAATAGAAGCTCACAAAATGTTGAAGGTTTAAACTCTAAAGTGGCAGAGTTAGAGCTGCTAGTGGGTAAATTCAAACTAAGTTAGCACCTAACTGGTTTAGAACCGCACACTTGAAACTGGCTTTCACATGGATTATGGGTATACTCGTGCGTCCAAAGTGGAGCCAGTTTTAATGTTCGATATCTTACACACTCACACTGATTTTATTGTCATCAGCAAACACCCCAATGTTTCAGTACATAAGGATGATGGCGATACCATGCTACTGCAAGAAGTTGCCAAACTGACCAGTGACGCGAAGCTCTATCTCATCCATCGTCTAGATAAAATGACTTCAGGTATTTTGCTATTGGGTCGAAGTTCTTCTGCCGCCAGTGAACTCTCACAGATGTTTGTACAGCGCAGCGTAGAAAAGTACTATCTTGCGATTGGTAGTAAGAAGCCGAAAAAGAAACAAGGGCTGGTGAGTGGTGATATGGAGCGTTCACGCCGCGCTTCATGGAAGCTGCTTAACTCTCAGACTAATCCTGCCATTACTCAGTTCTTCTCATCAGCCGCAGAGCCGGGTGAAAGACTCTTCTTATGCAAGCCACATACTGGAAAGACGCACCAAATCAGGGTGGCGTTGAAATCTGTCGGCTCTGGCATCGTCGGCGATCCTATTTACAATGCAGGTTCCGAGTCGGACCGTGGTTATCTGCACGCTTTTGCGCTGTGTTTCACTTATCAACAACAAGATTTTAAATTTATTTGTGACCCAAGAAACCAAAGTGTTTTAGGGAGTAAATGGAACACTGATATCACATGCCAAGGTATCGAATCTTGGCTTACACCATGGGAGTTATCATGGCCGAAGATAAACAAATAACACCAATCGCGATGCAGGATGAACACTTACCGTGTTTCTTTGCACAACTGACCACACAACTAGAGATGGTGCCGAATGAAGTAAGACGTTTGTTCCATGGCCGTGGGCGTCGTTTTGATGGCTTAGAACAGTTAACGTGTGATTGGATTCAAGGCCAGTTAATTGTCAGTATCTTCAAAACCGTTGATGATCAATTTTTAAAAGCGCTTAAAGCGGGTTTGATGGAGATTGCTCAGTCTGCTCTCTGGGTTGAGAAACAGGGGCAAGCAATAGTCATTCAGCACCGATATGCGGAAGGCGCGCCTTCTGAAGTACTGCTTGGCGATTTAAACAGTCGTCCAGTTGTCGTTGAGTCGCAGTTGAAATACCAGCTTGATATCGGACGCAACCAGAACACGGGCCTGTTTTTGGATATGCGCTATGGACGTGACTGGGTAAAGGCAAACGCCAAACATAAAAATGTACTCAACTTATTTGCTTACACTTGCGGTTTCTCCGTGGCAGCGATTGAGGGTGGGGCTGATCAAGTGGTTAACGTTGACATGTCGAAAGGTTCACTGGCGAAAGGAAGAGAGAACCACAAACTCAACGGTCACAATATTAATCAGGTAAAGTTTCTCGGCTACGACATTTTCCGCTCATGGGGGAAAATCAAAAAAATGGGTCGTTACGACCTTATTATTATTGACCCACCGTCGTTCCAAAAGGGTAGCTTTGCTTTAACTAAAGACTACAAACGTATCTTGAGAAAACTCCCAGAACTATTGGCTGAGGAGGGGCAAGTGCTCGCGTGTGTAAACTCACCGCAAGTGATGTGCGATTTCTTGATCGATGGTATGAAGGAAGAAGCGCCTACATTGAATTTTGTTGAGCGTCTTGAGAATCCACCAGAATTCGCAGATGTGGACAGTGAAGCGTCATTAAAAGTTATGTTGTTTAAATAAAAAACGACCCATGCAGCAGGCAGCTACCCGCTCATTGTTCAAAATGAGCTTCGCGCCCATTTAGCGAGCCTGTTTCAAGCAATCTTACTCGGTGAACGAGCCTTACGTTAAGCCTGATCGCGGCTCTGTTTTAAAGTAATAAAACCCGAATAAATTCGAGTTAGAGTCGTAAACCAGCATGCTGCACCAAACAGGTAGGCAATCAGTGCAAAGTGGTTAGGAAGCAAGCAGAATAAGATAAAGCACGCAATGGTTTCTGTCCCTTCTGTCAGACCACTCATGTAGTAAAGAGATTTGTGCTGATAGACTGGATTTTCAATGCCTCGTTTCCCTGCCATGACTGCGAAGGCCAAAAAGCTGCTACCGGTACCGATAAACGAGAAAATCAAAAATGCACCCGCAACGGCATTTTGCTCAGGGTTTGCCAATACGAACCCAAAAGGAATGAGCGAATAGAACAGGAAATCGAGACTAATATCGAGAAAGCCGCCCGCATCTGTTATTCCTTGAATACGCGCCAGAGCGCCATCCAGGCCATCGCAGATTCTATTGGCGATGATGAGTAGCAGTGCCGGAGTATATTGCTCAAAAATCAACGCTGGGAAGGCGACACAGCCAAGCGCAAAACCAAAAATCGTGGTTTGGTTTGCGGTGATACCACATCGGTCTAAGAGATTTGCTGACTGTGCTAATGGCCAGCGAATAACTTTGATACTCAAACGATCAAGCATGAACCGTCTCCCATGGCCAAGTTAGGCAACGGCTATTGTCGGGAATGTCGGTTTCATCATGAGTAACCATAAGCGCAGGGATGTCTGCTTTTTTGAGTTGCTCCACAACCCATTGACGAAACTGAACTCGCAACTCTCTATCCAGTTTACTAAATGGCTCGTCTAGCAAGGCCAGATTAGGTTTAGCGAGTAGCATTCGAGTTAGGCTAATTCGCGCACGCTGCCCCCCTGAAATCTGGTCGGGAAAAGAGTCCGCCAAGTTGGTGAGTGAAATGTTTTTCAGTGCCTTCATCGCCTGCTCTTTACGCGCAGCGCCTTTGACTTCATTCGGTAATGAAAACGCGAGGTTTTCCCATACAGAAAGGTGTGGAAACAGTAAATCATCTTGGAACAAAATCCCGACCTGACGTTGATGCGCTGGCAACGAGTCAATCGGCTTTTGATTCAACGTGATTTGACCTTGGTAGGTGAAGTCACTGCTTAGGTGCCCGGCAATCGCATCAAGCAAAGTTGATTTACCGCAGCCACTTGGTCCCATGAGCGTGACAATTTCTCCGTTATTGATTTGAAGGTTCAGCGCATTAAACAGTACCTCACCACTTTTGTTACAGATGACGAGTTTTTTGAGACAAAGGCTCATTGGGTAGCAATCCTTTAATAGACAATCTACGGTATTTAACCTGAAGTCGGCTGAGTACCATAGCGATAGAGAAGAAAATGAGGGGCAACAATGCTTGCCACAACGCATAAATTGCGGTGACACGACGGTCAAAACCACTCGAAAGCGCCACGGCTTCAGTCGTTATCGTGCTTATCCTCCCCGCGCCTAAAACTAGCGTAGGTAAGTATTGTGCCAAGCTGACACTAATACCGATAGCCCAAGCAAAAAGCACCGCGGGCAACAATATCGGTAACTTAATCTGCCACCAGACTTGAATCGGGCTTTTACCCAAACTTAGGCCGACACGGGTCAAGCCATTGTCGAAGCTGCGCCAAGGGCCATCCAGTGAGAGGTAGACGTAAGGAAAGGCAAAAAATACGTGTGCCCAGCACACCCAGAATAGGTAAGCACTGCTGTTTAGATAGAGCGTGACTACCTGAATACCAAATAGAATCGAAAGTTGCGGGATTAACATTGGAATCGCAATCACGTATCCAGGTATCTGTCGATGATGTCGTTGGTGGTACTCGTGAGCCGTTAACGCAAGCAACAGAGCAATACTGGCACTGACTAATGCGATTAACAGGCTTTGATTGAGCGCGCTAAAAATACCAGCCCACTCATATTGCCAGAAGCGCAAACTAAACTGAGTAGGAAGTAGGTCAGGGAATCGCCATCTCTGAGCAAAGCTCCATAAAACCAAGATGGGTACTATAGCCAGACTTAAAACGAGCACAATGCTGAAGGTAGACTTACCTGGCAGATCCATTCCTGAACGCCCTGAATATTGCCAATGTTTGAGCCCTTTTGTGATCACCCATTCGAGGATTCTGGCGAATAGAATCAGTACGCTGCCGATAAGAAACAGTAATGTCGCACCCGATGCAGCGCGAGGAAGTTGAGCTAAATCTGGTTCGTTAAACCACTGCCAGATTAAAACAGCAAAGGTTGGAGGATTGGTTGGACCGATAATCAAAGCGACATCTACCACTGAAAGGCTGTAGGTAATCACAGCCAACATCGGAAAGCGAAGTTTGGCAAACCATTGTGGAAAGATGCATTTCCACCAAGTCTGCGCCCTAGAATAACCCAGTGACAGGGTTACTTTTTCGGTTTGTGACACTTTTAGCTGCTGTAGAATCGGGATGCTCATCAGCAATAGGAAGGGAATTTCCTTTATAGCCAGCATGAGAACCAGTCCTATTGCATAAGGATCTTTGATCACAAAGGCGAGATCAGAGACAGATTGTGCATTAGGATCATAGCCAAACAGATGGTACGACGATCGAGCCACCAATCCGGTTGGAGAAAAAAGAAAGGCAAAACCAATAGCAAAAGCGACGTGTGGCATAGCGAGTAAAGGGGATAACGTCAGCTCGATTTTACGCCAAAATGGATGATGCCAACTAGAAAGCAGAATCGCAAAGGTCGCTAAGCAGGCAAGATAGCTACTAGCAAGAGTCGAAAAGAGCGTGAGACCCACTGACTGTCCTATGCCCTGCCAAGCGAAAACTGACTCAAAGCCATTTAATGAAAAGGACTCAAGTCCAATGGGCGGAATATAACCAAACGCAGCCACTACCACTCCGGCAAGTCCCGGAATGGTAGGCAAGATGCAAATTAGAATAAGAGAAAAGTAGATTGCGCGTAACATCGAATCACTTCTAGTTTCCGTAACGTTTAAGCCATTCTTGCTCTAACGCATTTTGCCAACTTGGGTGAGGCTCGGCGATAGATTTGAACTGCTGAGTATTTTTGGCCGTTCCAGTGAGATATTGGCTACTCAATACGGATGGATCGCCCCAAATCTTAGTATCCCCCTTGCGTGATTGGGCATCTGGGCTTAACAAAAAGTTGATGGCGACTTGTGCCCCTGCGCTCGCGTTGGCATTCCATGGAATCGCTAAGAAGTGAATGTTCGATAGTGCACCGTTATCCATCGCATAGGCTTGGGTTGAGTTCGCAAGATTGCCATTTGCTTGGGCGGAATACACAGCATTAGGGTTGAAGGTGATAGCTAGATCGATCTGGCCATCGTCGAGCAACTGAATTGACTCTGCTGTACCTGATGGAAATTGTTTACCCCCACGCCAAGCCACTTTGTGGAATTCATCCAAATATTGCCATAAAGGTTGAGTAATGATGGCAAAACTCTTCTCATCAATTGGCTGCATTAACGAAGCGTCGTTGTTGGTCAGTTCAATCAGCAGCGCTTTTAGGAAGCTGGTGCCATGGAATTCTGGTGGGCGAGGATAGCTTAGGCGATTTGGAAAAGCGTTCGCATAGCTTAACATCTCATTAAACGAAGTCGGTGGGTTATTGAGTTTCAACTTGTCATGAATAAATACCAGTTGCCCCACACCCCAAGGGGCTTCTAAGCCTTCTGTAGGTTCAGAAAAATCAACGTCTATCGGCAATGTTTTGTCGACATATTGCCAATTAGGCAGGTGAGTTGTAAATGGACCAAACAGCAGTTGATTGTCTTTCATTGATTTGAAGTTTTCGCCGTTGATCCAAACCATATCAACGCTACCACCGCTGTTTTTTCCTGCGGCTTTTTCAGCAATTAGGCGGCTGGTGGTTTCAGCAATATCTGTAACTTTAACGTGTTGCAGTGTGACGCCGTATTGAGATTGAAGCTGGCTATTCGCCCATTGGATATAGCGGTTAATTTCTTGGCTGCCTCCCCAAGCGTGGAAGTATACCGTTTGTCCTTTTGCTTGTTCGATCGTTTGCTGCCAAGTATCAGTTGCGAATGATGAAAAAGACACGATTAATGTTGAAAGTAAAGTGATCAGCCTTGTCATAATGGTCCCTGTTAGTTGGTTGTTGCTATCGGCCATTGAGTTAGACCGGAACAATTCACTTATTCGTTCATTATGACTGAAAAAAGATAGGTTTATTATATATTTGAGGTAAAAGTGGATGGATTGTGTAAAAAGTGAGTCGCAATAAGTAAAAAAGCAGCCCGAAAGGCTGCTTCTAAAATAGGATGACTTGACGCGTCGAATTATTTTTTCCAATCGCTCAATTTGAACGTAAGCGTGTGAACGTCGTTTTTCAGTACCATTGAATCATTGGTCAATGTCATGTCACTCCAGTCAGAGAGTGTTTGAGAAAATGCTTGTTCAACGTCCATCACATCGCCGACACACATTTTCATGGTCATGCCCATCTTTTCAATGCGGAACTGGTTGTCTTTTAGTTCAGCTTGACCAAAGAAGTTATTACAGCCCGCGTTACCATTCGCTGTCATCTTTTCGCCAACCTCTAGGCGAGGAGCTTGGTGGCGGCCTTCTAGTACAATATCTTTACCGTCAATGCTAACCAACTCCCAGTTGTGGTGTTGGAGATCCTGAGCTGTAATTTGTTTCACATCGTCACCATTGCTTACACATGCGGTTACTACAACAGGTAGGGTAATTGCTGCAAGTAACATTTTTGGACTAAGCTTCATAATAAATCAACTCCAATAAGTAGATAATAAGCCATTTAGCTTCGGCTTTGATGGTTTTAGTATAATTAATAAAACACTGTTTTTGTCAGAGGAGAGTCATAGTTTGGTCTAAATCACATATTGGAACTTATTGATAAACATCTAATTATAGATGCCGTAGAGTGTAATTTGTGCTTTTTAGCAAATGGGTGACCGTTTGGAACAGTTAGAGTTTTTTGTCGTACCAAGTCCTTGCGTAGGCATATGCACAGTAGATGAAAAAGGCTACTGCAAAGGGTGTATGCGTAAAAGAGAAGAGCGCTTTAATTGGTTAACCATGACGCCCGCCCAGCAACTGCATGTCATCAAGCTATGCCGACAGCGATACCTGAGAAAAATGAAACGAGATTCAGTAGATCGCATCGATCAAGATAGTACGGATAGCCCTCAACAAGATCTTTTTTAAAATCAAATACTTTACAGTTTTGTTTTTTCCCGCTATACCTTTAGTATCGTGTACTGTATTTAAAGGTGTAGTATGGATATACGAAATCAAATACCCAACCCTTGTATAGGGTATTGTCAAGTTGACACAAAAGGTTTTTGTTTAGGCTGTGGCAGAAGCCGTGAAGAACGTTATCTTTGGTACCAACTGACCGAGACAGAACAAAGAGAGATTTTACTAAGAGTGTGCGTACAATCTCTCTATCCCGTTAAATAGCCCCCTACTTACTTTAACGCCCACCGGTCGCTAACCCATCCTCCGGCGTGCTCATCAAAATGGCTACCAGAGAAACGATGGTTAGCTTCGGTATGCTTTTCGCAAGAGGGTTGATCGTCGATCAAATGCTGAATATAACTTGCCATTGGATCACCGCTTTTCAGCCGGTCTTGCCTGGTGGCAACTTCTTTAATCAACTGAAGACGGTATGAGTTACTAGCACGTTTCATGCGGTGATCCTCCTTGGTTATGACACTAATATGAAAAGTTAGAAGTGGATGTTTCCAGCGTCAATCTAATTTGATTATTTTTTGTTCTATTTTAGTTTTTTAAGAACTCTGTTCCAGTTATGAAACCATGATCAAAATGGGCTATTGCATTGAAATTAGAAGGGGAGTTGCACGGAGACTAAAAAAGGGTAGTGAAATAAAAAATTCACATAAATTTATTGCGACTTTACTTTGTGATCATTTGCTACTAAGGCCTAGTTGGGGAACAAAAAAACCAGTCGTATATTACGACTGGTTTGAGATGAAGATTGGAGTGTTACTTAGCGAAGTTCACGATTGGGAAACAAGGTAGGAAGCCGTTATCAGCACAGTTGATTAGGCCGATTTGAACCCCTTCAATTTTACTTGTCTTGTTGAACACGCCTACTTGAACGGTTGACTCGCTCGACAGGTTAACCGCCCCCACGTCGACCATGGTGTCGCCTTCAGAGTAGTTAACAAAACTCACGTTTGCGCCATTCACGTTGTTGGTGATGTTAACCGCACCAAGGTTAACCCCGGTAGTTAACCCTTCATTCCAGTTGAATAGACCAAGAGAGGCGCCGGTCATTTCTTGATTCACTTTTGAAGCGCCTAAAAAGAGGCCAAAGTTAACACCTGTTGTTGTATTGGTCTCAGACATACCGACAATCGCAAAGTCGACACCTTTCACTTGGTTTACTTTACCGTGTAGAGCTGCGAGACGAACGCCAGAAACTTGTGAGTTATCTGGTGCATTAAAATCATTGATAGAAGAGAACATCACTGGGGATGAAGCAACAGCGAAAGAAGAGGCGAACGCTGTAGAGATAGCCACTGCAGTAAGAATTTTTTTCATAATAACTCCAAGTATTAGCTGTGTATCCAGATTAAAGACCAATGTGTATCCGCATTAGCCTACTTTGTAAGCATAGTCAGTATGTTAAGACTGCGTGAAATATGATCTGTGTGACTATGTTATTTAACTTGTTGTACAGCAATCCGTTGAGTTTTGAGGGATAAAAAAACCTCGCATAAGCGAGGTTTTGAATTTGTATACACAACTGCGGTTAGCGTTTGGCGTTCAAACAGCGTTCATGCGTGACTATCTCGTCTGCAATCAACTGGCCTCGGCTGTCACGCATTTTAATCCGATAACTCAATCCAACCTCTAAGTTAGCTTTGGTGTCGGCAACAGTACAATAAGTGTTGATGCTGTTGTTCATGACCTGCGTGGCAGGCTTTGCACCGAGGGCATCAGCGTTGTAAACCATCATAATCTCAACGGTTGAACCATTAGAATTTGCGCGCATTATTGAAAGCGGCCCCGCTTCTAGCGGAAGCTTAGACGCCAGTAGATTAGCGCGAGTATTCGCCAACAGCGAGAGTTGACGCTCTTTCTCGGCTGAAGCAGAAGAGCATCCAGCAACAACCAGTGCGACCATTAAGATCGAGAGAGTTTTAAACACAGATGGCATAATTAGAAGACTTTCTTAAAAGGTTTAACAATAACCTTTTCGTATACACCAGCTTCAATGTACGGATCAGCATCAGCCCACTCTTGCGCTTGTTGCAAAGAATCAAACTCTGCAATAACGGTGGAACCAGTAAAACCAGCTTCACCAGGGTTGTCAGAATCAATGGCAGGCATAGGCCCCGCCGTTAGCAAACGACCTTCATCTTGCAGTGCCTGTAAACGCTCTAGGTGAGCAGGGCGGACACTCAGTCGTTTTTCTAATGAGTTCTCTACGTCTTGTGAAAAGATGACATACCACATGTACAGATATCCTTATATCGATGATGTAACCGTTGGTGGTTACTTTACCTTAAATACTGGTTTTTAAAAGTATTGATTTGGTGTTATTTCGTCTATGCCATGAACTTATTGTATTGGTCGAGGTTTGCCATCTGCGTCAATAGCGACATAGTTAAATGTGGCGTCACAAACCATAAAGCGATCTTCAAGACCGTGCTCTTTTACTGGTTTCACCCACACCTCTAAGTCGATACTCATTGATGTACGACCAATACGTGTACATTCACCGTAACAGCAAACCACATCTCCAACACGAACAGGTTTCTTAAAAGTGATGCTAGAGACGGATACTGTCACGATTCGACCTGAAGAAATTTCCTTGGCGAGAATCCCTCCGGCAAGGTCAAGTTGAGACATAATCCAACCGCCGAAAATGTCGCCATTGGCATTGGTATCGGCTGGCATGGCAAGGGTTCTAAGTAGGAGCTGACCTTTTGGTGTATTAATTTCTTGGCTCATTTTGACATCCACTACAAACGACACAGCGACCAAAGTGGTCGCTGTAAAAGAGGTATTGTAACAAAACTATTCACTTATTCGCCAGCGCTCGCCTCGTTGTTCTCTTTTGGTAAATGCTTGTAGATATAGAGCCCGGTCACTAGGGTGAACGCAAACGTGGCAGCGAGTAAGCCAAACACCTTAAAGTTTACCCAGATATCCAATGGTAACTGAAATGCGACATAGATGTTTAAAGCGGCACAGAAAGAGAAAAAGGCAACCCATGCCCAAGTGACCTTAGCCCACAAAGGTTCAGGAAGAGAAATTTCTTTGCCCAGAATCCCTTTGATCGCAGACTTGCCTAAGAGGTGGCTGACGGCAAGACCAATAGCAAACACCATGTAGACGATGGTCACTTTCCACTTAATGAAATTGTCATCGTGTAAGAAAATTGTCATTCCACCGAATACGGCAACCATCAAGAAGGTGATGAACTGCATTTTCTCGATTTTCTTATAGATCATATAGGTCAAAGCAATTTGAACCGCGGAAGCAATGATCAGCGCCCCTGTTGCGACGTAAATATCAAACAGCTTATACAAAGCGAAAAAGATAATTAGGGGGATGAAGTCGATGAGTTGTTTCATTGGCATGGTCTTTTGTGTAACAAGAAGCCCTCAGTCTAACCAAATCTCTGGTTAAGACAAAGGGCTTAATGGCAAACTCGGGTTTCTCTACTAACAGCAAGGTAGGGAGATTAGGCTATGTAACGCTTGTAATCTTCGAGATAACCTTCGCTACGCAAACTGTCTACCGTAAATTGCAACTCTTCGTCACTCATAGCAAAACAACTGGATTTGCCTGTCATGCCGTTGAGGTATTCGTGGTACTCAAGCTCGGTAAAGTGGCCAATACGGTCCACGAGCAGAGTCTTGATTCCGTGATGAATCAGACGATAGTAGGTGTGACGCTGAACTTCCATAACAGTACCTCTTACATCAGCGCAAAGACGAATCTTTGCCGCTTTTACTTCGTTGTACGAAAGGAAGCATAATCGGTGCCACTTGATGTTCAAATTAATCACAACACGATGATTGGTGCCGTTAGCCGTTAATAGAAATGGATACCACTGCTGAAAATTCGTTCGCGGTACGGTTTCAGATATGCAAAATGCGAGTCGAATTGAGAGTAGAATTGCCAATTGTTTGACAGGCGCATCTGCTCTTTTGCTATACAGTGGCTACGAATGAATTTCTTGTCCTAGAGTCGACTTCAGAATGGTATCGAGTGCGTCTTTGGTTGTTGGTTTTGATAGTCGTCCATCCATAAGCTCGCTCATCCTTTGTACATCTTTTTCTCCGGATTCACCAGAAAGAGCAATGATAGGGATAGCTGGATATGACTGACGTATAATGCTTGCTGCTTCAAAACCATCCATAACCGGCATCTGAATATCCATAAACACCAGATCAATGGGATTGCTTTGGATGATCTCGATTGCGACTTTACCGTTGTTAGCAAGCACAACACCATAGCCAAGCTGCTCCAAATAGAGCTTAACGAGTGTCCGCTGAATCTCTTTGTCATCCACGACCAAAATCATATGTGATGACTTAGCAACAAAACCTAGCTCACCTTTTGCCACTTCAGGATTAATTGGTGGGGCAAAATCGATCGCCGTTGGAGCGATAGGTGACGTTTTTATTTCATCAAGTCGTACACTAGAAGAAGGGAAGGTCAGAGTAAATTCTGTAAATTCGCCTGGTAGAGAATGACAACTTATTCCACCCCCAAAGGACGTCATGACGCGTTGACAGTAGCCTAAACCTAGCCCACTACCACCACTCTTATTGTGGCTGAAAAAGTCATCGAAAATACGTGAGAGTAAAACCTGAGGAATACCAGGGCCAGAGTCACGGAAGATGACATGATTTTCATATAGGCCGACTTCCGTACGGATTTCGATCCTGCTTTTTGGGTACGAATCAAAATAGTAGATAGCATTGCGTAATAGGTTGAACAGCACAAAATTAAACAGGGTATCGTTGATCTTAACGACAAAGTCATTCTCAAGGTTCAGCTCTATCCGATTAAATTCATCTTCGCTCTCAAAGCCATATTGATTGATCGCACTATGAATGGCGTGACGAATAGAGGTCGCTTCCGATGGCTCTTGATCGAGAGACGAGCTATTGACCTCCCGCAGAATGATGTCAATCAGTTGTCTGCCGCGACGAATCGCTTGCTTGCCACTATGAACATGACGAAACAGATCATTCTGATCTTTGATGTTATTCAGTTTGCTTTCCAGAGATTCAAACTCATATTGTACTTGTGCGAGAGGATTTCTCATCTCATGGGCGATAGAGTTAGCAAGTGCCTGTGACTGTCTAACTTTACGTTCATAGTTTATGTGCACTTGAACTTTTTTCAGTACCCTCTCCAGCGCTCGCAGCTCTTCGAATGAGAAATTAACGTCACCTTGTTTATGACTTGAGACTAAAACGTGAGAGAGTTTGTTCTTACCTTCGTAAATCGGCAAGACCAATGCTGAATCCATCTGATTCATATTGGTATGCAAATTGGAAAGCTCGGCGTCACTGGTTTGTTCTATTGCGTCTTCCAACTCGTCGATCACCAAAGGCGTCGAATGATTTTCAAAGTACGTGCGATAGAGACTGGCCCCTTGATAGTCATCGAGTAATTTCAGCTTGTCACTTGGCACACCAAGGTAGCTAGCCAATGCTTCGATCGCTTTCGATGGTGAGTTTTGAAACTCTTCTTCTAAATGGGCAATTTTATCTGTAGGGGGCGTAGATGAACCGTACAGAACGAAGCTGAGACAACTTCTCATCACTTGAGACGCGTATGGCCATGAAATACCAATAGTGATCAGCAAAGTAATCACCGTAGCGGTGCTGAGATAGTCGAGGGGCTTAAACAGCGCGATAACTCCCGTGTAAGCCGCAGCAGTAAGCAGTAAAGAGCAAGCAACCAAACACAGGTAGCGAAAACTGTAAAAACGAGAGGCCAGTATCGCATAGCCCATAAATAGCATTTCACTGACTGACAATGCAGGTGGCAGCCAAGTCAAGGAGAAGTCATTAAAGAAGTAAGTGAAACCCAACTGTATGACCGCGGTAGAGGCCATGAAAATGGTCATTCCGAGGATCATGTAGTTAATCCGAGTGCGACGGATGCGGTTACTTGATTGCTTGATGGATAATAGATTGGCAAACGTTAAAGCAAACAGCAGGGTCAAACCAATGAAGAATGGTTGAGTATAATGGCCAAATTCAAGTACAAATCGGCTTGGCCCCTCTATCGTCACACCTAAGATAGTCAACCCGGGAATAAGGTTTACCACAGTACACATCACAATAATTGTGATGGCGAAGGCGAGCTGCCACAGACTGGTATGGCTGTCTGTGTAATGCGCTCTCAGTTTTGCAGAAAAAAAATAGGCAGAGCCAAAGGCCAGCAGCGCGGACAAGTTAGCAATTATGGCCATTGTAATGGCACTTTTTGCTCCCCAATCGGGCAACAAGCCAGTATGGAAATACGCGTTGCTGCAAATCCAGACAAACAAGCCCAATGTGTAGGACACATAGTAGAGATACTGCTTGATGCTAGAAAAGCCATGTTTTTTCGCCAGCGTTGAACAGAAATAGCCTGCCCAGACAAAAACCAGTAGTGCCGTTAGTATTAACACCACTGCCTTTGGATAAAGTAGATGAGTGGTTAAGTAACTAAGCATAGTGAGGTTTGTGTCCATGATTTCGATATTTTTTTAACTGACGGATGGTGAGTTTTTTGTAGCTTTTATAGCTCGCTCTCGCTAGCTCTTGGTTGAGTGGTTGGATAAACCACAGTCCTTTATAGGTGGCAAACTCTGAACTAGAAACGTGGCTCGTACTGAGCTGACTGAACACCGTTTCGCCTAAGCTCAAATAGTACTGAATCATTAAAGGTTGCTCAATCACAACAAATGCAATTTTATAGTGGAGTGAGGACAACTGTTCCATTAAACGCTTCTGAGCCAAATAGAGATAGAAAATCATCTGAGACTGATTGCCGCTAACGGTAAGACGGATGATTTCACAACACTGTTGGTGTGACACTATCTTCTGCCACAACGAGTTTTCAAAAAGGGCGGATGAATGCCTTGGAATGTCTTGATTGTCTAATAAACCGTGCTCAGAAAGTTGGTCGACGGTTTTTTTTGTTGCAAGCAATTGCCAACTATCGGTTTGAAAAAATGGGGAAAAGTAGAGCCACTGTTCAGCCTGTGTATGGTGATTTATTTTGGCGCTGGCGACGATCAGTGCGCTATCTGAATCTGCTACTTGAGTTGCCAAAATGAAATGCGTTCCGCAGGTTGATTGATTGATCTCATAAAGCATTTCATACCATTTATGTTGCCAGACAAAGGTCGAAAGGTTAATCAATACAATGGCATCGGGCAGTGTAAGAGCGTGTTGGCAGTGCAAGGTATAATAGTGCTTTTTGTGCTGCTCAATACAGTCGATCACACTGTCAAAATAGTCTGCTTCGTTGTGAGAGAGATTACGCTGTCTCTGGTCAAGAGCGGAATCATTTAATGAGTGGTAGCCTTTTTTGAGTTTCCAAATCTTATATCCGCACCAAGCTTGTGCCCAGTCATCAAACAGAAAAAGCGCATCTTGCTCAATTTGATGCCACTCTTTTGTACCAATACTCAGGGGGCGCTTTAGCTCCGCGTAATAAAATGGAGACATCAGCTTTGTCGCGATGTTTTTGTCCTGCAATGTCGGATCACTTTCGCAGACTAGACGTAGGCGTTCATTGAGTACTTGTTGGAAAAACAAGTCACTGTTATCGCCAAATAACCGATCTATTTGCGTAAATAAAGCGTATGCGTCGTGCGCGACTCCTGATGAGGCAGGAGCAGGGATGTTTGTGTTAGCCATAGACGTTTGTCGTATATTTTTGTTTTTAGATGGCTAGTATTAATACAGATGAGTATGTGTGCAACTAAATTGATATAAATAATTCATATTTAACTTGATAATTAATCAAATAGTTGATGTTGAGCACATTAGTATTAGATTAAATAGCAAGCCAATGAGGCTAATGGCGCGCAGTTAAAGCACCCTATAACAAAGCATATTGTATGGTAACAAGGCTCATTCTCTATGCTTGTAGGATTTTAAGACCGATTGCACCATTTTTCTTATCCACATCAATGCTAGAAGGGAAGTGCGTCCATCAAATCAAAGTCTAAGAATAAAAAAAGCCGCTTTGTTTCATGCGGCTTACTCTATTAATGGTTAAACACTAGTTGAAATTAACCCTTCTTACATGCAAAGAAACCATGGTAGTAACTGTTGGCTGCAGGAGTGAACGTTGGGTTAGCGTTTAATGCGGTTAAGATACCCACAATACCATTGCCCCCAGGGATTGCATTACTCCACCATGTATTTAAAATAGCAGTATCTTTGGTCCAATAACCAGTAGAGCCTGGCCAAGATTGATTAAACGTTTGACTACTCGCAAAAGCAAGCATTTCACTCTCTGTCATTGGTTTAGCAGCTTCACCGATCGCATCACAGTATGCCTCCAGAAGATTGTTGTTTCCTCGTGCTCTTGGGGCATAAACATATTGCTTGGTTTTACCATTATGCGTGACAGATTCAATTTTCTTCATTGTTTCGCTAGGGAATAGCGCTGAAAACTGTTCCGGCGATGGCGGATAAAAATAAACCGTATCATTCGTCTCGATATCACTATCTCGCACTAATCTTTCATCACACTCGGGAGTAAAGTAGCCAACGGTGGCGTCAGTCAATACCACCGACGAACACAAACCGAGTAGTTCAACGTTATTGGTCTTTAAATCTGTAGTAAATGCACGTTCATGTTCAAATGTAGCATAACTAGGCGTCAGCTCTTCCAATTGTGCTGTGGTTAGCGCGGTATTTCCATTAAACAAGGCTCGAAGGATACCTACTGGTTTAGGTCCAGCTGAAGCATTTACCGGCCCTTTGTAAGTAAAAGTCGCTTTGGTATTTACTGTAGTCGCAGAATCAAGAATAAAATCGTCGGTAAACTGATTGCTGAAGTCCCAATATTCCTCGAAGTTTAGTACATTGCTTCTCGTCATACGTTGACGAATATTGGGTACAACTGTAAGTTCATTAGAACATTCCATATTTACATTATCGATGTTACAAAGTTTGATGGTTTTACCACGCAACTTGTGACTCGGAGCAAAAAATAGGTTGTCTGACTGTACTTGTCCACTACTATCAATCCACGCGAACTGGTTCACGCTTCCATCATCGTTATACTTTTTAATCGGGCCATTCTCTGGGCTAGATAGAATAGGTATGCCTACTGGCGTTTCCTCTCTAGACCCTAAATAGCTCTCAATTTCCATCGCGGCATATGATAGCGAAGACGACATGACTAACGACGTCACGATGCTTAACTTAAATATTTTTATTATCATATTAGATAATTCCCTTGGTTATAAAATAATATTGTTTATCTATATTTCAGCTAAAAAATCCTTCAGCACTTAAATATTAATAACTTAAGCGTTATTAGTGCATGGGAAATATCCTTTGGTTGTGTGGGAAAAATCCGACTTATATGTATGTTGACTCGTGATCACACTATTTTTATGATTTGTAACTTTATCCACTTTAAACTCAATTAAATTTGACATTAAATATAGGCCCAGTTTATTCTAATTTTGTTTATTATCATTAGAATTTTTTATTATCATTAGACTAACCTATATAAAGAATATTTAAATTACAAAATTGTCATTTAATAAAATTTTCTTTAGTGGAGGAAAAAAAGCAATGACAAACATTGGTTCGATCTCATGCGTAATGCTATTTATAATATCAACAATTAGTTATGCGATAGAGCTTGAGGATGTAAGATTATCGGCTGGAAGCGGGTTACTTATCGGTACTGATGGGTGCTCAGAGAGCTACTATCAGTGTGACTTAAATTCAATATATTACGAATTTGGGATCGATTTTGAATCACATAATTTAGCTCTGGGTAGCTCAATTTTAATCGCCAATGACTTCGAGGCTCAATCTGAAAAAACTCAGAATCGACAAGACTTCAATATCAAGTCGCTTAATACCGTTACTAAATACAAGTACCCACTTGGTCACGACTCTCGCCTAGATTTTGGTATTGGGCTCTCTATATGGAAGGACAAACAATACGGCATCAGTGACAGTGAACATGTCGGTAGCTCAGCATACCTTATGTTGGCGTATGAAAGATACGTCAACTTATTAGATCTTAATGTCAGTTCTAGCGTTAAATACTTTCCTAATTTTTACGGTTTAGACTTTGACATGTTGTTACTTGGTGTCTCATTTTCGAAAAGTCAAATTCAGCGTCGAATCAAAAATGCGATAGAGAATAGTCAGGATAAAAGTAACATTGATTACCAACAAGTGGTAAGCACAACTCTATATTTTGATGAATCATCAAGTTTATTAACTTCCTCCCATAACCTAACGCAATTTCTAGATGGCGATTACTTCGTTGTATATGGATATAGGAGTTACAACGAAGACATTATTGTTTCTATCGATCGGGCACGAAGAGTAGAAAGTGCTTTAAAAGAGCTTTATCCCAATTCAAAAATCGACATTATTAATATGTCTTATACCGTTCCTTATTCTGCAAAAAGTAATGGTGATGGTTACCAAGAAGAACGCAGGGTAATAATTAAATCATATCGTCCAAACTAAGGCTTACTTATGAAGATGTTAATAATGCTAATTTGTCTTACTGCAATTTTTGGCTGCAAAAGTGAAGAAAAGCTATTTGCAGAAGTCGATAATGAAAAAGGCATAAGATGGTCTAGTCTTTCTATTGAACTTGATAATAAACAATTATCGATAGGCAGTTCATTTGATCCTACTGTAAAAGTAATCGATACAAATGGAAATTCTTATCTGTTAGATCCTAAATCTGTCACATGGAAATTTTCGGATCCCTCTGCTATTAGTTTTGGGCAAGGGACTAATGGTTTCTTCTCAGCAAGCAAAATCACAAGAGCGACGATTCGCGCACAGTATGAGACCCTCTCCTCTAATGAATTAGTGGTTAATATCGAACCTGTATATATTACTGATACAAAATTAGTGTCTTACGCAAATCCTGTCGTTTTATCACATGCTCCTATCTTAGAGTGGGCATCGCGCAAAATCTATCTCAAAGCTATCATGAATAATGGTTCAATTATTGATGTCACTGAAAAGGCAAATTGGACGACAAGCGACAGTAGTGTCATCATTTTCACACCTGGAATTGCGGGAGTTTTAAGTAAGACCCTACGAAGTACGGGGGCTGGCAAAGCAACCATCACTGCCGAATATGCGGGTTTCACTAAATCCATTGATATAGAGGTTAAAGACCTATTGAATTTAGGCGAGAAAGTTGGCTGTGGCGTTGAAACAATTACAATATCCATACCCGATACCGGGAAATCTTTGATGTTTCGTTGTCCCCCTGTCGGTCGAAAAGACGTAGGCGATTATATATCTACTCAGGCCGCAGGCGCCTATGCTGCTGGAATCATTAATGCCTTTCTTCCTCTGTTTAAGTTCGACAGCGCAGTTGCTTATTGTGCTAGCCTAGGGCAAGGCTATCGTTTGCCATATTGGTCGGAACATTATGCGTTTGAAAAACAAATTAATTCTGGAGTCACACAACCTCATGGTCCCTATCTCGACTATGGCTGGCCGCAAATAGCTAGACATTGGCTACTAGACGACACAGGAAAACCAGGTGTGCATCTTTTGAAATATTTCGGTCATAGAGGTAATTTCGAACAAGATGGTAATGATTATACTGACGTAACGGCATTATGCGTGAAGGAAGTGTAACTAACGACTTTCATTTGATTTGTCTAACTACCTACCCGTTATCATCATTAAATGACTCCGTACTTCGCCGCTAGAAATTGGTTGTTGTGTTACACAATCACTGTTCTCAAAATGGCGAAGTAGGTACCTCCCGAGCATGCCGGGGTACTTACTAATTACAACGCTAAAGTGTTGATCAAAATTACAAACAGCTAATACTGTAATTTTAGATTTGACATTCATCCATGGGTAAACCTGTGGTTTTATGTATTCACAAAATAAAAGAGAAAAAGCAAATGATACAATTGACTACTCTGTTAGTTATTTATTTCTTTTCCAGCCTAGCATACGCTGGTGAAGTAAGCATACAAAACCGCCACCAAAACTTCCTAACTGGAATGATCGACAATCGAATAGCGACCAACTATGACCATAATTCTTTATTTCGTACTATTTATTGGCAACGACAGTCTGGCACAGTCGTATCCGAAAAACCTTACTATTTCCTAAACTCGACTGGCAACGACTCGGTGAAGTTTTGTATTAAAGAAAATAATAAAGCCGCTCAATGTTCCCGCTACTACCAAAGCGACCGGCCAAACAGTGCCCGTTCTATTCAGCGTAATTCAGGGTCAATGACCAACATTATTAATAATGGTGAGAATTTGCAGATATCTGATGTTTTTTCTGCAACAGCGAGCTTTCATATCTTACAGGGCCAATTTTCTTTCTTATACCATCAAGTCGAAGATCAGGATGGTAGTGTGTTAAGTGCCAATTTTATTGAGAGTACGACTAGTGTGTTAAACAACATCTCTGTGCCTTTACAAGCCAGCTCAGTCCGTTCCTGTTCATTAGGGGGGTTTGCATATGGCTCACCTATTTCTATCTCGAGCTGCTCTGATCCTGTCCCAGTGGTAGACCCAAACGATGAGCCATTTTATCAATGGTCTGGCCGAATGTATTACACTCACATGGGTCCGTTTGACAACCTCCAACAGGGAAGAGATGCCTGTAGCAACTCTACATATGCAAATTACAATGACTGGAGTCTAGTCAAACTGGATGAACGCCTGATCACTAAGCCATTGGAACGAGTACGCGAAGCTCCCTTTAATTTGCTCTATACGGGGGGGCATGAAGTTGGGGTGGGTGTCGCTGATGATGCTTTTTTCTATTGGACATATGCGGCCAATGGTCGATTGATAGAGCATAAATTTAAATGGTGGTCAGTACCGGATTTCACGTATGACACGGTGATTTGCACGCGTCGTACATAATGTTCAGTCAGCATAGGCTTTGTTGACTAACGGCTTTGATCATTGCGTAAGTCTCCCACGACTTGGTATGTAGATCTGATAAGGATCGGTTAACCGGTCCTTCTGATGAGAGACAATCGGAAGCCTGTTTTTAGGTTTCCGATTTTCTCGAAGAAAATCCTGTTGGTGTAGCTCGAATCACCACTTTCTCTGAACATATCCCCGATGAGTGGGTTGCTAAGGCGGCAGTTCTCTCTGACAAAGCGGCTGTCCACCGACGCCGATTACCAAGTGACATGTGCGTATTTTGGTGATTGTGATCGCTCTTTTCCGGAAATGACTGATCGGAATGCTCCGAAATATGCATCTGGTTTGTTTGCCTTGTTGTCATCTTTAGGTATGTACTTATAGATGTAAATTCCTGTCAGTAGAGTAAAACCGAACGTGGCGGCTAACAGACCAAACACTTTGAAACTAACCCAGACATTAAAGTGCAGTTGGAAAGTAATGCAAATATTGAACCCTGCACACAATGAGAAGAAAGCGGCCCAAATCCACGTTATCTTGCTCCAGATGTTTTCTTCATAAGACGAAATTGCGCTTAGTATGAAATATGCTTTGTTGACAAAGCGCTTCACGTAACCCTAACAATACTCTAGTAATTGGAGTTATATAACCCGCTTTAAGTCTTCCAAATATCCTTCGCTACGTAGGCTATTAACAGTAAATCTGAGTTCGTCATCGCTTATGGTAAAACAACTGGATCTACCCATCATGCCATTTAAATATTCGTGATATTCCAACTCGGTAAAGTGGCCAATTCGGTCGACGAGTAGACTCTTAATTCCATGGTGAATGAGTCGGTATTAGATATGACGTTGAACTTCCATAATGTACCTCTTAACGTCTGGCAGTGTCGAAACTTTGCCGTATTACTTCTTGCTTTGTTAAAAGCCATACCCAATAGGGGTATTTTGTTTCTCTTTCTAGATCAACAGCTTAATTGTAAAAGTTAGTGGATTTAAGCTTTTTTTACTGAGTTGAGTGTCAATAATAGCTTAATCTTCTGATATTTAAGGAGTATTTCCTCATAAATCACAGATAATACTGTTGTAAATAGCATCTATGTTGTTGTTTTAAGTGGTTGAACTCTGCTCATTTAAGAAAAAAGTTGGCGTAAATCATAAGCTTGGCATACACTTTCCAAGGTAAAGCCGATAGGTTGTTGATTGGCTTGGTTAAAAGTTTTGGCGCTGCCTTTGGGTGGCAATGTTTAACACAGCTTTGAGGAAAGTTTTATGGCGCTCACAAAGGCCGATTTGGCTGAGAACCTGTTTGAAAAGCTTGGATACAGTAAACGGGATGCCAAGGATACGGTTGAGGCGTTTTTCGAAGAAATTCGTAAGGCACTCGAAAGTGGCGAGCAGGTAAAACTGTCTGGATTTGGTAATTTTGATCTGCGTGACAAGAATGAACGTCCAGGTCGAAACCCGAAGACAGGTGAAGACATTCCCATCAGTGCTCGTCGCGTAGTAACCTTCCGCCCAGGGCAGAAATTAAAAGCCCGCGTTGAAAATATTAAGGTTGATGACTAAGCCTCTGATAAGTTTGAGTTTATCCTGCTTGATAGATTAGGCATTGAGCGTATGATTCCACGCTCCTAGGTCTCAATAACAAAACACCCCAGCCAAGGCTAGGGTGTTTTTGTTTGTGCGCTAAGTCTAGTCACGTTTCCAAAGAGCGTGGCAAAACTTGTGTTCAGGATCACGACTAATCAAAAGTCGTGCAAAAACATCATCAAGCACATCGTCTTCTTCGTTTACGAGACCAATACGCACTTCAGCATAAACTTCTTTGTCGACGTCAAAGCCAACATGCTCTGCCCAGTCATCACCTGTTTCAACTAACTCCGCAGCACCACGGTCATCAAATTGCGCAGTGAACAGGATCACATCAGCTGGCTCAAGATTGTCAGGCGCCATTTCCAAGAATATGTCGTAAGCGGTATCAATCGCGTCGTCGTAAGACATTAATTCAGCCATGACTATGCGCGGCTCATGTATTTACGTTCAGTCGTGTTGATCACGATGCGGTCACCCGTTGCAATGTACTCTGGTACTTGAACAGTAAGGCCTGTAGAAAAACGAGCCGGTTTAGTACGAGCAGAAGCTGATGCGCCTTTGATAGACGGGTCTGTTTCTTCGATAACGAGCTCTACTGATGCTGGAAGTTCCAGACCAACCGCATTGCCATTAACAAGAATGATATGTAGACCTTGGATCTCTTCAGTTACAAATAGCAACTCGTCCTCAATCTCTTCTTTCTTGAATGTGTATTGAGTGTAGTCTTCGTTATCCATAAATATGTATTCATCGCCATCTACATATGAGAAAGAAGAAGCACGTTTGAACATGTCGACAGTTTCTAGAACGTCATCTGATTTGTAGCGTTCGTCAACGCGAGCACCTGTTGTTAGGTCTGTACAGCGCAGTTTGTAGATTTTTGCGCCGCCACGACCACCAGGAGTGGTTACTTCGATGTCTTTAATTAACAATGTTTTACCATTAGATTCGATAGCAAAACCTTTTTTAAGCTCACTTGCCTTTGGCATGAACAATATTCCTTAGTATGTTAGGTAGTGGCAGCATTATATACTGACCCTGTTAAGGAAGGAATATCTTGATTCATCCATCGTGGTGAGCGAACATTAAGGCATTGAGTTCGATTATTTTGTTATCAATCAAATGCATTTATCCACTATTGACCCAAAACAAGCCTTTCAGCCTAAATATCAACCCGCCATTGATGATTTGGTGAGCTTTTTAACCAGTGGGTTAGGGGATAACCTTCACAGCGTCTACTTGTATGGTAGTGTGGCACGTAAAACCGCCAAACCAAATCAATCGAATATCGATGTGGTTGTGGTGACTCACCGTGGATTCTCCGATCTCAGAACAACCCTATTTAACTCAATCAAATGGCGCTTTCAGAAAACTCACCCCCATATTACCGAAATTTCATTTAAAACCGCACTGGCACAAGATGTTGCGAGTCTTGACAGTATTTTCTCGTGGGGATTCCTATTACGCCACTGTGCGGTGTGTGTGTATGGTGAAGATTTATCTGAGTGTTTTGGTGATTACGAGCCTAGCTGGGAGATTGCCAAACATTGGAATATGGACGTAGAAGATTGGGTAGCCGTATATCGTAACCGTATTGCTCGAGCGGATAAGCCAGAAGAACAGGTCAAAGCACAGAGAATTATCGCGAAAAAGTTATTGCGAGCAAGCTATTCTTTGGTGATGTACAAAGACAAACAGTGGTTCGAAGATCCTATCGAATGTGGTCAGCAATTTTTACGTTATTATCCTGACAAACAAGTCGAGATTGAAAGACTGGGTATTCTGTTGTCAGGAAGGTTGATTGCGAAGCGCTCAGTCCTTGGCATTCTTGATGGTTTTGGTGACTGGCTAGCAAAGCAGTATAAAAAGACCGAGTTTAGAATCGGCTAAGGAGATATCGAGAAAAGTCTTCTTATGCGTTTAATTGTGCTAGCTTTTATATGTATGGACATATTGAGGTTAGCATGTACCAAGGAACGGATAACCGCCAATTAAATGGTGTCTCTAATTACTCTCTTTATCACCGATTTGTTATCCCTTCGTTGCAGGCCATTAGAGAGGGAATGGTTTGGCTTATTCCCTGTTTAATGTTGTCATCTTTTGCGCTTTTCTTTGCCAGCATTGGTGAGTTTATATTAGAAGGGCGCAATGTTTGGATATCCCAACTGTATGATTTGCATGATGCTATCGCTCGGTTTTTTCCATTTTTAATGACCGCCACTATCTCCTATGTTTTAGCGATGCAGTGGCGTTTGCCAAGACCGCCAATCGCACTTTTGATGATTACATTGCTATTAATCACTGAACAGACAATTCCAGATAGCAAAGTACTGCTCACCTTCCACATAATCTTAGCGATTATAACGCCGTTGTACGCGGTTCCACTGTTAGCTTATTTACTCCGCTTTGATATATTCAAACTGACAAGAACCGAGTCCGCAGGGCAGATTGTCAAAGAGTCGTTGAATATGGTGATTCCTGCGTTCATCACTGCTTTGTTGGTGGTGGTCATTAACCACATTCTCGTGCTCGGTCTATCGGCGGTTGCTTACTCTTCGGTGTTGACGACGGACTATGCCAATGAGCCAACCACCTTTGGTGTTCTCTTCGCGACACTCAATTCGATACTGTGGTTTATTGGTATTCATGGGTATTACGCATTACTTCCGTTAGTTGATTTGCTAGAAGAAGCGAGCAACCTTAACTATGCCACTGTACTGGTAGGAGGCGACGCTCATTATCTGATGAACTTGTCTTTTATGGGCGCATTTGTGTTTATTGGTGGCAGTGGGGCAACATTGTCGCTGGTGATTGCGCTGTTGCTGTGTTCCAAACAACATGGGTTTAAGTTGATTGCGTTAGCGAGCATTCCAATAGGCTTGCTCAATATTAATGAGATCTTATTGTTCGGTCTGCCGATTATTTTCAACCCTAGGTTATTTCTGCCGTTTCTGTTGGCGCCGGTGACCAACGTTGTCGTCAGCATGGCTGCGGTATCGATTGGATGGGTGGTGACGCCCACTGTCTCTGTTCCGTTTAATAGCCCAATATTGTTAAATGCTTGGATGGCGACACAAGGTGATTGGGCGGCAGTTGTGCTTCAGCTTGTCAATATCGCCATTGGTGTCGTGATATATCTTCCGTCGGTTAGGGCACTTAATCAGAGTGTAAGCGAGAAGAAAATATCGTTGCCTGTGTTTGATACCTTTTATGCTCGGCGTCAAGAAGAAGCACGCACGTTAATGGATGATCCCATTATGCAGGCTGTCGAGAGGGAAAAAAGCACCATTTTTATCGAACATCAGCTTGAGCAACTGAGTTCGCGCGACTTCTGTATCGAGTATCAGCCGCAAGTGTCGCGTGATAGCGAGATGACAGTTGGCTGTGAAGCGCTGATTCGTTCAATTGATAAAGATGGTAAACTCCAATATCCGAACTCTTTCATTCCATGGCTGGACAAGGCCAATTTGATGAAAGATGTCGATCTGTGGGTTTTTAAGCAGGTGATCAAAGATATACGGCGGATGCAGAAATCGGGTCTATTCATTCCAGTCAGTGTGAACATTACTCCTCAAACATTAGTTGACCCTAGTTACATTGATGAATTGGAGAAAATCATTCAGCACCATGCGCAGAATATCCATATTGAAATTACAGAAGAGTCATTACTTGAGGATGAACTTGCATTGGTTGTTGCGTTTAACCGCCTACATAATCTGGGCGCGAAGATCCACATCGATGATTTTGGAACTGGCTTTTCGTCTCTCAGCTATCTCAATAAATTTGAGATCGACTATCTAAAGATCGATCGTTCATTTGTATTGGCACTGAGTACTCTAAAAGGCAAAAAAGTATTCGGCAGCATTCTGTCGATTGCGAAGCAATTGGATCTAAAGGTAATTGTCGAAGGTGTCGAGACCAAAGAGCAGCTCGACCATATTTGTCGTGACTCTGATATATCTGTGCAGGGTTGGTACTACGCCAAATCACTGCCTTTAGACAAATTCATCGATTATGCTTCAAAATAGCCCAAGTTGAGGTTCACTGAGTGAGCTGAAGTCTATACCGATAAAGGGTAATATCGCTTCGCCAACCGGTTTAAGCTGCTTATCGATATAGTGTTGGTAATCGATTGGATTTTTTTGATACTCCTTGGGTTCAGGTCCTGCGAGTGTAATGACGTACTCAATTTGCCCTTTGTTCTGGTATTGCAAAGGTCTACCAAGCTGGGCATTCATCTCATCCGCCATTCTGGCTGCTCTTACCTGAGGTGGAACGTTTTTCTGATACTCATGCAGCCTTCGTCTCAAGCGCTTTTGATAGGTCAGTTTGTCATCGAACTTTCCGGCTTTGGTTTGCTCAACAAATTCGCGGACATAGTCACTCGGGTTTTCGCCATGAAAAATCATCGAGTATAAGGTTTGCTGAAACTCTTGCGCGAGTGGCGTCCAGTCGGTTCGAGCGCTCTCTAAGCCCTTAAAAATGATCCGCTCACTATCGCCTTCTCCAATCAGCCCTGCGTAGCGTTTCTTCGATCCCGTCTCTTGTCCTCGGATGGTTGGCATTAAGAATTTCTTGTAATGAGTTTCGTACTCCAGTTCGAGCGTTGAATCGAGCTGATACTCTTGCGCTAAATGTGTCGTCCACCACTGGTTGATATAGTTGACTAGTTTGAGACCAATCTCATCAGCTTGTTGCTGGCTGAACTGACCGTTTAAGGAGACGAAGGTTGAATCGGTATCACCGTAGATGACCCGATAACCTTTATCTTCGATTAGCTTTTTGGTTTGTTTCATGATCTCATGGCCACGCATAGTGATGCTCGAGGCAAGGCGAGTATCAAAGAAGCGGCAGCCTGAAGAACCCAATACACCATAGAAAGAGTTCATGATGATCTTTATGGCTTGGGAGAATGCCTTTTCGTTGTTCTTCTTTGCGGCATCACGGGCGGCCCAGAGATTTTCGATCATCTCAGGGAGGAAGTGCCGAGTGCGGTGAAACTGGCCACCTCGAAACCCTGGTACTGCTTGAGAAGCTTTGCGTCCGACTTCGAGTTGAAGGCCTTCAATCAGTCCTATTGGATCGATTAAGAAGCTACGAATGATGGATGGGTAAAGACTTTTGAAGTCGAGAACCAATACAGAGTCATACAAGTTTGGAATCGAATCCATGACGTATCCGCCAGGACTCGCCAACCAGTTCTCAGGTTGCAGATTAGGTGCAACATAGCCAGCTCGATGAATTTGCGGCAAGTAAAGGTTAGTAAAGGCGGCGACCGAACCGCCCACTCGGTCGAGTTCGACGCCAGTGAGTCTAGAGCGTTCGATGGCAAACTCGAGTAGATGCGTGTGAGCAAATATCTTGTTGACCAGTACACAATCCTGCAAGTTGTATTTCGCTAGTGATGGCTTATCACGACGGAACATCTGATTGATTTCATCCATACGGTCATGAACATTATGGATCTGCTTCCCCTCACCAAGCAGTTCTTGCGATACCGATTCAAGTGACCAGCGACGGAAATGATAGGTCGCGGTTTTGAGCGTATCGATGCCATCCATAATCACGCGGCCGGGTACAGAAACGAAGGCTTGCTGGGTGGTATTGGAGGTTCGGAAAAAACTCGCTTGACGGCCACGGCCTATCATCAATTTGACTTGATTCCATTCTGCCCGTTTGTGTAATAGTCGAAAATCGAAGTCGATAACGTTCCAGCCAATAACCACATCTGGGTCATACTTTTGGAACCAGCTAACGAGAGCGTTTAGCAGTGCTTTCTCATCTTTTACCCACTCTATAGGGGGGTCGGCGGGCTGCTTATCACCAATCATGATCACACGGCTATCCATCGGACTATCAAGTCCAATGGAATAGAGAATGCCTTTTTCAGAACACTCTATATCGAGGGAGACGACTTTCAGATCGGGCGTGTAGTCCCCCTGACGACACTTGACTGATGTGAATCGTCGGCTTTGAGGGGCCAGTTGCTCAATACCGCTAAACTCAACCCCGCCTTTAATAAAACGTTCCATCAAATAGCGGTCAGCCAAACGAATATCGTCTTCGAGTACCGTAATATCTGCCAGCTGCAATGCACGGCTAAGCTGCTGAGAGTGTTTGATAGTCGTGGTGTAACAAGCGGCTAGTGGCTCCAGATCAAAGCTGGTCAATTCCAGTGGACGCCACTCTGCGAAAAGATTCTCTTGTTCAGCGATAGACTTGCATTGTTCTAACTGACTTTGTGCAACAAAAAAAACGGGTTTCTCACCTCGAATAATGAGTTGAGAGGGGCCTTGAGGCGTTGATAGCCACAGCTCGATTTGAGTTTGGCCACTGACATCACGTGCCTGCCGAGTGAGTAAGAAACCGTTATGAATCATTGTGCGTAATAGGGTGGTTAGATTGAAGCGAGATCAAGACAGTAGGGCTAGAGTATCACATGCTGAAAAAGTTAAATACAAAGGTAAGAAATAGACCTAATATCTAAGGCGAAATTGGTAGAAAAATAACCAATAAACTGACCTAAGCGATTGATTAATAGATTAATAACAATTTAAGTACCAGATCTGAAAATTACTACTTGCTAAAGTTTGCGTTTAAGCACATATTCAGAGTAAGCAAAATTTTAATTTTAAGTTAGACTAGGCAGCAATGCTGTAATCCACTCTATGTGGGTGCAGAGCCAAGTAAAAAGTGTGGAGATACAAGTTTGATAAATGTTTTCCTTGTAGATGATCACGAGCTGGTTCGCACAGGGATACGACGTATTATTGAAGACGTCCGTGGGATGAACGTAGCAGGGGAAGCTGACAGCGGTGAAGAAGCAGTAAAATGGTGTCGAAGCAACCATGCTGACGTCATTTTGATGGATATGAATATGCCTGGTATCGGTGGTCTTGAGGCTACCAAAAAGATCCTGCGATTTAATCCTGATGTGAAAATCATCGTTTTAACTGTTCATACGGAAAATCCGTTTCCAACTAAAGTGATGCAAGCAGGAGCCGCAGGCTACCTGACTAAAGGCGCTGGCCCTGATGAAATGGTCAACGCAATTCGTATGGTTAATAGTGGACAACGCTATATATCACCAGAGATCGCTCAACAAATGGCTCTTAGCCAATTTTCTCCGGCATCGGAAAACCCATTTGCTGATTTGTCTGAGCGTGAACTGCAAATCATGATGATGATTACTAAAGGGCAAAAAGTCACTGACATATCTGAGCAGTTGAATCTTAGCCCTAAGACAGTAAACAGTTACCGTTATCGCTTGTTTAACAAGCTCGATATTAGCGGTGATGTTGAGTTGACTCACTTAGCAATTCGACACGGAATGATAGATACCGAGACACTATAAGGTGCCAATACCATCAGTGATTTTAATCTTCAGCTAATGGTATTGGTATGAGCCAATTCGATTCAGCCGCCTTTCTCAAAACAGTAACAAACCAGCCCGGCGTTTATCGTATGTATAACGCCGAGTCTGTTGTTATCTATGTAGGAAAGGCGAAAGATCTCAAAAAACGCCTCTCCAGTTACTTCCGTAGCAAAGTTGATAGTGAAAAAACCCGTGCTTTAGTCAGTAACATCGCCAAGATTGATGTAACGGTGACGCATACCGAAACAGAAGCCTTGATCTTAGAGCACAACTACATCAAGCAGTACCTACCTAAATACAACGTACTGTTGCGTGACGATAAATCCTATCCCTATATCTTTATTAGTGGACACAAACACCCACGTTTGTCGATGCATCGAGGGGCGCAAAAGCGTAAAGGCGAATACTTTGGACCTTACCCAGATTCAGGCGCTGTACGTGAGACCTTGCATCTAATTCAAAAGATATTTCCGGTGCGACAGTGTGAAGATACTGTCTACAGTAATCGAACTCGACCTTGTTTAATGTACCAAATCGGTCGTTGTGCCGCGCCGTGTGTGAGTAGTGTCATTTCTGAACAGGATTACGCTGAACTGGTTGGTTACGTAAGACTTTTTTTGCAGGGCAAAGATCAGCAAGTGCTTGCCTCTCTTGTCGAAAAGATGGAGGTAGCGAGTCAAGAACTACGCTTCGAACAGGCCGCCAAATTCCGCGATCAAATTCAGGCTATTCGCCGTGTCCAAGAGCAACAGTTTGTCTCGGAAGATTCGATGGACGATATGGACGTACTTGGTTTTGCTCAAGAAAATGGCATTGCGTGCATTCATATTCTTATGATTCGTCAGGGTAAAGTTCTGGGAAGTCGCAGCCACTTTCCGAAAATACCCAACGATACCACTCAGCAAGAAGTGTTTTATAGCTTCCTGAGCCAGTATTACCTGAGCCACAATGAGGCGCGAACTATTCCGACTCGTATCATCCTCAACTCGGGCTTAATTGACGAATCACAGCCGTTGGAAGAGGCTTTAACGAGCTTAGCGGGGCGCCGAGTCCACTTCCATGTCAATCCGACCAGCACTCGAGGGCGTTATCTTAAACTGGCCAACACCAATGCTTTGACTGCGATTACGACTAAGATCAATCACAAGATGACGATATCTCAACGTTTCAAAGCGTTGAGAGAGTTGCTTGATATGGAAAGCATTACGCGAATGGAATGTTTTGATATCTCACACACCATGGGAGAGAGCACCATTGCCTCTTGTGTGGTTTTTAATCAGGAAGGCCCCGTTAAGCAAGAGTATCGTCGTTATAATATCACGGGCATCACGGGTGGTGATGATTACGCAGCAATGGGGCTGGCACTTGAACGCCGTTACTCAAAGCAGCTCGATATAGAAAAAATTCCTGATATTGTTTTTATCGACGGTGGTAAAGGTCAGTTGAACAGGGCTCATGAGATCATCTCTCGCTATTGGGGAGATTGGCCAAAACGCCCGCATTTGATTGGTATTGCCAAGGGTGTCACGCGTAAACCTGGTCTCGAAACTTTGATCACCGTCGAAGGTGATGAATTTAATTTGCCTAGTGACGCACCAGCACTGCATTTAATGCAGCACATCCGTGATGAGAGCCATAGTCATGCGATTGCTGGCCATAGGGCAAAACGAGGAAAAACCCGTAGAACTAGTGCTTTAGAGGGTATTGAAGGCGTAGGACCAAAGCGTCGCCAAGCTCTGTTAAAATACATGGGTGGTTTGCAAGAATTGAAACGAGCGAGTGTAGAAGAAATCGCCAAAGTGCCAGGGATTAGTATTTCTTTAGCAGAAAACATTTATCAAGCATTGAAACAATAGCAAAAATCCCGCACCATAAGGCGCTGTTTGAAATATCAAATAGAGCCATACGCAAACAAAAAGAGCCTTTTAAAAATATGCGTTTAAATATCCCTAACATCTTGTCTTTGTTGCGACTTTTCTTGATTCCAGTATTTGTCGTTGTTTTTTATCTACCTTATAGCTGGTCTCCTTTTGCAGCAGCCATGGTGTTCTGGGTCGCAGGGTTTACTGATTGGCTCGACGGTATGTTGGCGCGAAAACTAGGTCAAACCTCTCGTTTTGGGGCTTTTATTGATCCAGTCGCTGATAAAGTATTGGTTGCTACCGCACTCATTTTGATAACAGAGCACTACCACACGATCTGGGTAACGATTCCTGCAGTCACTATGATAGCTCGTGAAATTATCATCTCCGCACTGCGTGAATGGATGGCGGAAATTGGTAAACGAGCGAGTGTGGCGGTATCTTGGGTAGGTAAGGTTAAGACCGTCAGCCAAATGTTCGCCTTATGGGTACTGATCTGGCGTTACGACGATTGGATGGTTTGGGTTGGCTTTGCTGCACTGTATGTTGCCACTGTACTGACATACTGGTCGATGGCCCAATATCTGATGGCTGCCAAAGATGATTTGCTCAACGAAGAACACCACTGATTAGAAAGCAGGCGATGGCCTGCTTTTTTGTCTCTGCTTTTTCGCATTAACACAATTAACTCCGTGGATTTGCTAAAAAATTTACTAGCAAACTAACCAAATTAGCTTGTTTTGGCGGTTAAATAGACAAACGATTTAAAATTTCAAAAATAGTGTTGACTCATTAGTTCGAATCCGTAGAATGCATCCCGTACCCAAGAGGAATTGAGCGTTTAACTCTTCCACTTGGTGTGACAGAGGCGCGTTGGCAGAGTGGCTATGCAGCGGATTGCAAATCCGTGGACCTCGGTTCGACTCCGGGACGCGCCTCCATTTGCGACACTAGCTCAGTTGGTAGAGCGCAACCTTGCCAAGGTTGAGGTCACGAGTTCGAACCTCGTGTGTCGCTCCAGATTATTTTGGTAGCGGTTTTTACATCGATATCATAGATGGTGTCTCCATCACAAATTTAGATTTGTGTGCCCTGGTGGTGGAATTGGTAGACACAAGGGATTTAAAATCCCTCGGCGTTCGCGCTGTGCCGGTTCAAGTCCGGCCCGGGGCACCATCTAACGCATTACGCGACACTAGCTCAGTTGGTAGAGCGCAACCTTGCCAAGGTTGAGGTCACGAGTTCGAACCTCGTGTGTCGCTCCAAATTTAAGGCCCTAGCAGAAATGCTGGGGCTTTTTGGTTTCTATACACTGCTACTTGCGTCTGATTGATTACGTCAACTGATGAGTAAATAATCATCATTGGGTATGTGAATCTTTCGACGAATCGCATAAAATTACAACTTTATCAGTAGAGAACGTGTGCAAGTTCAACTGATAAGACTATAGCTGGTAATTTTTTGTGGGCTAATGATGTAAGGATTATCCTCTTCACAGCTCAAGGCAATCACTTTTAGGTAGTGTGATAGTGACAAATGCTCCCAGAAGGCTGTGCTCTAAGCTTTCTATCAATCAAATGTTGGTGCTCTCGCGAGTGAGCAAGACTTTGACCAACGCTACATGTCTCACCAAGCAATGCAGACAGCGTTATTTAATCTCGCCGATAAAGCGTTGTATCGAAGTAAACAGAGCGGGCGTAACCAAACCTCTTGGGCAGATAGATAAACGTCATTAAGCTAATTGTGCTCGTCTACCAAGCGATAGATTTTGCCACTGTCGGTACTGAATACGATCTCTCCATTGGGAAGCACTTCGAGATCACGTATCCTTTCACCTAATTCTGTCAGGATTCGCTCTTCTTCCATCGCTTGGTTGTTGTCTATCTTGACCACGTTAATGTGGGTCAACTTCAAGGCTCCCGCTAATAATTTTCCTGATAACTGAGGATATTGACTGCCACGGTATAGCAGCAATGAACTGGGTGCTATCGATGGTATATACACTTTAGTTGGCGAGACTATCCCTTCTTTTTCTGTCGCCTCTCCGACTGCGATAGGCCCCCAATATTCCTTACCATGAGAAGTTACAGGCCACCCATAATTGGCCCCCTTAACGATCTGGTTTATCTCATCACCACCACGAGGACCGTGTTCAATAGACCACAAGGTTGTACTCTGACGATCATAGTAAAGCCCTTGAGGATTGCGATGACCATAGCTCCATATCTCACCTCGAGCGCCCTTGACATTAGTAAATGGATTGTCTGGTGGAGTCGTACCGTCGGGTAATACTCTAAGAATACTTCCTGCATGGGTCGCCAGGTTTTGTCCATTGTCTCGTTCACCGCGATCTCCGACAGAGAAATAGACGAAGTGGGTATCGAAGGCAATTCGACTACCAAAGTGTCGTCCGGTATCAGAGCCGGATTGTGTCGCGACCAAATCTGTCCAGTCAGAGAGTGTGCCATCTTTGTAGCTGGCACGAGCAAGCGTGGTTTCGATGGCAGAGCCCACCACCTTTGAATAAGTGAAATAGAAATGATGCTTGTTAAACGGCGAGTGTGCAACATCGAGCAATCCGCCTTGTCCATACGCTTGTGACTGGACGAGCTTTGCAATGGTACTGTAATTGCCTGTAGAGAGAGTCACTACACCTATTTCGCCGTTTTGTTGCGTCACCATGAGTTGATCATCATTAAACGCGCTCATTCCCCATGGCACATTAAGACCAGATACTATGATGTCTGCTTGCCAAGCATGGGTTGAAAGCGATGCGGTGAGAGATAATAGGGTGGCTGTCCAAACATTGAAAGCGCTCATCGTCATAGGTTCCTTTTAAAACGACTGTCACCTTATCTTAGCAGTGAGAATCAATTATCACTGCAATCAAGAGGTGACTTTTCACGTTGATATTAATCTCGGCATTGAGGATTTTCGCTAGAGTATTACTTCTAAAGTGTACCTATATCACCCTTTTCAAGCGTGATATTGATTCCATTATTGTAGGGGGCTGATCAAGTTCCCTTTTTTTGATGCAGACCCCTTAGCCTTGAGTTAAAAGCATGTATTATCGCCCCTAATCAGTTAAGGTAATTATGTTATTGCCCTTATTGGTAAGGGCAGTGAATGATTTGTAAGGCTAGGTTGAATGAAATCATTTGAATGGGATAGCTGTTATGAAACAGGGTTGGATGATGTCGATGAACAGCATCAATACTTGGTCGAAATCATTAACCGCTATGGTGCTCTGATCGCACAGAACAACATCTCTATGCAAGATATACGCATAGCGTTGTTTGAGCTGTCGCGATACGCCGAGTTCCACTTTAAGGAAGAAGAAAACTTGATGCGCACCGCTGGTGTCTATCAAAAGCATGTTGAAGAGCATATCAAGATACACAGAGCGTTTATGGCTGATATTTTGAGTATGCAAGCGTTTATCAATGAAGGAAATAAAAAGGCTTCTGAGCATCTACTCAACTTTCTTATCCATTGGTTGGCTTACCACATACTTGGCATCGATCAGAATATGTCTCGTCAGGTGAAGCAGATTGAATCGGGGGTTGATCCTAAGCTAGCTTGGGAAACAGAAGAGAAAAAGCAAGACTCCTCCACTGAGCCGTTGCTAAAAGCTTTGAATGGACTGTTTGAGCAGGTGTCAGAGCGAAATAAAGAGCTACTAGAGCTAAACCAGTGCCTAGAAGACAAGGTGTTAGAGCGCACCCAGCAGTTGTCGAGGGTTAACAAGCAGCTTGAAGAATTGTCACTGACGGATTCTTTGACTAAGTTGCCAAACCGCCGTTGTGCTATTCGCAAACTCAAAACTTACTGGCATGAATCGATACACAACAAAGAACCACTGGTTTGTATCATGATCGATGTCGATTACTTTAAACAAGTGAACGATACCGCAGGCCATGACGCGGGCGACCGATTGTTAGTTGAGCTTGCTCAAACATTGGCTGACTCGTTTAGAAGTGACGATCTTGTTTGTCGCTTAGGTGGAGACGAATTCTTTGTGATTTGTCCTAACACGGATCTAGCGGGTGGTATGCACATTGCTGAACTGACTCGAAACAAAGTGAATCAAATGCTAGTACCAGTGGGGCAAAGTGTTTGGAGAGGAAGTATTAGCGTTGGTGTAGGGGAGCGCACTTCTGCAATGAACGACTTCAATGATTTGATCAAAGAAGCCGACAATGCGGTGTATCGCTCGAAAGCCGAAGGCCGCAATCGCGTGTCAAGTGCGGCAGATATATCGATGGAGCTATAACTTCTTTAGCATCCAGACATCACATGAACTATGTTCTGTACCATCTAGCGGTTGCTCAAGATGTGTAAAGCCCAGTTTCTCATACAGTGAAATAGCGGGCTTCATCGAAGTGAGTGTATCTAAATAGCACTCACTGAAGCCTTGCTGCGTCGCGAACTCTAAACAGAGTTCAGTTAGCTGTTTACCAAGGCCTAGACCGCGACTTTGTGGTAACAAGAACAGTTTTTTCAACTCACAGGTTTGTTGTGAGTGATTAAAGGGGGCTAATCCACAGCCTCCGACGATCTTGCCATCAATGGTCGCAACGAGATACAGACTCTGTTTATCCAGTGTGTAGCTTTGGCTCATCGCATCCACTTCAGGGTCTGACGGGCCAAATCCTTCACCAATGGCGCCATATTCTGCGCCAACCGCTTTAATGATTGCACGAATCTCACTGTCATCAGTTGGTTGGATTGGATTGATGATTACTGTCATTGTGACTCCTTTCTATACTTCTCATGCCAAATAACTGGGTGTGAAAAACACTTTTATCAAGCGTTGAGGTGAATTTTTGCCCAAAGGCAGTAAATAAGCAGATTTCAGTTTGGATTTGCATCAGTCATTCGTTACTATGTATAGCTATTTATAGACCCAAAATCCCTGTCGGGTATGAGTATATAATTGCTCTACCTAAAATGGACACTACCACTTATGCCTATGACTTGCATATAGGTGTAGGTAGATGAGGAAACGATGCAACATCTAGAAGAGATCATTGCTAACGCGAACGCGGCAATTGAAGCTGCAGATTCGTTAGTCGCACTTGATGAAGTGCGTGTTCAGTATCTAGGTAAAAAAGGTGAACTGACTGTTCAACTTCAAAGCCTAGGTAAACTACCACCAGAAGAACGCCGTGAAGCTGGTCAAGAGATCAACAAAGCGAAAGGCGTTGTTCAGCAAGCGATTGCTGCGCGTAAAGATGCACTTCAAAGTGCAGAACTTGAAGCTAAGCTAGCTGCTGAAACGATTGACGTAACGCTACCAGGTCGTCGCATTGAGAACGGTGGTTTGCACCCTGTTACTCGTACTGTAGAGCGTATCGAGCAGTTCTTTGGTGAGTTAGGCTTTAACACTGAGTCTGGTCCTGAGATTGAAGATGCATTCCACAACTTTGATGCGCTAAACATCGCAGAAGATCACCCAGCTCGTACTGATCACGATACCTTCTTCTTCAATCCAGATCTAATGCTGCGTACCCATACGTCAGGCGTTCAGATCCGTACGATGGAAAATGGCAAACCACCATTCCGTTTCATCGCACCGGGCCGTGTTTACCGTAACGACTACGACCAAACGCACACGCCAATGTTCCACCAAGTGGAAGGCATGCTAGTAGACGAGAACGTTAACTTCGCTCAGCTAAAAGGCATCCTGCATGACTTCCTATGTAACTTCTTTGAAGAGGAAGTTGAAGTTCGTTTCCGCCCATCTTACTTCCCATTCACTGAGCCTTCAGCAGAAGTGGATGTAAAAGGTAAAAACGGCAAATGGCTAGAAGTTCTAGGTTGTGGCATGGTTCATCCGAACGTACTGCGCAGCGTAGGAATTGACCCTGAGAAATACTCTGGTTTTGCATTTGGTATGGGTGTTGAACGTCTAACTATGCTTCGTTACGGCGTAAACGACCTACGTGCGTTCTTCGAGAACGATCTTCGTTTCCTAAAACAGTTCAAGTAATCCAGGGGATACATCACTATGAAATTCAGCGAATCATGGCTTCGTGAGTGGGTTAACCCTGCGGTATCCACTGACGAACTAACGCACCAAATCACTATGGCGGGTCTAGAAGTAGACGACGTTCTACCGGTAGCGGGTTCTTTCACTGGCGTTAAAGTTGGTCAAGTGGTTGAGTGCGGTCAGCACCCAGACGCAGATAAGCTACGCGTTACTAAAGTCGATGTTGGTGCAGAAGAACTGTTGGACATCGTTTGTGGCGCGTCTAACTGTCGTCAAGGCATCAAGGTTGCAGTTGCAACGGTTGGTGCTGTGCTACCAGGCGATTTCAAAATCAAGAAAGCCAAACTACGCGGTCAACCATCACATGGCATGCTGTGCTCATTCTCTGAGCTAGGCATTGACGTAGAATCAGATGGCATTATGGAACTGGCGGAAGATGCGGTAATCGGTACTGATTTCCGTGAATTCCTAGCACTAGATGACGTGACAGTAGACGTTGACCTAACGGCAAACCGAGCGGACTGTTTCAGCATTCGTGGTATGGCTCGTGAAGTGGGCGTTCTTAACCGTGCTGATGTCACTAAGCCAGCAGTAAACCCTGTTGCTCCCGCTATCGACGATCAAGTTTCTATCGAAGTGAAAGCGACAGCGGCGTGTCCTCGTTACCTAGGTCGTGTGATTAAAAACGTCAATGTGCAAGCAGAAACACCACTTTGGATGCAAGAGAAACTGCGCCGTTGTGGTATTCGCTCTATCGACCCAGTTGTTGACATCACTAACTTTGTTCTTCTAGAGCAAGGTCAACCGATGCACGCATTCGATCTTGCCAAGATCGACGGCGGTATCGTGGTTCGTTTGGCAGAGCAGGGCGAGAAGCTCACGCTTCTAGATGGCACTGAAGCTGAACTTAACGCCGATACTCTTGTTGTTGCTGACCACAACAAAGCGCTAGCGATTGCGGGCATCTTTGGTGGTGAACAATCTGGTGTTACGTCTGAAACCAAAGACGTGCTACTAGAGTGTGCTTTCTTCGCACCAGATCACATTCGTGGTCGCGCGCGTAGCTACGGTCTGCACACAGATTCTTCAATGCGTTTTGAGCGTGGTGTCGATTTCGCACTACAAACGAGCGCAATGGAGCGTGCAACAGAACTTCTAGTTGAGATCTGTGGTGGTGAAGTAGCTCCAGTGGTTGCTGTTGAGTCGCAAGCGGACCTACCAAAAGCAAACACAGTATCACTACGTCGTACCAAACTAGACAGCCTACTAGGCCACCACATTACAGACAGCGATGTTGTTGAAATCCTAGAGCGTCTTGGCCTAACGGTTGAAACAACAGATGCAGGTTGGACAGCAACAGCACCAACATGGCGTTTTGACATTGCCATTGAGCAAGATCTGGTTGAAGAAGTGGGTCGTATCTACGGTTACGACAACATCCCTAACCAAAATCCAGTGGCGGCACTTAAGATGCACGACCACGTTGAAGCAGACATTCCGCTAAAGCGCGTTCGTAATCTACTGGTTGATCGTGGTTACCAAGAAGCGATTACCTATAGCTTCGTTGAGCCAGAGCAGCAGAAACTTATCGTTCCGGGTATTGAACCATTAATCCTGCCTTTCCCTATTTCAGCGGATATGTCAGCGATGCGTCTAGGTCTCATTCAAGGCCTTCTGAACACGGTTGTTCATAACCAGAAACGTCAACAGCCACGTGTTCGCTTGTTTGAATACGGTCTGCGTTTCATTCCATGTGAATCTGCTGAAAATGGTATGCGTCAGGAGCCTATGCTGGCTGGTGTTATTGCGGGTACTCGCAGCGAAGAGCACTGGGATATCGCGACCAACACTGTTGATTTCTTCGACCTAAAAGGCGATCTAGAAGCTGTACTTGAGCTAACCGCTAACCAAAGCATTTACTCTTTTGCTGCGCTTTCAGCAGAAGATAAAGCTGCGAATCCAGCGCTTCACCCAGGTCAGTCTGCTGCGATCCTTGTTGACGGCAAGCAAATTGGTGTTATCGGTACTGTTCACCCAGAGCTAGAGCGTAAGTTTGGTCTAAACGGCCGCACTATCGTGTTCGAAGTAGAATGGAATGCAATTAGCACTAAAGTGATCCCAGAAGCGGTTCAGCTTTCTAAGTTCCCATCAAACCGCCGCGACATTGCTGTTGTTGTTGACGAAGCGACCGCTTCTGGTGACATCGTTGCAGCATGTCTAGAGCAGGGGGGCGAATTTCTGAAAGATGCTCGTCTGTTTGACGTTTACGTTGGTAAAGGCGTAGAAGAAGGCAAGAAGAGCCTAGCTATTGCGCTTACACTACAATCTGTAGAACGCACTCTTGAAGATGCGGACATTGCAGGCGCAGTCGATACAATCGTTGCTCACGTCTCAGAGAAATTTGGCGCAACACTCCGCGATTAATCTCCTTATAGTGAAGCAATAAAAAATGCCACTAGCGTAAGCCAGTGGCATTTTTTTATGTCGCTACAGTAGAAAGACAGTGCAAATCGAACCAACGAAAATGCCCCACTGCTAAGTGGGGCGGAGCCAAAACAAGCTTTGGCTACAGGGGACAGAGTAAAGCAGTTTATGCTGCTGCGGTGTTTGCTGACTTGATCTGTTCGCGAGCACCAAGCACCAGAGTGAGGCCGAATGCAACCACGAATGAGATAGCCATACCCGCAATGTAGTAGCCTAGTTTGTCAGGGACGATAGAGATAATACCAGGTAGACCCGCAGCACCTAACGCTTGAGCTTTGACATTGAAAAGGGTGATAAACGCGCTTATTGCGACTTTCGATAATGATGGCATTCTTGGTTGTCTGCCAATCAAAATTGATTCGATAGAGCAGGATTGTACTGCGATTGCATCTGCTTTGTTTGAGACAGGCAAGAGCACTGAGAAGAAGTATTCTGAAGAAGAGTTCAAAAAAATTATGAGCTTATAAGACGTTATAAAACAAAAAAACGGAGCGTAATGCTCCGTTTTTTTAATGCTTCGCGATCAGCTTGCTTTATCGAATGTAGACTCAAGCCCAAAATTCTGCTTTAATTCGGCAAGAAAGACAGGATCTTCACACATGGCTTTTTCAGGTTCATCACTGATTTTTGCCACTGGAGCACCATTGCATTGAGCCATCTTCACTACCATAGAGAGGGGTTGATAGCGACCGTCTTGATCCTCCCAATCGCCCATATCGTTAGCCAGAAACGTTCCTATGCCAAAACTGACATTTGCGCGTCCAGCGAAGTACTGGCATACCTCAAACGCACGCTCAAAATCGAGACCATCGGTGAAAATGAGCAGCTTAGATTTCGGGTCGACTCCCAGTGACTGGTAGTGAGCAATCATTTTGTCACCCCAATCAAAAGGGTTACCAGAGTCATGACGCACGCCAGCGTAGGCATTGGCGCGTTGCAAAGTAAAATCTTGCAGGAATGCGTTGATGCCAATGGTGTCGGTCAGGGCAATCCCTAAACTACCATTAAAGGCTTGTTGCCAGAGGTCGAGGGCAACTCTTTGTGACTCCCCAGGTTTTGCAAGCTGCTGATGAGCCATAAACCATTCATGGGCAACCGTACCGATAGGAGTTAGCGAAAACTGTTTTGCCAAATGGTAGTTACTGGTGCCTGACATTAAATCTGGGACATGTTGGCGTAGGTAATCAACCACATCGTGCTGTACCTGTGCACTGAAACGGCGTCGGCTACCCATTTCGGAAAACGTGAAATTATCGATCTTGCGCTGGTCGAGCTCGATTTTAAGTCTAGCGACTTTTTCCGCCAGAACATTGTGGAACTGTTCATAAGGGATATGGCTCCAGCGGCTTCGGTTGCGGAGTTCAGAGATAATACTCATCGCTAGCGTTTCATACAGGATGGTCTCATGCCAGAGACCACTAACGGATACTTTTAGCTGGGGCTTTCCGCTTGCTGTTGAGGTGGTCACAGACACCTGTTGAGCAGGTTTAAAACGAAAGTTGCGCAAATACTCGATAAAACCGGATTCTAAATAGGGAGCCTGACTCGCTAAGTAGCTGAGTTCTTGTTGAGAAAAATAACAGTGCGCGAGTTTCGCGATCTCACTTTCTACTTGCGGCGCAAGATAGGAAAGGTCTTCATCTGAACGAACAATGAGCTCATAGCGTACCGTCGTGGTTGGATAGTACTTATGAGCAGCGTGCATCATATTGATCTTATAAACGTCGAGATCGAGAGCACTTTGAATGATACGGTCATTGAAAAGCTTGGTGGTCATTCAACCATCCTATCGGTTAATCAGGCTAATTGTTCCACCAAACTTTAAAGTAGCCTATTAGGTTTGTCAAATTGTGTTATTAACTACTTTAGTCTAACCGCTATTTCCCTAAATGAATTATTGCTTATAGCCCAAAGCCTTTTAAGGGATGAAAATTAAATTAACGTAGTTAATCACAAAACGTTACTTTCCTGTTGACCTGCTGCATTCCAGTGGTAAGGTGTTGGTTGAATTAAGGATGTAGGAAATTCACCATGATTGTCACTATCGACATGATCTGCCTCAGATTAGGAGAGAGCGGGTTAGAAGTATTGCTGATTAAGCGCAACAACGCTGATCGGCCTCAACATGGTATGTGGTCAATTCCAGGTGGTTTTGTGTTTGAACAAGATCTGACCAATCAAGGTGGACAGCCTGCGGATGAAGATTTTGACGCAGCACGTCGCCGTATTTGTCGACAGAAGATTCATACCTATCCTAACTACATCAGCCAACCAATGGTTGAAGGTAACCCGAAGCGTGACCCTGAAGGGTGGAGTGTGACTATTGCACATTACGCGTTACTTAATAATGCAAATGTTGAACAGATCGAGAACAGCGGGTTGTGTCGTGAACAGCTAAGATGGTTTGGGCTCAATGAAGTGCTCGATGACCAAGTGGCGTTAGCGTTTGACCACGCTCAACTGATCTCCTTGGCTTGGCATAAATTACGTGCCGCGATCGAATACACCTCTGTTGCCTTATTTGCTCTTGATAAGGAGTTCTTAGTGTCAGACATTATCGCGGCATACGAAAAGTTCGGTGTTGAAGTGAATCGGATGACGGTGAAACGACGTCTTATCGATACTGGCGTAATCGTTAGTGCCAACAAAATGGCTTCAACAAACAGAGGCAAAGGCGGAAAGCCTGCTCAGGTATATAGCCTCAGCGAGAAGAGTGTGACTTATTTTCAAACTTGTTTACGTTGATATCAAGAAGGAGCTAGAGATGCGCATGCAACGTGTAGAAATCGAGAAGAACAAAACCGCTTGTATCGACGTCGACCCACAGCAAGGGTTTAGTGAACTGTGTCCAAACGAACTGGCCGTCGCGGGTGCGTTACAGATAGTTGATGAGCTTATACTCAATCATGGTAAAGCAAGTTTGAAATTAGTATCACGTGATATGCATCCACCGGGTGCCGCTTGGGAAGCGGAAAGTCCGGATAGGATGCTTGAGCCAGTAGGCCTGCCGGAAGTGGATATCAAATGGAACCCTCACTGTGTCGTTGGCACTCAAGGGGTAGAACTCTTGCCGGGTTTACCATCAGTACGTGAGTATGATTTTCAGATTAATAAAGGCATTGATCCTGATGCTCACCCGTACGGTGCGTTTTACCACGATCAGGCAGACACACTGTCGACTGGTGGCATCGAATTTCTTCGCAGCAATCAGATTGATACCGTCATCGTTGGAGGCTTAGCTCTAGACTTTTGCGTTAAGAAGTCGGTCGAGCAGTTAGTTGCAGCTGGGTTTAAAGTCATCATTAACCTTGCCTCAACTCGAGCGGTGTTTCCTGACAACGCTGAGAGTGTCGTCCATGAGTTAGAGCAACAAGGGGTGGTGATGGTTGAAAACGCCGCCGCGATTAGCGCATAACGATCCCAACGGAAAAGCCAAAGGATAGCTGTTTGGCGAGACACTATTTTTGTTCCAACTGTGGTATTTACACCCACCATCAACGTCGTTCCAACCCCAGTGAATATGGGTTTAACATTGGTTGTCTGGAAGGGGTGAACCCTTTCGACTTAGGTGATGTAGTCACTAATGACGGCGTGAATCATCCAGCCGACAAACTTAAAGATAAAAGATAACATGGAATCAAAACAGATGAGGCGTCCGATCAGCAATACCGATAAAGGTAGATGACTTCAACTCGAAATAAAAAAGGCGGGCTGCCAAGTTTTCCCCCGATAAACTTAGCAGCCCGCAAAACTAACCGGCTAAAGTTAGCGAGCGAGTAATTGATGTTTAGGTAGCAGTACCTTTATTTTCTTGATTTTGTTATCTCTTGCGAACAGATGTTCACTGAGTGTTGAACTCAGTACTAGTCCATCAATCTGCTCGCTGCTGCCATCGGTGAAGCAGCACGTGATGCTGGTACTCTCAGACAACTGATAGATAAATGGTACTTGGCAGTAGGTAAATGCCAACTGATTGGCTTCAACTTTATAGCTACAGCGTTCACCTAACACACTCAGACAGTTAAATTGACTATCTTGGGATAAGAATTCCTGTTCAGATAGCAGTGATGGATTGATGCCGATTTGTCCATCTTTCACTTCGATTCCCAGTTCAGTGAATCGGGTAATTACCTCTTCTTTTACCTGTCCTGTCATACCCGGCTGTTGGGCACCCGCTTGTTTTGGCGTGTGTGAATACGGGTCGGTAGGAAAAGCCCCGTAATTATCGGGTGTCTTGTTGAACCCGATCCCAGCGCGAACTTTGTAGTAGTAGTCAGCCAGCTTAGTTGTCTCCGTGCTGGTTGGGTCTAAGTCACGTGCCGCTAGATAGTTTTCCTGTACCGCTAGAAGCAACTTGGAAACCATATGCCAGTAGATACAACCAAGACCTTCATAACCGAACATGGTTCCTGAGCGTCCGGTAAACGCTTTGTGGTTGAACACTTGTTCGTATAAGGCATGAATCGATTCGATAGCTTCGTCAGTTAACTGTTTGTACTCATCACGGTCTAGCGTTGATAACGCCGATGAAAGGTAATCTGCGTTTTCGAAAGCAGGATTAAAATGAACACATCCCATCGCATCTTGATTGATGATTCGGTTATCTCCTGCTTCTAACATGGCAGAAAGAAGCGGAGATTGGGCAATGAGTTCACTCGCTATCTGGTTCTTATCGACAAAACTTGGTAGCTCACGGTCAGGGTAGAGCATAAAGCTCTGTTGATCTTCACGGAACATTTCACTCGCAAATAGGTTGTCGAGTAGAGTGACCGCTTGGCGAGGTGTCAGTACGCCCGAGCTCAGTGCTGCTACCTGACCTTCTAACATCGGGTAGAGTTGTTCGATATTGAGGCTCTCACCTGAGTAGGTAACGATATTGTAAGCGTTGTACAAACCGTCCTGACGCAAGTTATTGTTGATGCTGGAATCAAGCACATCCAAGCTGGTCGCCAGCATTTGCTGAATGGCAGACAGTTCAACTTGAGTTTTCCCTGAGAAGCCTTTCATGCGGTAGACGCGATTGCGGTAAAGTTCGAATGCCTTTTCCAACTGAGTCAGAATTGCCTTGCGAGTTTGGCGAGTGACCGTCCCTTGGCGAATTTCTTTGTTCGCATCTTGTAGTACCTTGTGGATAGACAGCATCCAGTCAAAGACCTCTTTCGAGATAGAAATCGTGTCTGGAGCATTATTCAATAACTCTAGGGCAAACGAGACATAGCGACGCATGTAATAGAGCGTGACCATGGACAAACCGTTACCGACGATTGCGTTATTGGCGTCATTCCATTCTGGACGTTGGGTATTCAGCCAAATGCCGCCATCTAGGACCAAGTTACTCAGTTTTGAAAGCAGTGGAACGAGAATTTTTTCTGTTAGGTTGACCATGTAAACCTGATTTCCGCCTTCTACCAAGAGGCGACCATCGTTGCCTAATTCCTCGACACGTTGCTCGATTTCCTGTTGCAATTGCTGGTCAAACGCAACGGTGTCTTTAGGGTTGGCAAATAGCTGTTCAACTGAGCAAAGTTTGTAAGGTACGTTTGCGTAGCTGTAGATGTCGTTGGTGAGTTGTTGAGTTAACTCTTCACCTTGATACTGCTTAGCCAATTCTAAGAACTTGAGTAAGTAGATGATCTGGTGATCACCCCAGTAACCAATATTGCTCCAAGGATCATCAGGTTCTAGCAGTTCCCAGTCGATTCCATTTTTGGTAATACGGTAAGGGTTGTAACCGTCTATGGTTGATGCATTGACAAACTTTGCGATGAAAGATTGGATAAAACCAGGGTAGCTTAGTGCAATGGCTTCCCAGTTCTGGAAGATGTCACGCCAGTTGCCTTGGTAAGAGAGCAAACGCTCACCGTTTTCATCTTTGAGTTTGATTTCGTAGTGGTTCCACGGACGGCTTGGGTCACCATGACGGCGACCAAAAGTTAGGGGTAAGTATTCGTAGCTAAGGCGCACTAGCTGTGGGTCTTGGCTATGGCTCGCTGCTTTGATTAGCTCTGCGTGGGTAAAAGTGTCTGGCAGATCCGCAAAGAATGCGCGGTGTTTATCCGCGACATTTTTATTGGCGTTACGCAGGGTTTTTATCACGTCAGATTTATCTAGATGGTAGTTGTTTTCAATCACACCACCACGCATGTTATTAAAGAGCACGTTAGCGTAGTGATGAACGCTGGTGTTCTCTTGATTGGTTAGCTGCCATGCGTCTGCCCCTGACATCAGCTTGATCAAGTCGTTTTGGTTGTCGGCGATGGTTTGCTCTACGTTGAGGCGAAGTTCAGCGGGTTTGCTAAGCAGTTGCGTCAGTTCACAAATCTCTTTATGGCTTTTGTCGATGTCAGCAACAATGAGCCAGCCTTGGGATTCTCCGCCAGCAAGCGATACTGTTTTGTGAATCAAATAGCTACCGCGAACCCCCTTGGTGAGTGGTTCGCTGTTCATTGGCAGACCTCGGCGGAAGGCACCGAGTTGCTCACTGCTTAACAGCAGTTGGTGTTCCCCTTGTTCAACCGCAAAAACCGCTGTTGCAAGTAGGGACTCCGAAGGCTCTGCGCGGTCAGAGAGCTTGGCATACATGGTGTAAAGTGCCAGCGACGAAGTGTCAACCTGTTCGTTCCACTTATACGCGTCGACAAGCGCACTGCGCGTTTGTAGAGCCGCTAGTGGTGCGCCAGATGGTAGTAGGTTCTGGATACCATCTACCACTTCAAGGTGACATTCTTGTGCGCTCAAGTTTGTGAATTGACAGTGGCGAACAAAACCATAGCGTTCGCTCATTTTCCAACTGTAGCTAAATTTAAGTTGGAGAGTATGGTTGATTTCTTCAAAGACAAGCTTGTCCCCAACCGTATTCTTATAGAGATTTCGTTCAGTATGATAAAGACCATTGTGATGTAGGTTGAACGGTTCCCAAAGTACCACGCCGTCGTCTTTTTGAACTCGGACTATGGTTTTCGATCCGGTATTGTCGGCATTTTCATGAATATGATCGACAGAACGATAAGGAAATAGGGCGTTTTCTGGTCGAATACGGCCTGCCGACAAGCTGCCTGTTGATGAGATAAACAGCCAATGGTCGCTGGCGGATACAACGCTGATGAAAAAGGGTTTCATCTGATCTACGTTGCTAATTTTGTAGAATCGTTCGCCTTCTAAATCGACGAACTGTCCTGCAACAGGTAACTGTGATTGGTACTCAAAAGTCATAATATTGTTCCTTGCTATCACATTTCGCCAGATTTTGGGCAAAGTAAGCCCTAGCTAAGTTGACAGAGTGATTATCTCTGTCAGCCCAGAGCGAAATATGTATCTGAATTTATTTACTAATTACAAGTGATGGCAGCGCGCATAATGGTCTTCTCCCACCTGGGTCGGCTCGGGAACAGACTGAGTGCATACCGCGCTGGCTTTAAGACAGCGACTGGCAAATGGACAACCGACACTGCTTGGTCTCCAGAGCGGAATTTCACCTTTTTTCGCGGTCAACTCACGTTTGCCTGCGTTGCCTACTTCAGGCACCGCAGAAAGGAGCAATTGAGAGTAGGGATGCTGTGGATTTTGCGTTACATTGTCACTATTGCCCCATTCCACCATGTGACCGACGTACATAACGGCAGTCTTCTCAGCAAAGTAGCGAGCTGTGGCGATATCGTGGGTGATGTACATAAAAGAGATGCCATGTTTATCTTTGAGATCTGACATCAGGTTGAGGATCCCGAGGCGAACCGACACGTCCAGCATTGAAATAGGTTCATCAGCCAGAATCACATCAGGGTCCACTGCTATCGCACGAGCGATAGCGACACGTTGACGTTGACCACCACTTAATTCATGTGGGAATTTCTCGGCGGTCTCTTTCACTGGTGACAGACCAACCAGTTCCAGTAGCTCATACACTAATTGTGGAATGGCTTCTTTACCTGCTCGGTTATGGATCATTAGTGGTCGAGCGATATGGTGATAAATGGTATGAACAGGGTTTAATGAGCCAAACGGATCCTGAAAAATCATCTGAACCTGACGCGCATATTCCAATTCACCGTGCTGTTTGATGTATTCACCGAGTTCTTGTCCCTTAAACTCAACTCGTCCATCGGTCTTGTCATAGATGCGAGTCAGTATTCGAGCTCCGGTACTTTTACCTGAACCAGATTCGCCAACAATAGCCAGTGCTTCACCTTTGCGTAATTCAAATGACACATCGTTGACGGCACGCATAAGATTGCTCTTCGCTGACTGACCAAGAGGGAAGTCCTTGACGAGATTTTTAACTGAGAGAATGACCTCAGGATTTGTTGTGTTGTCCATCTTTCTCTCCTGTTATACAAGGTGGCATGAGACTAAATTGCCATTCTCAACGTGTGTGAGTGTTGGCTCTGCTTGTTTGCACTGAGCAAAACAGACGTTGCAGCGTTCCTGAAAATTACAGCCTTGCGGGATCTGCAATAAATTCACTGGGTTTCCAGGTATTCCGTATAAACGTTCTTTTGGTCCGTGAATGGTTGGGAACGAAGAGATCAGCCCTTTGGTATACGGGTGTTGAGGATCACCGAATACTTTCTGAGCCTCACCAAGTTCGATGAGATTGCCCGCATACATCACACCAATACGATCGGCAATTTCACCCATCAAGCTCAAGTCATGGCTGATGAATAGGATCGAGAATCCAAACTTGCTTTTAAGCTCATACAGTTCATTAAGGATTTCTCGCTCAACGACCACATCGAGCGCCGTCGTAGGTTCATCCATAATGATTAGCTTTGGTTCAAGTGCTAAGGCGACGGCGATGACGACACGTTGGCGCATACCGCCACTTAACTGGTGGGGGAAGCTGGCCATACGATCGCCGTGAATTCCGACAATGTTAAGCAGTTCAACCGCGCGCTCATGCGCCTGTTTGTAAGGGATTTTTCGGTGTGCGAGGATCACGTCAGTCAACTGCTCACCAATGGTAATGACCGGGTTCAGTGAGTTCATTGCACTTTGAAAGACAACTGAAACATCGTTCCAGCGGAAATTACGCAACTGGCGGTCATTCATTTTTAAAACGTCCTGACCGTTGTAGATGATCTCACCTTCAGAAATTAGCGCAGGCGCTTTATGTAGGCGAGAGATGGCAAATGCCAGTGTGCTTTTACCACAACCTGATTCACCCGCAATGCCCAATGTCTCGCCTGGTGCGATGGAGAGGCTAACGTTATTGACCGCGCGTGCTACGCCATTAGGAGAAACATAGTCTACGCATAGGTTATTGATTTCTAGTAACTTACTCATCTTAGACCTCGGCGTTTGTCGGCTTCTTTTTTCAGTTTGTGCCACAACTTCATGTGTGGGCCAGTACGTAGTTTCGGGTTACTAACTTGGTCAATAGACATGTTAATGAGTGCCAGAGCACCGCCTGTGATAGCAAGAGCCATTGCTGGAACCAGCATTTCCCACCATGCGCCTGTGTAGAGAGCCGATGAGGTTTGTGCCCAGTACAGCATTGAGCCCCAACTGACTTCAGTTGCATCACCTAAACCAAGAATACCGAGTCCAGCTTCTGAACCCATAGCGTAGATAACCGTCCCTAGGAAGCCACCGAACACAATCGATACAAGGTTAGGTAAGATCTCAACTAGGATGATGCGTATCTTTGACTCGCCCATCACTTCAGCAGAGATGATGAACTCCTTGTTGCGTATCGCCATGGTTTGCGAGCGTATTACCCGCGCCCCCCAGGGCCAGGAGGTAATCCCGAGTAGTATGGTGATCACCAGCGACCCAACCTGTCCCAAAAAGGCGGCGAGCACGATTAGCAGTGGTAACTGCGGAAAGACCAGAAAAACGTTAGTCAGGAAGTTAAGACGATCATCAATTTTGCCGCCAAAGTAACCTGAAGAGACACCGATGATGACCGCAAGGCTCATGGCAATGACACCTGCTGAAATGGCAACAGTAAGTGACTTGCGCGCTCCGTAAAGCACCTGACTATATACATCACGGCCGCTACGAGTCGTGCCTAGCACATGTTCTGCATTCGGTGCAACGTGAGGCCTTGCAACCCGTTTTTCTGGGTTATGAGTGGCAAGTACAGGGGCAAACAACGCACCGGCCAGTACGATAGTAAGTAATAGGCCTCCGATAATCGCTGGTGGGTTACCGTAAAAGAACGCATATAGTTTGCTAAGAAATTTTTTGACTCGTTGCCAAGAGAACTTTGATTCACGTTGGGTCAAAGCATGGGCAGAAGACGAAGTTGTGTTAATGAGTTTGTCCATGATGCACCTTAATTCGAAATACGTGGATCGAGCCAAACGTAAAGTAGGTCGGCAATGAAGTTAGCTGTCAAAACAGCAGAGACTAAGATAAGAAGAATGGCTTGGATCAGTGGGTAGTCACGAGCCACAATGCCTTTAAGTAGGATGTTGCCTAGTCCTTGGTAGTTAAACACCACTTCGGTCATGATCGAGCCTGCAAATGAGAAACCTATCGCCATAGCAATCGCGGTTGCGACAGGGAGAATCGCGTTTCGACCAGCATAGCGAGACATCACACGATAGCTACTCAGTCCTTTCGCTTCTGCCATGGTGACGTAATCTTCGCCCAACACGTTAATCATCGCGTTACGCATGTTAAACACCCAAGTCGAGATACCAACAATCACCATGGAGCCAACAGGCAGTACCGCGTGCTTAGCTACGCTGGAGATAAACTCCCAGCTAAACGCTGGATCCAGTGACGGGTCGTAGGTGTAGGCGAGCGGCAGCATCTCTAGCTTTAAGCCAAAGAAATAGAACAGCAGCAGCGCGGTTACTATGTATGGAAAGTTACTGATAAACGCCAGTACTGGCGGTACTACCTGACCAAAGAAGCCTTCGCGGCGGTAAGAAGCATAGGTACCGATGCTGACACCTATAATCAGAGCAACAATCAGTGAGCCCAGCGCCAGAAACATAGTCCAAGGTAGGGCGTTGGCGATCACTTCAGACACACTGACAGGGAACATCAGCACAGAAGGGCCAAGATCGAGGGTAAATACACTCTTTATGTAGGCGATGTACTGTTCAAAGATATTGCCATCAACGAAGCCATACATTTCACGAACAGCGTCCATCTGAGCAGGGTCCATTCGACCTTGAGCCGCAGCAAACAGTGCGTCTACAGGGTCTCCAGGCATCAGCCGAGGCAACATAAAGTTGAAAGATATCGCAATAAGAAATGCGGTAAAATAAAAGCCAAATCGGCGAACTAAAAACGACATAACGAACCTTTTTAATCAAGGAGCCCAAAGCGAGTTGGGCTCCGTATAGTTGCTAGAGAGAAAGATTATTTAAGGTGTAGGTTGTTTAGAATAATCACGCGCTTACCGCCGTCGTACCATACTGGCTGTACGTATGGGTCCTTTTCATTCGGCCAGCCAACGACTTTCTTGGTACTGTACTGGAACCAAGTTGGGTTCGAGAACAGTGGAATGAATGGCATGTTTTGCGCTGTAAACTCTTGCAGCTCAGAGATGACGGCTTCTTGCTCTTGCGCATTGCCGATCTTGCCAAAGCTATCGATAAGGTTGTCGATTTCTGGCGAGTTGACGCCGTGCCCCGCATGCCAAGTCTTACCAATGCGAGATGTTGAGAAGTACTCTTGGTAAGCCAGAATTGGGTTCGTTGCGACCATCGACCAGTTGATCGACATGGTATAGTTGCTTTCTTTAAGGTTCTTATCGTAAACCGCCCAGTCAACCGTTTTGACATTCGCTTTAATGCCTACTTCCTCGAAGTACTCAGTGACCATCTGGACAACTTGAATCCAGTCTGTCCAGCCGTTAACGACTTCGATATCGAAAGAAATATTTGAACCATCGGCATTATCACGGTAACCGTCGCCGTTCTTGTCCACTAAACCGGCTTCATCAAGTAGTGATTTCGCCTTCTCTGCGTCGTATTGAGTCAGGTAACCGTATTTTTGGTTCACGCTTTGATCGATGTGAGTTTTGTATAGCTCCGCGATACCGCCTGGATTGTAGTTTGCCGTCGGGTAACCATAGGCTGCGATATCAACGATAGCTTCACGATCGAGAGCCATAGACAGAGCTTGTCGCACACGAAGGTCATCGAAAGGCTTCTGTTTGGTGTTCACATATAGGTGAATAGCATCGTTTGCTGGGTACCAGAAATGGTTGTTTGCCTTGTCTTGAGCAACGAAAGTCGACTCAACATCGGCAATAAAGTTTGAACCCCAGTCGATTTCGCCTTTGATCAGTGCCGGCTGGATCTGTGAGTTATCGTTGTATGAACGGAAGTTAACACAATCTAAGTAAGGTCTACCTTCAAGGTAGTAATTTGGGTTGCGGCATAGCTCCATCTGTTGAGGTTTAAGGTATTTCACCACTGTCATTGGACCGCTACCCACTGGGTTAGGGTTAGTGAAAGTGGTGAGGTCACTCACTTTTGACCAAATATGCTTAGGTACAATGTGGTAGCGCTCTAGATTCCAAGCAAAAGTAGAGTCCGCTTTCTCTAACTGGAAGACGACGGTGGTTTCGTCTGTCGACGTAATAGTTTGTAGATTTTTGCCTGACCAAATGCCTTTTTGGTCAAATGCTGGTGCTTCTTTTGTCAGCATAAAACTGTACACAACATCTTCCGCAGTCAGTGGAGTACCATCCGACCATTTCAAGCCAGGCTTGAGTTTTAACGTGATGGTTTTTAGGTCGTCTGAATAGGCATAAGATTCTGCAAGACGGAAGTCTGTTTTACCCGTCATGTTGTTAAAGACCATTAGTGGTTCAAACATGATGCCGTGGTATAGGTCTTTCGTTGTGTAAGGGTTGAAGTTCTCAACAAAGCCTGTGTTGATAATTGGCACCGTTAGGGTACCACCTTGCTTGATGTCTTCTGCTTGAGCGGCTGTAGAAAGCAGCATACTAGCAGCAATGGTCGCGAGCAGAGTTTTCTTATGCATCACATTGTCCTTATTTAATTATTAAGTTTTGATTCATCCCCGGAAGCACTTATTTAAGAAAGCGCTTTCTTTAGTGTGTTTTAGTCTTATCGATAGCAGAGTTCAAACTTTTGTCTTCAAAACAGACCTTAGATCACAGAACCAAACTCGAGTTTAGGTTTGCTTGTATTGAGTGGTGTTTTATTTTAAGTTATTGATATTATTTGGTTTATATCTGGTTTTATAATTGTTTTGAGTGTGGTTGATGTGCTAGTGACAAGGGGCTTTAAGAGGTTTATTTGAACAAAATAGCGTAAATTTTAGACAGCGCTCACTGTTTTTCTTGCTCTAAATTTGCTGATCTTCACAAAATTAGCCAAAACAAAAGAAACCGCTTTCTTTGGGGTGGTTAAAGAGTAAAGTTTCAGCCAACAAGCAACCAAGATTTTAAGGGAAGTGATGATTAAATTCTGGAATGGTAACAAGTCATCGGCCAGGCAAGATTATGAATATGAGTTACTTGAGTGTTTAGTTAGAGAGAGGCAAAAAGAAACCTTAATAGACAATGATTTAACCGATTATCCGTGTGCGCAAGATGAAGGCAATGTACTGGAGAATGGCTGCGATATATTGGTCACTGTGGCGGGAAACCGGAAGTTTGCCGGGAAACCTCTGATCGAAATTAAACAGCCGTTGTGTAATGGGTTATTAGGGTGGCGCCTTTGTATTGTCGCAACTGACCGAGTCGATGAGTTTGAGAACTTAACTTTGGCACAATTGAAGGGTAAAAAGCTTGGAGTGCCAGCCACCTGGGTTGATGCTGAGCTATTCAGAGCCCATGGTTTCAATATACTAGAGCAAGGAAACCTGGGTGATATGTTAGGCTGGGTGCAGGATGGAAGCGTCGACTTTATTACTCTGGGGGCTAACGAAGCCCATGACATACTGGCGCAGAATCAACACTATAGCGACGTGCTCTCCATCGAGCCGACAATGGCAATCTATTATCCATTCCCATTAGTCTTTTACGTCAACCAGCAACAGGAAGAATTGGCTGAGTTATTGAGCCAGCAGCTGTTAGAAAAAAAGTCTCAGGTAGTTGAGCTATTCAATCACCACTATGGTGATGTAATTCGTCAGGCTGCTCTGCAAAAAAGGCGCAAGCTAAGCTTGAGTAATCCTTTGTTGTCAGAGGACTACCACGTGTTGCTTGAAGAATATGAGCCGTTTGCCGTGGAGTAGGGCTTAGCTAATCGCCCTTGTGAGAGCAATCAACAATAAAAAAGAGCGGCAATCAGACCGCTCTTTGGTGTTTGCTGAGCAAGACTACGACAGTGTGCCAACTGAGTCTCGACAGATGAGTTCAGGCTCAAGTTGCTGTTTTATATTTACTTTCTTCTCATGAACCATAGCCAACACCCCTTTTGCAGCCTCAACTCCCATCTCTTCGACTGGAAAGTTAACAGTGGTTAAGCGTGGCCTGATGTGAGCGCTGTGGTAGTCGTTGTCAAAGCCGACGACGGAGAGATCTTTACCGATCACAATATCCCTTTCGACTGCCACATCGTAGACCGCCAACGCAATATTATCGTTCTGACAAAATATTGCGGTTATCTCAGGGGCACGGTCAAGTAATCGGCGAGCTCGCTCGTGGTTACCGTCATGGTCAAAACGACCTTCAATCACGTAAGAAGGGTTGTACTGAATACTGGCTTCGGCGAGAGCTAAACGATAGCCTTGCAGGCGATCCCGACTGTCCCCTTTGCTTAGCTGACCGGTAATACAAGCGATGTTCTTATGCCCGTGTTCTAGCAGGTGTTTCGTTGCCAGATAACCTCCGAGTTCGTTATCAATATAGATACAGTTATCAGCGATATCGGGAATGTAGCGGTTAAGTATGATGGTTGCAGGAGTGTTCTTCACTACTTCTATCAACTCATCGTCTGAGAGCTTATCAGAATGAAGAATAAACCCGTCAACACGTTTAGAGCGGAGAAACTCAATTGAGTCTTTCTCTTTGCTATGGGATTCCTGGCCACTAGTCACGATGAGATGGTTGTTGTTCTGGCGAATCGTATCTTCAGTATGATGCATTAAAGGTCCGTAAAACGGGCCATCTAACGATCCGACCAACATTCCGATACTGTTTGAGCGGCTTGAAGCAAGTGCTTGAGCAAACGCATTCGGTTTGTAGCCAAGTTGTTCAATCGCAGCATAGACCTTTTCCCGGTTTGCTTCTTTTACAGTTGGATGATTGTTAATTGCGCGAGAAACAGTAGCTTGCGATACCTTTGCCAACTCAGCGACTTCTTTAATAGTAATCAAGGCATTAACTCATTTTAGAACGGGTGAAGGTAGAGCACCTAGCGAGCGTGTTGTTGTTTTACTATTTACTCGCTTTCGAAACCGGACTCTACATTTCTCTCCATTTTAACGCATAAATGTGATTACAAACCAAAGAAAGCGTTTTCTTTGTGAGCTGATTAACTTTTTGTATGGGTGCTTTGTGAGTACTCTGTCTTCAATCCAAATATGATTGGCAACCCAGTGTCAATAAGAGCTCTTTTAGCTCAATTGATGACCCTACGCTTTTGAATGCTGCTTATTTTTGGATTTTTTATATCACAATAAAGAAAGCGCTTTCGTTAGCGCGTAATAACATGGAGTTACTATGAAACTGTCAAAGCTAACCCTTGCTTGCGTGATTGCAACGACTGGTGTTACTTCACTTCCTGCATTTGCCGAGAAATCTGAAGGGTTCGAATTTCACGGCTACTTTCGAGCAGGCGCTTTATATAGTCAAAACGATGATTTTAAACGAGCTAAGTTTCCTGCATCGAAAGAGCGCCTAGGCCGCTTAGGTGTTGAATCAGACAACCACTTTGAGCTTGCGCTACAAAAAAACTTTGAAAATGATGCAGGCCAGAAAATTCGCATCAAAACCCGTGCCGCAGCGGACAACGCTCAGTACGCTACCAACCAGCTAGGTGCTAACGCAGACGCGACAAACAGCGAAATTGGTATGGCAGAAACCTTCGTTGAGTTCGAAGGGGTATCGGAAACAGGGGTTGTTTGGGGTGGTAAGCGTTTTTACGGTAAAGACAATTACATCTTTATGACCGACTTCTTCTACACAGATATGTCCGGTACGGGTGTTGGTATTGAAGGTGTTGAGCTTGGAGGCAACAAATGGGACTTCGCTTATATCGCAAGTGATAACGCAGGCGATACGAGTTTCTGGGGTGATAGCAATAACGTGATGCATGCGCTTCACGCAGGTGTCAATTTTGGCAGCGTCGAGTTGCATGCACTGGCGAAGTTTATGCCAGACAATATGGTCGACTTAGGCAACGGTGCTGGTCTAGAAGCGTTTGCGGATAACGGTTTTGAGATGACCGCTATCGTTCATACTGACTCAGTGTTTGGCCTATCAGACAAAGGCTTTACCAAGTACATTGCACAGGCAGGTAAGGGCTTGGGTTCTGGTAACCTATTAGGTGGTACGCTAACCACTTACAATACATACAAGCCTGGTAGCGATTACCAAAGTTGGTTAACAACAGGTATAGCTTGTGGGACATCATGCTTGAAAGCGGTTGATGAAGACGATATGTCAGTACGCGCTCTCGCTTGGGGTGGATACTTCTTTGAGAACGGAGTCAGCGTATTCCACTCTATTCAAACTCAATACAATGACTTTGATAACGGCGCTAAGGATGGTTGGGTGTCTGCCATGGTTCGTCCAACATTCCCAATCTCAGAAAACTTCTTTATCGCTACTGAAGCGGGCTACATGTTCAATTACGAAGAGCGAAATGGCGTCAAAGCGGACTCTTATGACTACAAGCTAACCGTTGCTCCTACGATGGTTGTGCATTCTGGCTTTGGTCCAAGTCCAGAAATCCGCTTGCTTGCCTCTTACCTAGACGGTGAAGATCGTAACGGTAATGGCAAAGATGGTGATTTTATCGTTGGTATTCAAGCGGATATGTGGTGGTAATTGCCTAAACTGTCCATATTGAAGGCATCTAACTGCCAAGTGTTGATGCCTTCCTTTTTCATTATATCCTTTTAGTGTTATTGCCTTTGGGACACACTATTTTCAGCAACGCGATTTGCTCCTAACGATCGCTTTTGCCGCTCTCTGTAGCGGCTTTTTTTATTTCTGCTCTTGGGGTCGTCAAGTAACGCTGCTTGTAGCATTTAGAAAAGTAGTTACTGTCACTGAAACCGCACGACTCTGATATTGTCTGCACTGAAGTGAGCTTCTCTTCAACAATCAGGTTATGTGCGTAACTTAACTGGAGTTGGCGGACATAGTGATTGGGCGAAGTGTCTAAATAGTGTTTAAACAACCTTTCTAACTGACGCTGACTAACAAAAGCCGCTTGCGCGATCTGCTCCGGAGTGAGCTCGCTGCGGGTATAGTTTTGTTCGATAAACACCATAGCCCGACTCAGCGCTAACGTTGTTTTTGGTGCGTCTTGTTGCTGCTGAGCGTAAATTCTTGCCAAGGTAATAATCAGTTGCTGCATTAAGCTACTGATCATTACTTCAAAACCCGGTGGCGCGACTTGGTATTCGGATCGTATTGACTCCAACATTTGTTGGACAGTAGTGAGTTGAGATTGATTGAGAGTCAACTTGGCACTGTATTCTGAGGTCTGTCTCGCTAAAGGTTCTATCTTAAATAGTGTTTGGTAGCCAGCAAGAACGCGCATAGAGGGTTGTTCAAAGAAGGGGGCTGAAGCGTCAAACATCAGATTGATCAGTTTTAGTCCGCTAACGTCTTTAAAGCCATGCTCAGTTTCACCATTAATGACAAACACATCTCCAACACTTAACGGATATTCGAAGTCAGCAACCAAGTGTTTACCACTCCCTTCTAAAACCAGAAACAGCTCTGAAAAGTCGTGTTTGTGAAGTGCGAAGTCGGTTTGGTGGTCTCCATCGACAAAAGCGAAATTCAGGTGTTGATGACGCTGATGTGAGCGTAGTCGATATCGAGTGGTCATGTCGCTATTTTCCTTTTTTGTGTCGCTATATTGGGAGATTAGCGAATTCAATCAGCATACTATTTTTGTTATCAGAAACACAGTGGGTCGTTCAGAGCAGCGACCCAAAAGTGACATCCCAAACTTAACATGTGGTTGATTATGCAAAACAGTCAAATAACACAAGCTCAAATGAATTTGGTTCCGGTTAGCCGTCAGGCTGCGACCGAAGGTATCGTATTACTCAAAAATGAACAGCAAGCTTTGCCGCTGATGGCGCAGGACACGGTCTCCCTGTTTGGTCGTTGCCAAATCAATACGTATCGCAGTGGAACAGGTTCAGGTGGGGCTGTGAATGTTGCGTATGCGATCAGTGCGTTGGATGGGATCGCCTCCAATCCGGCGATTTCATACAATCAAGAATTAGCGCAGCTTTATCGTAACTGGGTTGCGGACCATCCATTTGACGATGGTGGTGGTGGCTGGGCCGCTGAACCTTGGTTCCAACAGGAGATGCCACTTAATGATGAGCTGGTGCGAACGGCGGCGCAACAATCGAACAAAGCGATTGTCTTTATTGGTCGTACTGCGGGTGAAGATCAGGACAATCAGGACTTAGCAGGCAGTTACCGTTTAACCGAGCTCGAACAGCAAATGCTCACTTTCGTCTGTCGTCATTTTGAGTGTGTGATTGTGGTGATGAACGTGACCAACATCATCGATATGTCATGGCTGGAGACGATTCAAGGGTGTCAGTCCATCAGAGCGGTGATGTATAGCTGGGCGGCTGGCATGGAAGCAGGCGATGCACTGGCCGATGTACTGTCGGGTGCTGAATCACCAAGTGGTCGACTAAGCGATACCATCGCCTACCGTATTGAGGACTATCCATCGACACGTAACTTCGGTGATCGAACGCGTAACGTCTACCAGGAAGACATCTATGTTGGTTATCGCTACTTCGAAACGTTCGCACCTGAGAAAGTACAGTTCGAATTCGGTGCTGGTCTGTCCTACAGTGACTTCACGCAAGTGTTGGTTGGATATCGCGTTGAAGGACAAGGTTCAGAGACTCAGCTACTGTTCGAGATTGAAGTAACTAATACGGGGCCAGTCCATGCGGGTAAAGAGGTTGTTCAGCTCTATGTAGAGGCTCCACAAGGCTTATTAGGTAAGCCAAGACGAACACTGGTTGCGTTTGCTAAAACTCGTAAACTGGCAGCCAAACAATCTCAACTAATGACGATTAGCCTTCCTCTCTCTCAACTGGCCAGTTATGACGATAGTGGTGTCACTGGCAACAGAAACTGTTACCTACTCGAAGCAGGGGAGTACAACTTTTATCTTGGTGGTAGCGTTCGTCAAGCTAAACCACTAGACGCGTGTTTTTCTCTGGAGGAACTACTTGTCACTGAACGCTTACAGGAAGCTTGTGCGCCGATATTGCCATTTGAGCGAATGAAGCCAACAAATCCGGACGAGCGGGGCTGTTTTCAGCTCGGTTTTGAATCTGTTCCACAACGTACCGTCGATATGGCAACCCGAATCTCAACCAATATGCCGAATGAACTTAAATACACCGGCGATGTTGGTATTAAGCTGGCTGATGTCAAATCTGGACAGGCAAGTCTGGAGGCATTTGTTGCTCAGATGACGGTGGAGCAAATGGCGACTATGGTACGTGGCGAAGGTATGTGTAGCCCTAAGGTCACACCGGGAACTGCCGCTGCGTTTGGTGGTGTTTCGGACAGCCTGTTTCAACTTGGTATACCTGTTGCCGCAGCAGCGGATGGACCTTCTGGTATTCGTATGGATAGTGGTCATAAAGCCACTCAGGTACCGATTGGTACTTTGTTGGGATGTACTTGGAACAACGAACTAAATGAACAACTGTTTTACCTGATTGGTCAAGAGCTAAGCGCAAATCATATTGATACGCTACTTGGTCCAGGCATCAATATTCATCGTCATCCACTAAATGGGCGCAACTTCGAGTATTTCTCTGAAGACCCGTATTTGACTGGAATGATCGCATCGGCTCAAACTCGAGGTTTGAGCCGGGCTGGTGTATCGGGAACCATCAAGCACTTTGCTGCCAACGATCAAGAAACCGCAAGGGTAGATGTGGACAGCATCATATCGCAACGAGCAATACGTGAAGTGCATGTTAAACCGTTTGAAATGGCGGTTAAGCAGGGCAGGGCAAGCACGATCATGACCTCGTATAATCCGGTCAACGCTCACTGGGCAGCGTCCAATTACGATCTGAACACCACTCTATTGCGAAACGAGTGGGGTTTCAGTGGTATTGTGATGACAGACTGGTGGGCTAAGATGAACGATCCGATTTCTGGTGGTGTCGAAGCTAAAACCTTCACTTCACATATGCTCAAGGCACAGAATGACCTTTATATGGTGGTCGAGAATGATGGTGCTGAAAACAACGCAATGCAGGATGACACCTTAGAAGCCATCGAATCAGGAAGATTGACCCTGGCGGAACTGCAACGCAGCGCGATGAATATCTGTCGTTTTATCTTGGATACGCCAGCGATGGCGAGACCCTTGCAGGCGTATCAGCCAATAAAGCCGTTTATTGCTCGAAAGATAACGGGCACTGATCGGGTTTATATGACTGACTCTGCAATCACGCTTAATTCCTCAGTCAACGTATCGTTTGATATTGAGGTGAAAACGGAGGGGGTATACCAGTGCCAAGCTGTTATGAGTTATGAACGGGATTCTACGGCTCAATCTTCCTGTAGCCTTGCGATAAATGATCAGTTCAGTATGAGTTTTTCAACCCATGGCACACAAGGCCACCTCGTGTCGGTTGATGGTCTTAAAGTTCAGTTGGAGAAAGGTTTCTATACCCTGTCGGTGGATTTTGTAAAGGCCGGCGCGAAAATCGAGACTTTCTATATCACGCGGCAATCGTCTGCAATTGAGTGAGTGGTTAGATAGGATTCATAGCTTGGCGAACTTTTGATCGCGTTGCGGGTGATGGTGTTGTGAATACGCAATAGATGCGTTCTACACTATTATCGTTTTATCCGAATATTTTTCAGCCGTTTGTGACTGTCCGTAATCAAGGCGATTAAGGCGCACATAATAAACAAGTAAGTGGGAACTTCTTGCAGGGTTATGGTGCTGCCAATCAATAAACCTACGATAAAGATAAAGGTTGGTTCAACATAGCCAAGCAGGCCAAAAAGAGACACTGTGATATGTTGAGTACTCACTGAACAAGGAGTGTAAATTGAATATTACCGTTTTGGATGACTATCAGGATGTGGTCAAAAGCTTAGAGTGTTTTAAGCTCCTTACTGAGCATGATGTAACCGTTTTTAGTCAGAGTTACTCCGAAGATGAACTGGCGGTCAAGCTAGCAGACACTCAGGTGTTAGTGTTAATTCGGGAGCGAACGGTTATCAGCGAGTCCTTTTACAGCAAAACGGAAGGTAGTGTCATGCACTGTAGCCGGATCTCAAGGGTAGTATTGCGGTTAGGGTAAGGCACCCACTTTTATCTCGGTCTAGAATCTAGACAGTGGGGTGTGAAATGAACCGAGATAATGAAAGTAACAGTGGCGTATCGACAATCGCTTGTCCATGTATTCGCCACTGTTGCCTTGATGAGGAAGAGATCTGTTTAGGTTGTTTTCGAACTCTAGACGAGATCCTAAATTGGTCAGCTGCGTCTAACGAGGAGAAACAAGCGATTTTGATTCGTTGCCAAACCCGTAAAAGTAAAAGACGAGGACGTGCGCTGTGGAGTGAAAAACGTAATAAAGATAACTGATATTTGCTAGACTCTCGTTTTACACCTCGATATCGTCGGAACACTATTCAATGAGTCAGCAACAGCCGAACAATCCATTACATGGTATTACGTTAGAGCAACTTCTTACCCGCCTGCAAGAGTATTACGGCTGGGAAGGACTTGACGCAGAAATTCAGATCAACTGTTTCTACAATAACCCATCGATAAAATCATCTCTGAAATTTTTACGCCGCACACCGTGGGCTCGAGAAAAAGTTGAAGCCCTGTACATAGCGACATTTTGTCAGTCAGAGGATTAGTCTGTGGTTGACATAAGAGGGGCTAGTAGCCTCTCTTATGCTTATTTGTAGGTTTTATGGTGTTGGGCGACAGAGTTTTGAACTTGTTTCGTAGGATTGTTCTCGTTTTGCGATAATTAGATTTATCAGTAGCATTCTGTGTTAACTTAGTGAGGTTAAAAGAATGAAGTAAAGGAATTGAGGGAATATTTAACGGTATAGAAAAACATCCGAATGAAGTAGTTGTGGAAGCTGGTATGATTGTTACAGTGGTAGAAAATGATAGCAAAGAGCCAATGATATGGGCTCAAGGCTAGCATTAACTACAGCTTGTGAGTCACATTACTAATGTCTATAGATAGGTTACATGAACGATGTTACCAATATGTTTGGCTGTAATGCCATCATCTTCTGTATCATAAATTGCTTCATATACAGGTTTTTTGAAGGGGACACAGCGATCTTCGATTAATTTATTTGCATGATTTTCAGTATGTATAAATTTATTTGCATGATTTTCAGTCTGTATAGGGCAAGGTCGTTCGATGACGCTTCCCGAAAATCTGACAGTATGTTCTCCAGCCATAGATAAAAAAGAGGCTGACATAAGTAGTGCCGAATAGTGATATTTACGCATAATGAAGTCCTTTTTTAGTTAATTTGTCCCGATAATAAAGTCCATTTATTGCACATTATTTTTTAATGTGAATTAACAATCAGGACGTGAGCATACTTTGATTAATTTATAAACCAAAGAATACTTGTGCTCTGTAATCGTTACACCAACCCGCTTGCTTTAGTTTTTGTCTTTGGCTCGGAGCACCGCACTCACATTGTTTTGGTCTATTAGACCATAGTTGCTAACAAAGTGCGATCCCGCCCTGAATTAACAGTTAAGATCTTGGTTTGGTGTCAAAATGACATGTAATGCCATGTAATCAATAAGTTAGTATATAGCAGCAAATTAAAGAGAGCTAGCCACAATGCATATCGACGAGTTTAAAGAGCACTTCCATTTAGTCGCAGATAAGCGCCAGTCAGCAAAGGTTACGTATTGCTTGTTTGAGGTTCTGTTCGGCTCATTGTGCGCTGTTATTGCTGGTGCCAAAGGTTGGTTTGATATTCGTGAGTACATCCTTGGTCATCATGAGTGGTTTAAACGTAATGGTATGTTTGTTAATGATATTCCTGCCGATGATACGATTGCTCGCATTATCTCTAAGATAGAACCAGAGCCCTTTCATACTTGCTTTATAAACTGGATGTCAGCAGTACATTCCCTTACTGAGGGGCAAGTCGTTGCGATTGATGGTAAAACACTTCGGGGCTCCTACAACCGAGATGACCGAGCTAGTACTATCCATATGATTAGCGCCTACGCTTCGTCCAATAAGCTCGTACTTGGACAGCTCAAAACAGAAGAAAAGAGCAACGAGATCACAGCAATACCTGAGCTCATCAAACTTCTTGATATCAAAGGCGCTCTAGTCACAATTGATGCGATGGCATGCCAAACGGAAATAGCCAAAACTATCATCGAACAAGATGCTAACTACTTACTTGCGGTTAAAAATAATCAAGGAAAGTTACGCAAAGCAATAGAGCAGGCTTTTGCAAAACAACGAGTATCAAAGCCCAAAAATATCAAAATCGAGCAGGGTCACGGCCGTATTGAAGTCCGTCAAAGCTATGTGTTAAGCAGTGAAACGCTCGAAGGTAACTTCTCTCGTTGGAAAGGATTAAAATCGGTCATTATGGTGGAAAACTTCCGTTACCATAAAGGCAAAGTAGCAGAGCTAGAGTATCGATACTACATCAGCTCAAAGCAATTGAGTGCGGAGCAAGCGGCAAGCGCAGTAAGGGAGCACTGGGGTATCGAGTCAATGCACTGGGTCTTAGATGTGACGATGGCTGAGGATGCCTGCCAAATCAATAAAGACCACGGAGCCGAAAACCTAGCTTGTCTGCGCCATATAGGGTTGAATATGTTGCGCACAGAGCCGACTAAACTCAGTATCGTTGGAAAACAGAAGCGTTGTATGATGAACACAGCGATGCTAGAGGCGGTCTT
>NZ_QEWN01000010.1 GCF_006124995.1 Vibrio sp. Hep-1b-8
TCTATAAACAGCGTTGGTGAGTTCAAAAATGGTCGGCAACTGTCCGCGTGGTTAGGGTTGACGCCGTCTCAATACAGCAGTGGTGACAAAAACTATCTTGGAAAAATCACTAAACGCGGAAACCGAGATTTAAGGAAGCTACTCATTCAGGGGGCAAGAGCAGTGATAAACTGGTGTGAGCGAAAATCGGACCCACTCAGTCTGTGGCTACAGACATTAAAACCCAAGATGCATGTCTGCAAATTGGTCGTTGCTCTCGCGAATAAGCTGGCACGGATTATTTGGGCCGTGTTGGTAAAAAGAGCGCCTTATAATCCTCATTTGGCGTGTGCCTGATAAAGAGAACCATCTGTAAAAGAGCGGTAATACACTGATGTAAAACGGTTTGTCTTATTCAAAACCTGTTAAGGACAGCGGCTATTGAAAAGCCATGCGTGTGTAGAGGAGGATAAGACGTCAATTTGGAACTCATTAGGGCGCAGCAAACTAAACGTTGCTATAACGACGCCGGATATATGTCGCAAGACCGTCGACCATCAATGTTAATCTCCGTTAAGGGTGCCTATGAAATAGCTTAAAGAAAAGACCGACATTAATTTCAATCAGGCCTTGCGAACAGCGAGGTGACCATATATGTCCTTTTACATTTTTTTTACATGTTCCTTTTGCATTTTTTACATTTTTACATTATTGGCAAACTGATACCGATTTCACCATTAAATGATGTCAAGAACATTAGTGGTTATTTCATTGCGTCTATCCTATCCTTTTGCATTTATTTAACTTTTGACATCCTGTTTTGAGGTAATGGTGTGTGTCCCCTTAGCTTATGCCTTAGCTTATTGTGTGTCCCCTTAGCTTGCTCTTCCCCTTAGCTTTTCTTTAGCTTTACTCATCATCTTTCTGTTCCACACGAGTGACCAGCAGTTGGTCTACTTTATAGTCATCAATGTCAACGACCTCAAATTTGTAGCCTGAGAAGGTGACCGAGTCGGTACGACGAGGAATTTTTTTCAGCATAAACATCATAAAACCAGCGATGGTTTCGTAGTTTTGAGAGTGTGGTAATTCGTCAATTTGCAGCGTGCGCATCACATCGGTGATAGGCGTTACACCATCAACCAGCCAAGAGTGTTCATCGCGAGCAACAATTTGCTCTTCACCTTCGGCCAGCACCCAGCTACCCATTACTGCGCTTTGTAAATCATTAAACGTCACGACGCCAAGTACTAGCGCGTATTCGTTCATTACCACAGAGAAGTCGACGCGATTGGTTTTAAAATAATCCAATGCTTCGGATAAGCTCAACGTATCAGGGATGATAGGGCAGGTTTGAACCACGCTGCTGCTTTTTAAGTCCAAAGTTTGCTCGTTAATAAGGCGAATCAACAGCTCGGTTGAATTGACGAAGCCCTTAATCGCATCAAGTTGTCCATCACAAACAAGGAACTTGTGATGTGGGTTGTCGGCGATTTTACGTTTGAGCATGCTTTCATCGTCATCAAGAGAGAGAAATGCGATGTTTTCGCGTGGCGTCATGGCTGAAGTAACAGCAATGGATTGCATCTGGAACACGCTTTCCATCATCTGTTGCTCATTGGTATCGAGTACACCTGCTTCTGCGCCTGCATCCATAACCGCGTAAATATCATCACTGGTGATGTCGTCATTACGCTCCGCGGGAACGCTGAAAGGCAGCGACGATGAGTCAGAACAAGCGAGCCCAATATCTGGTAAAGGAAAAAGCGGCGATAAGGGCAACCACAATAGTGGTAAAGATAAGGGTGGCAAAGGCAAAGACAAATAGTGTTTGAGCTGTGATCAAAAAGCCCCGCTCATTGCTGAGCGGGGCTTTTGTGTATGATGGCTTACCTAGTCGATCAGCCCGTAATCGCGAGAAAGGATATCGATGATTTCCTGCTTCGGATTGTCACTTAGTTTGATCTCTTGGCCAGTAATTTTAGCGGCAATGCTTAGATAAGTCGTTGAAATATCGATCAGTGATTCTAATGGTAACGCATTGTCACGAGCCAAAGCCTCACGTTCATCCATTCGCTCTTTGTTGAGCAAAATGTCTGGATCTGGGAAGTAACTAAGTAGGAATTGGCGGAAACCTTCTTTTGAGTTCTCGACGATTCGACCTTGATTGTACTCTTCCTCATCCCAAATTCGTGATGAATCGGGTGTACCAACTTCATCCATGTATATGAGCTTTTCGTTACCTGCTGCGTCAGTCACGTAGCCAAATTCGAATTTAGTGTCGACAAAAATCTGGTCGACTTCGGCAAGTGCATTGCTGATAACCACGAAACCTTCACGAAGTAATTTTTCGTAAAGTGCGATGTCTTCTGCTTTAGAGAAGTTAAAGGCAGCGAAGTTATCCTCGATATTTTTACGAGTAATATTAACATCGTCAGCTTCAGGTACACCTGAGATGCCTTTAAGAATGCCTTTTGTCGACGGTGTCATGAGCAACTCAGGAAGCGGCTTATCTTTCTCTAGCCCTTCTGGTAGTTGAATTCCACAGAATTCACGCTCGCCTTTTTCGTATGCACGCCACATTGAGCCAGTAATATATTGGCGACAGATCGCCTCAATCATGATTGGTTTGGCTTTTTGGACAATCCAAACAAATGGGTGCGGAATATCTAGAATATGGCTGTCAGCAAGCCCGTTGTCTTTAAACAACTTAAACCAGTGGTTGGAGATAGCGTTTAGAGCCGCTCCTTTACCAGGAACACCTTTTAATCCACCTTCAGCATGCCAGATACAATCAAAAGCAGAAATACGGTCACTGATCACCATGATAGCCAATGGTGCATCAGGGGCAACATCGTAGCCTTTCTCTTTAATAAGGCGTTTACTGTCTTCTTCCGTCAGCCAATAGACTGAACGGACTTTGCCACTGTGAACGGGTTTATCAGTACGAATTGGGAGATCATCGTTTACGGCAAGAACTTGATCAGCGAGACTCATTTCGACATTCCTATCTTTAGCAAGGTGGGCGACTGCCATTCGCGACAGCCGATATCCAACGCATCATACCAGAACTATTCTGTGCTGCCAGAGAAAAAGCAAACGTTTGCTTATTTTTTTATGTTGCAAGCAAAATGAGCTGAGATTAACAAAAAACAACCCCTCAGAGAGGGGCGATTGGCAGTGTTGATTAGTGAAATTGGTTCACTCTTCCTTCGACGAAGAAGACTTCACATTGATACTGACGAGCATGTTCACAAAGTAGGCTTTGCTCAACAGTAGAAAGATTGTTAGAGGCAACGACAGCACTGGCATTACCGGATTGGATCGCCTTAATGACGATTTCGAATTCAGACTGGGTCTGTGAAGGTTTCATCTGAATAATCTTTTTGCAGCTCACATGGCACGAAGCGAACTGATCATAATTCGGGCGAGGGCACTCAGCAGTAAACAGAATCCATTGCTTTTGATTGGAAAGACCCGCTAGACGATTTAACGTCGTGTCATCGATGTTCATCGGCTGAGTCGGTTGAGCAAGAACATTATATTTTGAAAACGCTGAAGTCTGAGTTTGTGCCTGAATCATAATTACTGTTCCCTTATACATGCTGTATGTGTATACAGTAGTTTTAATCCAAATAAGAAGCAAGCATTTTTGTGGGATTTTTATACGATAAAAACAAAGCCATAGAGGGTGGCGTTTGTTTATATGATTGATATTTAATGGTTTTGTTTGTTTTTTGGAATACTTTTGGGCGTGAGGGCTAAAATGAAAATTGTGAGCTGACGCACTCACATAGCCAGTGTTATCCAGTGGTGGTGGATAACACTGTACAGGTTACTACTGAGGATTATGCGTGAGAAAGCGTTGAGGAAAGTCGCTAAAAATGGCGTCGAGCTTCGATAGATGACGCAATGATTTTGGATTGTTGACGGTATAGCTCCACACCTGAAATCCCTCCGCTTGGAGCCGATAAATCTTGCTGTTGTTAAGGAATTTATAGTTAACGTTGCAGCTAAAAGCAGAGACTTGCTTAAGTAAACGTTCCACCTTAGTCGTTACTCGATCACACAACACGGCGAGTCTGTACTCGGGAATAAGTTGGTGCAGACAACGCACAATGTCGTGGTTAAAGCTCGATAGGACAATGTCTTCAGTTGTGGCTTGGCTGCTGCCTAGCTCTTTAGCGAGGAGTTGACAAACTAGCATTGGATCGTGACGATCGATTTTGACCTCTAAATTAAGTTTTAGCTTGTTCTCTACAGCTAAATTGAGCAGTTCATTGAGTGTCATAATTGTCTGGTTGGCAAACTTGCGGTCGAACCAACGACCAAAATCAAATTGTTTGAGTTCATCCAACGTATAGCGATCAACGCGGCCACGACCGTTACTACAACGGTTGATGGTGTGGTCATGACAGACAACTAGCTGGTTATCTTTGGTTGGTTGAATATCGACTTCTACCCATTTCAAACCAAGCGCGATGGCGGCTTCAATACTGCAACGTGTATTTTCAGGGAAATGTCCGGCGACACCTCGGTGTCCAACAATGATCATATCGAATAATCCTCAAATAGTTCAGAGTGATAGCTTAGTATGAAGTGGTGAAGATGAGTAGATAATAAATAGCTTCTGTTCAATAAATCTGACACTATCAAAACGATAATAACGAGAAAGAGAACTTGAATTTGAACGCTGAAAACAAAGCTGGCTGGATACTATTTGCAACAACAGCACTCGCAGGGCTGGGGTGGATTTTTTCCAAAGAGACGATTCAAGGTTTGCCGCCTTTTGGTTTCGTTGGCTTGCGTTTTCTCGTCGCGTCGGTTTGCTTACTTCCCCTATGTGTTAAGCGTTTTCGCCAATTGACGCTTGCTCTTATTGGGCAGGCGGTTGGAGGAGGGGTGATACTGTCTTTCGCGTTGCTGAGTTGGGTCTATGCGATTTCAATCAGTGAGACATTGGGCGAAGGGGCGTTTATCGTCAGCCTATCGATGATTATTGTCCCTATTATTGCTTGGGTTCTTTACCAAGATAGACCGAAACGAGCATTTTGGATTTCTATGCCTATAGCAGTAGCTGGCTTGGCGATGTTGTCGTTAACCAATGGTTGGAATAGCTCTGCGGGTCAGCTTTGGTTTTTGGCCAATGCGTGTTTACTTGCTCTGCATTTCAACGTTAACAGTCAGCTCGCCCGCAAGGTGCCAGTGTTGTTGCTGACCTGTATCCAGCTATTTGTTACTGGCGTGATTGCACTGCTTATGTCGATGATGTTCGAAACTTTCCCTGAAAGTGTGGACGCTTCCATTTGGGGATGGTTTGCACTGAGCGCCTTGTTAGCAACCAGTTTGAGATACGTGATGCAAACTTTAGGTCAGAAAGGTTGTAATCCAGCCAACGCGGCGTTGATCATGCTCTTTGAGCCAATCTGGACTGTGGTTCTCAGTATTGTTTGGTATGGTGAGCAGTTGTCTGGCAATAAGTTGATCGGTTGTGGGCTGATCTTGGTGTCGCTGATATTCTATCGCACAGATGGGCGGCTATTTAAGAGACGTGTCTAGTCGTTGCGCGATATTTAGATTAAACATCTGATATTTATTTCATAGATAAAATTAAATTAGCATCATTGATGAAATTGTTAGTACAATCCAAAGTTATAGGACAGATCTAACAAGGAAAGATAAATGAAAATCGGTGTGATTGGTGCTGGTTCTGTAGGGGTAGGCGTATGTAACTACCTTCTGACACTAGGAAGTATCAGTGAGCTTGTACTGCTGGATAAAGACTTACAACGCGCAGAAGGCGAGGTCTTTGATTTTAGGCACACAGCCGCTTTGACGTTTTCAAAAAACACCCATTTAGTCCCGACGGATAACTACCTGACTCTCATTGGCGCTGATATCGTCGTGATTACCGCAGGTGCTCAGATCAAACAAGGACAAACACGTATCGATCTGGCTGAAATCAATACCCGCATTGGTGTTGAGATTGCCAAAGAAGTTGAACGCGTAGCGCCTAACGCGACTTTAATCGTGGTCAGTAATCCATGTGATGTCGTGGCTCACTTTATCGCCACCAATACCCATTTCCCGCGTTCTAAAGTGATCAGTAGTGGCTGTGTTATTGATACCGCCCGTTTGATGAGTATTGTCGGCAATCGTGTCAATCTCGACCCCAAGAACGTATTTGGCTATGTGCTGGGTGAGCATGGTAGCCACTGTTTTACACCCAAAAGTCTCATTTCTATCGCTGGTCAGCCCGCGGATTACTATTGTGATACCCACCATATTGAGCGGATCTGTGCTGACGAACTGCTAGAGTCGGTCAAGCAGGCAGGGTATGAGATTTTCAAACGTAAGCAAAATACCACTCACGGTATCTCCGCCAGCGTATTTCGAATCATACAAGCGTTGATGATTGACGAACGCTCTGTCTTGCCTGTTGCTACCTTGCTCAAGGGAGAATATGGCCTGAAAGACGTCGTGCTGAGTTTGCCAACGGTGGTGGGTAAAAATGGTGCAGAAGCGATCTTGCAACATCCGTTTAGTGACGAAGAGATGGAGACACTCAAGCAGATTGCCCAGCAAGTGAATACCGTCGTAGAGCAGGTGGCTAAGATGACTGGCTTATCAACCAGCAAAGCACACTGAGTCAAGGGTATTGATATGAGAGCGCGGTGTGAATGTCGCACTTTTGTGTTTGTATTGTTCTAATTTGTTGGTCAAAGGCATCTGTGACGTCACATATTAGAGCTAATACTCTTTGCAATAGTGATAAGCCTGATAAGTTGAATGTAAATGCAATGTTAAATGTTTAGCGGCTATGAAGATCCATGCTTTAGATGGCTATATCCAAAAAATTTATCTGGTGGAGTATGAAAAAAAGCTGATGTTACTAGATGGTGCATCAAGAGCTGATATTTCGTATCTCAAACATTTAATTACTCATGAGTTGCAACGCCCGTTTAGTGATCTAGCCGCAGTGGTAGTGACACACATGCACCCAGACCATGCGGGCGCAGCGCATAAGCTACGATCGATTACAGGGTGTAAGATAGTGTCGGCAAAACGAGATCATCATTGGTATGGCGGGGTGAGCGGATTTGCAATGCATTTGACCGATATTATGCTGGCGCGTTGGGTTGCGCGACGTAAAAACAAACCGCGGAGAAATTTGTGGTATTCACGAAAGCTGATCGCTGATATTGAGCTTTCAGATGGTGAAATGATTCCTGGCTTTGAAGATTGGACCGTGCTCGAAACACCGGGGCACACCGATAGAGACCTTTCGCTGCATCACCAAGAGAAAGGAATTTTGTATGTCGCCGATCTGATGGTCGAAGTCAAAAAACATCTTATCTCACCGTTTCCCGTCTTCCATCCAAATAAATATCGGGCTTCGATTAAGCGTATCTACAATCTCCAGCCGAAAGTATTGCTGGTTGCGCATGGAGGGCAGGTCGAATTTACTGAGCCTTGGTTGATGTTAGATCCGACTATTCGCACAGTACTTCGCAACTAAGTGCCATTGTCTTCAATATGGCCTTAGTTTAGAATGCGAACCCTTTTCAATTGTACTGCTATTCTCATGTCGCGAATTTTAGTTGTCGATGATGATATCGAACTGTGTCACTTGCTGTCTGATGTTCTGGAAGCTGAAGGTTACCTCGTTGAATGTGTCCACTGCGGTGAGAGCGCACTTAAATACTTAGAAAAGAAGGCCGTAGATCTGGTTTTACTTGATGTCATGCTGCCTAAACTTAATGGTATGCAAGTTGCGCGAAAAATCTGCCAGCGCTTTGCGACTCCTATCCTAATGCTGACGGCTCTCAATGATGAAGAATCGATACTTGATGGCTATCAGTCTGGCGCGGATCAATATATCGCTAAGCCTTTCAAGGTTCCTGAATTACTGACTCGGATCAAGGCGATATTTCGACGTGTCGGTCTAGAGAAACAAAGACAAGCCAATAGTTGCGAGTCTCAAGGTTCGTTTGATTCTTCTCAGTTGCCTTTGACCTGCACCGAGGCTGATTTACTCGGTTATCTGATAAAGAATGAAGGTGTGGTTGTGTCTAAAGCAGAGTTACAGATCCAAGTGCTGAAAAAAGAACTCAGCCCATACGATCGAAATTTAGACATGCACATCAGCAACTTGAGACGTAAGTTTGTGGAAGCCGGACTCTCAAAACAACATATAAAGACGGTGAGAGGCAAAGGATATAGCTTCAACGCCAACGCCAACGCAGGCTAATGACCATGTATCGATTTAGTTTACGCAACAGTTTTGCCCAGCGAAAAGACAGCTTGGTGTTCCAGTTGTTTAGCCATATGGCGGCAGTCATGGTGTCGATACTCCTGTTGCAAGTTATTGCTGAGCAGGCATTAGTTAAAGCGGTGCTCAAGGTGCCGGTGCCAATCAAGCAACATATTTTACAATTGGCTCATCAGGCCAATGTTCTGATCGAAGAAGGGGATATGGATGAACTGGCCGACTGGGCCAACGCACAACCTTATTACCTCTTTGTTCTCGATCGGGACAATCAGCCGCTGTCTCACCGTCAGATGCATCCACACTTCGAATTTAAACTGCGCTTCTTGCGAGAGTTAGATAGCCCCTTAAGCGATACGGTGAGTAAGCCATTGATTGGATTGGGCCTTGATGGTGGCAACACCTTAGTTGTGCAATTGCCAAGTGAAATGCACCCAGCACATCGTTTTCTTGTTTATCTGGCGGTAAGTAAAGTGGTGATCGTCATTACCATGCTCTCGTTGTTTTCGCTGATTTTGGCTAATCAACTGAAAAGACCGTTGGACCGATTGCGCGAGTCGAGTCGTCGACTTGCGTCCGGTGATTTTAATATCAGTGTTGTGAGCGAATTGCGCTCCAACACGCGCGAGTTTAATGACTTAGCTCGTGATTTCGACGATATGACCAAAGAGATCCATGCTTTAGCCCAGCGTCAACGCAACTTGATAAGAGACGTCTCTCATGAACTGCGCACACCATTAGCCAGACAGAATCTCGCACTCCATCTACTTCGAGCAAAATCATCAGATTCACACCGCCCTTTGATTGAGCGATTGGAACGAGAAGTGGATCAAATGGACGTCTTGGTAGCCGAGATTTTAGAGTACAGTCGATTGGAAAACTCTCGCTATGAAGCGAGTTATAAGCCTGTCTGCCTCGAAAGTTTGATTTCAAGTCAGGTTGAGCAAAGCCGTCTCCAACTCAGGCAGCATCAAACGATGACGGTCGATTATGGTGCGAATCTTCCTATGATCGTGACGGATCAGCGCTTGGTACTCCGATGCCTTAATAACCTGCTGACCAACAGCATCAAGTATGCTGGTGATAGCGCTGAAATAAGGGTAAGCGTAGACACTAAATCAACGCACTTAGGCTATGTGGTGGTAGAGGTTTGTGACAACGGGCCAGGCATTCCTCAAAGTCATATTAAGGAGATATTCAGACCGTTTACACGCTTGGAATCCTCGCGCAACAAGCAGCAGGGTGGGTATGGTTTGGGGCTGGCGATTGTCAAAGAGGCAGTGAGTCTGCTTAATGGTAAGGTGATCGCATCCAACCGAGCGACTGGCGGACTGAGTGTTCAGCTCATTTTGCCCATTAGACGTTAATACGACGACGAATCACGCGAAGCGAATGTCATGTGGCATTCGCTTTTGTGCTTTATGGGCAAGGGATTGACGATGAAATGTACGCCCATTGCAAAGATTGTAAATTTAATGCAAATGATATTGGTTATCACTTACACTTCGCTCCATTGAAAATGATGAGGCAGAGCTGCTTTGCTCTGCACAAGCTACGGAGAAGAAAATGTTCACTAAAAGTCGCTTAGCACTGGTTATTGGTACGGTATTGGCGGTACCTGGAGTTTACGCGCACAGTGTTGATACCGATGAACACATGGTGGTTCAAGGGCGTGATTACGGTTATCAGGCAGAGACGAATTCTACCTCTATGCGTATGGAAGTGAGTCAGCTAGAAACTCCGGGACAGGTTGCTGTGATAGGCGAACAGCTTATTGAAGAACAGCGAGCAAGCACTTTGGGAGAGGTTCTAAAGAATGATGCCAGTGTGAGTGCTGGTGGAACAGGCCGTAACCGTGAACGTTTTTCGTTACGTGGTTTTGAAGTTGAAAGTTCATCTGGCTTCTTACGTGATGGTCATCAACATTGGTCTCATTATCGCCAACCTGTCGAGTTACTAGAGCGAGTCGAAGTGGTGAAAGGGCCATCGGGTTTGTTGTACGGTGTCTCTGCCCCTGGCGGCTTGATCAATATGGTCACGAAAAAGCCGACTTATGAGACGCAAGTAAACGTTAGCCAGGATATCGGGTCGAACAATCATTCTCGTACGATGGTTGATGCTAGCGGTGCGCTTAACGAGGCAGAGACATTGCGCACTCGCACGGTGTTGGTGAAAGAAAGTGCGGGTTCGTGGAGAACTTACTCAGACGGTTCCAAACCACAAACTGACCGATTAGTCGCGGGGCTGTTTGTTGATTATGACATTAATGATGACGTCACACTGTCACTTAATTACGACAAAACTAATGATAAAGGCAGTGTTGATTCTGGCGCTCTCTACACTCTAGATGGTCAGCCTGTCAGAGGAAAAGAATTGATATGGGACGCACAGTGGTCTCAAATCGAAAATGATGTAGAGAATATTGGTTTCAACATTGATGCACACCTTTCTGCTGTCTGGTCTGTTAACACGGGCTTTAACTATCAGGACATGGAGCGAACGGATATTGAAAGCTATCCAGACTTCTCTGATTTAGACAGTAACGGTACGGTAGGGCATGGTGGTAACAATCGCCATGATAAGTGGCGTTACAGAACAGGTCATTTCGATCTGATTGGTCATCTTGAATTGGCGGGCATGAGCCATCAGCTACTAATTGGCTCGAACTGGTTGGGATACAGCTATGACCGCAATCAGAAAGGCTTCACGACTCAAGATGTTGCACCTGGCGAAAGCGTGGGAGTACCGACACAAAGCGGTCGAAATATAGTGAGTCATTCCAGCTACGACACTTGGGGCTTTTATGCACAAGACCTGATGACGTTAAACGAGCAGTGGCAGTTACTTGCAGGCGTTCGTTTTGATCGTAAGGTTGCGGATGGCGTTGCTGAAGAGAATATCTCGCCTAAGTTTGCTGTTATCTATCATCCCGCAGACAACGGCAGTGTTTACGCTTCATATGCCGAAAGCTTTGAACCACAAGGCGCGGTGGCAAGTGGTCGCCGCACTTACACCAATGATGGCGCTCTTTTAGACGCAGCAACGGGTGTCTCTTATGAAGTGGGTACTAAGTGGGAATTACTTGATAAGCGTCTATATCTATCTGGCGCGCTATTTGATATCACGCAACAGAATGTTGCTATGGATGTCGAAGATACTATCAATGCCGGCAACTACATCAAAACTCAAGACGGTGAACAGCAACACCGAGGCGCTGAATTGACGGCGCAGGGTATGGTAACAGAGCGAGTGTCACTGTTTGGTTCTGCCATGTATTTGGATGCTGAAATCAGTCAGCACGAGACCTATGCAGGTAACAAACCGAAAGATGTCCCTGAGTTTGCCGCGAGTTTATGGTCTAGCTATGCTGCTACTAACGAGCTAGATGTGAATTTGGGTATTATCTATCAAGGCGCTCGATATGGTGATGATGCCAATACTTTTAAGAAAGAGGGGTATACTCGAGTCGATATGGGGCTTGCCTACACCTATAAGTATGATGCAAACCTTGATATGGTGGCTCGTCTTAGCGTAGAAAACCTGTTTGACACCGATTATTTGGCCGGAGGTGGTGCAACCTCATTGAGCCATAACTACGCGGAAGATGTAGTGATTGGAGAAGGTCGAAACTATATGGCAACACTGCAAATTAAATACTAATCACAGTTGAGTATAATTCTGTGAACGAATCAGGGAGAGGGTAGTACCTTTCCCTATTCCTGTTTAAGTGTAGCGATCATTGCAATTTTGCTTAATGACGCTACTATGAGCATCACCCTAAATGAGATTGCTTCTCAATTATATAATGACATCAGTAAAAACAGACGTTATGAATTCAGTTACGATAAGTTTGGCACTTAGTCTTACCCTCGCAGCAACAAGTACATTGGCTAGCGGTTTAGATACCGCGCAAGGCATTCAAAGCAAGACCAATTCGGCTTCTGCCAGCAGCCAAAAACGCATTGATAGCAGTGCTGAAAAAACACTGTTGCTTAAGGCAGAGATTGAGCAGTTGCAAGAAGAGGTCAAGAACCTCGAAGTCTATCGTCAGCATTTGACATCTTTGGTCAATAGCCAGCAACAAGAGGCAAGTAGCTTAGAGCGCCAGATTGAAGAAATTAAGGCGACACGTCAGGGGATTGTACCTTTGATGTATCAGATGATTGATGGACTGAAACAGATTGTCGCTCAAGATGTCCCAATTAAGTTAGATCAACGCAATGAGCGTCTCGCTAAGCTTGACTCTATGATGACCCGAGCGGATGTCAGTGATGCTGAGAAGTATCGTCGTATTCTGGAAGCTTATCAAATCGAGATGGACTACGGAACAAAGTTGGGGCTTTATCAGGGGCAAGTGATTATCGATGGCGAAAAACGTCAGGCAGATGTGCTCTATGTTGGTCGTGTGTCTCTTGTTGCACGCAGCCTGAATGGCAAAAAATTCTGGTCTTGGAATCAAAATGACTCGAAGTGGTATGAAGTAGACGCTTCCCTAAAATCTCAACTAGATAGCGCGTTTAGTATGGCGGCGAAACAGGTTGCGCCAAGTTTGATCACTTTGCCGGTATCACTGAAAGTTGCGGAGGCGAAGCAATGAGATTCCCAGCCCTAATAACTTTGCTGACCTTAACGGCTTTGCCAATCTATTCTTCGGCGAGTGATTTAGTCTCCGCCGCGAAGAATGAAGCGAAAGTTCAGCAACAGCACAATCAATTACGTGAATCTGGCTTTAAACAAACCGAGCAAGAACTGGCGCAGTTAAAGCAACAACTTTCAAAGCAGAAACAGACACTGCAAGCGCAAAACGACCAGTTAGCCGCTGATTTCAGTCGAAATGAACAGCAGTTAGCAGAATTGGAAGAGAAACTGCGTCTAGAAACAGGTAGCTTGGGCGAGGTGTTTGGTGTCGTGCGACAAAATGCCAAACAACTGCAATCGGAGTTATCTCAATCGGTCACTGGTGCAGGCGCGCAGACGCATACCGAGGCAGTGAATGAGATCGTCGCTGCAATGCAGCTCCCTTCCTTACCGCAGTTGAATGAACTGTGGCTCGCGTTTAGTGAGCAGGTTGATGCTAGCCGAGAGATCGAATCTACGCTTGTGGCCTTTATCGACGGTGAAGGGATATCTCAGCAAACACATGCGCTGCGCTTAGGAGCTTTTGGACTTGTTGGTCAGCAAGGTTACCTCAACTGGAACGGCAGTAAGCAGGTTGCGACAGCGTATATTCAACAACCGGAAAATGGTCCAACGCTAGATACGTTAGCAAACTTGAATAAAGGTCTACCGACAGCGCTAGTCATAGATCCTTCCCGTGGCGTGATGCTAGAGCAACTCGCATTGACCCCAAGTCTTATGGACAGACTTCAAGCGGGCGGTGCTGTGGGTAAAGTGATTCTTGGCTTGCTTGCTATTGGTTTGTTGATTGCTTTGGTTCGTGGTGTAAGTTTATCTGTTGCTCGCCAAAAAATTCGAAGTCAGTTTAAAAATCCTAACATGCCCACGGATAACCCACTTGGTCGTGTGTTGGCGGTTTATGGAAATGGTAAACACAAGACTGTTGAAGCTTTAGAGTTACGCTTGCTAGAAGCGGTGGTTGATGAACAGGCCAGTTTAGAGAAAGGCCTCTCAATGCTTAAATTGCTGGCGGCGTTGGCACCCATGCTCGGTCTATTAGGCACGGTGACAGGTATGATTGAAACCTTCCAAGTGATTACACAATTCGGCAATGGTGATCCAAAAGTAATGGCTGGCGGAATATCAATGGCATTGGTAACGACAGTACTAGGCCTCATCGCTGCCATGCCGTTGTTGTTGGCACACAATATTTTGAGTGCTCAAGCGGAAGCCATCCGTAACATTCTTGAGAAGCAAGGGATCGCTTTAGTGGCCGAGCAGGCGGAACAGGATAATGTCGTGGTTGACGACAAGTTGGGGAATGCAGCGTAATGGACGCGCTATTTGCTCTATTGTCGGAGTTGATCACGACACAATCTTGGCTAAGTGCTCTGCAACAATTTATGCAGCAGGGTGGCCAAGTGCTTTGGTGGTTAGCCTCAGTGGTGTTATTGAGCTGGATTTTACTGATAGAGCGTGTGGTGTTTTTGTGGTTTCAGTTTCCCAAGTTAAAAAAACAGTGGGTGGCTAAATGGCAATTGAGAACCGACCACGACTCTTGGTATGCGCGGTCTATCCGTGATGGTTGGCTATCTGAAGCGCATCGTCAGCTCCACCAACACCTAAATATCATCAAGGTGCTGGTGGCGATTTGCCCAATGTTGGGGTTGTTAGGCACCGTAACAGGAATGATTTCAGTATTTGATGTCATGGCCAATCAGGGCAGCAGTAATCCCAAATTGATGGCGTCTGGTATTTCACTAGCGACCTTGCCAACGATGGCGGGTATGGTTGCGGCTTTAACTGGCATGTTTGCTTACGCCCGTTTACAAAAAGCGTGTCACATGAACGAAATTAAATTAGAAAAATCATTAAGGAGTCAACGATGAGACTCGGTCGACGTCAACAGAGACAAGAAGAAGCGCAGGTCGATCTGACATCAATGCTTGATATTGTATTTATCATGTTGATCTTCTTTATCGTTACCAGTTCATTTGTACGAGAATCAGGTGTAGAGGTCAATCGACCGACTGCATCAAACGTGGTGAGTCAGAAAGAAGTGGGGATCTTTGTCGCTATTACCTCGGCCAACGATATATATATCGACAAACGTGTTGTTGATGTAGAGCGAGTGCAGGCGACGCTTGAACACTTGATGTTGGACAAGCCGGACGCGTCATTGGTTATTCAGGCGGACGAACACGCGTACAGTGGTACCGTGGTTAAGGTCATGGATGCAGCCAAGAGCGCAGGTGTACGCAATATCGCATTAGCAGCGGAGAAGATCTAGTGATGCGATTGCTATTAGCGATACCGCTTGCGTTCGCGTGTGTGCTCGCGATATTCAGCGTGATGGCACTGATGGTAGACAGTGGTCAACGATCTGTCCCCGACACAAGCCAATCGCTCAGTTTTAACATGATCATGTTGGAGAATGAGCAAGACGTGCAGAGACGTCAACGCAGTGTCCCAGAACCGCCTAAAGCACCGCAGATGCCGCAGCATATGCCGACTTCTCAAGCGAATGCTGAACAGACTCAATTATCTCCGGTTTCTCAACCTTCACTAGGTCTCAGTACTGCGATCGAAGGATTGGCGATTCGCGCCCCGAGTTTTGGCGATTTTGGGGTTAATCAACAGGCGATGCCACTCTATCGAGTTGAGCCTAGATATCCAAGCCAGGCGGCAAAGCGCCGCATTGAAGGTTATGTTGTGATTAAATTTACCATTGACCCAACAGGTAGACCGACGGATTTAGAGGTGCTAGATGCTAAGCCCAAGCGCACCTTTGAGCGAGAAGCTATCGCAGCACTCAAAAAATGGAAGTATCAGCCGAAGATTGTCGATGGCAAAGCCTTATCGCAATTCGGTCAGACGGCTACAGTGGAGTTTAAAATAGCGCCATGATTAGACATCTATTCGTCGTTTTTCTTGTGTTGTTTTCCGTGATGGGAACCGCCCAAGAGTTGAGTCAATATAGTGCGATTCGTGTACAAAAGGCGCACCAGTTGGCGCAAAATGACCAGCTCAAAGAGGCGATTAACGAACTTCAGCAGATCGACACATCAAGAGCTTATGACCAAGCATTTATCGCTCGTATGCAGGGTGTTTTTTTATGGCAGGATGGTCAAGTGGATGCCGCGATTGGGCAGTTAACCAAGGCGGTAATGAGTGGACTGCTACAAGATGAACAGGCTTGGACTACCCAGAAAATGCTGGCAGATCTGCATCTTAGCCAGCAAAACTATCAACTGGCTCTCAAGCATTACTATTCGTTGGTTAAATCCGCTGCCGAGAAAACACCAATAGAAGATGTGTGGCTACGTATTGCTCAGTCTCATTATCAACTTGAACAGTGGAATAAGGTAATTCCGGCAGCGAATCACTATCTGAAGGCATCGGCCAGTGACCGAATTCAGCCATTATCACTCATTTTGGGCGCACAATTGCAGTTAAAACAGTGGTCACAGGCGATTCCAACGCTAAAACAGTTGATTGCTTTGCAACCTGAGAAGCTTAATTGGTGGCGACAGTTAGCGAGCTTGCAGATGCGGGTAGGGCAAGACAAAGAGGCTCTGGATACGCTCTCTCTGGCCAAGCTGAATCAGCTAGCATTAACGCAAAATGATCGCCGTATTCTCGCCCAGCTCTACGCTAAACGAGGTGTACCGGAGCGTGCAGCGTTGGAAATTAGTGAGCTCGAAAACGCATCTAGTGACGTAAAACTGTTGGTGGAACAGGCCGTCTATTGGCAATCGGCAAAGGAATGGAGCAAAGCGATAGAGGTGTGGAGGCAGGCCGCGCAGTTAGATAAAGACTATCATTGGAATGTTGCCCAGTTAATGGTACAGCAGGGACACTATCAACAAGCTCTGCCAGTACTAAACAAAGTCGAGGGGCACAAAGAACAAGTGGCGTTAGCTAAGACGCGTGTACTATTCAAGTTAAATCGAGTCGAAGATGCCCTTATTGAGGCAAAACGCGCTGAGCAGATAGAGCCTTCATCGCAGGCGAAAAGTTGGATTCGATACCTCACTCAGGTGAGAAAAATGGCGGATTCGCCTTCGAGTTAAAGCAAACAAAAAAGGGAAGCGCAATGCTTCCCTTTTCCTTATCAACGAATGAGGCTATTTGTTGTTGGAGCAGACAAACTCAGCACGCCACAATAAGCGTTCGGACTGTTTCAAATTGGTCAATAGCTCCTGCCCAGACATTTGTGGATAAGCATGCATCACCGTCACATCCTCGCCTTGATCTGACTTTTGGTAAGCCCTGACATGAGTAAACGTGCTCGCTAGGTTGTTGGAGAGCATACTTCTTGATAAACAAATGCCGAAAATATCCCTTTTCATCGCCTTTTCCTCTGTCATACCTTCAGCCAAAATAGTTGTAGTATTTATGTGAAATTTGGCTGGCCAAACTAACGTTTTGCACAATGGCTGTGCTCAACAATTATACGAAAAATCTGACTGCATTGCGTAAAAAATGACCATAAATATTCATGATCTAGATCAAATGTTATACCGATTTCATATTTCAAAATGCCTAATAACCCCAAGGCAAACGTTTTCTTTATGCGGCCTGGTGGCTTTATAACCACTGTCAATATTTTATCTTTGTGGGCTTCACATATTACTCATCCTCCAATCGTTGGCTTGTTATCCGAATGTTATCCTTTAGGTGGAAAAAGGAGTATTTATGAAATGGAGTAGCATCAGTTTTCGTAAACGAATGCTGATTATTATGACGCTATCTGGCTTAATCGAGTTGCTGTTACTCGTTGCAGCTGGCTTTGTCTATATTAAGCATGCCCAAGAAGATGAGATGGGGCAGAAAGCGTTGGGAATTGCTTCATTTCTTGCCGAATCTCCTTACGTAATTGAAATGATCGAAAATGGCCCAGATGAAGAAAGTCAGGAACGCTATCGAACGCTGACGACCTTAATTGGTGCTGCTTTTATTGTTGTCGGTAACAACGAAGGTGTCCGTTTAGTGCATCCGTTGGATGAGCGAATTGGTAAACCAATGAAAGGCGGGGATAACGATCGAGCTCTGATCGATGGACAATCTTACGTTTCGATCGCTAAAGGCTCGCTTGGTTATTCCGTCCGAGGAAAGTCGGCAGTATTCAATACGCAAGGGCAAATCATCGGTGTCGTCTCAGTCGGTTATCTAATCGACAGACTACAAGACCGAATAGAACCGTTTTTGATTTACCTGATCCTGATGGCATTTGCTGTTGTTGGCGCCAATGCGATTGTTTCGAGCTATGCGTCACGTCGCTTTCAGCGTGCGATTTTAGGCTTTGAGCCCGAAGAAATTGGGCGGTTGTATGTTGAGCTTGATGTTACTCTCGAAACCCTTAAAGAGGGAATTCTAACCATTGATGATAAAGGCAAGTTGCGGTCTATCAATAAGAGTGCGTGCCAAATATTAGGCCTCAGCAAAGAGCAGTCGCTTAACCAACCATTAAGTGAAGTACTCCCAGACAGTGACTTGCAAACCGTGTTGCAAACAGCTCGTACAGACCATGATATTAACCTCTACCTCAACAAGCAGCGTTTGATTGCCAACCGAAGTCCCATCATTGTTGATGGCAAAGTGGTGGGGGCGGTGTCGAGTTTTCGCTTGAGAGACGACCTGACCGAATTGACTGAGCAATTGGCTAAGACCAAAGAGTATGCAGAAATGTTGCGCTCTCAGACTCATGAGCATCGAAATAAGCTCAATACGATTAGCGGCATGGTTCAGATGGGAGAGCTGGAAGCGGTGCAATATTTGATCGGTCAGGAAACTGAGCACTATCAAGCATTGATCGAGTTTTTACGAGAAACAGTCAAAGAGCCTCTGATTGCGGGTATGTTATTAGGCAAAACTGAACGTGCAAGAGAGCTTGGTCTGCGTTTAGTGGTTGAAGAAGGCTCTCGTCTCGAACCTTTACCGAAACGAATTAACCCAGAAGATCTGGTCACGATTCTTGGTAATTTAATCGACAATGCATTCGATGCGACGCGTGAAGCGATAACGAAAGAGACCTTATTTGCCCCCCACCGACGTACGATTGAAGTCTCAATTAGTGACTTTGGTAATGAAGTGATTTTAGAAGTAATCGATCAAGGATGTGGGTTGCCTGAAAACATGAGTGTAGAATCATTGGTAAGACGGGGCGTCTCGAGTAAAGATAAGGCAACACGAGGAGTGGGCTTATATCTCATCAATGAACTCGCAATTCGTTATCACGGTGAGTTGGAAATGGTCAACAATAAGCAACATGGAGCAAGGATCACGGTGTACCTACCTAAGGAAGAACAGATATGACCTCAGTAACGCGAGTAATGATCATTGAAGACGATCTCGCGATAGCGCAACTCCATCAACGCTACTTAGAGCAGATGGATGGCTATGAAGTAATTGGCATTGCGACGACAAAGCGAGAAGCGGGTCTTCAGTTAGAGGTATTAGCGCCTGACTTATTGTTGTTAGATGTTTACCTTCCCGACGGTACTGGGTTAGAGATTTTACATGAACTGCGCAGCAACCATTTAAGTTGTGATGTCATTCTGATTACCGCTGCACGCGACGTTGAAACGCTACAACAGGCGATGCGTGGGGGCGTGGTCGACTACTTGCTCAAACCGGTCGTATTTCCGAGACTTGAAGTGGCACTCAAGAAATACATTTCGCAGAAGCATCAGTTGAATCACGCAAGTGACTTGGACCAAAACATCGTGGATAAGATGCTCCAATCGACACCTTCCAACGAGTCGCCTAAGAATCGTTTACCCAAGGGGATTGATGGGGTAACGCTCGAAAAAATCAAAACGCTATTTGTTGAACATGTTCATCTTACTGCGGATGAAGCTGGGGAACAGATTGGTGCGAGTCGCACCACTGCGAGACGCTATTTGGAGTACCTGATTAGTACAGGTGAACTAGAGGCGGATCTCAACTATGGTTCAGTTGGTCGACCAGAGCGCACCTACAAAAAAGCCAATTAGAGGCTCTACTGAATAGGGTGTTTCCTAGACGGAATCGTTATAGACCTCTACATTAATAAGTAGAATGTTATTAATTTGTAGGGGTCGTATATGCGACTTTTGACATGTTTTTTGATGGGTATGTCCTTTCTCGCTGTTAGCGTAAACGGTAGAGAGCTCAATCAATTAAACTATCTCACCGAACAGTATCCTCCTTACAATTATCAGAACGATGGCGTAGTACAAGGTATTGCCGTTGATGTGTTGGCTGCCGCGAGCGCTCATATTGAAAGTCCTGTTGGTCTTGAGGCGATTCAGGTTCAGCCTTGGCCAAGGGCTTATCGCACTGCATTGATTAAACCTAATACTGTCCTTTTCTCAACCACGCGAACCAAATTGCGAGAGCATATCTTCCAATGGGCTGGACCAATAAGCACGACGAGGATTGTGGTATTAGCAAAACGCTCACGCAATATCGTCATCAACCAAACCATAGCATTAGCTCAATATCGTATAGGGGTCATCCGAGATGATGTGGGTGAACAGCTGCTATTGGAGTTGGGTGTACCGCGTGATTCCATGATTGAAAGCTCAGTACCGGATATGCTGGCGAGTCAACTAGCCAAAGATCGCATTGATTTATGGGCCTATGAAGAGAACGTTGCCAAATGGTGGCTAAAGAGCGCGGGTTACAGCACCGAGGAATATGAAGTGGTACACGTACTTCGTGAAGGTGAACTCTATTTTGCATTTAATCTGGAAGTGGACAGAAAACTTGTGTCTCAATTGCAAAAGGGAGTCGATGCGTTGAAAAAAACAGTGGGTGAAAGTGGTGTAAGCCGCTATCAAGAAATCTTAAACAAATACCGTTAGGCGATGATATGAAATTATTCGTTGTACTGTTATGCGCTCTTGCGCCGTTGACCTGGGCAAAAGAAACCATCACGCTCACTCTAGCCTCGCAAATTGATGGCGGGCATAGGTATTACCATGAACTTCTTTATGAAGCGCTGAGCAATGCGGGTTTTGAAGTTTTCATTGAAGAGCCCAGTGAACATATCCCGCAAAAGCGAGTGCTTAAGATGGTGGAAGCCAACCAGTTAAGTATGACTTGGCTAATCAGTACGGCGGAGCGAGATCGTCGTTATATCGCAGTTGATGTGCCCTTAACGAATGGGTTGATTGGCAAGCGAGTGCTGCTAATTCCGCCTAAACTGCAGCCAGTATTTGATAAGGTAACCTCACTCGAAGAGCTACAAGGCATTGATAAGGTCGCCGGTATGGGGATCAATTGGTATGATGCCAAGGTATGGCAGAACAATGGTCTCAACGTCTACCTTCAGGATGGTGAATGGCGAGTTTTGTACAACCTCCTCACCACCGACGGTAAGGTGAACTACTTTCCTCGTGGTTTGAATGAGATCGTTACGGAGTCGCAGCAAAACCCTCACCTTGCAATAGAGCAACGTCTAATACTCGTTTACGAACGCGACTTTAAGTTCTATCTCTCGCCTAATATGGCACCATATCGTCATAAGATTGAACAGGCATTACTCGATGCCAAACGCAGTGGTTTGATAGATCGCCTAGTTGAAAAATATTGGGGCGAAGACATTAAACAAATCAAACCAGAGCAAAGAGTAGTCATAAAGTTAGCCCTACCTGCCTCTGCCTCTCAAAAACGTTAACCACTTATTGCTGTCTGGGTATAATATCGAATAATTAAATATCAAAAACAAATATCCACTTTATATAGGGTTAGCAGAAACCAGATGGAAAGCGTTTTCATAGTTGTTGCCATATTGGTCATTTTCTTCGTCGTTATACAAAAGCGTTATCTTAAACAAGATGAGCTAAAAGACTGCTCGTATAAAAAGAAAGGCCCACTTCTTACAGGACAAGAGTCGGCGTTTTACAACGCATTGATTACGGCAGTAGGGCATCATGGAGTGGTGATGAGTAAAGTGAACTTGTCCAATGTGATCGCCCCATTGGCGACGGACAAGAAACAGTGGTTTATTGCCAACAATCGCATCGCTAAAAGCTATTTTGACTACGTTGTGTGCGATCCTCGCACTCTTGAAGTTCGTGTCGTTATTGAATTAGACAATGGCAAAGAGTTGGATAAAGGTAAGGTCGAACGGCAAAAGCTCCTGATGCATGTGTGTAAGTCGGCTGGGATCCCTCTGATTGGAGCCAACATCAAACATAGCTATCAGGTGAGTAGATTGCGCCGATTACTTGCGGCACATATTGATCTGATTGAACCCGAAAAAGAGGTTCGTTTTTGTAAACGTTGCGGAAGTCCAATGGTGATTAAGACCGCCAGCCAAGGTGAGCACAAAGGTCGACGTTTTTTCACCTGTAGCCGTCAACCACATTGTACGTACACTGAAAATTATAATGTTGTATTCGAAGAGGGACAGCAGAATTAGGGCTGTAAAAAACTGAGTTTAGAAGGAGAAAGGTTGCAAACTTTTACCTGATTGCGGCCATTCTTTTTAGCGTGATAGAGTTCTTTATCTGCTTCTCTGAGAACAGATTCTAAGTTGGCATAGTGGTTACATAGGTAAACACCAATGCTGGCGGTCAGCGCAATGGGTTCTGCTGGTGTATTAAAGCAATAACATTCGATGGCATTACGAATTTGTTCCGCTTTCATTTTTGCCGAATCCAATCCCGTGTCGTGCAAAGCGACGCAAAACTCTTCTCCCCCAATGCGATAGACCAGATGTTCGTCACTCAGTGAATCGAGTAAGGCGGCGGTTTGCATCAACACTTTGTCACCCACATCATGACCATAGCGATCATTCACTGATTTAAAAAAGTCCAAGTCTAAGACAAGCAGAGACATAGGTAACTTTCTACTTTCATTGCGATACCGTTCAAAGTTGTGCGAGAGTGCGTGGCGGTTGTAAACGCCAGTCAGAGCATCACGTGAGGCGAGTTGCCCTAAAGATGCTTCAGAGACTCTTCGCTTAACCTCAAGCACGTGTGCGGTTACCCATATCGCGAGAAACACTAAAGAGAAGTTAAGTACCAAATGAATCGAGCTGATCAAATCCTCGCCCATAATACGATGCAGTACAATGGCTAACTGAGTAATAAAGCCAACACCAGTGGCGAGAAAGCCATAGCGACGACCAAGGATTAGGTAAAACACGACAGGGAACAAACAAGCCCAAAGGAAAACCCCGTACTTAATGGGATAGTAATAAGTTGCAATTGAGGTTGAGGCAATCAAGCAATATACATAAGTGGTAACAAGTGGCTTTGAGGTATATTTGCGATAGGTGAAGTAACCAACAACAAGAGACAGAACACCAAAAGCCGCTTCATTGCAATGATGAAAACTATAGGTACCAGAAGCAATATTAACGACAGTTAAAAAGGCAGACATGACGGCCAAAAGCATACTGAGCCAAAATAACACAGCTCGACGCAATTGCCGCGAAGGGTTGAATATGTCGAGCTCCATTCGAACCGCCTTCTCCAGTGAGTAAACATATGCTCATTTATGAATATCCACTCATAATATTCTTTTCATGTTGAGAATCAAGGCAAGAAATAATCCCACTTCACACTAATATAACAGATTTGATTATTGAGGCTAAAAAAGCGATCAAACGCACCTCGAATGAACATCGATTTCGTTGCTTTAGTCGCACATGCCGATAATAGGAAAGCATTGAACCCCTCAGCAGATCATAGAGTGGCGAGGGGCAGAAAGAACGGTTTATGAAGTTTGAAATTGTTTCATTAAGCGCTGTAAGCCTTCTATCTTATCAACAAGATCACTGGTACGTTCAATCGACGATTGTGACGTACATAAGGTTTCGTCAGACTGATTCTTAATGTTGACGATATTGGTGTTGATCTCGTTAGTGACACTCGCTTAGTTCAGATTCAGAGTAACCGGCAACGCCACAAAAATCCTCGTTGGCATGAGTAATATGACTTGATGAGTTTGTGGTTGATATTAGGTTTGCAGAAGCGCAGTAATCTTTGTTGAGCGTTGTTTCATCCATATTTTTTGACTCTTTCTCATGTTTTGGCATTGCTACGTTTAAGAATAATTATGTTTAGTTATTGTTTTATTTGACTTAAAGCGGCGCATGATAACTATGCACACACCCATTAGTAATTGATGTGAATCAATTTGATTAATTAATTTCATATAGGGTTGTTGAAACATGATTACGAGCAAAACTCTGTTGCAAAATTGAGCTTATTACACTTTGTTTCGTGCTGTATGAGATGTTGATTCAAAATATTGCCAGGGTGTGGTGACATTTCTATCACTGTGGATGAGAGGTGTGAACAGATATTTCAATCTATACAAATATCGCATAAGGAATGATTGGTGATATTTTATCCAAATATCCATTAATGTAATTAATTTACTGATTTTAGTTGGTTAAATTGTGCTCCTACCCCTTTGGGGTAGTTTAATTCTGTAATTGATTTACATCATGTATTAATTTTCTTTCATAATTAACAATCAGCTCAGATAAGAACCTAACCCTTAGGAAGTATTATGAGCAAGTTGAAGCTGGTCGTTATCGGTAACGGTATGGTAGGACACCGTTATATCGAAGACCTTGTTGATAAAACGGATGTTTCTCAATATGAAATCACGGTTTTCTGTGAAGAACCACGCGTAGCATACGATCGTGTCCACCTTTCTTCTTACTTTTCTCACCACACTGCGGACGAGCTTTCTCTTGTAAAAGAAGGCTTTTACGAAAAACATGGCATTAACATGTTAATTGGTGAGCGTGCGATCAACGTAAACCGCGAGAAGCGTATTGTTCATTCAAGCTCAGGTCGCGAGATTCAATACGACACGCTGATTATGGCGACTGGCTCATTCCCATTTGTTCCGCCGATTAAAGGTCGCGAGAGTAAAGACTGTTTTGTTTACCGTACTATCGAAGATCTTAAAGCAATCGAAGCATGCGCTAAGAAAAGCAAAGTGGGTGTGGTCATTGGTGGTGGTCTACTCGGGCTTGAAGCCGCTGGCGCATTGAAAGCGCTAGGTGTGCAGACTCATGTTGTTGAGTTTGCACCTAAGTTGATGGCGGAGCAGTTAGACCAAGCGGGCGGTAATCAACTGCGTCACAAAATCGAAAGCATGGGTGTGAAGGTACACACTAGCAAGAACACGCTTGAAATTGCACCTGAGGGTAAAGAAGCGAGAAACGTTATGCGTTTTGCGGATGGGACCGAGCTTGAGACAGATTTTATCGTGTTCTCGGCGGGTATCCGTCCACAAGATAAACTTGCTCGTCAAATGGGGTTAGGCGTTGCACCGCGAGGGGGGATTGAGATTGACGACCACTGTCAAACCACGGATAAGAACATTTACGCGATTGGCGAATGTGCATCGTGGAACAATACTTTCTATGGCCTAGTGGCACCGGGTTACAAGATGGCGACGGTTGCCGTTGACCACCTTGTCGGTAATGAGAGCAAGTTTGAAGGTGCAGACATGTCTGCAAAACTAAAACTGCTTGGTGTAAAAGTAGGTTCTATTGGTGATGCCAACGGTCGTACTCCAGGCTGTAAGAGCTATGTCTACCAAAACGAAGAGCAAGAAGTCTATAAACGCCTGATTGTTTCTGAAGACAATAAGACGTTGCTTGGTGCAGTAATGGTTGGCGATACGTCGGACTACGGCGATTTGCTGCAATTAATGCTTAATGAAATTGAGCTACCGAAACACCCAGATACGCTTATTCTTCCGGCTCATGCGGGGGCAGAGAAACCAACATTGGGCGCAGATGCACTGCCAGAGTCAGCGGTTATCTGTTCTTGTTTCGATGTTACTAAAGGCAAGATTGCTCAGGCTGTTGCTGATGGGCACCACACGATTGGTGACATTAAAGCGATAACAGGTGCGGGTACTGGCTGCGGTGGCTGTATCCCATTAGTGACTTCTGTTCTGAACGCAGAGCTTGCCAAAGCGGGCGTTGAAGTGAAGAACGATGTTTGCGAGCATTTCGCATATTCTCGTCAAGAACTGTTCCATCTGATTCGAATCGAAGAGATCAAGTCATTCGAAGAGTTGTTAGAGAAATACGGTCAGGGTTATGGCTGTGAGGTGTGTAAGCCACTTGTGGGTTCAATTCTAGCGTCATGCTGGGGTGAGCACATTCTTAAACCTGAATTGGTTAAACTGCATGATACCAACGATAACTTCCTAGGTAACATGCAAAAAGACGGTACTTACTCAGTCATTCCGCGTATGGCGGGCGGTGAAGTAACCCCTCAAGCATTGAAAGTACTGGCTGAAGTTGCCGCTGAATACAATCTTTATACTAAGGTGACAGGTGCTCAACGTATCGGTCTATTCGGTGCGCAGAAGGATGATCTTCCTGCGATCTGGAGCAAACTGATTGCCGCGGGTTATGAAACTGGTCAGGCATACGCTAAAGCGCTGCGTATGGCAAAGACATGTGTAGGTTCAACGTGGTGTCGTTACGGCGTGCAGGACTCTGTGGGTCTGGGTGTGATGATTGAGAACCGTTACAAAGGTATCCGCACTCCTCACAAGATGAAGTTCGGTGTCTCTGGCTGTACTCGAGAGTGTGCTGAAGCACAAGGTAAAGATTTAGGTATCATCGCAACAGACGCAGGTTGGAACATGTACGTCTGTGGTAATGGCGGTATGAAACCACGCCATGCCGATCTTCTAGCAAGCGATCTTGACCAAGAAACTCTGATCAAATACATCGACCGTTTCATTATGTTCTATATCCGTACAGCGGCACCGCTTCAACGCACTTCAGTATGGATGGAAAACCTAGAAGGTGGCATCAACTATCTACGTGAAGTGATTGTTGACAACAAACTAGGCATCAATGATCAGCTTGAAGCCGATGTGGCTAAGTTGGTTGAAGAGTTCCGCTGTGAATGGACTGATACCGTGAATGACCCCGCTCAGCTAAAACGCTTTGCTCACTTCATTAACTCAGATCAGCGTGATGACAATGTCGTGTTCGTTCAAGAGCGTGCTCAGCATCGTCCGGCTACATTTACGGAAAAACACCCTGAAGTGAAGGGCGATATCCTTCATGTTGAATTGGTTTAAGTGGGAGACGACATCATGGCATTTACCAAAGTATGTAACATTGAAGACATCATCCCGGGAACAGGTGTGTGTGCGTTAGTTGAAGGCGAACAAGTCGCGATCTTTCGTCCAACCAAGACTGAAGAAGTGTTTGCGATTAGCAACATGGATCCTTTCTATCAGTCGAACGTGTTGTCACGTGGTTTGATTGTTGAACATAGCGATGAATTATGGGTGGCGAGTCCATTGAAAAAACAGCGCTTCAACCTGATGACTGGCGTATGCATGGAAAACCAGCAGTTCAACGTCAAAGCCTATAAGGCTCGTGTAGTAAAAGGGCAGGTAGAAATCGCAGCTTAACCTAGCGTTAAGGCGAGATTTAATAGCCTAAAGGTTTGCTGTTTCACAGTGAGGAACAGAGAAACAGCGAGCCTTTCACTATTCGATTTCAACTTTTAACTTTTACTTTGAATAAGGACACATTCATGTCTACTGATTTTAAACCTGCTGAATTTGTACAAACCATGATTAACGTGGGTGAAGCAAAAACCAAAACAAGTACTCGTGACTTGCTTTTGCGTGGCACGATGGCAGGTATCATTTTGTCATTGGCGGTTGTTGCTGCGATTACGACCATCGTTCAAACGGGCATGGGCGTGGTTGGCGCGTTAGTGTTCCCAGTGGGTTTTGTCATTCTTAGCGTGATGGGCTATGACCTAGTAACCGGTGTATTCGGTCTTGCACCTCTGGCTAAGCTTGAAAATCGCCCTGGTATTACTTGGAACCGCGTATTCCGTTGTTGGGGTCTGGTTGGACTTGGTAACCTCATTGGCTCTGTGATTGTTGCGTTTCTTGTTGCAGTCTCATTGACGGGTAACTTCTCACTCGAACCAAATGCCGTTGCACAAAAATTCATTGCGGTATCGACGGCACGTAGCCTTGGTTTCGAGAACATGGGTATGGACGGTTGGATTACCTGTTTCGTACGCGGTATCTTCTGTAACCTAATGGTGTGTCTGGGCGTGATTGGTAACATGACAGGTCGTACATTAGCTGGCCGCATTGCAATGATGTGGTTCCCGATCTTCATCTTCTTTGCTCTTGTGTTTGAACACACAGTCGTCAATATGTTCCTGTTCCCACTAGGTATGATTCTGGGTGCCGATTTTGGTATCACGACTTGGTTGAACTTCAACCTCATTCCAACCATCTTGGGTAACATCGTTGGTGGTCTGCTAATGACTTGTCTTCCTCTATACCTAACGCATGCGAAAGCGGCGCCTGCACTGTCTGATGCTGAAGAAGTAAACGCGAAACCAGTACTAGCGAAATAATCTCAATACCGCCCCATGTGAAATCATGGGGCATCTTTTAGCTTTAACGTTAGTTGACTATAAAAAGTAGCCACTTCATTCCTCGCTGTGAGTGTTACTTTTTATATTCAAATTTTCTCAAAGGGCGTGACTATGACTGCTTCTAATATTTCACCACTTCACAGCGGCTTCGTTTCTTTAGTGGGTGCTGGCCCTGGTGATCCAGAGCTACTGACTGTTAAAGGGTATCGCGTCATTCAGCAGGCAGAAGTGGTTGTATATGATCGCTTAGTCTCCCCAGACATTCTCGCTTTAGCAAATACCCAAGCAGAAATGATCTACGTTGGTAAAAAGCTCGATTACCACTGTGTACCGCAGGAACAGATCAATCAATTACTCGTCGATAAAGCAAGCCAAGGAAAACGAGTCGTCAGACTTAAAGGTGGTGACTCGTTTATATTCGGTCGAGGTGGAGAGGAGCTAGAAGAACTGGCTGAACATGGGATTGGATTTGAAGTGGTTCCTGGGATTACGGCAGCAGCAGGCGCAACCGCTTATGCAGGCATTCCGTTGACTCATAGAGACCATGCGCAAAGCGTGCAGTTTATTACTGGTCATGTTCAGAAAGATGGCCGTGAAATAGAGTGGCGTTCTCTGGCTCAATCGAACAACACCTTAGTATTCTACATGGGACTAAAACAGAGTGGCTATATTGCTGAGAAGCTGCTCGAAACGGGTTTAGATGAGCAGATGTCCTGCGCAATAATAGAAAATGGCACGCGCCGCGAACAGCGAGTCTTTACTGGCCCGCTCAAAGATTTAGCGTCGCTGGCAGAGCAAGCAGTGAGCCCCGCACTGATTGTCGTGGGCAGTGTGACGTCTTTGCACCACAAACTGAAATGGTACAACTAGCCGTGATGACTGCTGCACTGATGCCCTGATTCTGTTAGAGTCAGGGCATCATTCTAAGCTCAAAAGTATCTATGGAAAAAGTGGCTATATTCGTAGACGTTCAAAACATCTACTACACCACGCGAGATAAATATCGCGCCAATTTTGATTACAACCAGTTTTGGTATATCGCCACAGAAGGTAGAGAGGTGATTGCAGCAAATGCCTATGCCATTGCTTCACATGATCCCAAACAGCGTCAGTTTCATCATATTCTCCGCGGCATTGGCTTTAACGTTAAACTCAAACCCTTTATCCAAAGAAATGATGGCAGTGCGAAAGGGGACTGGGACGTTGGATTAGCACTGGATGTTTATGAGACGGCATCGCAAGTAGATCGCGTTATTCTGCTGACTGGTGATGGTGACTTCGACGTGTTGGTGGATAGAATTCAGACTCGATTTGCGACGAAAGTAGACGTTTTTGGTGTACCAGGACTTACCGCGCAATCACTTATTGATGCCGCTGACCGTTATATCGCTATCGATAGAAATCTAATTATCACGCGTAACTGACAACCAAACTGGCATGCTGAGACAAGATGATGGGTGGTTCAATATCCTACCCACTGGTTGCGACTGATTGTTCAAGGTTTGCACAGATTATGGTAGAGTTACCGACTCAACTGTAGGTAGCTTATTCATTGTTTTAGTTAGGTTTTGTTGTATGTTAAATCGAGCGGATCAGGTCACAATCAGCGTTTCAGAACAAAAGATCGAAACGTTAGATACACTACTGAAAACCATTGATACGGATATGGCTGTGTCTATGTCCTTTATTCGACGTGCTCAAGGGATGTCATTTCGCGACTTAGAACAGCGAACAACAGGAATCAATGGCTCGACGCTAAAGCGTTACATGCAGCAAAGCTATCACTCGATCAGACCAATCCATGTCGTGGCAGCAATGTCTTGGGTCATGATGGTTCCGATGACCAGCTTTTATCTTGCCCTCAAAATGAAAGAGCATTACCGAGGAATGGATGACAAAGCCATCGAAGCTTTGTACTGCATTGGTCGACTTCCAGCCGAACAATTTCACCTTTACCTCGATCTCGTGACGAATATGATGAGTGAGGAGAATAAGCAACAGTTTCGATCTTTTCGTTCTGACGTAGAATCTCAGAGTGATCCTGATATTAACTACAACGAGTTGTTGCCGCCGCCAGTGTTAGATATCAATGCCTTTGCGATCGACTACTACCGCTCAGTTGCGATTACAGTTAAACGTTTTCGCTTAGAACACCAAATTCCTATTGATGTCATCTCGCGAGTTTTAGGCCTTTCAGAGTATCAATATCAGCAACTTGAAGATGTGAATAAAGTAAGAGACTTTTCGGTCGCGATAGGATTTAGGGTCAAACTGGGTTTTGAACTTAACTCGCACGTAAATTTCACCAGTGAAATGCGTTTATTCCCACAATTTCATCAATTACGTCAAATCCAGCATTTGCGTGACGCACTGATCGTAGAAGCATTGCGTTATTTAAAGGGTGAATGCAAGAAGCGTGCAGTAGAAATACTGACCACACTATCAAAGATCTACATAAAAAATGTGATCTAGTTCCATCAAGTGGAAATAATCAACTCAAATTGCGCAGAGCCTTGAGTTGATTATATCTCACTAAAAAACAACAATGTTCACTAGTTATTTAGGTTAATGCTAACAGAGCTTCATCGAGCGCTATCGCTGAATTCGCTTGGGCTAACATTAGAGCGGCAACCTTGTCGGGATATTGCAAATGGACTAAATGGTCGGCGTTTTTTATCACCACAAGGCGACCATTTTTGAGTTGGTTTGCAAAGGATTGAGCGGTTTCCTTCGTGACATATGGATCAAACTCACCAACACATATTGTGCATGGTACAGAGATATTGGTCACATTGGACGGTGTATGAACCAGCAATCTAACGGAGTTCTCAAAGAACACGTCAATACGCTGTTGTGACATATTAGTGATGCTCCTGACTGTCGCCTTAATGATGGCTTTGTTACGTGGAATATCGTTGTTGTTTACAGTCAAAGACTCAGTAAATGACTGCGCAAAGCTCGTTGGGTTGTCCATCGCAGCCGCGATCATTTTCTTAGTCGCAAGACGTCCCGAAGAAGGGATGCCTGGGACGCCACCACAAATCGACATCGACAGCACATGCGGCCATATGTCGCACAGTTCTACCGCAACAGCTGTAGCATAAGAAAAGCCAATAATATGGGCATTTTTAACCCCTAAATACTCGATAAAATCGCGCAACATAATCGCTTGTGAACGTATACTGACTGTCGATTCAAGATTTTCTGTATGACCGGTTCCAGGAACCTCAATGGTTATACAGTTCAATTTTGTCGCAAAGAAGGTCGAGAAACTGTGGACACTTTCTATGTCCTGTAACGCGCCTAATAGAAAAATAGCGTATTGGTCTGAACCTTCACAGTGGTGAAACGAATAGCGGTAGTGATTGCCATTTAAGATCGTTTTTATAGTTTCCATTTTAATGTCCTCGGTTGAATAAGGACTTAACTATAAACGATTGATTGATAACGTTATGGCTAGGATCTAATGAATAATCATACTCTAGAACAGCATTTGGCTGATGCGGAACAACCAGTTAAAGATTTTATGGCTGAGCTGTTGGAAGCGCTAGGAAAGAAAGTCACTGACAACCAAGACCCCAAGCTAGCACTTCGCTACTTCGGAGCTAAACTGGAAATCAAGTTGGTTTCGTTTGATGGTGGCTATGAAGCGGGTCAGTGACCAAAGGGAAGAACAAAAAAGCCAGTTGGGTAAACCTCACTGGCTTTTCTATTTGGAAATTAGTGTTGAGCTTGTTGTTCGCTTGCCGCTGATTCTTGCTCGACCAACGCCTCTTCATTGTTGAGGTTTGCCTCTTCTGCTTCTAGCTTAGCGCGCTCGGCTTTTGAGATGTAGCGAGGTTTATTACTCTTATGTAGCTTAGCGTTTATCTTCTTTTGCTTAGCTTTTAAGATGCTATTGATCTTCTTTTTACGGTTCATGGTATCGCTCGGTCCTGAATAAGGCGCCGATCCTATCAAAAATCTGAACACAAATCACCAATATCAGTTTGGCTATTTGTGCTCTAGCGCGGTTCCACTAGGAGAACTTTCAGTGGTGTGAGTTTTGGAACCGACCCCAAATGGGTAGCTAAATGAAAGTCAAAATGACAAATAATTTTGATTCAAGATAAAGTAGAAACGTGAAATACAACAAAGCCCGCATTAAGCGGGCTTTGCGTTTTGTTCCTAAGAACTAAATTTGGTGGGTCCGGGCGAACTCGAATCGCCGACCCCTACCATGTCAAGGTAGTACTCTAACCAACTGAGCTACGGACCCAAATTTAATGTTCTGCATGTTTTGGTTTTAACATGACTTTAAGGAGTGGTGGGTCCGGGCGAACTCGAATCGCCGACCCCTACCATGTCAAGGTAGTACTCTAACCAACTGAGCTACGGACCCATTCCTTAAGAACGAGACGGATGTTACCGAGAGTTATTCGATCGTGCAAGAGCATTTTTATCGATTTTAGCTCGTTTGCTTTATATCTAAGCGAATTGTCGTAGTTTTATCCGCATCAGATACGAAAATGTGCATTAAATCACACACATGCAACGACTATCGTCCTCGGCCATCAAACATAACAATGATGGTTTTTGTGATGATACTCATGTCCATTGCTAACCAAGATTTCATCGAACAGAGTGACAACGCGTAACTGTGGTCGTAGCCGACTTTCCTACGCACATCATCAATACAAGTGTCATAACCTTGGTTAACCTGAGCCAATCCGGTAATACCTGGCATCACGCCATAGGTTCGGTCAGCGAAATAGGGAATGGCTGCTTCCAGCTTGTTGTAAAAACTTGGACGTTCCGGTCTTGGGCCTATCAAAGACATATCTCCGACTACCACGTTAAACAGCTGGGGGATTTCATCTAGGCGCGTTTTACGCAGAAAGCGACCAACAGGCGTGATTCTTGGGTCGTTTTCGGTTGCCCAAACAGCCCCAGTTCGTTGCTCTGCGTCCTGATACATGGTGCGAAACTTAATGATTTCAAAGAAGACCATTTTTTCAGAAGTCGATTTACCAACACGAAGTTGTTTGTAGAAAACGGGGCCCGGTGAACTGACTTTTATTGCCACTGCAATGAAGGGGATAAAAGGCGATAAAAGGAGTAAACCAAAGATCGCACCAAATAGATCAAAAAGGCGTTTAGCTAACCAGATTGACATGTGTGTTGATACATTGCTCATAATATATCCTTATTGGTCTACACGAGACCATTTTCCTGATTCAAGATCGAGTAGATAACGTAAGCCACCAATGAGGTTTGCACAGTGTCCTGCGACAATATAGAGCACCAACTTGCAGACTCTGTGGCTGAATATGTAGGGCAAGAAGTAACTGAGCAACGCCAGAGAATAGAGGGCGATTTGCCCCGTTAAGGCTGCCATAAATAGAGGGTTGTCCATCAATACTATTGACGAAATTAGGCAAAGAATCAGCAGGTAAGGGGTGAGCAGGCGTAAGCCTTTTCCCGATGCAAAGGCAAAAGCGACACCACGGTAGCGAGGCATAAACATATCGGCCAATAGTATCGCTTGTTGCATGTTACCCGCGGAGATTCTTAATCGGCGGTGGTAGTCATTTTGTTGGTTGGTTGCTTCCATTTCCAACGCCACCATTCTTGGCTCATATTTGGCTAAGTAACCTTGGCGAACAATCTCCATAGGAATGATGAAGTCGTCGTTGATCGTGTCCGTACCCATGCTTTTAAACAGATGGGTACGGAATAGATAAAACGCGCCGTGCGCACCGAGCGTAGACCCTAGGGAGGCCTCATGCATTTTGACTTTACTTTGGTACTGCCAGTAGCGAGTCTCGCCTTCATTGTGATGGTTAAATAGTTGGTAGTGACCGTTAACAACACCAACTTGGCAATCATGAAAATGACGATTAGCCAACCACAACGCATCAATAGAGATTAGGGCGGATACGTCGCTAAGCGCAGTAATATCAGTAGATATCGTCGACATCTGTTGATTGATGACGGACACTTTACCGCGATTTTCGTTAAACACACGAATTTCAAAGTGTGTATCAGCGCAGATAGCTTCTTGAATCGTCTGCTCAGCAATTAAGGCGGTGTTGTCTGTGCAACCATCGCAAGCGATAATCACGTTGTAACGACTTTTAGGATAATCGAGTGACGACAGATTGCGAATCTTATCTGCAATCCACTGTTCTTCGTTATAGGCTGGCACGAGAATAGTGATCGACGCACAATCTTGGTCACTCGTCACTGGTCTATAGCCTCGGGAAGCGTGTTTAATCGCCTTGAGCGGATGATGTTTTGAATACCATGAGAGTAATACTGGATATCCAACATGGTGATAGATAATCAAACTACTCGAGATGAAAAACAGAGTGCTCAATAGAAGTTCCATCATGCGCTTTTCTCCACAGCTAGTTGGTCATAGGCTTTGACCATTTGGCGTATATCATTGTTATTAAGAACAAACTCCCTTGGCGAGTACGTACGATGTCTGTCCAATAAGTTATTCAATAGAGCCTCTGCCAGTGCATTTGGGTTATTACTTTCGACCGCTGCACCTGTTATAGGACAAAGGGTTTCGCTGCAAGCACCCACATCGGAGGCAACGGTAACAATGCCGCATGCTTGTGCTTCAAGCGTGGAAAGAGGGTAGCCTTCACTCCTAGATGGAAGGCAGAACAGATCTAAAGATTGGTAAAAGCGACACATGTCGTCGACGAGGCCGAGTAAAATTACACGTTGGCTAATCCCGAGCCTTTGTGCTTGTTGTTCAAGTGCCTCTTTTTGCGAACCTGCTCCAGCAATCACCAGATATAGGTTATTGGGCAGCAACACCATGGCATCAAGCAGTATGTCGTGACCCTTAACATGTTCGAGGCGTCCAGCACTGCCAATGATGGTCGAAGAAAGGGGAAGGCCTAGTGCCTGACGGGCGAGGTGCTTTGATCCTGGTTTAAAACGCTGACAATCAATGCCGTTATTGATCACAGATACGTCGTGATAGTTAAGTCGTTCAAGTAATTGATCTCTCACCAATTTCGCATCGGCGACGACAGAGGGTTTGGCGATAGCGAGAGCCAATTTTTGTAATGAACAGTGCTTTGGGTTGGATAAGTGCCAAGCATCGTGTTCGGTGTGGATGCGGGCTTTGACGTTAGCAAGACGTGCTGCAATCGCTCCGTAAATGATTGGCCCAATATGGTGAGTGTGTACAGTGGTCGGTTTTAATGTGCGAAATAGCTTATATAGACGATGTAATGTCGTAAAACTGAACCCTGCCGGTTTATCAAGAAACACGAGGTGATCTTCGACTTCTCCTAACCGAGGCCAGTGAGAAATCGCCTCTTCCTTTGAACCTTCTAGGCTAACAATCAATACATGGTGCTCAGGGTTGGAAAACGTCATCATGTTGAGTGCCAGTGATTCGAGCCCTCCAGGGGCAAGATGTTGAACGACATGAATGACGTTTTGGGTATGGTTATTCATGCTATCTCCTGACATGGTTTAATTACCTTACTAGTAGTTAGCATAGGATGTGCCAACTATTTAATTGTTATTTATCATATATTTATCTGCTTTTATTGGGTGATTTTCATAGTGAAAATCAAATTACATTTCACTATGAGTGGTAAGGTTTGATTTTGGGAAGTTGAGTCAGCAAAGGTGCTTTAGTAATTGACTCTATCTCTGATTTACGGCGCACCGACGAATCGAAAAGTTCGATTAATGTCGCGACACCGGATCCGAGTGCTATTCCTGCGACAAAACCTGCAATGACAAAAATGATGATCGGTAAGTTAGCGGGGCGACTGGGTGTAAAAGGAAGGTCGATGATTTTAACCCTTTTGTTTTGCTCAAAAACACCGAGTGACCCTGTCAATTGAGCCATTTCGTAGCGTTGAAGCAGTTCATCATAAAGCTGACGTTTGATTTCCGCGTTGCGAACTAAACGGTGCATAGTTTTTGCGTTGTCACCAAACTTATTCGCTTCTTGTTCTAGTTGAACAATCATGTTGTTGAGGCTTTTTGTTTCTTCTTTGAGAGACTCATAACGTCCTCTCACCAGTTGTAGACTGTGGAGTTGGGTGACGAGTAGAGGCTGAATCTCACCCAGTTCTCTCAATTGGCTACTGCTGGCAATATCCCATAGTTGATCACTACTGATGTTTGGCTGCTCCATTTTCAGTAAGATTGTTCTTTCATTCTCAAGACGGCGCAGCTCGCGCTCTTTACCTTGCACAGCGCTGTGGCTTTCCGTGTATTTGGCTTTTAACAACGTCAGTTCACTGCGGATTTCAATGATTTGATCTTCGATTTTACCTACCACAGGATTGGTTTTTGATAGCTGTTGATCGAGCGAACCTAAACTGCGTTCGACACCAGCAAGCTCTGCACTTTTTTCTGCATAGCTTTGCTTTAGTGCCGCTAAGCGAGCGAGCGATTGCGTCTGCATTTCGGGTGTTACGGAGGCAAAGCGGTTTCTAAAGTCTGCGAGTTCATTCTCAGCTTGATCCAATTCCACACGACGCTTTTCAATGTGTATTGCTAGGAATTCAGACGAGTCTTTAATTGATGAACGCTCAGGCGCAAGTAACTGTTCGATAAAATGCTCACTGATTGATTCAAGCATCTCTTTCATACCAGACGGTGAAGGCGCTGTGAGAGATATTTGTAAGAAATCCTTACCTGGTTGGCTGACCGTTAGACTATTCGATAGTTTGTTGATGACATGATCTTTTTGGGCATCTGACATCGAATCGTTGATCAATCCATGCTCGTTGGCCACCGCAGTTAGAACATGGCGACTTTTCAACAGAGTACTCAATGCATTCAGACGTTCTTTAAGCATGGTAGAGACAGCAATGTCCTCTAAGAAAGGGTTCATTTTTGCGGTTTCTTGTATCAGCATAGAAGTATGTGAAACGTAATTGGTCGGAGCCATTTTGCCAACGAAATAACCGATAAATGGCAATATCAACATAGGAACGACGATGACATATCTTTGTCGCCACGCGCCATTGAGAATAACGATGAGACGAAGTTTCAGGTCGTTCATAGAGCCTCCAACATAGCGTTAAGTTTGTTGGTGCGAGCATCCCAACTTTCGTTGCTGATATTCACAACACCGAGACGTGGCTGCTGAATCGCAACACGTTTAAGTGCGAGTGAAAACTGTTCCGAGTTTGTGATTACGTCAACATGCTGTTGATATGTTACCAGGGCAGGGAACGGAGTGCTGATCACACGGCTACCTGCTGCTAGATACTCGAGAAGTTTCAACGGACTACAGGATCTGATCTGTTGATTAGCGACAAAAGGCAACAGGCTCACGTCCCAGTGCTGGCTATAGCTGGGCAGGAGGTGATGTGGGCGAGGCCCGAGGTAATGAACATTATCAAGCTTAGGTAGCGGGTTGTAGTCGAGCTCGAGAGGACCGATAAACACAAACTGCCAGTCGGGATTGTCTCGAAAAACTCGTTCTAACAGTTGATAGTCGAGCCAGTTAGATATACTGCCATAGAAGCCTGCGATTCGTTGTCGTCTTGGCGGTAGATCCTTTGCGCGAACGGCCGGTGTGCTGAACAGCGTGGTATCGACGCCATGCGGTAGATAGTGAGTCTTAGTTTGAGGAAACTTAGTCAGCAGTTTCGCGCTGGCGGCGAGTATTAAATCGGCTTGTTCAACCAACTTCAGCTCATGCTGTGCGACAACACGGTGATCTACGCCTGCCAAGGAGGAAAAATCATCGCCGCAGTAGTAAACCACCGCAGATTCGCCCAGAGAGCCACAAAGATCGGCGGTGGTTGGCAATGAGCTCCACAGGATGGGGTTGTCGAGTTTAAGTGTCTTGATGACGGGAAGCAGTTGAATGCAGATCATCATTTTTGCAATGCGACGAGCCAAATAAGAACGCGGTGCCGGAATGGTGCGTAAATTAACCACCGTTATATTGTCAGGTAAGGTGTGACCAACAGTGAAACCCCCTTTACTTTTACCCAACAGTTTGGCGATGGCTCGCTTTAAATCATGTCGAGTCAACCTAGGCTGGCGCAATCCTATTGAATTGACCCAGAGAACCTTCCTTTGTTTGGCTAAACGTACGATTAAATGTTGGGTGCTCGAAGGCAGGCCACCAAAATCTTCACCAAACACAATTAAATCACGCATGGTCAACCTCCTGACTGTTCAGGTAGCGAACAATTTTGGCTGGGTTTCCTACGGCAACCACCATGGGGGGCAGACTTTTGGTCACTACACTACCGGTGCCAACCACAGTGCCGTGCCCAATAGTGACATTTGGGCATACCGTAACATTGGTGCCTAGCCAAACATCGTGCTCAAGTACGATATCGCCAATATCTCTGCACTCATCACCATGGCCTTGAGCCCGCAATTCTGGGTCAAGTGAATGGCCAGAATAACCAAACAGAAATGCTCGACCAGCGATACGGACGTTATCCCCAATGACGACGCGTGTAGCTACGGCGATGGTGCTTTGCCAGCCGATGTCGACATTGCTGCCGATAAGCAATTGCGGATTGTTGGATTGTGGTCTCGCGCTGAAGGTGGTTTGACCTGAAATACGGCAATCATCGCCGATGGTGATCGATAGCGGGCCAGAGATGAAAGGGACACCACCAAACAAGTAGAGACTCTTACCATGCCGCTTGAGACGGCCTTTGAACGCAGGAGTGTGAATTATCACGCGTACAAGGCTGAGATAGAAACCAGTTAGAGTTTGATACAAGAAGTAACACAGTCTGTTCCACCACTGTGGGGTTGGAATATCGAAAGCTCGAACTGTTTTCAATATGAGAAACAATTTGCGATAAGACGGATTCTCGTGGTGTTGAAGCCACACCTTAAAGTGATTAATGCGTTGTGCCAACATAATCTATCCCTACATTATTTGAATTATGCAGGGATCATTACACTAAGCGTGCCATAATTAATTGTTAATAAAATCATTGGTTTAAATATTTATTCTCTGATTGGGAAGGTGTTTTCTCAAATTGAGAATGCTTTTGGCTAATTCGTGATAGCGCAATACACAAAGCGGCTAGGATATAAATTGGCCACGTAAAGCCTTGGGTGAGAAAGGTTCCGGAAACAATGGTACCAATAATACCGGCATACACTGATAAAGCGGTCGCCTTTAGATAGGGTGAAACGGGTTCGGTGCTGGAGTCTAGGATCGTCATGGTCGCTCGGCTCGTTGTTATCAGCGATACGATCATGATGATAAAAACCAGCAATCCTAAAAACCCCGTTTCTGCTAAAACACCAAACCAAGTACTATGAACCGCATGGTTGAGCCCATCCCAGTGTGGACTGTAGAAAAAATAATTGGCGTAAAAGTTATTCAGACCAACACCCGTTAGTGGATGATCTAATGCCATCTTAAATGCCGCCTCCCATGCATATAAACGTCCCATTGCGGAGGCATCGATACCCTGTTCTGCGGCACCACCTGATTGGCGATCGGATATACCAGCGACTGCGAACAGTATCATCATCGCGATGATACCAATAATGATTAGCAGAGTTTTCGAGCGAACTAATCGTAAACCAAAGATACCAAACACCGCGAGGGAACCGAGCAACCCACCACGACTTTGAGTTGCAATAACTGCCGCCATAGCAAGGACCAAACCTATGCTGCCCAGAATACGAGAAAAGCCTAATTGTTTGGTGGTCGCGAAGCTAATCGCGAATGCGAGCGGAAACATCAGTACCAGAGAGAGATCATTAGGGTCGCCTAACATTGAACCGAGTTCGCGGCCGATGGTCACCCTTGTCCCTTCGACCAGACCGACCCCATTGATCGAATTTGATAACGCCACGACAGCGATTAACGACCCGGCTAAAATGATCAGCGTAGCGATTCTTTTAACGGATTCTTCACTATTAACCAACCATGCTATCGCCAAAGTCATGATGATGATTTTCCAGTAAATATTTTTGAAATAGGTAATAGCAAGTCCAGGATTTGATGACAAAACGGCACCGATGATGACAAGCAGCCAAAAAATGGCCAGCCAAGTAAAGCTCGGGTGCCAAAAGGTGGTCAGTTGTCTGCTAATCAAACTGTGCCAAATCAAAGCAGCCAAAGCGCCGACAGAGAGTAATAATGGAATCTTCAATGAATAGAGAGCTGGTATCGCTTCGTGAATTCGGAAAAATGAGAACAACACGAACAGGCTGACTAGCCAAAATGTCTGATTGAGCACAAACAGAACGCCAAGTGGAGCAAAGCAAAGCACAATCACAATGGCAGGGTGAGGGACAAACATCCATATTGCTGCAAGAGTGAAGCACAGCAGTGACATCCACATGATCGCTTTGATGTGCTTGTATCGGCTCATTGGGTTTTACCTAAGTAAGTTTGCATTGCGATAAACACTGTTTTAATTGAGATAATCGTGACTAATTGGCTGCGAATCGCGTAAGCAATCAGAGCAAGCGGCTGAAGAACTAACATCAGTACTGATACTTCTAAATGTTGGTGGTAGCGGCTGGTTACAATGAAGCTAATGGTTAAAAGCACCAAACCCGTCAATGCTGATAACTGATAGTTAAGATAGAAGAGTTTTTGGCTACGATACAAGGTCAGCACGAAGCGAGTCACTTGACCAATCACCAGCGATAGCAAGATTCCATACAGCCCATGCTCAAGCGTCACAATGCATGTGCCGAGTGCCACCAACGTCGCAAAAATATTAATGTAGAGTAACTGCGGAGTCTTTTTACGATACAAAACGCCAAAATTACACAATTCGACTAACTCCTTAAACAGCATCATGATAATGGTTAGGCTGACGTAGCCAATGGCTGGCTGGTAGTTAGCAGGGAGAGCCAACTCTATGAAAATCTGACTAAGCCAAGAGACGCTGATGGCGATAAGACAAAGAAGTAAAACGCCACGCTGGGTGACTTTAGCTGTGTAGTCAGAACCATGTATTTGCATAGATTCGAAACGTTTTGGCATCCACCACATGTGAAAAGGTTGAATTAAAATTCCGACACCTAAAGCGAATTTGGCGGCAATAGCATACATGCCTAACGTTTCAAGATCAGTCGCACCTGCGATTAACCATCTTTCGGCACCGCTTAAACCAAACGCGACAACCGCTGACAACATTAACGGCATCGAGTAATAGAGGTATTGTCGTAAATGAGTGGTTTTAGGTAAGCGAAATGGGAATCGTAGGTAAAAGTGAAGAAAGAGAAACTGGGCAAAAGTGCATAGTACATTGAGTGCGAAAATGGTTGTTACGTCAGGGGAATGGGTTAGCACGGCAACCAGTAACGCAACCTGAATCACGACTGTTGTTGTACACACTTTAAAAAATAGATCCGCCTGATTATGCAGACGTAACCAAGCGAGACATATCGCCAGTGGCGCTTCGTAGCAGAGCACCAACAGAATGAGGCCAAGCTGATTGGTGTCAAATAGATCGAGTTTAAAAGGAGAAACCATGTAGAAAAACAGGACGACGATGCTTAGAAAAACAGAAAGGGATAGAGACGCACTATATAACTTGGCTGCCTTTATTCTGCGTAATCTAGCGTGGCGGATTGGCCCAATAAATCGGTAGAGATTTTCATGCATTGCCAATCCAACAACCAAGCTGAAAAATACAGTAGTAATCCCCAACAGTTCAAGATGGCCTAGCTCGTTTGGTGACAAGTAGTGAGCCATTAACGGCAAGGTAAACAGTGAGACACCTTTCATCAGAAACAAGCTTACAGCATACAAACTAATGTTCTTTATATGACCGTTGGACATAGCAACCTCCTGATTTGCACTGTTTAGCTATTCTGAATGACACGCGCCATGGTCAGTGCCAAATCGCCATTGATATACTGAGCAAATTTCTTATAGCGAATCTCTGCACGATAGTGCTTGGCCAATAAACGAGCGTTTTGACGACAACGATGAAAAACCTCTTGATCACTGACGGCGTAGAGCAAAGCATTCGCCAGCGAATCGACATCGCCTGGTTGGTACTTGATGCAGTCGTGGTTATGAATCAGCTGTTGGTCCCAATAAGCGCCATCTTGAGGAATAAGCACACACATGCCAGCGGCAAGCGCTTCAAGGATGGAAAGTCCAAAAGGTTCGTTTTGACTGGTTGAGATAAATATATTGGATTGACTGCGTATCTCATCTAGGTTTTGTGGATCTTCAAACCACTGAGTGTTGCTTAGATTTATTGGCGCGTTCGATACGGGTAAACAGGTATCGACTGGACGGATAAAACAGATGTTTAACGCAATCGGTCTATAATGGGTGGTGAGTTTGATGGCGTCGACTAAGAGGTCGAGACCTTTCCATTTCAATAGCGATGCGGCCCAAAAGCAAACTGGCAACTGAGTTTGGCAAGGTGTCGGCCATCTAGATTGAGGTAAGCCATTGGCAAATGGTTGGTAATGTTGAGCACATAGATAAGACTCCGCTAGCGCTGATGCATCCGCAATGTTCGTTTTGTGGCACAAGTAACTCTGTAACGCGGCTTTTAAGCTTTCTTTCGCTGAGGGTAAGTAAAATACCGCATTGGCTTGAGTCAAACAGTACCCAATAGAGCGCGAAAGCCCAACACTACCATGAACGAACTGGATGATTTCGTAAACGACAACACGCCTAAGCAGATAAATCGCCATATCAATACCCGGGCCAGATGCGCCAACCACTTTTGTTATTCCGCGATAACGTAATAGAGTCATAAACAACAGCAGCAGCAAATAGAGTTGGTTGAACCAATATAAAGGCCCTTGATGAATTTTCATCAGTGCCGACACAGCGCGAATAGGGGTAATAATGACATCATGTTTGGCGTAAAACTCGCTGTTGAGCCAAAATTCCGGTTGGATGGTCAAGACAACAAATTGATTCCCGTTTACTCGACATATATTGAGTGCATCGCTGGTTGCGATTTTAGAACCGCCTTTAAACGGGATAGGGTCAAACACCAAGGTAAAATTAGACTTAACCATGTTGGCCTCCTAAAGATACGCGATTCGATAAGTAGGTCTTTAGTGGTGAAAGAGAGGTGAATAGGCCGCGTGCTTGATTATTTTTTTGCGCAAGAATGGTGTTGTAAACTTGTTCAATCTGCGGACACGTTACCGATAAATCATGGCTTTTGATGATATGGCGATAGGCGTTGGCAGCTATGCGATGGCACAACTTAGGATTGTTAATCAAAATCCGCATTGCACTCGCGATTGGGCCAATCCCATGGTTAGGATATAGCACTCCGGTTTTACCGTGGCTGATAAACTCAGGAATACCGCCTTCAAATGGTGCGACAATGGGCAGTTTAGCCAATCCAGCTTCTGCAACCACTAACCCAAAGGCTTCACTGCGTGCACCACTGATAAAAGCGTCACAACCTTTAAGCCAGCCAACAACGTTTCTTTGCTCACCAACAAAGTGTACCTGCATCGCAAGATGGAGATATTCAGCTTGCTCTTGAAGCTTATTTTTAAGAGGACCATCGCCGATAACCACTAGACGTGTATCGGGGTATTCAAGGGTTACATGACGAAGTGCGGTGAGAATTCGATCGATCCCTTTGCGGTGAATTAACGAGCCGACAGTGGCAAAAATAAAATCGTGTTGCGGAATACCGAGTTCACGTCGAACATCAACTTCGGATTGGGCTAACAAAGCGTGTGTGTCAATACCGTTGTGCACAACGTTAACGCGTTCAACGGGATAGCCATCATTGATCAAAGCTTGTGAAACATACTTGCTGACCGAAATAATATGAGGCGATAGATGAAGACCTAGGGTAAGACGCTCTCTGATCTGGTAAGGGCAGTGCAGTTGAGTGACCAAAGGGATATTCTTGATCCTTGCCGCAACCACCATCCATTGACAAGGTGCGCCACTATTGACATGAATAAGGTCGATCTTTTCTCGATCAATGAGCTCGCAACCGTGCTCTACCAACGCCATCCAGCTCATCAAATTGAAACGTGGGGCTTTCCATCCCAGTAACAACCGAAATTGACTCAGTTCTGTGGTGACGTTGAGTTGGTCGAGTTGCTCTGCCAATGTACGATTGTTAGTCCACACCAAGGGCTGGAAGTGATTCGGATTTAGGAACTTAATCAAATCGAGCAAGCATTGCTCACTGCCACGAATCCAGTCATCACCATAGTGTACAAACAGAATTTTTTTCGCCATAGCCAATCCCTTTTGCTGTCGTAAGAATAAAGGTCGATAGCAGATGTAACGCAAACGGGATGCCACAAATTGATGGTTTATAAGCTATTGTTTTATAGTTGTTTTTAGAAATGATAAAGGTAAGGGGCGCTCATTTCTCAATTTGAGAATCAGTTTGAAACTGTTTGGGAAAGTAGAGCTCTAGCATTTGAGGGATGATAGCCGAAGGTGAAAAGTGCTGTTCAACGGTCGCGATGGCATTGCGCTGCAGTGCGTTTCTGCGCTGCGAGTCGAGTGAGACAAAATCTTGCAATTGCTGGTTGAGTTCTTCCATAGAGTTGACCAGAAAACCATTGTGTTGGTGACGAATCAACTTATCGAGGTTGCCGACACTAAGTGCAAGGACGGGTATACCACGCGCCATAGCTTCAAGAGCCGCCATTGGAAGGCCTTCGAACCGAGAGCAAATGACCAACAAGCCAACATTTGGCCATATACTAGACATGTCACTCTGGTGACCGTGAAAGCGAATATTGATTGGGGCACAGGTGGTGAGTGCCGTTTCCATCGGCCCTGAACCATAAACATCAAAGCTTAACTCGTTATTAAGCCGTGCAATTTCAACAAATCGATCAGGCGCTTTCTCTTCACTTAATCGCCCGACAAAAGCAATCTGTTGTCCAGTACTGATGGCTAGCTGGTGGTTATCGATAAAGTTGTTGAAGCAAACAGACCGGCTTGGCAACTTAGCCATGATTGCATGACTGACGGCGAGAGAGTGGGTAGAGAGAAAGCTGCTATATCTGTCGATCAAGTCATAAAGCCATACTTTTCCTTTAGGTGTCTCGCCGGCATGATAAGTAGTGGTCTGTGCAACACCAGTTAAGAGATGCAGCAGTTTACATATGATGCTGGCTTTATAACCATGGGCGTGTACGACGGCGGGGCGCTGAGCTTGAATCTGGTCGCGTAATTGAAACACAAAGTGCTGTTTATCGCGATCAAGATAATCAACGCTGACGTTCGCTTGCTCTAACTGTTGTTTCAATTGGTTGTGATGAGGATAACGGCGCAGAAGCCAAACTTGAACGTGAATGTTAAAGAGCTTGAGCCCTTTCGCGAGCTCAAGCACATGCGTTTCTATACCACCGAAGGTTTGACTATCAATCACCAACCAAACTTGATCAGACGAGTTGCTGCTCATCCTCAGACTCCCAAGCTTGTTTTTTTCGGTACACGGTTGAAGGACTAAGTTCGAGTAGTACCGCCGCATTGAGCACATTGCCGTCACAGTAATCGATCGCTTGTTGGATAGCTTCTCTTTCTATCTGCCACATAGGACGTATATTGTGATCCGACTTTGCCACTTGTGGTGTGGCATCCGTCAACTGAGAGATGGAGTCAGTATCATGTCGCAGTCTGACTGGCTCAGAGACCGCAGCAGTCGGTGAGTTTGGCAGCTGCCTTTTGTTTTTGATCAGTTGCTCCGGAAGATGTTCGTATCTCAAATGACTGTCGTCGTTCAACACGACAATATTGCGAATAATATTTTGCAGCTGGCGAACATTGCCGGGCCAGTTGTAACGTTTCAGCGCAGATTCCGCTTCTCGATGGATTGAAGAGAACTTCTTACCATCTTCTTTGGCGTACATCTTGAGAAAATGGGTCGCTAAGGTAATGATGTCGTTACCACGATCTCGCAAAGGTGGCATTTCAACGGGAACCACGTGAACGCGATAATAGAGGTCTTCCCTAAATCTGCCTTGCTCGACTTCTTGCAAAGGATCGCGGTTTGTTGCGCAGATAATGCGAACATCAACCTTCATCTCTTTGGTTGCACCGAGCGGAGTGAATGTTCCGGTTTGCAGAAAGCGGAGAAGCTTTTTCTGCATTTCCAGTTCCATCTCACAGAGCTCATCGAGAAATAAGGTTCCACCATGGGCTTGAGATGCCGCCCCTTTACGATCCGCTGTTGCACCTGTAAAAGCACCTTTTACGTGGCCGAATATCTCACTTTCCATCAGATCTTTGGGGATAGCACCACAGTTGATGGCGACAAAGGGTTTATCGCGGCGCTTGCTCTCTTGATGAATGGCTTCCGCACATACCTCTTTACCTGTACCACTCTCACCGATAATAAAAACACTCGCAGAAGTCGGTGCGACAGAGTCGATGATCTTATAGATCCCTTGCATGGGAAGGCTTGAACCGATGAAACCATGAAAACGATTACGGTCGAATTTAGCTTCAATATCTTCGACGAGTGTCTCCAGTTTTACCTGCTGTAAATGCAGGGCAATTGAAGTCTTTAAACGGTCGGCGTTAATTGGCTTTTCTAAGAAGTCTTTTGCGCCTTTTTGCAGCAAACTAACCGCCACATCAACGGATCCATGTGCGGTAGCAATCACCACAGACGTAGGGATCTGCTGCTCGTTGATCCAGTCTAAGATATCTTCGCCATCCATGTCGGGTAGCTTTAAATCAAGTATCACTAGATGAGGGACATTACGCTCTATGAAAGCGATCGCTTCTTTACCCGTTTCAACATGGAAAAGGTCGTAATTTTCGTCCTTAACGTACTGCTTATACAGAATAGCCAGTGATGTGGAATCTTCTATTAATAATACTTTTGGTTTCATAGGCGATTTCCTATCGATAAACAGTTAAGGTTGCATCGGTTGTGAAAAGCCTTGCTGCTTACGAATTTCTAGTGCGGCTAGTGATTGTTCAGCAAGGTGTTGCAACTCAGATTTAAGTTTGAAGGCTTGGTGTCCTTGTCCATCTATACATAGATGTTCAATTTTACGCGCAAAATTAGACAGTGTACGGTTGCCCAAAGCCAGTGAAGAACTGCCTAAGGTGTGTGTTTCAAACTCAACCGTATGTGAGTCTTCTCGATCAATGGCTTGGTATATTTTTTCCAGCCGTTGGTGTGACTCTTCAAGATAGTGGTCAATCAATAACGGGATGACATCTGCACTTGTATCTTCAATCATTTGTTGAAGGATTTGTTCATCGACAAGTTCCAAATTAACCTCTTCTAATATTGCTGGTTCAACGGTTTTAATGTTAGCTCGATATGGGTCTGATTGCTTATCTTCTGTGTTTGAAGTGTGAGCAGAACCTGATTCCGTATTGTGTTCTTCATTTAAGAATAGATTAATTTTTTCAATTAGTTGTGATGCTCTTAGAGGTTTTGATAAGTAATCATCCATACCCGAGGCAAGAAACTTCTCTCTGTCTCCCGCTAGCGAGTGCGCCGTAAGGGCAATAATAGGAAGTTGCGAGGTAATGTCATCATCGAGTTCGCGGATTGCTTTACATGCCTGCATACCGTCCATCTCTGGCATAGAGATGTCCATAAAGATGATGTCGTACTGATATTGCTTGACCATCGCTACCGCTTGGACACCGTTTTCAGCAATATCGATAGTGAGGCCGATACGCTTAAACATCTCTCTGATGACCAATTGGTTCGCTCTGTTGTCTTCCGCAACCAAAATACGAGCATTGGTGTATTGCAAAGTAGGGCGACTTTCAGTGGTATCCGGTGACGAGATGAGTTGATCAGCAACAGGTAAACAGATATCAAAGGTGAAGGTACTGCCAATTTGAGGCTGGCTGTCTACACGTACTTCTCCATCCATTAGATTGCAAAGGCGTCGGCAAATTGCCAGACCGAGTCCGGAGCCTTCTTTGCTACGAGAGTATGATTGGTCAACCATAGTGAACTCATCAAACAGATAGTCGATCGCATTTTGGTTGATGCCAATCCCAGTATCTTGTATCTGACAGGTGAGTTTTACCTTGTCTTCAGAGACCCTCTCCGCGCTTACTTTAACGGTGACGCTTCCTTCATGGGTAAACTTAATCGCATTGCCAATTAGGTTCAGTAAAATCTGTTTAACTCGGTTGATATCACCACGAACCTTACTAGGTACGTGGCCTTCAATGTAGCAGTGTAAGACTAAATTTTGTGCTTTCGCTGAAGGCGTGAATGAATCGACAACACTCTCTACACACTGGCGAAAATCAAAGGGCTGATCCTCAAGTATCAGGGTGTTTGACTCCATTCGAGTGAAATCGAGAATATCGTTAATGACGGACAGTAAAAAATGGCCTGATTCAGTCGCTGTCGAAACCAGTTTTCTCTGCTCCTTACTCAGATTGGTCTCTTCGAGAATGTTGAGAATACCCAGTACACCATTCATTGGGGTTCTAATCTCATGCGACATAGAGGCAAGGAAACGACTTTTCGAGTCATTGGCAAGCTCTGCGCCTTCGCGGGCGGCGTGAAGCAACTTATATTCTTGTTCTAGCTTGGCGGACATGCCATCAAATGCACGAGATACGTCACCGATTTCATCTTTCGATTGTGAATTAAGTTGAAAGCCCGGACCCGATTGCTCGATGGTGTTGACCGCGGAAGCAATGCGAGTCAATCCTCGTGTTAAATAGGTGCCTAAGGCGAAAGAGAAAAGGGCAACTAACACCACTTCCATGGTTGCAATGATGACAATGGAGCGCTGTGCGTCATTCAACATCATCATGATAGGTTCGACTTGAAAGCCGATATCGACATAACCGTAGACTTTGCCGTTGACCTCAATCGGGCTACGCAAATCGAAGATTCCATCATCAACACTTTCAAGACTGGTATCATTTTGCATCGCACGTTGTAAGATCTCTTTGTCACCAGCGCAGGCCATCTCTTTGCCATCACGCAATACTCTAACGTAGGCCACATCTTCCAACGTCATGAACTCATCGACGAGGCTTTCCAAAGTGGCAATGTCTGTGGACAGAACGGCATCTTTGGCCGCTTGAGTAAACATGGTTGCGCTAGAGTTGGCTCTCTGTATGAGCTGCTTCTCATTTGAGTTGGAAAGAAAGCTCATTGCACTGAGGACGAGAACGATCAGCACAATGATTTCTATGATGGCGATTCCAAGGATTGTTTTTAAACGTAAAGTCATGCGCTTCTCCACTAATCCAAAATCGTGATGTTTAGCTTACGAACGTCATTCCAGTCTTCATCTTTAGCAGCCACAAAACCTTTTAAGCTTAGTGTCTGTAGTTGAGCTTGTTCGACGCTACTTGAATCCAATGACATTAAGGCGTTTTGCAAGGCAGAGACCTGTTGCTGGCTTAAACGTGGGTGGGTGGCAATCGCATGTGGTGTATAAGACTCGGTTCTCCAGATGACTTTAAGTTGAGACTTGACGACTTCTGGCAGTGAGTTAAAGGTTCGCATTACACCGCCACCAGCGGGATAAAAGCCTTTGGCCACACCGAGATAGACTGAGTCGTGTGAGGAGACGTAGTTGACCTGATAACTGATTCCCGCTTTATTTAGATCGCTTTGAGTTAAAATGGTGGCTGCAAAAGCGGCAGGAGAAGGAAAAGCGAGCTTAGAGTTGTCGAGCTGTGTGAGGCTTTCAATAGGGTCTTTTTTTTTCGCGACAATAATACCTTGAATGAGTTTGTCTTTTGCTTTGGCTATCGCACGATATCCTGGAGTCTGACTAAAAACCGTGTAGTGATAAGGGTTCATATACGCGATGTCATACTTCCCTTCTGCCAAACGTTGCTCGAAGGTAGGAATGTCTGGAGCGGTACTAAATACCACATCGATTCCCGTTTGCTCACTGAGGTAGTTCATTATCGGCGTCCACTGTTCAGCCAATCGACTGGCAGATTGCTGCGGAACGATGCCGAAACTAAGGGTTTGAGCCAGACAGGTCACGGATAAGGTTAGGGCGGAAATAAACACGACTAGACGTTTCATGCTAACTCCTACGCTGACTGTGCCAGAAATTCGTTGGTCAAAATTTTGCTTGCTATACGCTCACGCCAACGACGTGGAATAAAGGTAAAGCGGTTTAACTCGCGGACTATTTCTTCGGCCAAAGTGGCTTGGTCTCTCATATTAAGAATAGAACCCAGCAGAGAAATTGACGCGCAATTGAGCATTTCAGTCGCTTTGGCTAACTGACCCGACGACGTTTTTCCACCCATAACAACAAGGACGGTCTGATCACAAGCCCCCGCGACGACTTGGGCGGGTATATTGCCGCGATTTATGTGTAACAAAGGGGAAGTGTCGCAAATGACTCGATCAAATTGTTGCAGCCACTCGGATACCGCGTTAGTAAGGTAGGTCGGGTCTTTGTATGCCAGAAGCGCAGATTGACTGCTAGGGACAGGTAACCCCGTAAACAGTTGATGCGTATCGTTGTGTTCAACCAAAAATCCAACTTGCTCAGTAAACTGAGGCATCGAATCGATCGATTCAAATGCTGGATGAAAGGTATTTAAATCAACGACTAATGTTTTATGGCCAGCCAATAAGTAACGCTCCGCAAGTGCAGATACAATGGATGTGACGCCGTCACCTGATTGACAGGCGGTAAGACAGAGAGAGCGGCAACCATTCATCTCCGCTGCGAGATAGATTTGCTCAATCTCGGTATGGGTTGAAGGAATAATCATCACAACGCTCCTATTAACACTATGGTGGTGGTTAAGCGCAGAATATCTTCCAAGCCAACACGGGCTTTTTCCAAGATGCTTTCGCTACGGTCAGGAACATAGATGGTGTCACCGGCACGAAGGACAGGCAGTTGATATATGTTGGCCGTTTTACTGAAGTTGACCAAATCAAATGTTCGCGCCTGACCCTGACAGCAGGACATATTTACGATAGAAATCTTTTCAAGGTAAGCTCGGTCAGACGGGCCGCCTGCTTCTGCAAGTATGTCGAGCACGGTCATATTGTCATCGAAAACGTAACGTCCAGGTTTGTTTACCGCGCCAAGGACACGCACGGTGGACTCTTTCGAACGATCCAGCCAGATTTTATCTTTCTCGGGAATGTAGATGGTGTCGCCCATGGTCACGTTAGGTAATAGGCTTTCGTCGCCCGTTTCGAAGTAAAGAGAAAGGTTCAGCTTGCTCACTTTTGAGTAACTTTTGTCTCTATGGGTGATGCGGATGTTATGGATGTCAGCATCTTTGGTTGGGCCATCGGCGGCGGAAAGAATGTCGAGGAAATGCATATCTTTGGTGAAGCGATAGCGTCCAGGCGCGTTGACCTGACCGAAGACGTAAATCGACGCATCCGAACTTTGACGAACCCATTGTGACTTATTATCCGATGGGTCTTGAGGCAGGTCATGAATACGAATAATGGACCCTGCTGTAATGCTCGGCAATTCACTGCTTGGTGCTCCACTCAAAATATAGGCATCGAGGTCGAACACATGGAGTTTATTGTCACTGGTGACAACCTCGATTTTGGAGGTATCAGCGCGTAATGTTGGGCCGCCTACGTGAGAGAGTAGATCCATTAGGTCCATTTCATCAGACCATTCGACACGACCGGGACGAACCACTTCTCCGATGATGCGTACTGCGCGATTCGGCGCTATCTTGAGCCAAGATTTTTCGTTCATGTCGGTTTTCTCGGGGACAAAGATTGCGTCACCAGCACTGATTTTCGGAGGGTTGCGTCCTGATAGTCCTTCAGTAAAAGCGGTTAGGTCGAATTTGACGACCGTACCATTGGCTTTAATGACGCGAATCTGACGGGATTCTGCGTAGCGTGTTGGCCCGCCAGCATTGGCGAGAATATCCATAAAAGAGGCATTTTTTTACCTTCATAGGCACCAGGACTAGCGACTTCCCCCATGATATAAACAACATTAGCACCCGACTTAATTTCCTCTTCTTGCTTGGGTACAAAGATAGTCGTTCCCGGAGTTAGGGTAGGCAGCAGAGAAACATCACCACTATCTAAATAGGATTTAAGGTTGAATAGCTTAGGGGTGTTGTCCGAAATAACTCGGATTTGTTCTACCGAAGCATAGCGAGTGACGCCACCTGCTCGCATAATGATATCAACCAAATCCGTATTGGCTTTGTAGCCGAATGAGCCTGGAGCGTTGACTTCGCCAAATACTTTGATCGCAGTTCGTCCATCAGCGCTGTCGCCAGCGTTTGCGAGTTTGGTTGCGTCAAACTCTTGTTCGATATTGCCGACGAGCGGTGAGGCGGGAACGAAAATCGTGTCCAGTGAATCGAGCTCTGGAAGCAGTGACGAATTACCAGTATCAAGGAAGTTTTTATAATTGAAGGTGATTTTTTCGTTGCCGCGTTTTATGAATAGATCGTTCAACTGAGCGCCTGCACGTAATCCACCGGCTGCGTGCAGTGCCATCTGAATATCCGCGCTCTTGGGTAAGGTGTATTCACCGGGTGACTTTACGTACCCTTGGACAGAAACGAGGATTTGTTGTTCGGCGATGTAAACCGTCGCAGAGGACAGGTCGCGATAGACTTTCTCCAACGCTTGTTTGACCGCCGACTCAAGTTGAGGCTCAGTATAACCTGCAACATAAAGGGCGCCCACTTCAGGCAAGGTGATTCGGCCACGTTTATCAACTTGAAATCCTTTGTTTAGTGAGGTTTCGCCTGGCAGATTAACTTGGATTAAGTCGCCGATATCCACACGCTCTTCATTCGCGTCGGCCAAAGTAGCAAGTGACAGTAACAAGGTGACTAACAGAAGATTAATGTGTTTCATAGTAGCCTCCTTGCATCGGTGACTCGGTGCGTTCCTGCTTGTCGACCACCTCAATGCTTACTCGGCGATTAGTAAGACGAACGCCCTCAGATTCTCCCTGATATAGAGGAAGGGCGTCGCCGACGGAATGGGTTTTGACACGTTCTGGACTGAGGCCAAAAATGATCAGGTATCTCTTAACTTGTTGTGCTCTGCCCATAGCAAGTTTTTGATTGTAACCCACGTCACCCACCGAATCTGAATGACCCGTGACGGAGAGCGTTAAACTTGTATGCTCTTCCAGTAAGTTCGCTGCGCGAGCTAAATGCCCCATATATTTAGGGTTCACCTCTGTAGAGTTGAATGCAAACTGATTATCCACATTGAGTAGACTGTAGAGCTTGTCGATGATGGCCAAACGTTGCTGAAAGGCGTTCTCATCCATTGGTGGAACACATTTCGCTTGAGAGGTTACGTAGTCCAATTGCAGTTCTAACTCATTAAGACGTTTGCGTTGGATGACGATATCATTGGCTGCGTCGAGAAGAAGGCCGCCTTCCAGTTCACGAGCAATGCGATTCTGTTTCTCTAGTGCCTGAACCACTGCGGCTGGAAAACACCAACGTGCACCTTCTCGAATGAGTGAATCAAGCTGAAGTTTGGTCAACTGCCAGTCGAAGCGTAAACCGTGTTCTGGACCAAGAGGCTCATCGGGCATGACAGGAGTGAAACTCGATTGAATATAATCTTCTGCAATACCGCCACGACCACTTTCAGGGTAGCTGGAACAGCCAATCACTGAACTGACAGTGACAGCTAGGGCTATGTGTTTGAGAGAAAAGTTCATGCCAACGTCCTTTGTTAGTGAGTTATTGTTATTTTTAGTGAGTTTGAGAATTGACCGGAATTGCCTGACTGATGCGCAGTAGGTTGATGATTTCCAGTGGCTGCCCTGAAGCGTTTTCGATGCGCATGTTGCGATGGCGTTCAATTAGGCGCTTGTAGAGATAAACGATAGCACCGACACCGGAGGAGTCGAGAAACTGGACGTGGCTGAAGTCGATCTCCACATCGCGGCCAGAGTCTTCAGCAATAATCTGATCGATGTGTGGTTGAGCGAAACGGCTGCCGTCAGCATCTAAGTTTCCGTTGATGATGAGTGTATCTATGGTTTCACTGGCTTGAATTTTACGTAGTTCCATGACGCATACTCCTATGTTGGTTGCATAGAGTGGAGCAGGTTACGTGCCAAAAAAATAACCATTAATAATCATGTGCTTAACGTTTTGCTTTTTGAATTTCTCAATATGAGAAATCGTTTTTCTCAATTTGAAAGTCATAAGAGTGAGGCTAAAACATCAGGTTTAACTAGTTTGTTTCCAGCGAAATGTAACTGTGATTACTAACAACTATCTTTTAGACAGCGATGACTCTGAATCCGTAATATTGAACCTAGAAACGCTCCAGATAGTGGCAATAATTGAGGCAACAATTGAGCTAGGAGCCGTCGCTATGCAGTTAAGATGTTCGTTGGTCGCAATCAGCGTGATCGTGATATTAAACTCGCCTGTATACGCAAAAGAGAAAGACATGCGACCTGAGCCTGTGGTGTTGGCGAGCAACTATAGTGATGAAATCGATTTAGAGCAGTATTGGCAAAGTGAGAAACTTGATGGCATTCGTGCGGTTTGGGATGGTTCCACTCTCCGCACTCGACGTGGAAACCCAATCGCTGCACCAACGTGGTTTACAAAGTCTCTCCCCAATTTTCCTTTGGAAGGGGAGTTGTGGGCAGGTAGAGGAAACTTTCACATTGTTCAACAAACGGTGTTGGATCAATTACCCAAACAAGTGGCTTGGTCATTGATCCGCTACATGCTATTTGACATTCCTTATAGCGATCAGAGCTATCTGAAACGCTATGACGCCTTACAGAGTTTAGTCAATACGCTGGATACAGAACATATCCAATTGATTGAGCATACACCAATAGAAAGTCAGGCGACATTGTTTGACAATCTTGAGCGTGTAGCGGCACTTAAAGGTGAAGGTTTAATGTTGAGGAATATTCATCATGCCTATCACGCAGGGCGAAGCCAAGATCTAATCAAGCTTAAGAAACAGCAGGATGGAGAGGCGGTCGTTGTTGGTTATAAGCCAGGCAAAGGCAAGTTTTCCAATATGATGGGAGCACTGTTAGTCGAATTGCCCAATGGACAACGGTTCTATATTGGAAACGGATTCAGTGACGAGCAGCGTAATTTCCCTCCACCATTGGGTAGTCGCATTACCTATCAGTTCAATGGCTACACTCAAAATGGCGTGCCTAAGTTTGCTCGATTTCTTAGAGCCGCAATAGATCAATAAAAAACAGGCCAGTCAATTGACTGGCCGGTCGCGTTATTTAGATGCGAGTTCTAATTGATGAGCATCATCGAGTCGATGCATCCAACGTAGGCGTAATCCGAGCATGATCGCTGCCGAAGATAGACCAATAATAAAGCCCATCCAGAAGCCGTGAGCGCCCATTGGTTCTACAATCCAGTCTGTCATAGCGAGTATGTAGCCTAGTGGTAAGCCCAATACCCAGTACGCAATAAAGGTACGGTTGAATATTGCTGCCATATCCTTGTAGCCACGAAGAGCACCAGCCGCGACAACTTGTACCGCATCGGTCACTTGATAAACCGCTGCCAGCAATAAGAGCTGTAACGCAAGCTCGATCACTGCTCGGTTGTCGGTGTAGAGCAGGGCGACTTGTTCTCTGAACAAGACGGTGAATAGTGCCGTAAACAGTGAGCTTGCTACCGCAACGATAAGGCCAACACGAGATGCGATGGTAGCCCCCTCAACGTTAAATTCCCCAAGTCTGTGTCCGACGCGGATACTGGTTGCAGCACCAATACTCATTGGGATCATAAACACTAATGATGAGAAATTAATCGCGACTTGGTGAGCTGCGACGACAAGTGGCCCTAATGGTGCCACTAACAGAGCGACAACAGCGAATAGGGTCACTTCAAAAAATATGGCGGCGGCGACAGGGAATCCCAGTTTAAATAGACGTACCAATGGCTTTATTTGTGGACGATGAAACTGTGCAAATAACTGAACGTGTGCCAATCGATTGGACGTCAGCACATAGAAAAGCAATAAGGCAAACATAATCCAATAAACAATGGCTGTAGCGACACCACAGCCAACACCACCAAGAGCAGGGGCGCCAAACTTGCCATAAACAAATATCCAGTTGAGCGGAATATTGATCAGGAGTCCAATAAAACCAATCACCATCGCTGGCTTAGTCAATGACATACCATCGGTTAAGCTTCGAAGCACTTGGAACAGCAAAAATGCAGGGACGGCGAAGATAACAGCGTGCATGTAACCAATCGTTTTGCTCGCCATCAGAGGCTCGACGTCCATTAGACCGAGGATACCTTTGGTTTGCAGCAAGACTAATGAAATCGGGATAGACAGCAAAAGTGCCATCGCTAGTCCCTGATGGATTTCAAATGGAACTTTGTGCTGTCTACCTGAACCATTGAGCTGTGCCACAACAGGGACTAAAGCCATTAGAAGACCAACACCAAATAGAATCGACGGTAGCCAAATACTCGCAGCAATGGATACCGCTGCCATATCTGTTGCGCTGACGCCACCCGCCATTACGGTATCGACAAAGCCCATCCCTGTTTGAGCCACGGAAGCAATCAGAACAGGTGTAGCCAGTTTTACCAGTGTGTTAGCTTCGGTTTTATAGCGATGCAATGAAAAATACTCCAACAAACTGTTTGAAAAACCTGAGTGAATAGGCAAAGGAATGCTGCGCACTCAAGCACGGAGAAAATGATTGTCTGCGATGATAAAGAAATGTCACACTAAGCACCATGAAAAACTGACGGAATTAATCATGTTTACCGGAATCGTTCAGGGAATGGCGAAAGTTGTTGCCATCGAAAAGAAAGAAAAGTTTCAAACACATACCGTTGAATTCACTGGGTCAATGAATCAGGGGCTTGAGATAGGTGCATCTGTGGCACACAATGGTTGCTGTCTTACGGTAACGAAAGTGGATGGAGAGCTTGTTGATTTTGATTTGATGCAGGCGACGTTAGCGTTGACCAACCTTGGAGAGCTGGCTATCGGAGATCGGGTTAATATTGAGAGAGCCGCTAAGTTTGGTGATGAAATTGGCGGACACTCAATGTCAGGTCACATCTCGCTAATGGGTGAAGTGGTTGATGTGATAGACACACCAAATAATCGAACTCTATGGTTCGAAATTCCTCAAGAGATGATTAAGTATGTGTTGGCTAAAGGCTATATTGGCCTCGATGGTTGTTCGTTGACCATAGGTGAGGTTGAAGGTGCGCGGTTCTCCGTTCATCTCATCCCAGAGACGTTGCATAGAACTCTGTTCGGAAGCCGTAAGATTGGTGATAAAATTAACGTTGAATTTGATCCACAGACACAAACAATTGTGGATACCGTTGAAAGAGTATTAGCGAGTAAATCGTTATAAAAAAAGCGCCGTTTGGCGCTTTTTTAAAATACTTGTTCATCGTCGGCATCAACAAACAAGTCAATCGTATCCATTTGCTCATTGACCGTCATGTTGAGGTGGATTGCATGGCAGCAAGCAGGACAATCATCGTAAAACTCTTGGCTACCATTCGACGCATCAAGCGTAATACTAATGGTATGACCGCAATGGGGACAAGCAACCCTTTTTTCTGTGTAGCTATGCATAACTCTTTTCCTTACATCTATATCGAAAACAGCGCCTAACTGACTCCCACTGAAAGTAAGAATTTCCCTGTAGACGATATAATCTTATGCTTAGAAGTTTCTGTTAGGCAGAAATTAAGTACAAAATTTGACTTAGCTACGAAAAGGCAAAGGTTGTCGAAACACAGATCACTATTGATCGACTAAATGTTTGACAATTCAACAACCGTAAACCTTCTTAAGTGATTGTTAAATAAATACATTCACCATTAATATGAAAGAATTTTTCTTATCATTTTTTCTGATTGATCCAAGTAGTGTCCACCAAATTGATTGTAATGATTGAGTAAATGATAAAGGTTGTAGATGTCTTTCCGTTCGCTGTAACTGATGTCGAGCGGCAGATTACTTTCATAGCCTTGATAAAACTCTGGTTGGAATCCACCAAACAGCTCAGTCATAGCGATATCACATTCACGATCACCCCAGTAACTGGCTGGGTCATAACAAATCGGGCCGAAGACAGAACTTGCCACATTACCATGCCAAAGATCGCCGTGAAGTAGGGAAGGTTTAGGCTGATGATTGGCGAGTCTGGTCTGAATTAACTGGGTAAAGTCGTTGATATCGACCAAGTTAATTCCTTTCTCTTGCATTAATTGCAGTTGCCAACCAATTCGTTGTTCAGCAAAGAAACGGGACCATTTCCTATCCCACTTGTTAGGCTGGATCGTCGCACCAATAAAGTTGTCCTGATCAAAGCCGTATTCCTGCTGCTCACCCCACTGGTGAAGTGCGGCGATCTGCTGTCCAAAAAGATAACTATTTTTGCTGTCATCTAATGGTTTGGTTGGGAGGTAGTTGAGTATAATGAAGGCGTTATCTTTGGTGGTACCCGCTAAAACCAGTTCGGGAACAGAAACTGTTCGGCTTTCGCGCAACATGTGAATACATTCAGCTTCAGCTTCAAAGTTAGGCAAAGAACCACGCTGATTAACTTTAACGAAATAGCGTTGTTCTCCGTCCGAAATCATATAGCATTCGTTGATTTCACCACCGTGAACTTTGCATTTTTCGCTTATTTCGTAAGCGAACATCAAGGTTTCAGAAAGCTGTTTTGATATGGCTTGCCACATAACATTTCCTAAGTCAGATGTATTTAACTACAGTGTAGAAGATGATGGCGTTGAATACTGATTCATAGTGCAAAAAATTCAACGATTTAGACAATCTGACCTGTCAAATTCGCAAAGTGTGAAGTGTGTCCCTCATCGCATTCTTCGCTATAAAATATGCTATTAATAATACGTGAGTATTATTTGACTCTGCTTCAACTTTCTTAGTTACAGCAAGTTATGTCTAATGGGGTAGGCTACTATAGCCAGAACTGAACATGTAATCAGCAACTGAACGGACACGAGTTGTGAAAACACATTGAAATGTCTTAGTATTAAAGATGGATATCGACGACATGACAATAATGGAGATGAACTGTGGTTGTTGAAACCGATGGTTACCTAGCTCTAATCGAGCACTTAGCTTTCAATCTTGATGTGTTTGCTTCTGAAGAAGGAGACACAGGAACAGAGAGCGTCGAAGATGTCGTTACCGATATGGTTGCGAGTAACATCATGGCTATCTTTGAGCAAAACCCAGAACTCCACTCTAGCGTCCGCTTCCAGTTACTTAAAGAAGCTGATTCAGTAGTAGAAGACCTCGGGGAGGTTCTTGCTGGAGTATGGGGCAAGCCTGCGACAAACGAACAAATTAGCTTCTTAGACGAATACATTGCTTTGGTTAAGAATTTGTTCGACTCCGCTGTTGCGAAATACGATTAACCCCAATTTGTTGTACGACTAATTGATTTCAGGCGAGAGGCTAACTCGTCTGAAATGCCAGTACTTGCCAGCCCAATATGGGTTGTCGAGTCTCGATATGACGACCCCTTTTGATGTTGATGCGTGCATAAACTGCTTGCCGCCAATATAAACGCCAACATGTCGAGTGTTGGGGGCAGTTTTAAAAAATACCAAATCACCAATTGTCGCTTGAGAGTAGGCGATTTCCGTTCCCACCTTAACTTGATCTAGTGTCGTTCGTGGTAACTGTATTCCCATCGCTTGTTGAAACGCAGTTTGCACGAATGCCGAACAATCCACCCCATTTAATGACGACCCACCTAAGCGGTACGGAACACCTTCCCACTGGTCATAAACTTTAATCAAAGACTCTCTGATCGCCAACTGAGAAGCATTGGGCGCTAAATAAGTTGCCGACGCGGGCTGACTTTCTTGTTGAGGAGAACTGCTACAAGCCGTGAGTAATGTTGTCAGGATTATTGCGTTCAGGGATAGGTGAAGTGCATCGCGATACATAATTATAACTCTAGTCTGCAATCTAACCGTAACAATCTCGCCATAATATCCTCGCCAGAAACTTAGGTATCAGGATCTTATCTTCATTATGGAAACGATGAAAAAAAGCACATTTTCACTGTCCCTTATTCAGACAATCAGTGCGGTATTTTTTACCATCACCTTACTCGTCATTTTACTTTCTGTCACTAGTATTAAGGGTTTAGAAAATATTAGACAACGTTTTTCAGAACTTTCCCAACAAGCTTTGCCACTGGCGATGACCAATGCTGAACTTACGCAAAACATTTTAGAGTAGGTTAAGCAGTTAAGCTATGCAACTGGAACTCAGAGCATAGAGTCACTATGTTGCACAAGTATTCGGTTTAGACTCCTACTGGAGTGCCGTATCTTAGTGATTTCTGAAAGGTTGCGAGAGCATCTTGTCAATTCGTTGCTCTTGCGCTGAACGGAACGTGGTGATGCCAATTTCGACATCATCATGCCCTAACTTTGGTTGGGCTCGGTAGGTGGTAAATATCCGATCCCACACCGATAAAAAGAAGCCAAAGTTAGAATGGGTCTCTTGGGTAATGGTAGAGTGGTGTACGCGGTGCATATCAGGCGTAACCACCCACTTTCTTAACCATTTATCCCATTTGTGTGGCAAATAAGCGTTACTGTGATTAAACATCGCACTGGCATTGAGAATGATCTCGAAAACCAGTACAGCGATAGGTGGTACGCCAAGTACTAATATGAGCGCAATTTTAATCCACATTGAAAGAAGAATCTCAATTGGGTGGAAACGAGAGCCGGTCGTGACATCTATGTCCTGATCAGAATGATGCATTCGGTGTAATCTCCACAGAAGCGGTACCCGATGAAAAACCAAATGTTGTAGATATATCGCTAAGTCGAGAACGATGACCGCAATAAGTAACACCATTGGTTGAGAAAGCGCAAAAAACTGATTAAACAGCCCAATTTGATGAGATTGAGCATAGTAGGCCGCTTCAATAGCGACGATGGGCATCAATAGGGTTAGGCATAATGAGTTGAAAGCGACTAAGCCTAGATTGTTAAGCCATCTGTAGAGTTTATTCTGTGTTAAACGTTTTCGTGGCGTCACCCATTCCCAAAGACCGCAAAGCACAAGGACGCCAACGAAAAAGCTTAATCGAATCATTTCTGGATTTTGCATTGATACTATTCCTTGCAACTGTTATTTGGGTGAGTAAACTTGCTCAACTTTGACATTATCGACACTGCGCTATGAGAATCCACGCCTTTCATCACTTGTACCAGCAACGCCTCGAACGTTCAACCAAGCCCTTTAATGCGCGAGGTAGTAAAGTCGCGCGTTGTCAGTACTGCCAAGTCGCACAGCAAGATTGTTTGTGTCAGCACCAACCGACAGCGAGCACAGAGGTGGCGGTGTTGTTGTTACTCTCAGAGAACGAAGTATTCAAGCCGAGTAACACTGGACGCTTAATTTTAGATACGGTGGCAGACGGGCATGCATATCAATGGAGCAGAACCGAGCCTGAAGCGGCAATGTTAGAATTGCTCAACAGCCCAGACTACCAACCGATTCTGGTCTTTCCTGAGCAGTATGTTGAGGATCACTCAAGGTTGGTTGCGAATACGACCACTAGCAGCGACTTGGCTCGCAAACCCTTGTTGGTTTTTCTTGATGGGAGTTGGCGTGAAGCTCGACGCATGTTCAACAAGTCGCCATATTTAAGTCAACTACCCGTTTTATCGATTAGCCCTCAGCGAATCTCGCAATATATGATGCGTCGTTCGGACAATGATCAACATCTCGCAACGGCGGAAGTGGCGGCACTGGTATTCAAACAATTAGGCCATCAACAATTGCATCAAACATTGACCATGTGGTTTGAGGTGTTTCGAGAGTCATATCTTAACAGCAAAACACGTAACAGAAGAGACGACACTAAACCGGCATTGAACGAGTACATCATGTCGAGAAACGAGAAATCACTCTAAATAATCAATTCTGGTTGGGCAGAGACTGTTCAGTTGAGCACAACGCAAAGCTAAATTGGTTCTGTATCACAGTTTGTAGGCTTAGCTATATGGATAATGGTGCGATTATACGTTTTCTGATTGATTTTTTCTGGGAGAGATAAGATGTACTACGGCTTTGACGTTGGTGGCACTAAGATTGAATTTGGTGCGTTCAATGAAAAACTGGAGCGAGTGGCTACCGAGCGAGTACCAACGCCAACGGACGACTACGAATTATTGGTTGAAACCATTGCTGTTTTGGTTGCAAAGTACGACCAAGAGTTTGGCTGTGAAGGTAAAATTGGTCTTGGTTTACCAGGTATGGAAGACGCTGACGACGCGACTGTATTGACAGTAAACGTGCCTGCGGCTAAAGGCAAACCGCTCCGTTTTGACCTAGAGCGTAAAATTGGCCGTAGTGTAAAAATCGAGAACGATGCAAACTGTTTCGCACTGTCAGAAGCATGGGATGAAGAACTCAAAGACTCTCCATCAGTTATGGGTCTGATTCTAGGCACAGGTTTCGGTGGCGGACTTATTTATGATGGCGCGGTGTTTTCGGGACGCAACCACGTAGCTGGTGAGTTGGGTCATATGCGTCTACCGATTGATGCTTGGTTCCACCTTGGTGACAATGCGCCGCTATTAGGCTGTGGTTGTGGTAAGAAAGGCTGTCTAGATAGCTACTTATCAGGTCGTGGTTTTGAACTTATTTATGCACATTACTTTGGTGAAGAGAAAAAAGCGATCGACATCATCAAAGCGTATGAGCAGGGGGAAGAAAAAGCGTGTGTACATGTTGAGCGATTTATAGAGTTGCTTGCGATCTGTTTTGCAAATATCTTCACGGCTAACGACCCACACGTTGTTGCTTTAGGTGGTGGTCTATCAAACTTTGAATTGATTTATCAAGAGATGCCTAAGCGTGTACCGAAATACTTACTTTCGGTAGCAAAATGCCCGAAAATCATTAAAGCGAAGCATGGTGATTCGGGTGGCGTACGCGGTGCAGCGTTCCTCAACATCAAATAGTAAAAAAACGGGACCATTTGGTCTAATGCCGATCAGTTAAGGCTTAAATGATCGGTTGAACGATCCTTTCAAGGTGTCAAAATCCGAGTGTATTCCAGACACTCGGATTTTTTTATGTTTCTAAGACAAGCACTTAACCAAGTTCATCAATTCTCTGTTGAGCAACTCTCAGGTTTATCTGACCTTCTCTCTCCTGAACTCATTGCTCAATGTATGGAAGATACGGGTATCACAACCATGCGTAGACGCAGATTGCCCATGGAGATGATGGTTTGGAGTGTTGTTGGGATGTCCCTATATCGCCATTTATCTATGGAGAAAGTTGTCTCCAAGCTAGATATTCTTCTTCCTGGCAAAAAACCGTTTGTTGCTCCAAGCGCAGTAATCCAAGCAAGGCAAAGGCTAGGTTCTGATGTCATGAAATCCGTTTTTACTCAAACGCAGAAATTATGGAATGACAAAACGCCACACCCAGATTGGCATGGTTTAACTCTTCATGCTGTAGATGGTGTGGTCTGGCGAACCCCAGATACTAAAGAGAACGATGAGCGCTTCAGTCGTACTCGAAATCAAAAGTGCTTATCTGAGTATCCTCAAGTTCGAATGGTCTGCCATATGGAACTGACAAGCCATCTTCTTAATAGCGCATCATTCGACTCAACATCGATAAGTGAAGTAGATTTGACAACAAAGCTTATTGAACACTCTCCAGACCAAAGCCTGACCATCTTTGATAGAGGTTTTTACGCTCTAGGGCTTTTACATCGTTGGCAAACGACCGGAAGCGAAAGGCATTGGCTTATTCCTATGCGCAAAGGGGCTCAATATACAACGGTTCGCAAACTGGGACGTGGAGAAGAATTAGTTGAGCTGAAGCTCTCTCCACAAGCAAAAAAGAAATGGTGTGATGCCCCGGAAATACTAGAGGCTCGCCTAATAACTAAGGTAGTTAAGGGGAAAGAAATACGACTGTTAACGTCAATGACCGACCCTTTACGTTACCCAGGAAAAGATATTGCGGAGCTTTACAGTCATCGGTGGGAGATAGAGTTAGGCTATCGAGAGATGAAGCAATATATGCTTCAAAACAGCCTTACTCTACGAAGCAAAAAACCAGAACTCGTTATACAAGAGTTGTGGGGGATGTTGCTAGCCTACAACTTACTTCGCTTCTTAATGTGCCAAATGGCTTACGACCAGAATAAAGTAATGCCTTATCAAATAGGCTTTAAGCAAGCGTCGTTGTTCTTAATAGGTCAGTTACAACTCCTTCCTGCTGTTGCGCCAGGTAGAATCCCTGAGGTAATGAACTACATACTCGATATGGCTGAGAGTTTTACGCTGCCAGAAAGG
>NZ_QEWN01000100.1 GCF_006124995.1 Vibrio sp. Hep-1b-8
GGTTTACGCCAATCGTCTGAACCAGACGTACCTGCGTTGACGTGATCCCAAGTGATCTTACGGTACGACATTGAGACCGTGAGATTTTGCGTGAAGTCGGACATCGACGGATCTTGACAGTGTGGCATCTCACACTGGATATCGACGATAGACGCGTTTTCTAGCTTAGTGGTGAAGAAGTTCTCTTGTTTGCCTTCGATAGAGGTGCGGTACCATTTCAGTTCAACAGTCTTCATCTTCTCACCAGAAGAAAGCGCGTTGTACAGCAGTGGTACGGCTTTGTTGAGAGTGACAGTAAACTTGAAAGGTTTATGGACGCGTTGACCAGAAGGTTGACCAGATTGAGGATCGGTCGGAACCGAAATAACGTGGTCAAACTTCTGAACCAGCATCTCGTCTTCGTGACCTTCTACATAAGAGTCACCGATAGAGTCAGCCGTACAGGCGCCCGCCGTGATCAGACCCTGAGTTTCACCGTCGATAGAAATATAACATGGAGTTGGCATAGTAAAATCCTTAGAGGTTGTGTGTAATAACACTCACTCTTAATCAAAAAGCGTGCCAAAATGAAAATGTATATATTTCAATAATTTAAGCATTTGTTAATATACAAGCTGAGCAACTTTTTGCTCGAATCGAGCAAGATCTTGCCCAGATCGAGCAAAAAGTTGCCCGGAAGCAAAAAATGCACCGAGGAGACTGTGAACCATCACAAATGATGAAAAATCAGAAAATACCCCACTGCTACAGAGGGGTTGTTCGCAACAGTACGGTTTGCTATCCAGTGTGTTGCGAACACGTTAAGTGATAGGAGTTAAGCTTTAACGCAGGCTTATTGTTGTTGTGAACATTAATCGATTTGCTTAATCTGTAGCTCTTTCGGTACTTCAAAGAACATATTCTCTTCACGCCCTTGAATCTCTTCTACCGAGCGAGCACCGACCAACTCTTTTATTCGGTCTAGGATTTGGTTGACCAACTCCTCTGGAGCAGAAGCACCCGCGGTCACCCCTACTTTCGTTTTGCCTTCAAACCATTCCGACTTGATGTCTTCCGTGCAGTCAGTGAGGTAGCCCGGCGTTCCCAGCTTTTCTGCCAGTTCTTTAAGGCGAGTAGAATTTGAAGAGTTTTTAGACCCGACGACAATCATAACATCCACATCCTCTGCCATTTCGCGCACCGCGTCCTGGCGATTTTGCGTTGCATAACAGATGTCATCCTTGCGCGGACCCTGAATGTCAGGGAAGACACGACGCAGCTCGTCAATGACATCTGCAGTCTCATCCACTGATAGCGTTGTTTGGCTCACATAGTGCAGGTGGCTTGGATCACGCACCTTATCTTTAAGAGCGATTACATCCGCTGGCGTTTCCACCAAGTACATACCACCTTTATCACTGGCGTATTGCCCCATTGTACCTTCAACTTCAGGATGTCCAGCATGACCAATCAACACGACCTCCATATGCTTACGACTCGCACGAGCTACTTCCATGTGCACTTTAGTCACTAAGGGACAAGTTGCGTCAAAAACGGTGAGAGCACGCTCTTTGGCCTCTTTGCGTACTGCTTGAGACACACCATGAGCAGAAAAAATAACGATATTGTCATCTGGAACTTCATGCAACTCTTCAACAAAGATCGCACCACGCTGCTTGAGGCCTTCCACGACAAAACGGTTGTGAACCACCTCATGGCGTACGTAGATTGGTGGTTGGTACATTTCTAATGCACGTTCAACAATGCTGATCGCACGATCAACACCGGCACAAAAACCGCGAGGGTTGGCTAATAGAATTTTCATTTCATTGCTCATGGCGTTGTTTTCTTCTTTGGGCGGTTATTCTACTGACAAAATCTCAACTTCAAAAGTCACATCCTGTCCTGCTAGCGGATGGTTGAAATCTACGGTCACAGAGTCGCCAGCTATTTCGGTAATAATGCCAGGAATTTCCATTCCGTCTGGACCAGAAAAAGCCATGATGGTGCCCACTTCCACTTCCGCGTCACCCACAAACTTAGCACGGTCCATATGATGAATATTGTCTGGATTTGGCAAACCAAACGCATCTTGAGCTTTAAGTTCAATGGCCTTTTGGTCACCTGAGTTAAGACCCAGCAAACACTGTTCAAAGTTTTCACTAAGGCTACCATCACCAATCACTAGTTTGGCTGGTTTGCCCATGTTATGGGTACTGTCGGCAACAGACCCGTCTTTCATTTTGATCGTAAAGTGCAAAGTTACTGCTGAATCTTGGGCGATTGTAGTCACGTTACTGCTTCCTTGGTGTCGTTATTGTTTTAATAGATGTGTCGCCGTCAAATTGGCGCTCGGATTCAAACTAGACGGGTATACTAAAAAGCGCCATCGTAATCAACCGACAGCGCTTAGGGTTATTCAATTCATCACGAATTAAGCTTTGGCGTCGTCTTTTTTACGAAAGCCATCTAAGATAATCATCGCAGCACCAATACAGATAGTAGTATCAGCCAGATTGAATGCTGGCCAATGATAGTTGCCCCAGTAGAAGTCGAGGTAATCAACCACATAACCATGGACAACACGGTCGAAAACGTTACCAACCGCACCACCAATGATCATTGCATACGCAATGTTATTCCACTTTTCTGCAGCTGGAAGTTTACTCATCCAATAAGTCAGCATACCCGTTACGGCAAATGCAATACCGGTAAATAACCAGCGTTGCCAGCCAGCTTGATCACTTAAGAAACTAAATGCTGCTCCATAGTTATGAACATAAAGAAAATTGAAGAAAGGTAATACCTCAATTCGATTCGCCCAGCCATAACCCATGTTATCCATCACGAATAGCTTAATACCGATATCCGCAAGGAAGATAACCACCGCTAGCCACAGCCAACGTACACCTGATTGCTTTAATGGAATATTTGACATCTTTTATCCTAAAAATAACCCCAGTAGATACTGGGGCTATCGAATTACAAAAAAGTTCAAAAAGCTAACGCGAGTTACGCAAACTTACGTACTTCGCCTTCACCATCTACGTTCGATACACAACGACCACAGATCTTCTCATGGCCTTCGATCGTACCAACGTCTGGAGTATGGTGCCAGCAGCGGTCACACTTCTCGTTTTCAGTCGCTTTAACTTCAACAAACAGACCTTCAACATCGGTCGCTTGTGCTGCTTGAGATTTTTCACCTAGAGACTTAACCACGGCGGTTGATGTCAGTAGTGCAAAACGCAGTTCGTCTTCTAGCTTACCTAGCTTAGCCAGTAGTGCATCGTCGGCATATAGCGTGACTTCAGCTTGTAGAGAGCCACCGATTGTCTTGTCTTTACGAGCGTCTTCTAGCAGCTTGTTCACGCTACCACGAATCACCTGAATCTCAGCCCAGAACTCGTTGTTCAGCTCTTCACCTTCAGTCAATCCGAACAGGCCATCGAACCATTCACCAGTGAAAACAAACTTATCGCGCTCACCTGGCATTTCATTCCAGATTTCATCCGCTGTAAACGACATGATAGGAGCCATCCAACGTACCAACGCTTCTACGATGTAGTAAAGCGCCGTCTGACAGCTACGTTGAGCGTGTCCGCCACGTTTTGCTGTGTACTGACGGTCTTTGATCACGTCTAGGTAGAATGAACCCATCTCAATCGAACAGAAGTGCATCAAGCGCTGAGTCACTGCGTGAGTGTTGTACTCGCCGTACGCTTTAACAATCTCTTCTTGAGCGGCAAGTGCGCGACCAACAGCCCAACGATCAAGTGCAACCATTTCTTCTGCAGGAACAATATCCGTTGCAGGGTTGAAACCACTTAGGTTCGCCAGGAAGAAACGTGCTGTGTTACGGATACGACGGTACGCATCAGCAGAGCGCTTAAGAATTTCATCAGATACCGCGACTTCGCCAGTGTAGTCTGTTGATGCAACCCATAGACGCAGAATATCTGCACCTAGCTTGTTCGTGACATCTTTCGGTGCAACTACGTTACCAATCGATTTCGACATCTTACGACCGTGACCATCTACAACGAAGCCGTGCGTTAACACTTGCTTGTATGGCGCTTCACCTTTCATCGCGATAGATGAAATCAATGACGACTGGAACCAACCACGGTGTTGGTCAGAACCTTCCAGGTAAAGATCTGCGCTGTTGCCGTTGTACTCTTCACGAGCGTCAACTACTGAATAGTGAGTAACACCTGAATCGAACCATACGTCTAGAGTATCAAGTACTTTCTCGTATTTATCAGCGTCATCACCAAGTAGTTCTGAAATTTCTAGATCCCACCAAGCTTGGATACCTTTTTCTTCAACAAGTTGAGCAACTTTCTCAACCAGTTCAATTGTGTTTGGATGAAGCTCTGCAGTTTCTTTGTGAACGAATAGAGCGATCGGCACACCCCAAGTACGTTGGCGTGAGATACACCACTCAGGACGACCTTCAATCATACCTTCGATACGACTTTGACCCCACTCAGGCATCCACTCCACACCTTTGATTGACTCTAGTGCTTTAGCACGTAGACCTGCTTGGTCCATCGATACAAACCACTGAGGTGTTGCACGGAAGATGATTGGAGTCTTATGGCGCCAACAGTGTGGGTAGCTGTGCTCATAAGCGTGGTGATGTAGCAGAGCGCCTTTCTCTTTCAGCGTTTCAACGACCGCATCGTTCGCTTTAAATACGTGCTGACCAGCAAATAGCTCTGTATCAGGAAGGTAAACACCGTTTGAACCTACTGGGTTAGCCACTTCTAGGTTGTATTGGTTACCTACTGCAAAGTCTTCCTGACCGTGGCCTGGAGCTGTGTGAACAACACCGGTACCAGAATCAGTCGTAACGTGATCACCTAAGATCGCTGGCACGGTAAAGTCATAGAATGGGTGATTGAACTGAAGCAATTCAAGATCGCTACCCTTAGCAAAACCTAGGTTGTGGAAGTGCTCAATACCAGCACGGTCCATGACATCTTTCGCTAATTCAGACGCAACGATGATGCGCTCTTTAGACTCACCTTCAATTTGGACAAGTACATACTCTAGATCACCGCGTAAACATACTGCGCGGTTTGCTGGCAGTGTCCACGGTGTCGTCGTCCAGATAACAATTGAGATATCGCCTTCGCCTTCATGACCTTCATGACCTTCAATAAGATTAAACTTCGATAGTAGAGCCGCAGCATCTGTCGCTTTGAAGCGAACATCAATCGAAGGAGAAACTTTGTCTTTGTACTCTACTTCAGCCTCAGCAAGTGCCGAACCACAGTCCGTACACCAATGAACTGGCTTGAAGCCTTTCAGTAGATGACCATTGTCAGCGATTTTACCTAACGCGCGGATGATATTTGCTTCGGTAGCAAAATCCATCGTGCGGTAAGGCTTATCCCACTCTCCCATGATACCTAGACGCTTGAAGCTCTCTTTTTGACCTTCAACCTGACCTTGAGCGTATTTACGACACTCTTCACGGAACTCTGCCGCAGAGATCTTTTGGCCTGGTTTGCCTTTCTTCTTCTCTACCATTAGTTCAATTGGTAGGCCGTGACAGTCCCAACCTGGAATGTACGGTGCATCAAAACCAGAAAGTGTTTTGGATTTAATAATAATGTCTTTAAGAATCTTGTTTAGTGCGTGGCCAATGTGAATGTCACCATTCGCGTATGGAGGACCATCGTGTAGAACGAAAGATTTTTTGCCTTTCTTCGCTTTACGGATTTCACCGTAAAGGTCTTCTTTGTTCCAACGCTCAAGCATCTCTGGCTCACGATTGGCCAGATTGCCGCGCATCGGAAACCCTGTTTCAGGAAGGTTCAGGGTATCTTTATACTCACTCATCGATTCTTAATTCCGTTGTGTTGGGTGACAGTTAGACATTATGCCAAGCAGCGAACTAAACCGCTTGGTCTTTACGCTGACGCAGCCACACCCTTGCTGCTTCAGCATCCAATTCAATTTGTTGTTTCAAAGCTTCGAATGACTCAAATTTATGCTCATCTCGAATCTTATCTAAAAGTACGATTTCCAACTGTTTGCCATATAAATTGGCTTTAAAGTCGAATAAATGTACTTCTAGTTGCTGACGTACACCGTTAACCGTCGGTCGGTTACCAATGTTCGCCACACCTCCGATAGGCCCATCATCAAGACCTAATGCCTCAACGGTATAAACACCTGACACTGGAGATACGCAACGCTTTAGTGGGATATTTGCCGTAGGGAAACCAATGGTTCTACCCAATTTACGACCATGAGAGACTCGACCACTAATACTATAATGACGTCCTAACATTTGCGCAGCTTCATCAAGCTTATCTTGCGCTAATGCCCGACGTATTGCTGTGCTGCTAACCCGCAACTCAGCTAAGCGAAAGCTTTGTGTGCTGACCACTTCAAAGCCGTATTTTTTTCCTGCTTCTTGCAGCATCGCAAAGTTCCCCTTACGACCATGACCAAAGCAGAAATCATCGCCTACGACGAGAAACTTAACACCCAAACGCGCTACCAACAAGTCACTAATAAATGCCTCAGGGGTTTGATTGGCGAACTTAAGGTTAAAGTTTACACAAAGCAACCTTTCAATATTCAATTTACTCAGTTGAACAAACTTATCTCTGAGGCGTGTCAGCCTCGCTGGTGCTTTATCTTTAGCAAACAGTTCCAATGGCTGAGGGTCGAATGTCATTACCGTCGAGGGCAGACCTAATTCCTTAGCCTGTTCAGACACTTGTCGTAATACTTCCTGATGTCCAAGATGAACACCATCGAAGTTTCCGATCGTCAATACACACCCTTGATGGTGGGGTTTGATATTGTGAATACCTCGAATCAATTCCATTGGGGACTGCTAAAAACCTATCTATTGGCTATAAATACTGTCTAAAAGAGTTAACATTGCGTGAAACTGACGGATTATATACTAATCAGGTTCGCTCTGTCGCTGCTTTTAAGTCTTTTAAACGTATACCCATAACCAGAAGTGCCACCAAATAAACGCCTGCACCTAAACCAATCAGCATAGACAACCACATCACGCGATGAGCTAAACTCCAGCTCAGCCAAATACTCATCTCTTCCAACTGCCACATGATCGCTGTGACCATTAAGCCACCCGCAATAATTAGCTTGCCAACAAAGATGAGTGTTTTGCGTGTTAACTGGTAAACACCTGCGATATGCAAACCTCTATATAGTAGAGTCATGTTGACCAAAGCCGATAGTGCCGTCGCAATAGCCAGACCGACATAGCCATAAAAATAAGCGAAGATAGCATTGAAGACCATGTTCGTTACCATTGCGATAATGCCGTACTTCACTGGCGTTTTTGTATCTTGGCGAGAATAATAACCAGGGGCGAGAACTTTAATCAGCATAAAGTTGAGTAAACCAGACGCATAAGCCATCAATGACATCGAAGCAAACTCGACATCTTGTGGCGTAAATTCCCCACGCATGAACAGTACCATCAACATAGGTTTTGCTAGCACCATCAAGCCCAACATCGCGGGAATACCCAGTAGTGTCACCATGCGTACGCCCCAGTCCATTGTCTGGGCAAAACCTTCGTTGTGAGCATCGACGTGTTTGCGTGACAGCGCGGGTAGGATGACTGTCGCAATGGCTATACCAAATAAGCCAAGAGGAAATTCAAGCAGGCGGTCTGAGTAATAAAGCCAACTGATCGATCCCGTTTGAAGGAAGCTGGCGATAAAAGTGTCAAACAGCAAGTTTATCTGACTCACTGATACGCCAAATAACGCTGGAATCATTAACGTGCGAATTTTGACCACACCAGGATCTCGCCATCCCCACTGAGGTTTAACCATCACTCCTGCTTTTATCAAAAATGGGATTTGAAAAAGGAACTGGACTAAACCACCGAGGAACACACCAATCGCCAAACCAATTTCTGGTTGAGCTAGCTGAGGAGCAATAAACCAGGCCGATAAAATGATCATCACATTGAGGAACACTGGGGTAAATGAAGAAATGGCAAATTTCCCCATGGTGTTAAGTATTGCCCCAGAAAGAGCGACAAACGTGATGAACCATAAATATGGAAAGGTAATTTTGAGCATCAGGCTGGCCAGAACAAACTTTTCTGCCGACGGGCCGCCATGCATCCAATCTAAAAACCAGCCAAAACCAAATAGAGCCGTCACGATTCCCGAACCTAAGACACCAAGCAATGTCACTATCGAGACAAGAACCCCTAAGGTACCTGCGGCCCTCGCAATAAGTTGGCGAGTTTTATCCATATCTCCCGCAGCATGATACTCCGTTAGAACAGGAACAAATGCCTGAGAGAATGCACCTTCAGCAAATAAACGCCTGAGGAAGTTGGGAATTTTATTGGCAAAGAAGAAAACATCAGCGCTTGCACCCGCCCCCATCAGGTTGGCAACAACAACATCTCGCACTAGGCCAAGTACGCGAGAAATCAGGGTCATGGCACTCACTATCATGCCAGACTTGAGTAGGCGTTTACTCACAATTACCTCGGGAATCAAAAATTTCGCTCTACTTTACACTAGGAATGTCATAACCAGAGCAGATTAGTATTAGCATTGAAAAAAAAATACTGTTAGAATCCCCGCCATCTTAACCGTGAAGACCTTTCAATCCAAAATTTGTTTGGCTCGATTGGTTTTTGCACAAATTATTTGACATTTAAGAGCAAATAGGGGATATTCCTCGCCCTTAAATTGTCACTGAACTAAGTTTTTGGGAGTTAGACCCTTGGCAAATAGTAAATCTGCTAAGAAGCGCGCTATCCAGGCTGAGAAACGTCGTCAGCACAACGCTAGCCGTCGCTCAATGATGCGTACTTACATGAAGAAAACTGTTGCTGCTATCGAAGCAGGCGACAAAGCTGCTGCAACTGAAGCTTTTGCTGCAGTTACACCAATCCTAGACCGCATGGCTACTAAAGGCCTTATTCACAAGAATAAAGCTGCACGTCATAAGTCTCGTTTCTCTGCTGCAATCAAAGCTCTTTAATAGAACTCTGATTATACAGTGAAAGAAAAAACCGGCCTTGGCCGGTTTTTTTATATCTGCTATTTGTAAATGAGCAATTAATTGCTCATCAGCTGTTCTTAATTATCACAGTAAAGCTCGTGTAGTAACTGAATCATAGACTTCACTTCTTCACTGCTTAATGTGTAATAAACCGTTTGAGCTTCTTTTCGAGTATGAACCAGTCCATCTCTTCTTAACCAAGCCAAATGTTGCGACAACGCTGACTGGCTCAATTCCAGTTTGCAGCACAACTCTCCAACGGATAACTCTTGGTTATGGAGCAGGCACAAAATCTGAAGACGTCGTTCATTCGCCATCGCCTTGAGTAGCACCACTGCCTTTGCAGAGTTTTTTTCCATCTCTTGTAAATCCATCACCAATGACCTCTTGATACAAGCATAACTTTGACAAAAATTTTCAGCCTTACAGAAATAACTAACCTTCTGTACTAACCAGATTCGCACGATTAATAATTATGTTTAAGCGAATCATTAAATTATTAATTCAACTGAGAAAAATAATCTATTCAGTTTAATTAACCATCTGGTTTAATTAAATAAACTCGTAAAATCTACATCACAAACATTCTTTACAGCAGGGTGTTGAATCATCCTTTCAGCGAATATCACATAATACTCTTCTTTCAGTTCATCAATATGGCCTATCAACTGCAATGGGAGATCACTTTCTACTTCTTTAACGTAAATAGACGGCGCTAAGAAGATGACATCATGATGGTAACGGGCAAATGCTTTCATTAATGCCACATCATCAAACTCACCAAGGATATTCGCTTGAAGACCCTGTCGATCAAACCACTGTAATACTTTGCGGCCCATTGCGGTACGACTACCAGGAATAAGCAATTTACGCTGCTCTAATACAGCAGGAAAACTGACACTATCCACATTACCTGAACAGAAGAAACTCATATTGCACTCACCAAGTTTCTTACTATAGAGGCCAGGGCTTTGGCTCGAGTCAACCGGACAATCAGATAAAATCATATCCAGCTTATGCTGGGAAAGCTGTTCAAGTAGCATTTCATGAGTCGACTCAAAACACCGTAAATGGATGCTATTGTCATCAGGCACAGTGGTTAACAAAATTTTGCTCACCAAACGTTTAGAAAGCGCATCAGCCACACCAACATCAAAGAGTATGTTAGCTCGTTGGCTATAATTAACGATGTCGAGCATTTCATAACTTAGGCCAAACATTCTATCGGCATACTTAAATACCAATTGGCCAAGCTCTGTAGGTTCAATACTGCGACCATTGCGTTTCGTTAACTTACCGTCCATTCGATCTTCAAGCGCTTTAATTTGGCCAGTAACCGTCTGCGGGGTCAAAAACAGAGCATCGGCCGCTTTTGTTACAGAACCTTGCTTGCAGACCATCCAGAAGTAATAGAGGTGGTTGTAATTTAAATGCGACATCGCGATGACTCTTTTGGTTCGAATGGATAAGGTTATAACAAATGCTGAGCATGACAACAATAACTCGGAAAAACTTACACATTTACAGATTACCGTATGTTTTACCGAACTTTTAAATTCAATTATTACAAACCAATGTAATAAATGATTCACCAAAAGGATTTTTCTCCTTTTTTTTGATTTTTCTCACATTGAACAACCACTAACGTTCTAAGCGAAAATAACTTTAAAATCAGAATCTTACATAAATTGTAAAGTTCAAAATACACCTATATTCGTTTGTAATGATGAAAAACAAAGCGGTTACACGGAACTGTAATATTACTGAAATATTTCATCTCTACCATCAGCCTCAGTTTCAACAACAGACCAAAACAAAGACATTAACGGTCCACGGAGAAAATGATTATGAACCAAGCTACTACTACAGCGGCGCCAATTTCGAGCACTACTCGCTGGTTGCGCTGGGCTAACTTGGCATTCATGTTGTATCTGCTACTTCTAGCGGTATCGATGGTTGGCAGTGGTTTTAAATGGGCGACTGGCGATCAAGCTAAAGTTCTATTTGAATTTGCCTCTCACCCTGTAGCAGGTTTGATGATCGGCTTAGTCGCAACAGCACTGATCCAGTCTTCAAGTACAGTAACTTCAATTATCGTGGGCCTCGTTGCCGGCGGTCTTCCGGTAGAAACAGCTATCCCTATGGTGATGGGTGCGAATATCGGCACAACAGTGACAAATACGCTTGTTTCATTAGGACACGTTCGTTGCAAAGAAGAGTTTAAGCGCGCTTTTGCCAGTGCAACTATTCACGACTTCTTTAACCTTCTTGCGGTTGCGATCTTCCTACCTCTTGAAATGATGTTTGGTATTTTAGATAAGATTTCTCATTGGTTAGTTTCTCCGTTCCTAGCAACGGGTGATATGAGCATCAAAGGTCTTAACTTCATCAAACCAATCACTAAACCCGTTGTTAGCGCAGTGAAAGAACCACTAAGCACATTTGGTGACACGATTGGTGGTGTCCTGCTTATCGCACTGGGTATCGCAACTATCTTCGTCGCAATTACTGTAATGGGTAAGTTGATGAAGAGTCTAATGGTTGGCCGTGCGCGTGAGATCCTAAAAAATGCGATTGGTCGTGGTCCAATTCACGGCATCACGTCTGGTTCAATTGTTACTGTGCTGGTTCAGTCTTCATCGACAACAACAAGCCTGATGGTTCCACTGGTTGGTACTGGTGTACTAAAAGTTCGTGATGTATACCCATTTACACTAGGTGCTAACATCGGTACTTGTATTACCGCTCTACTAGCAGCAACAGCAGTATCTGGCGAGTTCGCAGTATTCGCTCTTCAAATTGCTCTGGTTCACTTAGTATTCAACATCATGGCAACAGTATTAATCTACGGAATTCCATTCCTACGTGAAATTCCTCTCAAAGGTGCTGACTTCATTTCTGATATGGCAGTTAAGAATAAAACGGTCGTTATAGGTTACTTACTATCCGTATTTATCTTGCTACCTGGTGTGATTCTGGCAATAACTGCATAATCAGCCAATACGATTTCTGAAAGGAGAGCCCATGCTCTCCTTTTTTGTTATTTATGGATCGGTTTTCATTGGTAAAAAATCATCAGCTGATACACACTGAAGAAAAACAGCGACGTACACTATGATGGACCATAAAGAAAACGAACAACTACTCGCCGTGGCAGGGCAAATAGATCAACAACTGTCATCACTCGTTGAAGATATCGATATCTTAAGCAGCGTAACGCCACAAAATTATGCCGAAGAGAGGCAGCGTTTTTTCGATAATCGATTTTCTGTCGAGCCTAACTTTGTCTATAAAGAGCAGACGTTTGATGTTCATCAAACCAAGCGTGATCTTTACTCTCTTCCTATCGAAAATATCGATAATGAAAAACTCCGTTCACTCTATGCTGAAGTAATTCAATCCTATGCCGATAAGCTTGATCAGCTCAGTTCTATTGGTTGTGCGGACTTCTTGTATAACTCGCTACGCTATTTTGGTGAGCCAAGTCACCAAAGTAAAAATTAATGCTTCGGCAAGCATCTCTGCGAATGAACTTCGCGCCCTCACCCACCATGAATTAGGTGTCCATCTGTTAACCACTTTGAATGGTCAAGCACAACCACTGAAGTTGCTGAGTCTAGGTTGTCCTGTCAATACGACTACTCAAGAAGAGCTGGCTATCTTATGTGAGTTTCTTTCTGGTCACTTTAGTCTGCAACGCCTCAGAACATTGGCACTTCGTGTTGTCGCAGTAGAATCCATGATCGTTGACCGCGATTTTAGAAATACCTTTATGCTACTTAAAGAGCAGTATAAAGCGGACGATATGACGGCATTTACGATTACAAGCCGTGTATACCGTGGCGGAGGCTATACCAAAGATTACCTCTATCTCGGAGGGTTTAGAGAGATTCTCAACGCCTATGAGCAACTCGGTGAGGATTTTAATTTGCTGCTGGCAGGTAAAACGGAGATACGCTATTTCTCGACCATAAAATCTTTGGTCGAGGACGGTATCCTTATTCCTCCTAAGTTTATTAGTCCGGCTATCGCTAATCCTGCGCTTACGGATCCTATCTACAAGTTTGTCGCCAACGCGCTGAAATAACCATCTGAAAAACAAAAAAAGGGCTCTTGGAGCCCTTTTCTCATTATTCAAAATTAAACCGTGTTACACCGAAAACGGATATTGAATCGGATCATGGTACTCATAACCTTCAACCCAAAAATCATCCAGTGTCACCCAAGTTTCTAAATCTTCTAGACTCTTAATCTCAGGGTTAATATGGAAGCTCGGCGCTTTTAGTGGCTCACGCTTTAACTGTACATCACGCATCAACTCCAATTGGTCTTCATAGATATGTGCGTTAACAATCTTATGATACGCCTGACCCGGCTTCTTACCGGTAATTTGCGCCATAATGGCCAAAAAGACGTAGACCTGAACCATATTGAAATTAAGCCCAAGAGGAACATCACAGGAGCGTTGAGTACTGTTTAAATAAAGCGTATCACCCAGTAACGAGAAGTGATGACTGTACATACAAGGACGCAAGCAACCCATATGGAACTCACCAGGGTTGTAGAAGTTTAGAATTTCACCGCGATCATCAACACCACGAGTCAGATCATCTACAATTTTACGCAGTTGGTCGATATGACCACCATCAGGTTTGGCCCATGCTCGCCCCTGAACGCCGTAAACGCGCCCCATATCATCGTCACCTTTACGGTAAGGGTTATTTAGCCAAGCTTCATTCAGATTCGCATTTGCATCCCACGTTTTCGTACCTAGTTTGCGAAAGTCCTCAGCGTTATCGTAACCACGAATATAGCCAAGCAACTCAGCAACGGCGGCCTTCCAGAAGCTTTTTCGCGTTGTCACCAATGGAAACTGGTTATTTGCCACGTTGTACGTTAGATCCGCATTGATAACGGTCAGGCAACGTTTGCCAGTACGTTCGTTTTCAATCCACTCACCTTGGTCAACGATTCGCTGACAGAGATCTAAATACTGTTTCACACCAATTCCTTACTTCGCTTGTTGTGGTAATTCATCTTTGTAATGGCCACGTTTATACGCCCAAACCATCATCAGAATCCCGATAATCACCATAGGTAGTGAGAGGATTTGTCCCATTGAGATAAATCCACCAAATAGACCTAAGTGGGCATCCGGTTCGCGCACGTATTCTACAAGGAAACGGAAGGTTCCGTAACCCGCGAGAAACAATCCAGACACCGAACCGAGCGGGCGAGTTTTTTTAATAAACCAGTTTAAGATAAAGAACAGTACCACACCTTCCAACGCCATCTCATAAAGCTGAGACGGATGGCGAGGCAAAGGACCACCATTAGGGAAGACAAACGCCCATGGCACATCTGTTACACGTCCCCACAGTTCGCTATTCATAAAGTTACCCAAACGTCCCATACCTAAACCAAATGGCACTAACGGCGCGATAAAGTCAGCGACACCAAAAAAGGTTCGGCCATTTTTCTTTGCGTACCAGAACATGGCGCTAATCACACCAAGGAGACCACCGTGGAACGACATTCCCCCCGTCCAGACCTTAAATAAATAAAGTGGGTCTTGAAGGAAAAGGTCAAAGTTATAGAAAATTACATAGCCAACACGGCCACCGATCACAACCCCTAAGAAACCGGCAAATAGCAAGTCAGATACCTGCTCTCGCGTCCAGCCACTATCGGCTTTATCAGCTCGTCTATTGGCAAGCCAGAGCGCGAAAGCAAAGCCGACTAAATACATCAATCCATACCAACGGATAGATAGCGGTCCAATGGAGACAAGCACTGGATCAATATTTGGAAAAGTTAGATATCCCTGAGACATAGGATTAATACTCTTTATAAAGTTCAGATTATTTCGAAACGTATAAGATGAGAGCGCGTTATAGCAACATAGTTCCGGCAACAAACATTAAAAATAGTGCAAAGATTTTTTTCAATGTAGGTGTAGGTAATGAGGTAGCAAGCTTAGCACCAATGCGCGTGGTGAGCATAGAGGTGAAAGCAATTGCGATTAAAGCAGGTAGATAAACGTAACCAATGCTATACGCTGGCAAATCCTCAATCTTGTAACCATGGAGAATAAAGCCGACCATTCCTGAAATGGCGATAAGGCAACCACACACTGACGACGAACCCACTGCTTTGCGCATTTCGATACCATGGCGGTTTAAGAACGGAACCGATAGAGAACCGCCACCAATACCAGCGAGACTCGAAATAACACCAATACCCGTTCCATAAAACATAGTGACAGTGCTGCCTGGCATGCTCTTAGATGCTTTGCCATGAATAGAAAACAACATCTGAATAGCCAGTAACAATACGATAACCCCGAAGACTCTCGGTAAGTGTTGAGACGGAATCCATTCGGCGACATTCGCGCCTAAAAACCCGCCAACAACCACGCCTGGCATCAACCACTTGACCACGAACATATCGACATTACCAAGTCTAAAATGATTGAGTGCAGATGAACCAGAGGTCGCAATAATACTCGCTAATGACGTAGCCAGAGCAATGTGCATACTAATATTTGCATCGATACCGGCCGCAGGGAGCATAAACAATAAGGCTGGAACAACAATGAGCCCACCACCAATCCCCAACAAACCAGCCATGACGCCGACCACGGCACCGAGAGCCATAAAAGACAAAAGTAATTCTATCGACACATTGAACCCTATTTGTTACCTGCTCGAATAAAGCCTGCGAAGCCCTTATCCTCAAAAAATGACTGCATCATAGTATAAATGTTATGACCATAAGGTTGCATCAAAGCTTTGTCAGCCAGTTGTTGCAATTCTCCAGTTTCGGTATGACGCAACAAGTACTTCACCTTAGCAACGTTTGAGGTATTCATACTTAGACTTCGGTAACCTAAACCGACCATCAATAAAGCGCCAATTGGGTCACCGGCGAGCTCTCCACAGATACAGACTGGAATATTTAATTCCTGACAGGTCGAATGAATATGCTTAAGGGCCATGATCACCGAAGGGTGCATTGACTCATAAACATCCGCTACACGTGAGTTGTTACGATCAACCGCTAGTAGATACTGAGTTAAGTCATTAGTCCCGATAGAAACAAAATCGACTTTATTGGCAATCAACGGCAGCAGATAGATCATCGATGGAACTTCGATCATCACTCCGATTTGTGGCATACGAATGCGTTGATCTAACAGCACCACTTCTTGGTGAGCGCGTTCTATTAGAGCAATCGCATCATCAAGCTCTTGAGCCCCAGAAACCATAGGTAACAAGATACTTAAATTCTGATGAGTGGCACTCGCACGCATCATAGCGCGGATCTGCATCAAGAAAATATCTGGATGATCCAATGTAAAACGAATCCCACGCCAGCCTAAAAATGGGTTGTCTTCCTCAATGGGTAGATATGGCAATGCCTTATCACCACCCACATCCAAGGTACGCATCACCACACGTTTATCTGGATAGGTGTCTAACACAGCTTGATACTGCTGAGTCTGCTCTTCTTCTGACGGAAACCTGTGTTGAAGTAAGAAAGAAATCTCGGTTCGATAAAGCCCTACGCCGTCGACACCTTGGTTAATCGCAATATTGGCATCAGCACTCAAACCCGCGTTCAACATCACCTCAATTCGCTCACCGTCTTTGGTAAAAGCGGGGTCTTCGATGCGTTGATTAACCTTGTTAGCCAATTCACGCTCTTCATTAGCTAAAGCACGGTACTCGCGTAGTAACTGTTTGTTTGGTGAAATCAGTATTTTTCCGCTGTAACCATCGACGATACCCAACTTGCCTTTTATCGCTTTAGGGTTAAGGTTAGCCCCCATTACCGCGGGAATGCCTAATGCACGGGAAAGAATCGCAGCGTGAGAATTGGCCGCTCCTTCCAGTGAGATAACCGCGAGTAACTTATCTTTGGGAATCGAAGCGAGCAAGCTTGCTGTCAACTCCCTAACGACTAAAATAACGGGTTTATCAATGACCGTTCTATCTTGATCCGTGTTGTACAAGAAGAACAATAACCGTTGCCCCAATTCGCGGATGTCCTGAGCTCGTTCTCTGAGATAAACATCCGACATACGAGCAAAACGGTTAGAGTAGGATTCGACCACTTGACGCAATGCCCAGTCTGCTCGGTCTCCCTTGTGAATCTGCGCCTTTAAATCTTTACGCAGCATAGGATCATTAAGCAGGTGGGTAAACAGATCGAAAATCGCTAGCGCATCTTTATTGATCTCGTTATCAAGTCGCTTACGCATTCGGCGAAAATCATTCAACGCCTCTTCGATCGCCAACAGTAACCACTCTTGTTCGCGTTCAATATCCAGCGTCGATGCAGGATAAACATTCGTCAGATCAGGCTGGGTGTCATCCCACCAAAAATCACCTATCGCTACCCCTGATGAAGCGGGTACGCCACGTATTGCTTGCTGTTTTTTCTCAAGACGCCAATGTCCCTGAGTTTGGGCATGTGCAATGATAACCGCAAGCTGAGCAGCCAGCGTGACTAGGAATGACTCCTCCATCTCATTAAATAAGCGAGGCGTTTTTTGCTGAACCACCAATACACCGAGAACTTGCTTACGATAGATAATTGGCGTGCCAAGGAAGCTTTGATAAATCTCTTCACCAAGCTCAGAAAAATACTTGAAATCGGGGTGTTTTGAGGCTTCAGCAATGTTAAGAGGTTCGGCACTACGCTTAACCAAACCAACGAGACCTTCACTAAAGCGAATGTGGATTTTATCGCCTTTGAAACGCAGGCCTTGAGTCGCCATTAACTCTAAGCGCTGCATCTCTTCATTGGCGAGATAGACAGTGCAACACTCAGTGCTCATCGCACTGCATGTCTGTTTAACCAAGATATCTAAAGCCTGATGAACTTCATCGACTTTAGAAACTTGTTCAACTATTTCCCTTAGTTGAGAAAGCATGTCTATCCTCTTTTGTGTTTACGTTTGCCTTTCACTCTGCGTTCTTTAAATGGCATTGCCATTGATGCAAACTCTTTCATTGCCCGACGATAAACATCGCGCTTAAAAGAAACCACTTGTCTGACTGGATACCAATAACTTACCCAACGCCAACCATCAAATTCAGGGGAACTACCACGTTGCATGTTGATCCTTGATTCATCACAATCTAAACGCAGTAGAAACCATTTCTGTTTTTGGCCGATACAAACAGGCTTAGAATCCCAACGAACTAGCCGCTTAGGTAACTTGTACCTCAGCCAATGACGACTCGTCGCTACGATTTTTACGTCTTTTTTGCTAAGACCAACCTCTTCATATAACTCCCTGTACATTGCTTGTTCAGGGGTTTCACCTTCATCAATCCCTCCCTGAGGGAATTGCCAAGAGTGTTGTCCGTATCGTTTTGCCCAGAAGACCTGACCATGGCTGTTACAGATTACAATACCCACATTTAAGCGGTAACCATCGCCATCTATCACTGGCCAACCTCTATTAAATTCTTAATTACAGTGATTTTTCCACATATCCCCAATATGAGCAAACTTACTAGTGTGACTAACACAGAAAATATTACTTTGGACACCCAAAATGGATAACTTTTAATCAAACCAAAGGTTACTCACACAGTTGTGAGACATAGCCCACATTTATTCACCTTTTCTGTGTATAAGTATGTGAAGAATCAATGAGAAAGTGATCAATAAGCATACAGCTTGAGAAGGAAACACATAAAAAACATGAAAACAATAGAAACAAATAAAATAAAAAACAATAACTTAAATATTCAAGCCAAATATCATAAAGGCCTATCGTTAGAGCAATTCATCTTCATGATCAGATCGGTCAAAGATCCACCAGCAGTGCATTTATCCACACCACGATCATCAAGAGTCATCATCCGAGCCAAAACTCAAGCTATTTTGTCTGCCTAAACCCCTGTTAATTCATACATACTTGCAAAAAAATCACTTTTTTTCGTCATCACCTGTGGATAACTAGTTGAACGTTGATCTTTTCACCAATTTTTAGAACTGTTCGATCTTTGCTTGTTGGTCGTAATTTGAAAGTAATTCGCTACAATAAGCACATTAAACCAATCGACACCAACCGATATGAAATCAGAGCCTAAGTCCGAGCAAGAGTTACTCTCCAGAGCCTGCGATATTGCGGGGATGTCCTTTCAAGAGTTAGCGGCAGAAGCCGACATTGATGTGCCACCCGATCTACGCCGAGATAAAGGATGGGTTGGACAACTATTGGAGTGGCACCTAGGAGCAACCGCGGGCAGCAAGCCACAACAAGATTTTGAACAGCTGGGAATTGAACTAAAGACAATCCCGATCAGCTATATCGGAAAACCACTCGAAACGACTTTTGTTTGTGTCGCTCCGCTGATCGGTGTTCACGGCCTGACTTGGGAAACCAGCCACGTGCGTAATAAACTGTCACGCGTGCTTTGGGTTCCAGTTGAAGGAGAACGAGAGATCCCCCTTTCAGAAAGGCGAGTGGGCTCTCCTCTTATCTGGTCCCCAACGGAGGAAGAAGAACAGCAACTGCGCACTGACTGGGAAGAATTAATGGAAATGATCGTGCTCGGTCGTGTTGAACAGATCACCGCACGCCACGGAGAAGTACTACAACTTCGTCCGAAAGCAGCAAACAGTCGTGTTCTAACAGAGGCCTATGGTGCCAGTGGAAAGCCAATAAAAACCCTGCCGCGAGGTTTTTATTTAAGAACCCAATTTACGGCAAAGATTTTGGAGAACAACTTCATTTAGTGGGTTGTGATTAATATCTCTTGATCATGATACGAAGGGCCATCACCTAAACCACATTCATCATAAGCATTGTGTAAACGAAGATATGCCCTCTCCACTCCCAAACGATTGAGTTCATCTTTGACTTGTTCTAGTGAGTCAAAGTGAACGGGGTCATCGTCGATTCTTATTGGTTCGAGTTTGTGCTTGTATTCAACTGCGAGCAAGTATTGAGATAGGTCTGAACAGCTTATAACAAACACCTTAGGTGGTTGGTAACTTTCTTTGTGTTCACCATGAATCCACTTATGTAATTGAGTTTTTTGCATTCTTCACCTCCAGTATTCAATTGAGTCGGGCAGGCGAAGCCACCTGCCCTTTTGATTACGTCGGTATTCGCGCGCTTAGCACACGACGAAGATGACGAATGCGGCGTTCGGCCTTAACGCTGTCTGGCTCAGAAAAGCCGATTGGGCGTCCATCTAGCTCAAGACCAATATCACGTAACAAATGCTCATTATTCCATGGAATATCGAACGCACTGCGACGTAATTTGCGTTTCCATTGCTTCTCTTCACGACGTAGATCAGCTTTTACCAATAGCGTGGCTAGTTTTAGATATACAGAATGACTCATGAGTTTTCTCCAGTTGAGTTTGGTAGCTGGGAAAAGATCAACGAATCGATAAAGATCAATAGGGTGTTTTAATTCGCTGCTTTCCCGCAGCCAATTAAAAAATGTGGATACGGACTAATTACATTAGGTCAGTTAGTTTTCGATCGGCGCCAAACGCACTGCATTTGAAGTCAGCCATCTTAGAGATGGTTAGATCGATAGAGACACAAATAAATGATTTAACAGTGATATGTTTCATTGTGTGCCTCCTAGCTAATGTAATAATCCAAAGTTTGATGGGTATGAGCTCTAGCTCATGGTTAAATTCTAACCATGAAGGTTATAAATTCAACCCTTTTTTGTCGATAAGATTAAAACAATTTTTTAACCCAAAAATAACCAAAATGGATGGTTAGATATAATACATTCAACTTAGTTATATCTGTATGACAGAGCATTATCCGTGCCAAATAAAAAAGCCACACTCGGGAAGAACGTGGCTTTTTATTTACAAAACAAACAATTAGACAGTAATATCAGAGATCAGGTTATGTTTGTTCAACAAACGATACATTGTTGCACGTGATACACCGAGCTCTTTGGCTGCCATAGACACTTGCCCTGCATGCGATTCAAGAACCAAAAGTAGTGCATCTCGCTCGCTGCGCTCACGAATGCTCTTGAGGCTACGGCGGCTATCGCTGCGCTTTGGTAAATCGAGGTGAATTTCATCTAACATCACGGTATCCGACATTAGCACCACTCGTTTAATCTGGTTCATGAGTTCACGAACGTTACCAGGCCAATGGTAGCGAGTTAATGCACGGGTCGCTTCTTCAGTAAAGCTGCGGGCCTGAGCATTGTACTCTTTCGAGTACTCCTGCAAGAAATGGCGAGCCAAAATTGCAACGTCTCCTGCACGCTCTTTCAGGCTAGGGACATTAATGCGCAATACATTGATATAGTGATAAAGCTCTTCGTTGAAGTCACCATCAATCAATGCTTTTTCGATATCGGCTGAGTTAGCAGCTAAAACACGCACATCAACCTCTTTACGGCCTGATGCTGTATCAACCATACCTTCTTGAAGGAATCTGAGCAGATTGAACTGCTGAGATTTCGGTAAAGTCAAAATATCATTAAGGAGGATCGTTCCTCCGTGCGCTTTTTCAAGAATCGAGGGTTCACTTAAATCATCACGATTGATACCAAATAGATCGCTCTCAATACGGTGCTCTGACATCGCTCGACAGTTAACAGAGATGAATTCTTTGTTTGCTCGGGCAGACGTTCGATGAACAGCTCGAGCCACCGTCTCTTTTCCTGTACCACTCTCACCATATATAAGAATGCTGACGTCAGTTGGACCAATACGTTTAATCTGATCACGGAGACGTTTTACTGGGATAGAATCACCAATCATTCCCATGTCACTTTGATTGCCATAATGAGGCCATACTTTCTTCTCTAGCTTGAGCATTCCAAGCTGGTGTCCGATTGTACTAAGAAGCTGCGCATCTGGAATTGGTGCAGTAAAAAAGTCGATACAGAAGTTAACAATGAACTGACAGATAGTATCTGAACTCAATTGAGACTCTCTGATAAACGCTAACCAGCGAACTTGCTTATGTTTGCTAACTAGGTTTGCTATACCGTTAAGACTAAACTCATCATGGCTTAGATCGACGATGCCAATACAAGGGCCTGTTTCAGTAAACAACGCATCGGCCTTTCGTAAATCTCCACACTGAGTACATCTCCAACCTACCTGCTCTAACACTGAAAGCCACGGTTCGTAGGACCCTCCTACTACGACCAAAGAACCCGGAATGGAATCCATTCGGAATTGACTACCCATGAAGCATATTCCTTATTATTGATAATATGAATACAATGTGTACTTAGGCACATATAAATCTATTTGGTTACATTATAGAGACTCTGGCAGAGAATCTGTCTCAATAATAAGACTATAGGTTGAATCGCCTTTTTTCCATACATTGTGAGAGTAGATTCAAACTATTTTACCGCCATAAATAAAATTTCATTATCTTACCGAATGGTATCCTTTCTTTATCACTGAATCACTTAGCGACAGAAAATCACCAAACTGGCGATAGAAATAAAAAAACCACCCGAAGGTGGCTTTTAAACTAATTGGTACTTACGCTTGAGGACGCATCGCAGGGAATAAGATTACGTCACGGATTGTATGAGTATTGGTAAATAGCATCGCTAGACGGTCGATACCAATACCTTGACCAGCTGTTGGTGGTAGGCCGTGCTCAAGAGCGGTGATGTAGTCTGCATCGTAGTACATAGCTTCATCGTCACCAGCATCTTTTGCATTTACCTGAGCTTTAAAACGCTCATCTTGGTCTTGTGCATCGTTAAGCTCAGAGAAGCCGTTTGCTACTTCACGACCACCAATGAAGAACTCAAAACGGTCAGTAAAGAACGGGTTATCATCACTACGACGAGCCAACGGAGAAATGTCCGCTGGGTAACCCGTAATGAAGGTAGGTTGAATTAGCTGAGGTTCTGCTGTTTCACCAAAGATCTCTTCAAGTAACTGACCACACGTCCAGAAAGTTTCCACTTCAACATGAACAGACTTGGCAATCGCAACCATCTTGTCGCGATCTTGAAGATCCGCTTCCGTTAGAGCTTGAATTTCTGCATGCTCAGGGTTGTAATGTTTGATCGCTTCAAACATGCTCATACGAGCGTATTTACCACCAAACTCAACCGTTTCATCACCGTAAGGCATTGATGTCGAACCTAGCACGTCCATCGCAACCGTACTTAACATCTCTTCAGTCAGATCCATCAGATCTTTGTAATCAGAGTATGCTTGGTAGAATTCCATCATAGTAAATTCAGGGTTATGACGTGGAGATAGACCTTCGTTACGGAAGTTACGGTTGATCTCGAATACGCGATCAAAACCACCAACAACTAAACGCTTTAGATATAGCTCAGGCGCAACACGCAAGTACATGTCGATGTCGAGTGCATTATGGTGAGTAACGAATGGACGAGCCGTCGCACCACCAGGAATAACATGCATCATTGGTGTTTCAACTTCTAAGTAGCCTTTTGAGCTCATAAAGTTACGAATCGCTGAAACCAGTTTAGAACGAATGATGAATGCTTCACGAGAATCTTGGTTAACAATAAGATCAACATAACGCTGACGGTAACGCATCTCTTGGTCAGTCAGACCGTGGAACTTCTCTGGAAGTGGACGAAGTGCCTTAGTTAGCAATTCGTATTCTTCCATGTTCACGTAAAGATCGCCTTTACCAGATTTATGTAGCGCACCTTTAACACCAACGATATCGCCAATATCAAGACCTTGGTATTTGTCTTTTAGAACTTTTTGAACGTCTTTATCTGCGTATGCTTGGATACGGCCAGACGTTTCTTGAATCACTAGGAACGGACCACGCTTAGCCATGATACGGCCTGCAACCGCGACGACATGGTTTAGCTCTTCTAGCTCTTCCTTGGTCTTTTCACCGAACTCTTTTTGAAGGTCGCCCGCTAGCGCGTCACGACGGAAGTCGTTTGGGTGGCCGTTTGCTTTACAGCTCTTACGGATCTCGTCCAATTTAGAGCGGCGTTCTGCAATCAGCTTGTTTTCTTCTTGTACGTTGTCGTTTTGAACAGCATCAGTCATTTTCGATGTATCCTGTTTCGTAAGTGTCGGTGAAAAGCTTAAAGACCTGATTTCAGGCTAGCTTCAATAAATTTATCTAAATCGCCGTCAAGAACCGCTTGAGTATTACGGTTTTCAACGCCAGTACGTAAATCTTTAATGCGAGAATCATCCAATACGTAAGAACGGATTTGACTCCCCCAACCAATGTCAGATTTAGCGTCTTCGTTCGCTTGTTTTTCCGCATTTTGCTTCTGAATCTCTAGTTCAAAAAGCTTGGCGCGAAGCTGCTTCATTGCTTGGTCTTTGTTCTTATGTTGAGAACGGTCATTCTGACACTGCACAACCGTATTGGTTGGTACGTGAGTAATACGTACCGCAGATTCTGTCGTGTTGACGTGCTGACCACCAGCACCAGATGCACGGTAAACATCAATACGCAGATCAGCAGGGTTAATGTCGATCTGGATGTTGTCATCAATCTCAGGATAAATAAACGCAGAAGCAAACGAAGTATGACGGCGGCCACTTGAATCAAATGGCGATTTACGAACTAAACGGTGAACACCGGTCTCGGTACGTAACCAACCATAAGCGTACTCACCAGAAATCTTAACCGTCGCGCCTTTTAGACCTGCAACTTCGCCTTCTGATACTTCAATAACCTCAGTTTTAAAGCCTTTTGCTTCAGCCCAACGCAAGTACATGCGCAGCATCATTGAAGTCCAATCTTGCGCTTCTGTACCACCAGAGCCTGATTGCAAATCAATGTAGCAATCCGAAGCGTCATGGTCTCCAGAGAACATGCGACGGAATTCTAGCTTTTCTAACTTAGATTCAAGCTCAGCAAGTTCAGGCTCGATCTCATCAAACGTTTCTTGATCTTCTTCTTCTACAGCCAGCTCAAGTAGCCCTTCAACATCTTCCACACCTTGAATGAGAAGGTCGATAGTTTCTACAACCGCTTCCAATGATGAACGCTCTTTACCTAGTGCTTGAGCACGTTCAGGTTCGTTCCATACATCTGGCTGTTCTAATTCTGCGTTGACTTCTTCTAGACGCTCTTGTTTTGCATCATAGTCAAAGATACCCCCTCAGGATATTCGTGCGCTCAGACACATCCTTTAGGCGGTTTTTAATAGGATTGATTTCAAACATGTTTGCTCAACATTTATGAGTAGAATTTAACCGAGGAATTGTACTCAAAAGTGTGATGAAGATACAGGAATTTTTTATCGCTGCATAAAAACTCAAATGCAAAAAAAATCCCCTGTCACGCCTTACGCGACAGGGGATTGTTAACTAGATAAGATGAGAAATTATGCGTTCTCTTCCGCCAATACTGGCTGTTCAACTTTGCCAACAAATAGCATTGCAACCATAGCCACAACCGTTGGTAGTAACCAACCCATACCGATATCAAATAACGGCAACATGTTTAGTGCTGACACATCAACACCCGCAACCTTCGCAGCGTCGATCAATGCAAACAGTAAAGAAACAAGGATCACCACACGGTATGCCGCTTTAGGGTTTGGTAATTTCTTGCGAAGGAAAGTCAGTGCAACCAACGCAATAGCAACTGGGTATAGTGCGAATAGAACTGGTACCGACAGAGCGATCAGTTGTGAAAGACCCACATTAGCAACAACCGCACAAGCTACACCGTTGATAATAACCCAAGTCTTGTATGAAATTGGCGTCAGTGAACTAAAGTAATCTGAACACGCTGACACAAGACCAATAGCCGTTGTCAAACACGCTAACAATACAATCACAGAAAGCACAAGCTGACCGTAAGGACCAAACAGAGACTGCACATAGAGGCTCAAGATCACGCCACCGTTATCTGCACCTGACGCAACCGTTGCACTTGTTGCACCAAGATAGAACAGAGATACGTACACAAATGTCAGGCCAGCCGCAGCAATACAAGCTGCACTGATCAAGTACTTAGACGTTGCTTTTTGCTCTGTAATGCCTTTCTGGCGAAGTGCATCAACAATCAATACACCGAACATTAATGAGCCGAAGGTATCCATGGTGTTGTAACCTTCAAGGAAACCTTTTTGCAACGGATGAGTAAGATATTCGCCCTGAGCCGCGATTAACTGACCTTGTGGATCAATGAATACCGCAACAGCCAATACGATCAGACCTAGGAACAAGACAGGTGTTAGAACTTTACCAATCACATCAATCAGCTTGCCTTGTGACCATGCAAAGAACATAGCAACAGCAAAGAAAAGGATTGAAAATAGAGTCAGATGAGACTGCGCCGCGTCAGCAAAGAAAGGTTTCACCGCCATTTCGTATGCAACCAAGCCTGTACGTGGTGCCGCGAATGCTGGGCCAATGATGATAAAAATCAACACAGCCATAATCATGGCGCCGCGTTGCGGAAGATCCTTGGTCAGATGCTCCCACGAGCCTCCGGCAACTGCAATAGCAACGATAGTAATAAGAGGTAGACCTACTGCAGTTAGAAGAAAGCCTGACATTGCAGGAATAACGTTTTCACCAGCCAATTGACCAGCTAGAGGTGGAAAGATGATGTTACCTGCACCCAAAAAGAAAGCGAATAGCATAAAGCCTACCGCAAGAATATCTGTTAATTTTAAAGTCTGATTCACTGTCGACCCTTTACTTATAATCTAATGAATGTTGTGTTTGTTGGATGGTCAATAATTGCCGTCCACTCTTTAAATTAAGGCGCGCATAATGACGAAAACCTCATCAGCTCGCAACCCAAAGGCGAAAAACACCATATAAATTTATAATCACAAGCAAAAAGCAGCATATATCACTACACAAAGCAGATTGAACAGTCGTATAAACTAGCCAAAAACCATTACACACCGAGAACAAACAGCACAATAAACCATACAAATTATTAACAACAGATCAATTAACTCAAAAAACAATCAATTGACGATAAAGATAAAATTAATGAATAAAACTAAAAGCTTTGAGTTCAAACAATTTAAAATTGATGGCGGCTATTCTGGCATGCCAGTAAGTACTGATGGAGTCTTACTTGGTGCGTGGATGGATCTTAGCGAGTGCGCATCACTACTCGATGTGGGCACGGGAACAGGTCTACTAAGTTTGATGTGCGCTCAACGTAAACCGACATTGTCTATCGAAGCGATCGACATAGAAGAAAATGCCATTGCAGCCGCGAATTTTAACTTCTTATCTTCGCCTTGGTCTGATCGAATAACACTCCATCATAACGATGTTCTCAAACATCAATTTGATCGTAAATTCGATGCCATCATCTGTAATCCACCTTACTTTAATAATGGAGAACAAGCAGTAAATAGCGCTCGGGCCTTGGCGAGACACACCGACAGCTTAAATCACACTCACCTCATTGAGCGCTGTTGGTCACTGCTGACCCCGACAGGTTGTGCCAGTTTTGTTCTACCTATTGTTGAAGGTGAACACTTTATCGCTATCGCGCTATCGCTCGGTTGGTCTATAAAAAGATGCTGCTCTATCAAACCAACCGCCAACAAGCCGGTGAGCCGATTATTATTTGAACTGAGTAAACAATCCGTTGCGACCCAATATCAAAACCTGACAATTCACCAAGCTGCTGGCTATTCCAGTGAGTTTATTGACCTAACCAAAGACTTTTATCTCAAGATGTAAAAAATAAGGTGTGATCCTTATCACCGATCACTCTATAATACGTCCCCTTAAATTATTGCTCACACCAACTCGCTTGTGGAGACATCATAGTGATCAGAAATTTTGCTGAATTAGAGTTAGATCCTAATCTACTCCTCGCAATTGAAGAAATGGGTTATGACCGCCCGACACAAATTCAGGCTGAAGCGATCCCACAAGCTTTAGATGGCCGTGACGTATTGGCTTCTGCACCTACTGGTACAGGAAAAACAGCAGCATTTGTGCTGCCTGCATTGCAGTTTTTGCAAGATTTTCCGCGTCGTAAACCAGGGCCAGCGCGTGTTCTTATCCTGACCCCAACCCGTGAGTTGGCAATGCAAGTAGCCGATCAAGCACGTGCGCTAGCGAAGCACACAAGCCTCAACATATTTACCATTACTGGTGGTGTTCAATACCAAGAACACGCAGATATTCTTGCAACAACTCAAGATATCGTGGTTGCAACACCAGGTCGTTTGATGGAATACATCGAGTCTGAGCGCTTTGATTGTCGCGCGATCGAATGGCTAATTCTGGATGAAGCAGATCGCATGTTAGACATGGGCTTTGGTCCAACCGTTGATCGTCTCTCATCAGAATGTCGTTGGCGTAAACAGACCCTACTCTTCTCTGCCACATTAGAAGGCAAAGGTGTTGAGGGCTTCACAGCCGATCTGCTTAATGATCCAGCAGAAGTTGATGCAGAGCCATCGCGTCGCGAGCGCAAGAAAATTTCTCAGTGGTACCACCGCGCAGACGATATGTCGCACAAACTGGATCTCCTGAAGAAGATCCTTACCGAGCAAGCAGAACGCTCCATCGTCTTCTTGAAAACACGTGAACGTCTCGCCGAGCTGCGTGTCGAGCTGGAAAAAGCACAAATTGCTTGTGCTTGGATCCAAGGTGAAATGCCACAAGATCGTCGCAACAATGCCATCAGTCGCTTCCGCGATGGAACGGTAAACGTATTATTAGCAACTGACGTTGCCGCTCGTGGTATCGACCTTCCAGATGTGAGTCACGTCATCAACTTCGACATGCCACGCAGTGCTGATGTTTACTTACACCGTATTGGCCGTACTGCCCGTGCCGGTAAGAAAGGCAACGCAGTTTCACTAGTAGAAGCCCATGACCAACCAATGATGGATCGTGTAGCACGTTACGTTAAAGAAGAGATCAAAGAGCGTTTCATTAAAGAGATGCGTCCTAAACATAAAAAACCTGTGTTTAAGAAAAAGAACAAAAAGAAAGACGACAAGAAAAAAGTAGCGGCAAAAGGTAAGAAGAAAGTCGCTAAGAAAAAGAAATAGTTTCGAGTGTCGAGTGTCGAGTGTCGAGTGTCGAGAAAAGTTTGAAGGGTTGGCACTTAGTGCCAACCCTTTTCTTTTAAAGTCAGATAATTAGGCTCAAAAAAGAACTAAAAGCTAGCGACTAACTCAATTCTCGGAGCGAAGCGTTCTCGCAGGGCGAAGCCCGATCTCGACTCTAAAAATAGTTGGAGTTCTGGCAAGGCAATGAACAAATCCGGCCCCATGAGCATAGTCCACTATGTGATTGGGGTGAATTTGCGAAGTTAACGCAGTTATCACCCCAAATACGACCAAGATTAGTGTTCGCGTGTTGCGCGGAACTCCACATCTGGGAAACGCTCTTTCGCCAAATTCAGATTGACCATAGTTGGGGCGATGTAAGTCAGGTTGTCACCACCATCAAGTGCTAAGTTTGACTGGTTCTTACGCTGAAATTCATCCAGTTTCTTACCGTCTGTACACTCAATCCAACGTGCTGTTGCTACGTTAACGCCTTCATAAATCGCTTCCACGTTGTATTCTGCTTTTAAGCGAGCAACAACAACATCAAACTGCAGCACACCAACCGCACCAACGATAAGATCGTTGTTTTGTAGTGGACGGAAAACCTGTACCGCCCCTTCTTCTGAAAGCTGAACAAGTCCCTTTAGCAACTGCTTTTGCTTCAAAGGATCTTTCAAGCGGATACGACGGAAGAGTTCTGGAGCAAAGTTTGGAATACCAGAGAACTTAAGTGTTTCACCTTGAGTGAAGGTATCACCAATCTGGATAGTACCGTGGTTGTGAAGACCAATGATGTCACCCGCATAGGCATCTTCTGCACGTGAACGGTCACCTGCCATAAAGGTCACCGCATCAGAAATATTCACCTGCTTACCAATACGTACATGGTTCATCTTCATACCTTGCTTGTAGGTACCAGAGACAATACGCATGAACGCGATACGGTCGCGGTGCTTAGGATCCATGTTGGCCTGAATCTTAAATACGAAGCCAGTGAAGTTCTCTTCACTTGCTTTCACTTCACGTTCATTAGCCTGACGTGACATCGGAGCTGGTGCCCATTCAGTTAAGCCATCCAACATGTGGTCAACACCAAAGTTGCCTAGCGCGGTACCAAAATATACTGGCGTCAATTCACCCGCCAAGAACAGCTCTTTGTCAAATTCAGGGCATGCGCCAATAACCAACTCGAGCTCTTCACGTAGCTGCTCTGCAAGATCGCTACCAACGGCTTCATCAAGTTCTGGATTCTCCAACCCTTTAATGATGCGAGACTCTTGGATGGTATGGCCCTGACCCGTGCTATACAAAATGGTTTCGTCGCGATGGATATGGTAAACACCTTTAAACTCTTTACCGCAACCAATTGGCCATGAGATAGGTGCACAAGACATCTTGAGTTCACTTTCAACTTCGTCTAGCAGATCCATTGGGTCGCGGATATCACGGTCTAATTTATTCATGAAAGTAACGATAGGTGTATCACGTAAACGTGTTACCTCCATCAGTTTGCGAGTACGGTCCTCGACACCTTTCGCAGCGTCGATTACCATCAAACATGAATCGACAGCAGTAAGCGTGCGATAGGTATCTTCCGAGAAGTCTTCGTGTCCCGGTGTATCGAGTAGGTTAACGAGGCACTCATTGTAAGGAAACTGCATAACAGAGGTTGTTACCGAGATGCCACGCTCTTTTTCCATTTCCATCCAGTCGGACTTAGCGTGTTGAGCAGAACCGCGACCTTTAACTGTACCCGCTGTTTGGATCGCGCGTCCGAACAATAGTACTTTTTCTGTAATAGTTGTTTTACCCGCATCTGGGTGCGAGATGATTGCGAAAGTTCTACGCTTAGAAACTTCGCCAAGAAAAGGTGTATCTGACATGAGAGAGTCTTCTTCTGTCTATAAGCTAAAGAGGGCTATTACTCTAGCCCTAGCGGTTCGATTCAATTTTGCGCGGTATTTTCGCTTATATTGAACTGGGGAGCAACTTCATCAATGAAAATGAGCAAAAAAGCACTTCAAATTAGTTACAAATTAAAATATCAATAAATATGAGCTATAACTAAAGGAGTAGAGGGAACTGATCTGAACTATGGCTAAAAGCAAAAAAATTAACTCATTAGCTTTTCGGCAAGCTAAAACCGTTTTCTTGGTATCGGTGATATTGGGGATCTGTTTTAGCTTGTACCATATTTTGGTGGATCTCCATCAGGAGCAGAAGCGAATTCAAGAGCATTATCAGTTCAAGTTACTGCAAAATTACTCCAATGCGAGTCAAGCGGCTTATCACTTGAATCAATTGCTTGCTGAACAGGTAGCTTCCAGCCTGATGATGGATAATGCCGTATATAAAGTGCAAATTGTCGATGACTTTGGTGATACCTTAACTCAGAAAGAGCGCAATATTTCTCTGCAAAGCAAATTCACAGAAGCACTATCCAGTTACCTAACACCCACTGCTCCCGTTTTTACTACAGACCTACATCAACCGAACTCTCATGTTGTGGTAGGTTCATTAAGCTTCTCAGTCAATGGCGCCTACATCGCGAAAAATTTCATTGCAAAGACAACGCAAATTCTACTGTTTGACCTGTTCCGTAACATCTTGCTGACCTCTATCTTGCTGATGTTTTTCTATCAGAAGTTGTCTAAACCTCTCGTGACACTTATTGAATGGGTCAGATCACTGCAAGACAATAAGAGTGATCTCCCGCCTCCAACTCAGTATCGCGATGATGAACTAGGTCAACTTGCTCAAACCTTCCATACACTTTGGAAGGACAGAGAAGCGGCCGAGGTGAAACTCAATCAACTCGCTTATTACGATTCATTGACTGGCCTTGCTAACCGCAGCCTGCTGTTACAGCTTTTGAGTAAAGCCATCGACGATGCCAATGGCAGTAAGCAAGCTGGGACACTGTTCTACCTCGACTTAGATCGCTTTAAGACTATCAATGACTCTTTGGGGCATACCATAGGTGATAACCTTATCAAAGCCATCTCAAAACGTATTGAAGCTTGGTTGAAGACGGACTTCACGGCTGCGAGAATCGGCGGGGATGAGTTTGCCCTACTGTTACCTCACACAAATGCAGAAAAGGCTCACGAACTGGCTCAGCAATTACTGGCACTCGTCTCTAATCCTTATTCTATTGATGATCACCAACTTTACTGCACCGTTAGTGTTGGTATCGCCGTTTTCCCTTCGGTGGGCAGCACGAATATCGATGTTTTGCGTCAAGCCGATACCGCACTCTACCGCGCCAAAGTCGCAGGCCGTAACAAATACATGTTTTACGAACCAGAGATGCAAGCACAGGTCGAGTCGTTTCTGGAAATCGAAAAAGGATTGCATGAAGCAATCAATAAAGGACAACTGGAGCTCTATTACCAACCACAGGTTGATGAAAAGCACCATATCGTTGGTGTCGAAGCGTTGATCCGCTGGAACCACCCAGAAAAAGGGTTGTTGCCCCCAGGGGTGTTTATGCCGATAGCGGAAGAAACTGGCCAAATATTGCAGATCGGTAACTGGATTATCGAACAGGCTTGCTATCAGTATGCCTCTTGGAAAAAGCAGAATATTCTGCCTGAGACATTCCGCCGATTAGCCATCAATATCAGCCCTTTGCAGTTCTCACAAAACTCCTTTGTAGAACACATCGTCGACTCTCTGACACAAGCTGGCATCAGTGGTGAGCATATTGAGTTGGAAATCACTGAGAATTTGCTGCTAGAAAATGTCGATGCTGCGATTCAAAAAATGACGGAGCTTAAAGAGCACAACTTAAAGACATCGATCGATGATTTTGGTACGGGTTACTCATCTCTGCGCTACCTGAAACACCTATCCGTCGACGTCCTTAAAATAGATCGCTCATTCGTCACCCAACTACACTTAGATGAGAGTGATCAAGCGATAGTTGATACCATCATCATGACGGCTCAAAGATTAAAACTGGAAGTCATTGCAGAAGGTGTCGAAGACGCTTACGAGTTACAAGCGCTCAAACAGTTGGGCTGCGCTCAGTTTCAAGGCTATTTGTTCGATAAACCCCTCCCCGTAGCAGAACTGACAGAGCGCTTCGAGAGAAACCACTATCAAATCGACGAGCCGACTCCGGCAAAAGCCGTACAAAAGTAATCAGGGCCTAAAAGAAGATGTAGCTCATGATAATTGCATCTTCTTTGCCTGATGCTGTTGGGTAGTAGTTCCGGCGACGGTCGACTTCGTTAAACCCGATAGACTCATACAAACCAAAAGCATTGTGGTTACTTTCTCTTACCTCTAACCATGCACTGTCAGCCTGTGCTTGTTCGCACATATCGAGAAAAGCTAGCATAAGTTGTTTGCCATATCCTTTCCCTTGATAAGCGGGAGAAACGGCAATATTCAGCAAAGTGACTTCGCCTACAATGTTTTGCGCATAAAAATAGCCAACAACCTGATTATCATCGCACAACACATGGTGGCAACCACCACGACTATTGATATCTCGAACCATGTTTTCTGACCATGGATGAGAGTGTGCCTGACGTTCAATGTTCCAGACTTGATCTAAATGTTCTGGCAGTAATGGGAAGATGTTTAACATGGCTATTTGTACGAACAGATTTGTTGCCACAGCGCTCGACGCTGATCGTTATTACCATCAATATCACTGAGCAAAGGAGAAGATAATACCTTCCCTTGCACATCAGGCTGTACTTCACAGCCCGCAAACCAAGCCCACTCTAACTGGTGATCAGGTAACTGACTCACTTGGTGAGGAAAGATGTGTTGTGCTTGTTCCAAGTTTAGATTGATGCTTTTCAATACCCTTTCAAACATAATTGCTGTCTCATTTTTCGGATATTGGGGTGAGATCAGCACAAGTTGACAAGACTCTTGCAAAACGATGCGAGGGGCTTGATAGCCTTGCAATCGTTCTGGATGGGTCAGCTCATAGCACTGAATACCCATTTCTTGTAAATACTCTAGCTCGTGTTGTGGCATAAGGATTCGTCACTGGTTTGAACGAGCCAATCGTAACATAAAACAAAGAGGCACTATGAAACATTTCATCACCCTTTTGCTTTCCTCACTGATTATCCTTATCGCTCCACAAACTTTCGCGCAAAGCAGCGATGACTGGGTAATGATCAGCGATAAAGTGGTCAACTACAAATCTGAAACTGATACCGTAGAACCCCTTGCGTACGTCAGCCAGCGCAACTTTAGCAAACTAAAGATTAAAGTCGTCCAAGGTACCGTTAACTTAAAGAGTATCGTGGTGACTATGTCTGATGGTAGTCGCAAAGAACTTCAATCGATGGGCACGTTAACCAAAGGTATGTCAACCAGAGTCTGGACTCTGCCTGGCGGCAAAGATGCCAAGTTTAAGAAACTTGAGATGACATACGATAGCTGGGGAAGTACAACTCTAAGTGCAGTCGGCCTCAGTAAGAAAGCAAAGATCGAAGTTTGGGGTAAAAAGCGTACCGAAGAAGATGAAGAATAACGTCCCGCGATAAACAAACGCCACCGATATCGGTGGCGTTTTTGTATTGGATTTGCCGTTAGAAGCTCGCTTTCACTGCCGCAGCAATTTTAAGTGCCGAGGATTGAACCAGTTGTGCATCCTCGCCTTCAACCATCACTCTAATCAAAGGCTCTGTGCCTGATTTACGCAATAAGACTCGACCTTTTTCGCCTAGCTCAGCTTCAACTTCAGCCGTCGCTTGCTTGACGGCATCAGCATCTAGTGGATTAGAATCTCCTTGGAATCGAACATTTTCCAGTACCTGAGGGTACAATGTCATTCCCTGAGATAAGTCATGTAGCGACATATCGCTGCCCACAACTGACGCTAAAACCTGTAGTGCCGCAACAATAGCGTCTCCCGTCGTTACCTTGTCCAACAAGATAACGTGACCAGAGTTTTCTGCACCGATTTTCCACCCTTTTGCAAGAAGTTGCTCCATCACATAACGATCACCAACAGCCGCGCGGACAAATGGAATACCCAGTTGTTTCAGACCATTTTCCATACCAAGGTTAGTCATTAGCGTACCAACAACCCCCCCCTTTAACTCACCACGACGCATGGCATCACGAGCGATGATATACGCGATTTGGTCACCATCCACTTTATTGCCTAAATGGTCAACCATGATGATACGATCGCCATCACCATCAAAAGCCAGACCAAGTGCTGCACCTTCCTCTACAACTCGCTTTTGCAGAGCACGTACATCCGTCGCACCAACTTCATGGTTAATGTTCGTACCGTTTGGTTCGATGCCCATCGCCACAGCATCAGCACCTAATTCGCTAAATACTGCTGGTGCAATATGGTAAGTTGCACCATGAGCACAATCGACAACGATTTTAAGACCCGCCAAACTTAACTCTGATGGGAAGGTGCTTTTACAAAACTCGATGTAACGGCCCGCAGCATCGTTTAAACGAGAGGCTTTACCTAGCAGGGCTGACTCAACACATTCGATATCTTTATCAAGTTCGGCTTCAATCGCTAACTCGATATCATCAGGTAACTTAGTACCTTCAGAAGAGAAAAACTTAATACCGTTGTCATAATACGGGTTGTGAGATGCAGAAATCACAATCCCCGCTTCTGCGCGGAAAGTTTGCGTCAGGTATGCGACAGCAGGCGTTGGCATTGGGCCCGTAAAGGTTGCTTTTAGTCCCGCCGCTGCTAAACCCGCCTCTAAAGCAGATTCAAGCATATAGCCAGAAATACGTGTATCTTTGCCAATAATGACCTTCTTCGTCCCCTGTTTAGCCAGTACACGGCCCGCAGCCCATCCGAGTTTAAGGACAAAGTCTGGTGTAATCGGGTATTGGCCAACTTTGCCACGTACACCATCGGTACCGAAATAGCGTCTCTTATCAGACATAGTGAATCCTTTTTATAATCATTTTTCTGCTCAGTGGTTTTGACTAACCATTGAGACAATCTTCATAGCATCAAGCGTTTGTTCAAAATCGTGGACACGGATGATTTGTGCGCCTTTCATGGCTGCGATTGTAGCGCAACTGACACTCGCTGCAATACACTCATCAGGTGCTTTATCAAGCAACTTAAACAACATAGATTTACGCGACATTCCCGCGAGAATCGGCAAACCAAATTGATGGAACTGTTCTAAATGCGCCAACATATGGTAGTTGTGCTGTAAAGTTTTGCCAAAACCAAAACCTGGATCAAGAATAAGCTGACTACGCTGGATACCGACCTTTTCACACGCTTCTATACGCTCTTGCAAAAACTCACCCACTTCTTTTAATAAATCTTCGTAGTGAGGATTCGACTGCATCGTCCGTGGCTGACCTTGCATATGCATAAGACAAATTGGCAACCCAGATTGAGCCGCGACATCTAGTGCCCTTGGCTCTTGTAAAGCACGGACATCATTAATAATATCCGCACCAGCTTCAATCGCTTGGCGCATCACTTCAGCTTTGCTGGTATCGATAGAAATCCAGACATCGTGTTGCTTTCTAATCGCTCGAATAACCGGAATCACACGTTGCAACTCTTCTTCCAACGCGACATCAGGCGCACCTGGGCGCGTCGATTCACCACCGATATCGATGATAGTTACCCCAGCTTCAATCATTCGCTGCGCCTGAGCAAGCGCATTATCTAGTGAGTGGTATCTACCGCCGTCAGAAAAGGAATCAGGGGTGACGTTTAGAATTCCCATGACCTGTGGTTGTGACAGGTCCAGCGATTTATTGTTTGCTTTCAGAATCATACTTGGGCTCTTTACCTTTAAATACAAAAACCCCGAGTTGCCTCGGGGTTTCTTTTAAAAGCTTAGTTACTCAGAGTCTTTTTTCTCTGCTGCTTCTGCTGATGTTGTTTCTTGAGAAGTCGTCGGCTCTTCTGATTTTACTTCAGAATCTTGTGCTTCACTTTTCTCTTCAGGTTCAGACTTTTCTTCTTGCTTGCTATTAGCGTTACTTCCCCAGCCAGCAGGCTCACGAATGACTTCTTTACGTTGCATTAGGTCTTCAATTTGACCTGCATCGATCGTTTCATACTTCATCAACGCATCTTTCATTGCGTGCATAATATCCATGTTGTCTTGGATAAGTTTTAGTGCACGATCGTAGTTGCGGTCGATAATGGCACGAATTTCAGAGTCTATCAGCTTAGCAGTATCGTCAGACACGTGTTTAGTCTGCGTTACGCTACGGCCTAGGAATACTTCACCTTCTTCCTCTGCGTATAGAAGAGGACCAAGTTTTTCAGAGTAACCCCATTGCGTCACCATGTTACGCGCTAGGTTTGTCGCTACTTTAATATCGTTTGACGCACCCGTTGATACTTTATCAGCACCGTAGATCAGATCTTCAGCGATACGACCACCGTAAAGTGTCGCAATCTTACTCTCAAGGAACTGACGGCTGTAGCTGATTGCATCTTGCTCAGGCAAGAAGAACGTCACACCCAATGCACGGCCACGAGGAATAATCGTTACCTTGTGTACAGGATCGTGCTCAGGAGATAAATAACCCACAATCGCGTGACCCGCTTCGTGGTATGCCGTCGACTCCTTGATCTCTTCCGACATAACCATCGACTTGCGCTCAGCACCCATGTTGATCTTGTCTTTCGCTTGTTCAAACTCGACCATAGACACATTACGCTTGTTACCACGAGCGGCAAATAGCGCCGCTTCGTTAACAAGGTTAGCAAGGTCTGCACCAGAGTAACCCGGTGTACCACGAGCTAGAAGTGATGGCTCGACGTCTGCTGCTAGTGGTACTTTACGCATGTGAACTTTCAAAATTTGCTCACGACCACGTACATCTGGCAGACCAACGACAACCTGACGGTCAAAACGACCAGGACGAAGAAGTGCAGGGTCTAGTACGTCTGGACGGTTAGTCGCCGCAATCACGATAATACCTTCGTTGCCTTCAAAGCCATCCATTTCAACCAGCATTTGGTTTAGTGTCTGTTCACGCTCATCGTGACCACCACCAACACCGGCACCACGTTGACGGCCTACCGCATCAATCTCATCGATAAAGATAATACACGGCGCAGCTTTCTTCGCTTGTTCGAACATATCACGTACACGAGATGCGCCAACACCAACAAACATTTCAACGAAATCAGAACCAGAAATGGTAAAGAATGGAACCTTCGCCTCACCAGCAATCGCTTTAGCAAGTAGCGTTTTACCGGTCCCCGGAGGACCTACCATCAAGACACCCGTTGGAATCTTACCTCCCAGCTTTTGGAAGCGGCTTGGGTCACGTAAGAAATCAACCAGTTCTTTGACGTCTTCTTTTGCTTCATCACAGCCAGCAACATCACCAAACGTGGTTTTGATTTGCTCTTCGCTCATCATTCGAGCTTTGCTCTTACCGAAAGACATCGCGCCTTTGCCGCCACCGCCTTGCATCTGGCGCATGAAGAAAATCCATACACCAATCAGTAAGATCATTGGGAACCATGAAATGAAGATAGTACCTAGCAGGCTTTGCTCTTCTGGAGGTGTACCTTGTACTTTCACATTTTGATTAATTAGGTCATCAAGTAGCTTCTGGTCGTAGACTGGCATGTAAGTAACATAACGCGCGCCGCCGCCACGACGTGTGAAAGAAATTTCACCGTCTTTAAAAGTTGCTTCCTGAATCTGGCCTTGGCCAACTTCCTGTACAAATGTGGTGTAATCCACCGCTCTGCCATTGCTTTCTCCAGGGCCAAAGCTCTGGAAAACCGACATCAAGACGACGGCGATAACAAGCCACAGAATTAAATTTTTTGCCATGTCACTCAAGGTGTAAGCCTCTCGATAACTAATTGTAATTAAAGGTAGGGTACTACAGTTTATAACCTGTAGCTATAGTGTTAACCTGCCCAGCAAGGGGCAAAATAGTTAACCTTTGTAACCAGTGGCTACAACAAAGACTTCTCGTGAGCGAGCTCGCGATGAGTCTGGTTTTCTGACTTTGACGACTTTAAAAGTATCGCGGACTTCTTTAACAAACTGATCGAAGCCTTCCCCCTGGAAAACCTTTACAACAAAGCTACCATTAGGGGCTAGAACTTGTCGACACATATCTAAAGCCAATTCAACTAAATACATTGCTCTTGGCTGGTCCACAGAGTTATTACCAGCAATATTCGGAGCCATGTCAGACATCACAACGTCAACCATTGATGGTTGGATTCTGTCCAGCAGAGCTTCTAGTACGGCTTCTTCACGGAAGTCACCTTGGAGGAAGCTTACCCCTGCAATAGGATCCATAGGTAACAGGTCACAAGCAATAATTTGTCCCTCCTCACCTACAATCTTAGCAGCATATTGGGACCACCCACCGGGTGCTGCACCTAAATCGACCACAGTCATACCAGGTTTTAGTAATTTATCTTTGGTTTGGATCTCTTCCATTTTGAAATAAGCGCGTGAACGATAGCCTTTTTTTCGCGCTTCGTTGGCGTACTTATCGTCAAAATGTTCTTTCAACCAGCGACCCGAGCTGGCCGAATGTTTTTGTTTACTCATTCGATACCTAACAGATAGAGGGAGCAACTAACCCAATAAATTATAGTCTTCACGGTTAGATGGCGTTAAAATGGTATTTTTCAACCCTTATAGTAAAGAAAATTGGCCGCGTAATGAACCTAAGCACTAAACAAAAGCAGCATCTCAAAGGCCTAGCGCACAGTCTAAAACCTGTTGTGCTTATGGGCGCAAATGGACTTACTGAAGCTGTTCTGGCGGAAATTGAAATTGCTCTAAATCATCATGAGCTAATCAAAATCAAAGTAGCCTCTGAAGACCGTGAGACTAAAGGTCTTATCATAGATGCTATTGTACGTGAAACTGGCGCTGAAAAAGTACAAGTAATTGGTAAAACTCTTATCCTGTACCGTCAAACTGAAGATCGCAAAATCGAGCTTCCACGTAAATAATGGCTAACCAATAGCAACATCAAAAAAGGTCGCGACTGCGACCTTTTTGCTATCTCTGTTCTAAAGAAATGCTCTCACATCACTGAACTTAGATATATTCAACTTTATCGATTTCGAAATCACGGTCGCCGCCTGGTGTAGAAATAACGACTTCGTCACCTTCCATCTTACCAATCAAACCGCGTGCAATCGGTGAACTTACAGAGATACGACCAGCTTTAATATCCGCTTCGTCTTCACCGACGATTTGGTAAGTTTTCTCTGCTTCAGTATCACAATCGATCAAAGTCACCGTCGAACCGAAGATAACCTTGCCAGTATTGTCCATCTTAGTCACATCGATTACCTGTGCGACCGACAGTTTGTATTCGATATCACGAATCTGAGCCTCACAGATACCCTGCTCTTCACGTGCAGCATGGTACTCAGCGTTTTCTTTAAGATCTCCAAGCTCACGAGCTTCAGCAATCGCTTCAGAAATCTTTGGGCGAAGCTTCAATAGTCTTTCTAATTCTTCACGCAGCTTCTGTTCGCCACGCAACGTCATTGGGACTTTTTCCATTATGTACCTCATTCCAAAGCAATCTTTGGACAAAACAAAACTACCTAATCCACACTGGACTAGGTAGTGAGCTAACTAATCAATTTCTCTTAGTGTAAACAAACTTGGGGACTAAATCATCTTAAATCCATCGCTCAAAAAAAACAGTGCTTACACAGCGATTTACTCATTATTTTTCGTTACCTAAAAACACTCAAAAACCCCGCAAGTTAATAAAAAAAACTAAAATTTTTCTTAATGACAACAAATTCAACAACAAGAAAAAAACCTTAATAATCATGATTTTGATATTTTTCAATCCAAAATAAAACAGTGTTCAAAAATCTGTTTTATATCGTTTTACTACCAATAGACGGAACTTTAGCGGTACAACAATGCTCACCAATTACTCGCTCGGTGAATACCAAGTGCAAAGTATTTCTGACAGAAGTCTTACATATGAGCATTGATTCATTGCGGTAATAGTAAGAGGATTGACTCAAGTGAGTCATCACTCGCATAACAACTATTTATGGACAGTAAATTAGGACTAATAAGATGAACAAAACTCTGATTGCTCTAGCAGTTTCAGCTGCAGCAGTGGCAACTGGCGCAAACGCGGCAGAAATCTACAGCCAAGACGGTAACTCTATTGAAATGGGCGGCCGTGCTGAAGCGCGTCTAGCTCTTAAAGATGGCAAAGCAGAAGACAACTCACGTGTACGTCTAAGCTTCCTAGGTAAAGCGCAAATCACTGACGGCCTATACGGCGTAGGTTTCTACGAAGGTGAATTCACTACTGCAGAAAATGGCAAAACTACAGATAAAGGTGATAGTGACCTAACTACCCGTTACGCATACGCTGGTCTAGGTGGCGCATTTGGTGAAATCGCTTACGGTAAAAACGAGGGCGCACTAGGTGTAATCACAGACTTTACTGATATCATGGCTTACCACGGTAACTCAGCTGCATACAAAATCGCTGTCGCTGACCGTACAGACAATATGATCTCTTACAAAGGCCAATTTGCTGACCTAGGCGTTAAAGCGAGCTACCGTTTTGCTGACGCAAAAGACAACGGTGTAAATGGCTATGATGATAACAACGCTGACGGCTACTCTCTATCTGCAATCTACGCAATCGGCGAAACTGGCGTTAAACTAGGTGCAGGTTACGCAGACGGTAACCAGTACCTTGACACTGTTACGGAAGGTCAGTTCAACCAACTTACTGAGCGTAACCAGTACATGCTTGCTGCATCTTACGCGATCAACGACCTATACTTCGCAGGTACTTTCGTTGACGGTCAAGACAAAGACAAAGCAACTGGCAACAAAACCGACCTAACTGGTTATGAATTCGCGGCGGCTTACACTATGGGCCAAACTGTATTCACAACAACATACAACTACCTAGAGTCTAAAGACGCTGGAGTTAAAGCTGACGAAGCAGACAACGTTGCAATTGATGCAACTTACTACTTCAAGCCTAACTTCCGTGGTTACGTATCGTACAACTTCAACCTGCTAGATGTTGATGCTGCTAAAAACATCACTAAAGCAGACGCTGAAGACGAGATCGCTCTAGGTCTACGTTACGACTTCTAATTTCCTGACCTCAAGTCAAGAATCTAAGACGCTCGCTCTATAGCGGGCGTTTTTTTTACTCGCTATACTCTTCTTCTGGCTCACGACTTGCGATACCCATTACTATGCAACGCTCAATTTTTTTCTCATCCCTACTATGGGGTTTAGGTCTATTTTCTTCGCAAGTATCGGCTTATGCGCCATTAAACGAATTACCTTCAGGTAGCCGAGCGGCATTGCGTGTCGAGAGCTTACAGAGTCAAGAGAGCTACCAAGGTTCAGCAAACCAAGATCAACTGTTTCCACCAGCCAGCACATTAAAAATAGTGACCGCTCTTGCTGCAAAACTAGAGTTAGGTGATCAGTTTCGCTACCACACCGCGATAGAACAGGCGGGTCAGGATGTTGTGATTCGTTTTAGTGGCGATCCAACCTTTACCACAGATAATCTAAAACAACTCTTATCTCAGGCTCGTAGCAAAGGCATAAAGCGAATCGAAGGTGACCTGTGGTTAGATAATAGTGCTTTTACAGGTTACGAACGTGCGGTTGGCTGGCCCTGGGACATTCTTGGCGTTTGCTATAGCGCACCAGCGAGCGCCATCTCACTTGACGGAAATTGTGTTCAGGCTTCTATATACACTCAGCAAGACGGCAAAACTCGCGTCTATGTACCCGAGCATCAACCTATTTATGTCACCACACAAGCAAAAACCGTTTCTAAAGCTGAACAAGAGAGCACTCAGTGCAATTTAGAGCTGCTCTCATCACCAGACAACCACTATCAGTTACAAGGGTGCCTACAAAGCCGTAGCCAACCTCTACCGCTCAAATTCGCCGTTCAAGATCCTGCTCTTTACACGCAGCGTATACTCCATACATTGCTCAGTCAGCTAAACATTGAACTTATTGGCAACATCAAAGTGGGCGTACCTCAGCGACAAGGTCAAGCATTAGCAAGCCATCAATCTTCTCCACTCCCTCAATTGCTCGAAACAATGCTCAAACAGTCAGATAACCTGATTGCCGACAACCTAACGAAGACTCTTGGTAGCAAGTTCTTTGTTCAGTCAGGCAGTTTTGGTAATGGGACTGAAGCAATCAAACAGATCCTCTTCGCTAAAACCGGCATCGACTTACAACAAACGCCAATGGCAGACGGCTCAGGCTTATCACGTAACAATCGCTTTACCAGCCAAAATATGGCCGCCGTTTTACGTTATATCTGGAAACATGATGATCAACTGGGACTGATCGACTTAATGCCAAAGGCAGGAACTAACGGCACGCTAAAATATCGCCGAAGTATGCGCCAGGAACCGATCAAAGGAGAGTTGATTGCCAAGAGTGGCTCCCTTTACGGAAGCTACAATATGGCGGGTTACGGTTTAGATAATAACGGTAAACCTAGCACCTTGTTTGTTCAGTTTGTCGCTGACTATCATCCACCAAAAACGAAGAGCGACGCTCAACCGACCGTCGCTCCTATCACTAAGTTTGAAACATTGTTCTATCAAGATGTGGTGAAATTTAGTCAGGCAATGCCCAAAAAGTAGTTCACGACAGTGAAGTAGATCCACATCCCCGAGATATCAACAATTGAGGCAAGAACTGGACTCACCAAGACCGCTGGGTCCAGTTTAAATGCTCTGGCAAGGATCGGTAATAAACCACCTAAAGTCGTTGATAGTGTCACTTGAATAAACAGTGCGACAGCAATCGCCAACGCAATGGTATTGATCTCGAACCCACCGGCACTCATAGGGTCACTGAAAAGAACAATTCGACCGACAATTACCAGCGAGATCGCTAATGCTAAACAGAGTGCTACTCGGCTTTCTTTCCAAAACACCGCTAACCACTGACGCTTTCTTAGTTCTCCCGTGGCTAACGCACGAATCACTAACGTTGCAGCCTGTGTCCCAGTATTACCTCCAGCCGCTGCTATGACTGGCATATAAATAGCCAGTAATACCAACTGACTTAAGGTATCTTCGTACTGGGCGATAATTAACCCTGAAACGATTCCTAGCAAAGCCAGAGCAATAATCCAACCGATACGCTGCTTTACATGCCCAGCGACGGAGGTATCAAGGTAACTGCTTGATGTTTCAACTTCTGAATGGATAAAACCAAGTTGATGCGCATAATGACGTGCCAACTTGTCATGTCCTCCAACCTCTAAAGCCGATATCAATCCCTGTACATAACCGATAGAACAGTGATGCAAGATAGCGACCGCTTCTTCAACAGGCATCACCGTCAATAGGCGCACCTGCTGCTGTTGCTCGTATTGCAGAAATGCATTGCGAGCTGCACCGATCTCTTCACGAGAAAAGTGCGGTGTATTTTCAATGTAAGTATTGCTCATTACCGTCATGGCGAATCTCCCGATTGGCAGTAGGTAACGACCATCAAACACAGTGGTGTACAAGCACAAAACGCCGTCTCGCCAGCCCAAAGAAGCTAGAGAGATACTGTGTTGATTCTAGAATTTAGAGGAGAAAAACGTGAGGATACAGTTCAATAGAAAGGATGCTCTACCACTTAGGTAGAGGCGTGAGACGACAATACCGAAGCGGTTTATTTTTCCCCTCTCATACTAGGAGGATGGTCGATATTGTTCATAAAAGTCTCCGAATAAGCTGCCATACTGGCAGCGTGCGCATAGTACCAGAGTCATCAAAGAAAATCAGTCATTTTTAAACAAAAACGCATAACATTTGAGCAGGCTATAAGTTTGATAACAAACATAAAAAAAGCGCCTAATAAGGCGCTTTAATTCACGATAATTTCAGGCAGTGACTATTTAATTGTCACGCGAGCGAACTTACGCTTACCAACTTGGAACACGTAAGTTCCTGCTTCAGGTGTAAACTTAGCGTCTGCCACTTTTTCGCCATCCATCTTAGCCGCACCTTGCTTAACCATACGCATTGCTTCTGAAGTTGAAGCGCACAATGCAGCTTCTTTCAGTAAGTTGCTCACTGGCAGGCCAGCTTCAAACTCAAACTCTGGCATCTCATCAGGAATTTGGTTTTTCGCAAAACGGTTAACGAACTCTTGCTCAGCCGCATCTGCATCTTCTTGGCTATGGAAGCGAGCGATGATCTCTTTTGCCAGAGCAACTTTCACATCACGTGGGTTTTTACCCGCTTCAACACCCGCTTTCAGTTCGTTGATTTCTTCAAGCGGACGGAAAGAGAGCAGCTCGTAGTAGTTCCACATCAATTCATCAGAAATCGACATGATCTTACCGAACATCTCACTTGGTGCTTCGCTAATACCGATGTAGTTGTGCGCAGACTTAGACATTTTCTTCTCGCCGTCTAGACCAACAAGAAGAGGCATAGTTAAAACAACCTGCGGCTTCTGACCGTGTGCTTTTTGCAGCTCACGACCCATCAGCAAGTTGAACTTCTGGTCAGTACCACCAAGTTCAACGTCTGTTTCCATTGCTACTGAGTCATAACCTTGTAGGAGTGGATACATAAACTCATGAATAGCAATTGGCTGACCACCAGTGTAACGCTTTTTAAAATCATCACGTTCCAGCATACGAGCAACCGTTTGATTTGCAGCAAGGCGAATCATACCCTCTGCACCTAGCTCAGAAAGCCATTCAGAGTTAAATTGAATCTTAGTTTTCGCTGGATCAAGAATCTTAAACACCTGCTCTTTATACGTTTCTGCGTTACGCAGTACGTCTTCGCGAGTTAGAGGTGGGCGAGTTGTGTTCTTACCTGTTGGGTCACCAACCATACCAGTGAAATCACCGATTAAGAACGTCACATCATGGCCAAGTTCTTGGAACGCACGTAGCTTGTTCAAAATAACTGTGTGGCCTAGGTGGATATCAGGAGCCGTTGGATCGGCACCCAGTTTGATGCGAAGAGGACGCCCCTCTTTCAACTTAGCAATCAGTTCTTCTTCTGGAATCAGTTCATCAACACCGCGCTTAATCTCCGCTAGTGCAGCTTCAATGCTCGCCATTCTTGTTCACTCCCACAGATTTGGCAAAAATTTGTTAGTTTGCCATCTTACTTGAATAGCGATGCTTTTTGAAACCAGTTAGACTAAACAGCTGAGCTTTTTTACTGAATTTTTTAGAACGGACATACGATGTTGTCTCTTTTTGCTCGACTACCTTGGATTCATCGAGCCCTTATCGCCTTTTTCAGCGCCTTTATTGTCATCGCGCTATTTCTGCCTACCCCTAACGATCTCCGCCAGGAAGAGAGCAACTATCAAGTGGGTAAAGCTTACCCTTTAACGCTGAATATCGATCAACTTACTCAGCAAGAGTCCATTTCCCCACTTGCCGTTTTACGTTGGGAAAAACACACCATTGGATCTGGTGACAGTATGGCTCTGCTGTTTCAACGTGCTGGGCTATCATCTCGTTTGCTTTATCAACTGACCTCGACCAATAAGGACATTGAGACGCAACTGACTCGAGTGAGACCGGGAGACACCTTCGAGCTGGGCTTTGACGCTGACAATGAGTTGATACAGATTAAACGAACTCTCAGCCCTTATGAGAGCTTTCTAGTGACTAAATCCGAAGCAGGTTATCGATCGTCATTCGACAAAAAAGAACTGTTTTACCAATACAACTACGCTGAAGCGAATATCACCTCAAACTTCTGGAATGCAGGCGTCAATGCTGGTTTAACCGCAAACCAAATTATGGAGTTAGCCGGTATTTTTGGCTGGGATATCGACTTTGCGTTGGATATTCGTAGTGGTGACAACTTTAAGATTCTCTATCAAGAGAAGGTGGTTGAAGGAGAAGTCGTCGGAAGAGGAAAGATCATTGCAGCGGTGTTTACCAACCAAGGGGATACATTCAAAGCCATTTTGGATGATAAAACGGGCAACTACTATGACGAAAATGGCCGCGCAATGAAGAAGGCATTCTTGCGCTCTCCCCTAGATTTCCGTCGTGTGACATCTAACTTTAACCCGACTCGACGCCATCCAGTGACGGGCAAAGTCGTTGCCCACCGAGGAACAGACTATGCGGCACCTGTCGGAACGCCTATTTGGGCTGCGGGTGACGGTATTGTGCAAAAATCTAGCTACAACCAGTTCAACGGCAACTACGTCTTTATTAAGCACAGCAATACTTACATCACTAAGTATCTCCACTTAACAAAACGTACCGTGAAAACCGGCCAGAGGGTTAAGCAAGGCCAGACAATCGGCACCCTTGGAGGCACAGGTCGTGTCACTGGTCCACACCTACACTATGAGTTTCTAGTTAATGGCGTCCACAAAAACGCCAGAACGGTCAAATTGCCACAGTCTAAATCACTCACAGGTTCAGACAAGGCGACCTTCATTGCCAACGCCAAGATCAGATTAGATAAACTGAATCGCTACGGTGATTTACTTGCTACACCATAAGTCAAAGGCTCGGATAATCCGGGCCTTTGTCATTAATCGGCTTCAATAACTCTATTACCCTGCTCTTCCACTTTATGCTCTTTGCCCAGCATTAATAGACACGGAGTCAATACTAGAGTAAGCACAGTGGCAAACGCTAGGCCACCAGCAACCGCCGTGGCGAGTTGCGACCACCACTGGGTACTGGGTGCACCAAATTCAATTTTTTGGTTGATCAGGTCGATGTTCATTTCGAGTACCATCGGCAGTAAGCCAAGAATCGTCGTTACCGTCGTCAGCATCACCGGTCGCAGACGTTGAACTCCAGTTCGCAGTATTGCTTCTCGCTTATCTAAGCCACGATGACGCAGTTGGTTATAGGTATCGATTAAAACAATATTGTTGTTGACCACAATGCCAGCCAACGCAATAACCCCTATCCCAGACATAATGATACCGAATGGCTTCTGGAATATTAGCAAGCCAACAAACACCCCAACGGTTGAAAATAGTACCGCACTTAAAATTAACAATGCCTGATAGAAACTATTGAACTGAGTAATCAGAATAAGCGCCATCACCACCAATGCCACAAGAAAGGCATTTTGTAGAAACGCAGAAGAGTTTTCTTGCTCTTCATTCTGCCCACGAATTTTAAACTCAACACCATCAGGTAAACCAAGATCAGCGACCGCTTGATTTATTTTGGGCAACTCGAGAGCCAAGTTATAACCCTCTTTCATATCCGCCATAATATTGGTGACCCGATGCCCATCAATGCGTCGTATCGTGTCTTGTTTGTGCTCAGGTACGATAGTCGCAAAGTTAGTGATAGGAACTAAGCCAGCTTGAGTTTTGACTCGAAGCTGATCAAAACGACCTATGTCGCGCTTGTCCTGCGGATAACGAACTAAAATGTCGACTTCTTCATTGGCATCATCAGGCAGATAATCACCGATTTTCAGACCATTCGTCACAAACTGGACGGTATTGCCAACTAAAGTCGCATCGGCAGCAAAACGAGATGCGTCATCACGACGAATGTCGATCTGCCAATCTATGCCGTCTTTACTTGACGTATCACTGAGATTGGTAAAAGCCGGATAATTGTCAGCCCACTGCCTAACTTTTTTAGCCGCCGCGTCCAATTCAGTAGGGATCCGAGCCGATAATTCTATCACCAGATCATGTTCAACCGGTGGACCAGCATCAGGGAATTTATACTCAATTTCGACACCCGCATAACCATCCGTTTGGAGCTTGAGTTCCTCAATTATCTCTTTGACCTTACGGCGATACTGCCAATCAACAGGAGTAATCTGAATCTGACCAATTTCATCATCACCACCAGTGCGAGTGTAAACACTCTCAAACTCATCATGATTGAGCATTACCGCTTCAATATCACGAATAATCACGTCTTTCTCATCCAAGGAAAGATCACCATAAGATCGAACTTTAACCGTGAAAAATGGTGGATCTACCTCGGGGAAAAACTCCGCCCCCAAACCTGCTTTGGCGTAGGTAAAACCAACGCCAATCGCAAGCAAAATAGCGCTAATGAGGATTTTGAATGGGTGCTTTATCGCAATGTCTAAGGTATGGAAGTAGAGCTTAGTGATCCCCGTTGCCTTAGAAAAATCGCCATCATGTAGCGCAACCATTTTCTCTCGTTGCGCCTTAGTAACATGCTGAGGTCGTCCTATTAAACTGCCTAAAACAGGCACCAATAGTAGTGCCATCGCTAGAGATGCGCTCAACGTAGCAATGAGAGTCAGCGGCAAATACTTCATAAATTCGCCCGTGACATCTGGCCAGAAAAGCAAAGGAGCAAAAGCCGCTAGTGTGGTCGCCGTGGAGGCGGTAATCGGCCATGCCATTCGCTTGGCGGCATCACGATAAGCTTCCCTTCTTGGCGTGCCTTCTTGCATACGTCGATCGGCAAATTCAGTCACAACGATAGCGCCGTCAACCAACATACCTACCGCCATAATCAGTGAAAAGAGCACGACAATATTGATGGTTAGACCAAAAACAGACAGAACCAGCAAACCGGTTAAGAATGAGCCTGGAATCGAAATGCCCACCAACAAGGCAGTACGAACACCAAGAATGGCAATGATGACAATCACAACCAGAATGATCGCTGACAAGATATTGTTCTGTAGATCGCTGAGCATCATCTCAACATCTTTAGACTGATCCCAAGTGTATTTGACCATCAGGTTATTCGGCCAATCTGGACGCGTTTGAGCTTCTGCCAACACCGCTTTTATTAACGCAACAGTCTCGATGATATTCTCGCCAGCGCGTTTTTTCGCATCCAGTACAACGGCAGATTTTCCATCTAGCCGTGCGTAGCTTTCTGGATCTCGGAATGCCCGTCTAACGGTTGCCACATCACCAAAGGTAATGACCTGCTTACCATCAACCTTTACAGGTAATTCAAGCACATCTTTCAGCGAATCGAAGACCGAAGGAACCTTAACCGAAAAGCGCCCATACCCGGTATCAACGAAACCTGCGGCAACCACTCTGTTATTTAGTGCGATCAGGTTGTAGATATCCCCCTGATCTAAGCCATAACTTTCCATCAGTAGTGGATCAACAATGATCTCAACAATATCCTCGCGATCACCTGCAATATCCACTTCTAGGATTTGGCGGTAACTTTCCAGCTTATCTCTTAACTGACGCGCTATCTGCACAATGGTCCGCTCAGGTACCGTACCGTAAAGTACGATTGAAAGCGCAGGTTCCTCCGACGCTAAAGTCACTTCATTGACCGTCGGTTCATCGCTGTCGCTGGGTAATTTGGGTTTTGCCAAATCAACCGCTTCACGCACATCAGCCATCGCTTTGTTCAGGTCGACACCAACACTGAACTCAAGCATGACTGAGGCATGACCTTCAGAAGCGGTAGAGGTCATCTCTTTGACCCCTTCAATGGTTCTCAATTCTTGCTCAATCGGGCGAACAAGCAATCGTTCGGCGTCTGATGGCGATATACCCTGATGGCCTACCGACACATAAATAATCGGAATTGTAATGTCAGGGCTAGATTCTTTAGGAATGGTGATATACGTTCCCGCACCGGCGAATAGAATAAAAACCAGAAGCACCATCATGGTTCTAGTACGAGATAGAGCCGCATCAATCAATGCATACATAGTGTCGGCTCCTATCTGCTTTGCTCAATCGCAATGACACTATCACCATCGCGCACAAATCCCTGCCCGGTAGTGATGATATCGACTTGCTCACCGAGTCCCGTTAGCCAAACCCCATCCTGTTCCGCTTTAACCAGCTTTATTGGCACAAATTTAACCTGATTAGCGACCAGTGTTTTGACACCTAAGTTGCCCATTTCATCCAAAGCCAGCATTGCAGGGGTAATTTTAATTGCCAGCTGGTCTTGAAGGTTGAGTTTCACTTCAGCACTGACACCCGCAGGGATTTTCTGCCCAGGGTTTGCCAGTTCAATTTCAATTGGGAAAGTATTGGTTGCAGGAGAGGAGACTCGTGATATGTAACGCACCGCCCCCATGGTTTGGTCACCATTAATAAAACGAACACTCGCTTGCTGATTAAGCTCTAACGCTTGAATGTGTCGCTCACTCACGTCTGCTTCAATCACTATCTTGCTTAAATCGAGTAATGTCGCGACAGGATCACCTACTCCAACAAAATCACCCGTTTCAATAAACAGGTGATCCACTACGCCTGTAAACGGGGCTTTTACCGAGGTATTACGCAAAGCGATTTGAGCATTGTTCACCATCGCTTTCGCTTCGACTAAACCGGCCTGAGCAGTAGTAAATGCGACCTCACCTTGCAAGCCTTTACTTTTGAGAGACTGGGCGGCTTTATATTCCTTCTCTTTCACTTTGAGCATGGCTTCGGCACGCTGCAACTGACTCTCTAAATCGCCCTTATCAATCAGCGCAATCACCTGCCCCTGCTTAACACTTTCACCCTTGTTTACCTTTAACTGGACAATTTTGCCGGCAATTTCTGCCCCGAGTCTGGCCTTTTTATTCGGCGCAGTCCGTCCGTAAAGCTCAATGGTTTTGTGTGTGGATTCGGCGACAAAGGAGGTGAACTGAACTTTGGCTAGTGGAATGTCTTCCGTCTCTTGGTGAGGCGCGGTGTCTTGTGCTTTCAACATTCCTACCCCTAACCAAAGAGAGAGGAGTAATACCAATATCAGTGACACAAGATAAGGTCTAACCGCAAGAAAACGCAGAGGAGAAATACTCGCCATAACTATCCTTATTATTTCTATATCACATCCAAAACAAACAACAGCAGCGATTTACGGCTACACGTTGTGGATATAGCAATTCACAGTGTTCTACTGCGAATGTATCAATTAGGATATAAATTAACCATCTAAAAATAAAATGACATTGATAACTATTTATCTGGGGTCTCAGTTTCTGGATAAATAAGGAAGGAAAAGCCAGTAGTAGATAGGCAATAGGCTGCAGAGGGACCGCAGCCTAGAAAGAGATATTTAAACGCTGAATGAAGCACCGCAGCCACATGTTGTGGTCGCATTTGGGTTATTCACAAAGAAACGCGAGCCCTCAAGCCCTTCAGTGTAATCCACTTGGCCACCCACTAAATATTGAAGGCTCATAGGGTCAACCACCAAAGTCACACCACTGTTGACAATGGTTGTGTCTCCTTCATTCACGTTCTCGTCAAAAGTGAAACCATATTGGAAACCACTGCAACCACCACCAGTAATGTAAACTCGCAGTTTCAGGTTCGGGTTCTCTTCTTCAGCAATCAATGCACCTACTCGCTGAGCCGCTGCATCTGAAAATGTTAGTGGAATATTTACTTCGCTCACGATGATCTCTCTCAGTCGTTTGGCTCCAGAATGACTGAACTTTCTGGAACTTCATCTTTTAATATTAGGGGGATTATCTAATACCTGAGTGAAGCGTTCAAGTATTCACCACTTTTGAAGCAACTTTTTATACCAATTCTTCTTTATTTGCTGTGAAAGTACGCAGAATGTGCAGCAAAGCGTTTTATTGTATGGGAATCGACAGGTACAATGCGTGCCAAATTGGTCCGAGCAATCAAAAGAGGATATCCCATGACCAAATCCGCAGATCTATTTGAGAAAGCACAGCAAACCATTCCTGGTGGTGTGAACTCTCCTGTACGTGCATTTAACGGCGTTGGTGGCGCACCGATTTTCGTTGAACGAGCTGACGGCCCGTTGATTTTTGATGCTGACGGCAAAGCGTACATTGATTATGTGGGTTCTTGGGGTCCGATGATTCTTGGTCACAACCACGCGGTAATTCGTGAAGCGGTTATTGACGCAGCGCAGCGCGGCTTGAGCTTTGGCGCACCAACCGAAATGGAAATTGCGATGGCTGAACTGGTTTCAGAACTTGTCCCATCGATGGAACAGATTCGTATGGTGAGTTCAGGCACTGAAGCAACCATGAGCGCAATTCGTCTTGCTCGTGATTACACAGGTCGTGACAAAATCATGAAATTTGAAGGTTGTTACCATGGTCATGCAGACAGCCTGCTAGTTAAAGCGGGGTCGGGTGCTCTGACGCTTGGTCAACCAAGTTCACCAGGTGTTCCAGCGGATTTCGCCAAGCACACACTAACGGCAACATTTAACGATCTAGACTCAGTGCGCGAACTCTTTGCGGCAAACAAAGATGAAATCGCATGTATTATCGTTGAACCTGTTGCTGGCAACATGAACTGTATTCCGCCAGTGGAAGGTTTCCATGAGGGGCTACGCCAAATCTGTGATGAAGAAGGCGCGCTGCTGATTTTTGATGAAGTAATGACAGGTTTCCGCGTGGCTCTAGGTGGTGCTCAGGCTTACTACAACATCAAACCAGACCTAACAACATTAGGTAAAGTTATTGGTGGTGGTATGCCAGTGGGTGCGTTCGGTGGTCGCAAAGAAGTGATGCAGTACATTGCACCTACAGGCCCTGTTTACCAAGCGGGTACTTTATCAGGTAACCCTGTAGCGATGGCGGCAGGTTTCGCTTGTCTGAACTTACTCAAACAAGAAGGTAACGAAAAGCGCCTTGCTTCTAAAACTAAACAGCTAGCAGATGGCTTTAAGCAACTAGCAGACAACCACGGTATCCCTCTTGTCGTCAATCAAGTTGGCGGAATGTTCGGTTTCTTCTTTACCGATCAAGAAAGCATCACCAGCTACGAAGACGTGACTAAGTGCGACATCGAGCGCTTCAAACGTTTCTTCCACCTAATGCTGGATCACGGCGTTTATCTTGCGCCATCGGCTTTCGAAGCGAGCTTTACTTCTCTGGCACACGGCAGCAAAGAAATTGAAGCAACGCTGGAAGCGGCAGATCGCTGTTTTGCTATCATCGCACAACAAGCTTAACCTCTACTGCATATGGAAAAGGCTGCATTGAGCAGCCTTTTTTTATTGCCAGTTAAACAAGACTAACAAAACCAATCCTGCCATTACCAAGGCAAACCAAGGTATAGAAGGTTTGCTTTTTGATGCTGACTTGCAGCCTTTGTCATTATTACAGCATCCCATGTTTTGACTCACCTCTGATGCAAATCTGATTCTTGATTGATAACTGCCTGTTTTAAAGCCATTATACTGATACATCGTCAAACAATTGGACAAGATTGTGTCAGATAAAATTAAAATCACCTCCAGTCACTGGGTACTAGTGATAGCCCTGTTGGCTGCAGCGTTCGCGTGTTTTTTATTGGTAGAGCCTTACATCAATTCGATCGTAATGGCGTTTATCATTTCGCTGTTGATGTTCCCTATTCATGATTGGATTGAGAGCAAACTGCCAAATCATAAAAATGTTGTTTCTCTGCTCTCCTGTATTGTGTTGACCTTTATCATTGTCGTCCCACTGTTGTTTGTCTTTGCTGCTATCGTTCAGCAAGGCTCTGCATTTTCTCAAAACGTTTATCAATGGGTCACTCAAGGGGGCATCCAAACACTCTTCGAACACCCTTGGGTTGTGAAAGGTTTGTCTTTAGCCAACACTTACTTACCTTTCGATAAGGTAGAGCCTCAAGAGATTGCTCAGAAAGTCGCTCAGTTTGCCACGAGTTTTGGCAGTAATCTGGTCGGTATCAGCGCGAAGATTTTAGGTGATGCGACTAACTTCCTAATGGACTTTTTCCTGATGTTATTCGTGCTATTTTTCTTACTTCGAGATCACGATAAGATCATCAGTGCTATCCGCCATATCCTTCCTTTGTCACGCAGCCAAGAAGATAAACTACTAGATGAAGTTGAGCAGGTGGCGAAGTCTGCCGTCATGGGTTCATTCCTGACTGCTATTGCGCAAGGTATCGCGGGTGGACTCGGTATGTGGCTCGCCGGATTCCCAGGTCTATTCTGGGGAACCATGATGGGCTTTGCTTCATTTATTCCGGTTGTTGGTACTGCGCTCATTTGGATCCCAGCAGCAATCTACCTCTTCCTCATAGGGGATACTACGTGGGCTATCTTCCTGACCGTTTGGAGCGTAGCTGTGGTAGGTTCGATAGACAACTTGCTCCGTCCATTCCTAATGCAAGGTAGCGCTGGAATGAACACGCTAATGATCTTCTTCTCTTTGTTAGGTGGTCTACACTTATTTGGCTTAATTGGCCTAATCTACGGCCCGATCATCTTTGCTGTGACCATGGTATTGTTCAATATCTATGAAGAGGAGTTTCAAGGCTTCTTAGATCAACAAGATCACAGCTAAACAGCAAAACGGTTTAATACTTCAAGATGAGGGAGGATTGTGCGAAAATCCCCCCTCATTTTTTTCTACTGAGTGCTCTATGTCTGCCTATATCGCGCCAAGTCAAATTGCCGAGCGACAACTTGCTTACTTCGAAGGTAAACACGTTCTTGTTGCTGGTGAATCTGAAGACCTATTTCCTGTTGAACTGGTGAAACACTGTCAGTCTGTAACAGTATTTACCACCAACTATGGTTATCATCGTCAGCTTGAATCCTATTCGCAAATTACCCGTGTCTTTGGTGCAGAGTTCACACAGCAAACTCAGGCAGATTTGGTCCTGCTCTACTGGCCAAAAGCGAAAGCTGAAGCCGAGTATCTGCTGGCCATGTTGATGTCCAAACTAGGAACCGGAACTGAAATCGTGGTTGTGGGTGAGAATCGCTCTGGTATTAAAAGCATTGAGAAAATGTTTAAGGACTATGGCCCGATTACCAAATACGACTCCGCACGCCGTTGTTCTTTCTACTGGGGGCAATGTACTCAGACACCTGCAGCTTTCCAGCTAGATGAATGGTATAAAACCTATCAGGTTAGCTACAAAGAGCGCACTCTGACCATTAAAAGCTTACCGGGCGTGTTCAGTCACGGAGAGTTTGATATTGGCAGTAAACTGCTGCTCGATACCCTACCCGATCTGACTGGCAAGGTTTTAGACTTTGGCTGTGGAGCGGGCGTCATCGGCAGCGTGATGGCGCTCCTTAATCCAGACATAGAGCTAGAAATGTGTGATATCAGCGCACTCGCGGTCGCGTCTAGCCAAGCCACACTCGAAGCTAACGGTTTGACTGGTCGTGTATTTGCCTCTGATGTTTATTCAGATACCAGCAAGGATTACAACTTCATTATCAGTAATCCTCCTTTCCATGCTGGTCTCGATACTAGCTACAGCGCAACGGAGACGCTGTTGGCAAAAGCACCACAATATCTAAACCCACAGGGACAACTATTTATCGTTGCTAATAGTTTTCTTAAATATCAGCCGATTATTGAGCAAGCCTTCATTAATTGCGAGACGCTAAATAAGACCAATAAATTCGCGATTTATCACGCTAAGAAGTAGTCGACTTGCCCAATTCTTGCCAAGGATTGGGCAACATCTCCCCTGCCAAAGTAAAAACTGCGCTTTTCTCCACGCTTTCCTTGCAACTTACTTGTCAAAGTAAAAAAACTCGTTAATTTTGTCACTATAGGAAAATAACGTTTTATCCCGCTTACAGGTTTTTAGGCCCCAATCTTTAAGCCGAACTCTTGGAAACTCTAGTTAGATCATGTTTAAGTTGTATCGGAAACAGAAATTTAAGCGTCTTCAAAGCACTCTGATGCTGGCATTTCTGGTCTTAAGTATCACACCTCTTACCGTTATCGCTATCTTCTTTTTGCAGTCACACACCACTGACTTACAAGAGCAGAGCACATTGCATTTGGTTTCTGTTCGCGATAGCAAGCAGCAGCAAGTCGTTGACTACCTATACGCGAAAGAGTCGGAAGTCATGGGGTTTGTACGCTCAGAGTTAGCGTATGCGAGTGGTGGTCGATTCTACGGCTTGGTCAACGCATTTGGCAGCTTAGGCCTTGATATTGAGCAGGCACGCGAGTACGCACAAAAGCGTTATATCCAAGGTTCGGGCGATCAAATCAAAACCTCTATTTTGCCTCAGTCTAGCCTCTTTAATGGTACAGAACGCTACCGCTTGCTTCATAAACGCTATCACTGGGCTTATCTGGAACTTCTCAAACGCTCTGATTTCGATGATATCTTATTGGTCGATCGAGAAGGAAACGTCACTTACTCGACGTTTAAATATGACAATTTCGGCACTAACTTGCTAACTGGCAAATATAAAGATGCCAACTTAGGACACACTTTTACCAAACTAAGAAATCTGGTCATTGAAAAACGTAAAACGAACGAAGACTTTACGCCGGTTATTATTTCAGATTTTGCCCAAGAGCAAGGCAAGTCAGTTGCATGGCTAGGCGCACCCATTGTGCAGCAAGGTTATCTGCACAGCTATGCCATGTTTCGTCTGCCGAATAACGGCATAACCAAGCTGATAGCTGATACCAAAAACATCCCTTCGATGAAGACCCTTTTGGTTGGTGCCGATCATAAATCCCGTACTCTCGCATACGAGCAGGAAGATATTGATAAAAGTCGACAAGTGGTGGAGCTCGCCTTGTCTGGATTAACCAGCTTTGGAACCTACTCTAACTCAGAGAAAGAGGCCATCATTGCCGCCTACGCCCCGATTTCGGTTAAAGGTATCGACTGGGCACTGGTCGTTGAAGTACCAGAAAGTGTTGCCTTTGCTCGCATTCATCAACTTGAAACTGTGTTTATTTTCGCAATGTTAACGGCAATCTTACTGGTTGTTATGGCCTCCCACTACCTGTCCAATTTCATCACATCCCCACTTCTTAAATTGACTTGGGCTGCCGAGAAGGTATCTGCTGGCGATCTTGATGCCACTATGATTAACACGCAGCGTAAAGATGAAATCGGGTGCCTTGCGGTCAGTTTTGAGCGGATGCAACGCTCAATTCGCGAAAAGATCCTCTTAATCAAAGAGCAAAATGCAGAGCTAGAAAGCAACCTCAAACTCATTCAAAAACAAAATGATGAGTTACAGCTCGCCAATAAACTCAAAGATGAATTCTTAGCGACAACCTCTCATGAGTTACGAACGCCTTTACACGGCATGGTGGGGATAGCCGAAGCACTCACTTCAGGAGCTAACGGCCCAATCACAGCAGAACACAAATACCAGCTAGATATCATTATCAGCAGTGGTCAGCGTCTTGCTACCTTGGTTGATGACTTACTTGATTACCATAAGATGCGTTATGGAAACTTGGATATCGACACCAGTGCCGTAGATTTATCCGGTTCAACGCGCTTAGTACTTGAGCTTTCTTCCCATCTGCTAGGCAACAAACCCATCAGAATTATCAACCAAGTACCTAGTGAACCCGTGTGGGTCAGTGCCGACCCGCAAAGACTTGAACAGGTACTATATAACTTGGTTGGCAATGCAATCAAATACACCAGCGAAGGCAAAATTGTCATTTCCGCGAACGTTATCGACGATCATATTCGTGTTCAGGTCGTTGATACTGGCCAAGGTATTCCAGCTGACCAGATCGAACATATTTTTGAGCCTTTGATTCAAGCAGGCAGCGACTCAAGCCGATACCGTCAAGGCGCAGGATTAGGTTTATCTATCAGTCGTCAGTTGATCGAACTGATGCAAGGTTCTTTGTATGTGAGTAGTCAGCCTATGGTTGGCACCACGTTCAGCTTTACATTACCTATCGCGAGTGAAGAGCAAATTCAGCAAGCAAACCACTATGAAGCGCCCCACTTTATCGCGCCGGATAGCGGAGAGATAGAGTTAGCCGAACCTGTTAGCCTACCAGAAAACCCTGAAGGTCCTCTGCTACTCGTCGTTGATGACGAGCCCGTGAACCTTAGAGTCTTGGATAGTTTCCTAAGACTGGAAGGCTATCGCGTACGCACGGCTAAAGATGGTCACGAAGCACTGGAATCGATTGAGAAAGAGAAACCAGAGCTACTGTTACTGGATATTATGATGCCAGGTATGAGCGGATATCAGGTGTGTGAAACGGTTCGTAAAAAGTACGATCATGCCGCCCTGCCTGTCATCATGCTGACTGCTCTTAATCAAACGGATGACCGAATTCGCGGGTTTAACGCAGGGGCTAACGATTACCTGTCGAAACCATTTAACAAGCAAGAGCTTGCTGCCCGTATCATTGCCCATCTAACGGCCAGCAAAGCTGAACTACGCCGACTTGAGAACCAGCAACTCCAGCTTGAACTCAAGCACCGAGCAATGGTTGAAGCCAGCCTGTTAGAAACACAAGGACGCCTACTAGAGCAACTAGAAACGGCGCCAGAAGCCATCATCTGTATTCGTGAAGATAACAAGATTCGCTTTGCCAATGAGGCGGCTTCAAAGCTATTTAAACGTTCTACCGAACAGCTAAAACGCTCAAGCGCTGACGAACTTATCGCACCCAAATTCCTTCATGTTGAACAAGAGCATTACTGCGGTACGATTGATGTTTACGTCGAAGATGTCCGACAACACCTTTCTGCGGATATTTTGAAACTTCCACAAGGTTCAGGCCTGCGTTCGATTTACATCTTTAACGTTGGCGGCAGCATCAATGCAAGCCGCATTAATAACTTGGAAACCGCAATTGAAGCGTTGTCCAGTTTTGCCTTTGAAGGTGATAAAGCCAAACTGCAAGAACTCAAAGAGCTGGGAGGAGAGTTTACGCGATTGGCTGATCGAGTTGCCGAAGACAGTAAATCCAAACAAGATATTATGCGTGAAGTGTTAGTTGATGCGATGACAAGCGCACTCAACTACTGGGAGTCCGTCACAGGACAAACCAAGTTCTCGTTCGCAGAACAAAGTGGTTTATGGCGCGTCTATCTCGACCGCAGTACTTTGCAAACACGCACACTCGACAAATATCTACGTACCGAGACGCTACCGAAAACACCACGCTGGAGAACGGTTCTAAGCTCACTGGATTACATCCTAGAGCACTGCAATGAACAAGGCCCAGAGAGAACGCATATTGAAGGGCTAAGAGATAAACTTCAGCACTTACTGACAAGCTAATACACCTTCAATGCCAAACTAAAAAGCCCGCAGTAAGCGGGCTTTTGATTCTCATCATTTTGCCTTGATTAATACTCAAATACAGTTATTACGACTCGTAAAACAACCTATTGCTTGCCGCCATTTAGCCGCTATTTTTTTTGTCTAGCAGGTACCCCAATTGATACAAAACCACCAACAATGCGTAAAAAGAACTCAGTTTGCGAAGCCAATCACAACAAGACGGCAGTTTTAATTTAACCCCAAAAATTAACAGAAAACCTCCAAGTGACCCACATCTCACATTTTACTTCTATAAAAGCAAGCCTTATAAAATAAATAAAATGAAGTTAGCAACCACTCACAAACAAACTGGTGCACATGGACTATTGCGACTCACTTCAAAGGCCTTTTCGTGATTACAATTTAATCAAATTTGGTTTTTTTAACAGTATTAACGGAGATGGTGATGGTTTTGACGTTTTTAACGGGAATAGCAATTGCGAAAATTAACGTTAAGGTGTTTTCTTAGTGTGCCTAAGGCCTACAGGCCACTCTGGATTTCTCTATCTCCTCCGATAGGAACTCATTTAAAGAGGTGGGCCTTAGTGAGTGTTTATCAATTGATGACATTCCATTCCATAAGTGAAATGAAAGCAAATAGTAAGGAACAGCTATGCTTGCCAACATAAAAAAAACAGCACTAGCAACAGCAATTATTGCTACAGCAACTACCGGATTCGCATCGGTAGCGACAGCTGCTGAACGTAGTGAACTAACTATCCACCCGAAAGAATTTACAACTTTCGTTCGTAACTTTAACCCATACCTGGGTGCAACTCACTTGCATACTACTTGGGACTTCCTTTACGAGCCTCTAGTTGTATTTAACGAAATGCAAGGTAACACGCCTGTATTCCGTTTGGCTGAAAACTACAAGATGTCTGACGACCTAATGAGCGTTACTTTCGATATTCGTAAAGGCGTAAAATGGTCTGATGGTGAAACGTTCGATGCAAACGACGTTGTATACTCGTTCAATCTTGTAAAAGAGAAACCAGAGCTTGACCAAAGCGGTATCAACTCTTGGGTAACTTCTGTTGAAAAACTGAATGACTACCAAGTTAAATTCCGTCTGACAGAAGCGAACTCTAACGTTCCTTATGAAATTGCTAAAGTACCAGTAGTACCTGAGCACATCTGGAAAGACGTGAAAGATCCTTCAACATTCACCAACGAAAACCCTGTAGGTTCTGGTCCTTTCACTGAGATCGATACTTTCACTGCACAACTTTACATCCAGTGTGCTAACCCGAACTACTGGGATGCGGACAACCTAGACGTTGACTGTCTACGTGTTCCTCAAATCGCTAACAACGACCAGTTCCTGGGTAAAGTTGTTAACGGTGAAATGGACTGGACTTCATCATTCATTCCTGACATCGACCGCACATACGCAGCAGCAAGCCCTAACCACCAGTACTGGTACCCGCCAGCAGGTACTCAAGCGTTTGTTGTTAACTTCAAGCACCCAGATCCAGCGAAGAACGAAGCACTTACTAACGTTGACTTCCGTCGTGCGTTCTCAATGGCTCTTGACCGTCAAACTATCATCGACATCGCGTTCTACGGTGGCGGTACAGTGAACGACTTTGCTTCAGGTCTAGGTTACGCATTCGAAACTTGGTCTGATGAAAAGACTCACGACAAGTACAAGGGTTACAACACCTACAATGCAGAAGGTGCTAAAGAGCTACTGAAGAAAGCTGGCTTCAAAGACGTTAACAACGACGGCTTCGTAGACACTCCATCAGGTAAATCTTTTGAACTTCTGATTCAATCGCCAAACGGCTGGACTGACTTCAACAACACCGTTCAACTTGCTGTAGAACAGCTAGCTGAAGTAGGCATCAAAGCGAAAGCACGTACTCCAGACTTCTCTGTGTACAACCAAGCGATGCTAGAAGCGACTTATGACGTTGCTTACACGAACTACTTCCACGGTGCAGATCCACACACTTACTGGAACAGTGCGTACAACTCAGCACTTCAGTCTGGTGAAGGTATGCCTCGCTTCGCGATGCACTTCTACAAAAATGACAAGCTAGATGGCCTACTAAACAGCTTCTACAAAACAGCTGATAAGAACGAGCAGCTAGAAATCGCTCACGGCATCCAGCAAATCATCGCTTCTGACCAAGTTACGATTCCTGTAATGTCTGGTGCTTACATGTACCAATACAATACAACTCGATTCACTGGTTGGTGGAACGAAGAAAATCCAAAAGGCCGTCCAAACATTTGGGCTGGTATCCCAGAGCGTCTACTACACGTACTGGACCTAAAACCAGTTAAGTAAGTAGTTGTTCTAACGATGCGGCATACGCTCTGTATGCCGCAAAATCCCCCCACTTTTTAATGTGTTCGTTATATGGCGCCGGTCGTCAGGGGATTGTTCGCTCTAAATTTTGTTTTCGCTAGGAGCGACCTGAAACCAGAAACAGGGAAAATCTGGGTAAGTAAGGTGAGTTATGGGTTATTTTTTAAGACGTTTGTCGTTCTATTTGGTCGCATTATTAGTTGCTGCGACATTAAACTTTATTATTCCTCGTGCGATGCCGGGTGATCCGGTGACCATGATGTTCGCTAACGCTTCGGTTCAGGTAACACCGGAACGTATCGCGGCAATGAAAGAGCTACTCGGTTTTGTTGATGGTGGATTGTTTACTCAATACATCGCCTACATGAAAAACATCCTGAGCTGGGAGCTTGGCACTTCGATTCAGTTCTATCCACTATCAGTAAACGAGCTGTTGGGTGGCGCATTTGGTTGGTCGCTATTCCTGGCAGGTAGCGCAGTTATCCTTTCTTTCTCTTTAGGCTCAGTGCTTGGTATTTTCGCAGCGTGGAAACGCGGCAGCAAATATGACGCTTTCGTCACTCCGGGCATGCTGATCATTCAGGCGGTACCTCAAGTCGTTGTCGCGATGCTAACGCTATTCATCTTTGCGATTGGTCTTAAATGGTTCCCGACAGGCTACGCCTACACTGCGGGTACGGTGCCAGACTGGACCAGCTGGGAGTTTTACAAAGACGCGGCATACCACGCAGTACTACCACTATTCTGTGCATCGATCATTCAGGTAGGTGGCTTCCTGGTTAACATGCGTAACAACATGATCAACCTGCTAGCAGAAGACTACATCACCATGGCTAAAGGTAAGGGCCTGAGTGAAAACCGAGTGGTATTCAACTACGCAGCGCGTAACGCACTTCTACCAAGCGTTACGGCACTTTCAATGTCATTAGGTATGGCGATCGGTGGTCAGCTAATCGTCGAAATCATCTTCAACTACCCTGGTCTTGGTACGGTACTACTGAATGCGATTCACGCCCGTGACTACCAAGTCCTTCAAGGGCAACTCATCATCATGACGATGTTTATGCTGTCATTCAACCTGATTGCCGACATGCTTTACGTAGTACTTGATCCTCGCCTTCGTAAGGGAGGGAAATAATTATGAAAGACCTATTTAAACTCATTCTAGGCAATGCTTACGCTCGTACTGGCTTAGCGATTGTTTCACTATTTATTTTTATGGCTATCGCCGCACCACTGATTACCAAGCACGCTCCGGATAAGCGTACTGGTAACCCGCATGAATACCCTGGTTTTGTTGTGAGCTCAGCAAAAGCTAACCCAGATGGTTGGGTGGCTCAGAATCTGGCAACTGACCGTCGTACTATGATCATGTCGAAGAAGGCTGATCATGTACTTGGTACTAGCCGCATGGGGCGCGATATCTGGTCTCAACTTGTTTACGGTGCACGTATTTCACTAGGCGTGGGGTTCGGCGCCGGTATCACTGTGTGTTTCCTTGCGACTGTGATTGGTATCTCTGCTGGTTACTTTGGTGGTCGAGTTGATGACGTGCTTACTGCCGCAATGAACATCATGCTGGTTATTCCTCAATATCCATTGCTATTCGTACTAGCGGCGTTCATCGGTGAGGCAGGGCCTCTAACCATTGCCATTATCATAGGCTGTACCTCCTGGGCGTGGGGTGCAAGGGTAATACGCTCGCAAACCTTAGCCCTGCGTGAAAAAGAGTTTGTTAAAGCGGCTGAAGTTCTTGGCGAATCATCTTTCCGCATCATCTTTGTTGAGATTCTGCCAAACCTTATCCCAATCGTAGGCGCTAGCTTCATTGGTTCGGTTATGTACGCAATCGGCATGGAATCAATTATCTCATTCTTAGGTCTGGGCGACCCAAGCACAATCAGTTGGGGCATCATGCTATACAACGTACAGACCTCTTCAGCAATGCTGATTGGCGCTTGGTGGGAAGTACTCGCTCCTTGTGCGGCATTGACTCTGCTGGTCACTGGCCTTGCGCTACTGAACTTCGCGGTAGACGAAATTGCTAACCCGCAGCTTCGCTCTCATAAAGGTATGAAACGCTGGAAAAAGCTTGCTGCACAAGACAAGAAAGAACGTCAGCCAGAACTACCACCACAAAATGCACTTTGGAGCGGAGATAAATAATCATGACAGCACCACTCATTTCTATCCGCAACCTTTGCGTTGACTACATTACTGATGCAGGTGACGTTCGTGCCTGTAACAACGTCAGCTTTGACATTGCACCGGGCGAAGTATTCGGTCTGGCAGGTGAATCTGGTTGTGGTAAATCAACCGTAGCCTTCTCTCTGATGCGCCTGCATAAGCCACCAGCGTTTATTACCGGCGGTGAGGTTATCTTCAATGGTGAGGACATCCTTAAATACAGCGATGAACGCATGCAATCGTTCCGTTGGAGCGAGATGTCCATGGTCTTCCAAAGTGCGATGAATGCGCTTAACCCAGTATTGACCATGGAAGATCAGTTCTGCGACGTAATCATGCGCCACACGAACATGACTCGTGAGCAGGCTCGTAAACGCGCAGAAGGATTGCTTGAAATCGTAGATATTCACCCTAGCCGTTTGAATGACTACCCTCACCAGTTCTCTGGTGGCATGCGTCAACGTCTGGTTATCGCGATTGCACTGGCGCTAAATCCCAAAATGATCATTATGGATGAGCCAACCACCGCTCTCGACGTAGTGGTTCAGCGTGAAATACTGCAAAAGATCTACGCGTTAAAAGAAGAGTTTGGTTTCTCTATTCTGTTCATTACTCACGATCTCTCTTTGATGGTCGAGTTCTCAGATCGCATCGGCATCATGTATTCCGGTGAGTTGATTGAAGTCGCACCATCAAAGCAGATTCTGGAAAGTCCTTACCACCCTTACACCAAAGGTCTGGGTAGCTCTTTCCCTCCATTAACTGGCCCAAAGACGAAGCTTACTGGTATTCCAGGCAACCCACTTAACCTTCTAGAGATACCACAAGGTTGTCGCTTCCAAGCTCGTTGTGACCGCGTGCATGAAACATGTACTCAAGTCCCAACTGCACTAAGACAAATTGAGCCAAATCGTTTCTCTAACTGTCACCTCTATGGCGAGCCGATTGCACAGAGAAAACTCTAGCAAGACGCTGAGAAACAAAGAAAAGATTACTGGAGACAAATATGAGCAAAGATTTTGGCCAACTACTTGTTGAAGGAAAAAACCTGGTAAAGGATTTCCCGATCAACAGTAATGCCTTAAACCAACCTATGATGCGTGCGATCAACGACGTATCGTTCAAAATGTACAAAAGCCGCGGCCTATCCGTGGTGGGTGAATCAGGTTCGGGTAAATCCACTACAGCGAAGATGATCGCAAAAATGTACGCACCAACATCAGGTGTGATTGAGTACAAAGGTCGTGATATTCAAACCATCGATTCTCGTTCGGATCTGATGGCATACCGTGAAGGCGTGCAGATGGTTTGGCAAGACCCATTTGGCTCTCTAAACCCTACTCATAATATCTTTCACCATATTGCACGACCACTGCTTATCCACAAGAAGGTGTCACCTGGCAATAAGAAGGAACTGGAAGAGCGCGTTTATGACCTGCTTGAACAAGTTGGTCTGATCCCGCCAAAAGAGACATCACAAAAATTCCCGCACCAGTTATCAGGCGGTCAGCGTCAACGTGTCAACCTTGCACGTAACATTGCGGTAGGTGCAGAAGTTGTGCTCGCCGACGAACCAACATCAATGCTGGACGTATCGATTCGTGCAGGTGTCCTAAACCTGATGGAAGAGATGAAATTCGAAAAGCAGATGTCTCTGCTTTACATCACTCACGATATCGCAACCGCTCGTTACATTGCGGAAGATCTGGCAGTTATGTATGTGGGACACATGGTTGAATGGGGAGATACTGACGAGATCATCCACGATCCTCAACACCCATACACGCAACTCTTGGTCTCAGCAGTACCAGACCCAAGTAAGTCGATTCACGAAAAACTCAAAGGTAACAAAGGCGAGATTCCGTTGTGGACACCAGCCTCAATGGGCTGTCCATTTGCCGGACGCTGCCAACACGCTACTGATAAGTGCAGTGAGAAGTTACCAGAAGTCACTCAATTATCTGACAATCACTTTGTGCGTTGTTACCTATACGAAAAATAATGCCATAAGAGCCAGGAGCGCAAGCTCTTGGCTCAACAACTCAATCACCCCCTATTTTCGGAGATTTTGATGCTGCTACTTACTAACCATATTGGTTATGAAGCCCTTGGGCCAAAGCAGGCTGTTTTGATGACACGTAAAGCACGTCTTTCATCTACCACTGCGCTGTTAGTCTGTGCTGATAGTCACCAAACTGTCGCAACTTTTGCTGTCGAAAAAGGCACAAAAGTGGCCAATTGGCACCAAGGGAATTTTTTCCGCATCGAGTTCTCATCATTCGAACGCTCAGGTCGTTACTACCTGCGTGTCGATAACCTACGCTCTGAAGTTTTTAGCATTGCACAGGGATTACTGTTGAACACCACGCTTTCAGATGTCCTGCACTACTTTAAGTCTCAGCGCTGCGGCGGACGCTTTGACAAGCAAGATCATTCGATCCCTCTGCTTGGCTCAGAGACTCGCATTGACGTACACGGTGGCTGGTATGATGCATCCGGAGATGTGAGCAAATACCTTAGTCATCTCTCTTATGCCAACTATCTCAACCCTCAGCAAACCCCTATGGTGGTCTGGAATCTACTTCAAGGGTTAGAACAACTCGAAGAGAATGAGCAAGTCGCTGCATTTACTAAAGTACGCATGACAGAAGAAGCGCTGTTTGGCGCAGACTTCTTAGTTCGAATGCAAAATAAACAAGGCTTTTTCTATATGACCATTTTTGACAAGTGGTCAAAAGACACCAAGCAACGCGAAATCTGTGCATACGAAACACAGCAAGGGCATAAATCAGACGATTTCCAAGCCGGCTTCAGACAAGGTGGCGGCGTTTCAATTGCCGCTTTAGCCGCCGCGTCACGCCTTGATGAAAGCGGTGAATACTCATCGAATGATTACCTTGAAGCCGCAGAAAAAGGCTACTGGCATTTACGCGAATGCAACACGCAATATCTCAATGATCAGCAAGAGAACATCATTGATGAATATTGCGCCCTACTTGCCGCCGTTGAGTTGTACAAATCGACACAGAAATCAGAGTACTTAAGTGAAAGTCGTCAATGGGCTGCAAAGCTTCACAACAGGCAGTGTAGCGATGACCGCTTTGAACATTTCTGGTCAGCAAACCAAGACGGCTCTCGCCCTTATTACCATGCCGCAGAAGCAGGTTTACCCACCCTTGCTCTATGCCACTATTTATCGATTGAAAACGACCCACAACAGGCGGCTATCAGCCAATCTGTTGTGCAGCGAAGTGTTGAGTTTGAACTGGCGATTACTCAAGCGACAGCCAACCCATTTGGTTACCCACGCCAATATGTAAAAGGTGTGGGAGAACAAAAACGCGATGCTTTCTTTGTCGCCCAGAACAACGAAACAGGTTACTGGTGGCAAGGTGAAAACGCCCGTTTAGGTTCCTTATGTGCAATGGCATTTTTCGCACTACCGCATATCCAAAACCAAGAAACCAAACAACAACTGCTGCGTTTTTCTCAAAACGCTTTGAACTGGATCCTTGGTCTCAACCCATACCACATGTGCATGCTTGATGGACACGGACACAACAATCCTGACTACCTTCCTCAGTATGGATTTTTTAACGCAAAAGGTGGTGTCTGTAACGGTATCACCGCTGGCTTTGAAGATGCACAAGATATCGCTTTTAATCCGCCGGGACAAAAAGACGACATGTTGCAGAACTGGCGTTGGGGGGAGCAATGGATCCCACATGGTGCTTGGTACCTATTGGCTGTAATTACTCAATTTAGCCACTTTTCTCAGTCAAGAGGAGCAGTAACATGACGCTTTACTATGTCGGGATAGACGGTGGCGGTACTTCATGTCGAGCACGCATTCGCGATGCGGCAGGTCAGTTGGTCGGTGAAGCCAAAAGCGGCAGTGCCAATATCTTACTGGGTGTCAACGTCGCCATGGAGTCGATTATCGATGCGATTGCTCAGGCAGCCACGCTTGGTGGCCTGACAGAAGCCGATTTCAGCAAGATGCATGTGGGTTTAGCTTTAGCAGGGGCTGAGCAAAAGTCTGCATGGCAAGACTTTATGGCACAACCTCATCCTTTTGCTTCCGTCGTACTCAATACCGATGCATACGGTGCTTGTATCGGTGCCCATAACGGTGACGAAGGCGCCATTATGATTGCAGGTACGGGTTCGTGCGGTATCTATCTTAGCGGTAATCAGCAGCATGTGGTTGGTGGTCGTGAGTTTCCGATATCTGACCAAGGTGGTGGCGCAGTTATGGGTCTACGCCTAATTCAACAAGTATTGCTGGCTGACGATGGTATCGTCGAGAAAACGCCACTTGCCGAGCATGTTCTTGGCCACTTCAACCATGATATAGACCAAATCGTCACATGGTCTAAAAGCGCGTTACCACGCGACTATGGTCAGTTTTCCCCTGCGATTTTCCACTATGCAACCCTAGGCGACAGCCTTGCTATCTCAATGCTTAAGCAGACAGCTGCTGACATTGAGATGTTCCTAGTCGCTCTACACCAAAAAGGAGCCACTCGTATCTGCTTGATGGGTAGCATTGCTGAGCGAATCAAGGCTTGGCTATCACCTCCGATACAAGCTTGGGTGGTTGACGCTCAGTTTGATGCCATTGAAGGTGCCCTTATGTTCGCGGCTAAACCCGAACATAACTTGTATTAAGGATCTGTCATGAGCTTTCGTGTCGAACTCGCCGTTCTAGCTGAACAAAAACAGTTTTGTCGCTTTGGCTTAACTGTCCATAACCTTTCTGATCAGGATCTTGCTCAGTGGCAACTCCAATTCATTACTGATCGCTATATTCTGCCAGACAGTTTCACTAACGGGACGATCAAGCAGATCGGTAGTTTCTGCACCGTAGTGCCTGAATGTGACATTCTGACGGCTAATCAACACTACTACTGCGAGTTCAGCATCAACACGGCGCCCTTGCGTTTTTACACTGATGGGTTCAAAGATGCCCTGATCATTGCCAACGACGGTGCAACGCAGTACCCAGTAACCTTAACGCCGATAGCGCTTGCCTCTCCCTATAGAGAGCGCACCCAATTGCCAGAGGTCGAGAGTGCGTCAATTGCATTGATTCCTAGACCTCACAAAATTGAGCAACTGGACGGAAGTTTTCGACTGACTCGCTCCAGCCAAATAACATTGCAAACTTCGCTGGCTGAAAAAGCCGCGACGTGGCTGCAAGTTGAACTTGAGCGATTGTTTGAGTTTACAGTACAGACCATCGGGCAAAGCGATATCGTGTTTCGCAACAATCCAACCCTTGACGAAGGTGAATACCATCTTACCGTCAGTGGAACGGGGATCAGACTAGAATCAGGGTCACATGCTGGTTTTGTTCATGCCAGTGCCAGCTTGCTTCAACTCATTCAATTCAGTGAGCAAAACAAAGAGTTATCGGTACCTTATGTGAAAATTCATGATGAACCACGCTTTAAATACCGTGGCATGATGCTTGACTGTGCACGTCACTTTCACTCGGTGGATATGGTCAAACGGCTGATTAACCAATTGGCACACTACAAGTTTAATACCTTCCATTGGCATCTCACTGATGATGAGGGCTGGCGAATTGAAATAAAGGCATTTCCTCAACTAACCGAGTCGGGAGCCTACCGCGGTCCGGGCACCGTGCTGGAACCACAATACAGTCACTTAAATCAACGTTACGGCGGTTACTACAGCCAAGAGCAGATTAAGGACGTCATCGCTTACGCGCAAGAACGAGGCATCAACGTCATTCCGGAGATTGATATCCCTGGTCACTGCCGTGCGGCAATCAAATCACTACCAGAGTTGTTGTGCGATCCTGCTGAACAATCCCAATATCACAGTATTCAACATTATGACGATAACGTCCTATCACCAGCTTTGCCTGGCACTTATCATTTTTTAGACAAGGTACTAGAAGAAGTTTCTGAACTCTTCCCTTCTCCTTGGGTACACATTGGTGCTGATGAAGTCCCTGCTGGTGTCTGGCTAGAAAGCCCTGCCTGTCAGGCGTTGATGGCTCAAGAGGGCTACCAAAGCGCTAAAGAGCTGCAAGGACACCTACTCCGTTACGCAGAACAGAAACTGCGTTCACTGGGTAAACGTATGGTCGGATGGGAAGAGGCTCAACACGGTAATAAAGTCAGCAAAGACACGGTTATCTACTCTTGGCTGAGTGAAGAAGCGGCTCTTAACTGCGCTAAGCAAGGTTTTGACGTCATTCTCCAACCGGGTCAATCTACTTATCTCGACATGACTCAAGATTATCGTCCAGAAGAGCCTGGCGTTGATTGGGCGGCAGTGATCCCACTGGAAAACGCCTACCGCTATGAGCCATTGGCACAAGTGCCAGATACCGATCCGATTCGCAAACGTATTCTAGGAATTCAGTGTGCACTGTGGAGTGAAATTGTCACTCACCAGTCACGATTGGATTACATGATATTCCCAAGACTCACTGCGCTGGCTGAAGCCTGCTGGACTGACAGAGCAGGCCGAGATTGGCTCGACTATCTATCACGGTTGAAAGGCCATTTACCTTTGCTCGACAAACAGCAAATCGAATATCGCCAACCGTGGAATTAACAAAGGTGCAAATGCATGGCATTTGCAGTTTTCTCTAGCATTAAAGTTTTGGCTACCAAAGTGGTAGCTTGGTAAAAAGGAAATTAACATGAAATACGGCTATTTCGATAACGACAATCGTGAATACGTCATTACTCGACCTGACGTCCCTGCACCCTGGACGAACTATTTAGGCACAGAGAAATTCTGTACGGTTATCTCGCATAACGCGGGGGGATACTCTTTCTACAACTCGCCTGAATATAACCGTGTTACTAAATTCCGCCCGAACGCGACATTTGATCGCCCAGGGCACTATGTGTACCTGCGTGATGACGAAACTGGTGATTACTGGTCAATCTCATGGCAACCAGTCGCGAAAAGCCTAGACGAGGCGAACTATGAAGTTCGCCATGGTCTTTCATACTCGAAGTTCAAGTGTGAGTACAACGACATCACTGCAACCAAGACACTATTTGTTCCTAAAGGTGAAGATGCAGAAATTTGGGATGTTGTGATTAAGAACACTTCAGACAAGCCTCGCACTATCAGCGCCTTCTCGTTTGTTGAATTCTCATTTAGCCACATTCAGTCGGACAATCAGAACCACCAGATGTCTCTATACTCGGCAGGTACGGCATACAAAGATGGTGTGATTGAATACGACTTGTATTACAACACCAACGATTTTGAAGGATTCTACTACCTAGCTTCTACATTTGAACCAGACTCTTACGATGGTCAGCGTGACAGCTTCCTAGGTTTATACCGCGACGAAGCAAACCCGATTGCTGTAGAGACAGGTAAATGTTCGAACAGCGCTCAAACCTGTTACAACCACTGTGGTTCACTGCATAAACAATTCACGATTCAACCGGGTGAAGAAGTCCGTTTTGCTTACATTCTGGGTATCGGTAAAGGCAACGGCGAGCGCTTACGTGCTAAGTATCAGGATCTAGCAAACGTTGATGCAGCATTTGCTGGTATCAAAGCTCACTGGGACGAACGTTGTGCTAAGTTCCAAGTCAAGTCACCAAACGAAGGCCTCGATACCATGATCAATGCTTGGACTCTTTACCAAGCTGAAACATGTGTTGTCTGGTCTCGTTTTGCTTCCTTCATCGAAGTAGGTGGTCGTACTGGTCTTGGCTATCGTGATACCGCTCAGGATGCAATTTCAGTCCCACATGCCAACCCTGCGATGACACGCAAACGCATTGTTGATCTTCTTCGCGGTCAGGTAAAAGCGGGATACGGTCTGCACCTATTCGATCCAGACTGGTTTGATCCTGAAAAAGCTGACGTTAAGCCTTCAAAATCACCAACAGTCGTACCGACACCATCAGATGAAGATAAGATCCATGGCATCGAAGATACTTGTTCTGACGATCATCTATGGCTCGTTCCTACCATCTGTAAATACGTAATGGAAACAGGTGAACACAGCTTCTTTGATCAAGTCATCCCATACGCAGATGGCGGTGAAGCAAGTGTTTACGACCATATGAAAGCCGCTTTAGATTTCTCTGCTGAGTACGTAGGTCAAACTGGCATCTGTAAAGGTCTACGAGCAGACTGGAACGACTGTCTAAACCTAGGTGGTGGCGAATCTTCAATGGTTTCTTTCCTTCACTTCTGGGCACTGCAAGAGTTTATCGACCTTGCTAAATACCTTGGCAAAGACGCTGATGTTGCTAAGTACACTGAAATGGCAGCTAACGTACGTGAAGCGTGTGAAACTCACCTGTGGGATGACGAAGGTGGTTGGTACATCCGTGGCCTAACTAAGAACGGCGACAAGATTGGTACGGCACAACAGAAAGAAGGCCGTGTTCACCTAGAATCAAACACACTCGCGGTTCTATCTGGCGCGGTATCGCAAGAACGTGGTGAAAAAGCAATGGACGCCGTAGATGAGAACCTGTTCTCTGAATACGGTCTACACCTAAACTCACCATCATTTGCAACGCCAAACGACGATATCGGTTTTGTTACTCGCGTTTACCAAGGCGTGAAGGAAAATGGTGCGATCTTCTCGCATCCAAACCCTTGGGCATGGGTTGCTGAAGCTAAGCTAGGTCGCGGTGACCGTGCAATGAAGTTCTACGACGCACTGAACCCATATAACCAGAATGACATTATCGAAAAACGTATCGCTGAACCATACTCGTACGTTCAATTCATCATGGGTCGAGACCACCAAGATCATGGTCGTGCTAACCACCCTTGGTTAACAGGGACTTCTGGTTGGGCTTACTTTGCCGTGACCAACTTTATTCTGGGTGTGCGCACTGGCTTCGATGGTCTAACGATTGACCCTTGTATTCCAACTAGCTGGCCAGGCTTCGAAGTAACTCGTCAGTGGCTTGGCGCAACCTACAACATCAAGGTTGAAAACCCGAGCTCTGTAAGCAAAGGCATCAAGTCAATCACAGTGAACGGTCAGGCCGTGGAAGGAACATCTGTGCCGGTTCAGCCTGAAGGCAGTGTAAACGACGTGGTGGTTGTGCTTGGTTAATCACCAGCAATGAGCCTCTTTCGAGAGGCTCATTACTTTCAATAAAGGATTATTCATATGATCAAATTTGGTACTGGTGGCTGGCGTGCATTCATAGGCGAAGAGTTCACCAAAGATAATGTCCGTTTAGTGGCACAAGCGGTTGCCAATATTATTAACCATGAGAACGTTGCCCAACGTGGCTTTGTGATCGGTTACGATCGACGTTTCCTGTCCGACAAAGCAGGACGCTGGTTCGCGGAAGTTCTCGCGGCTAACCGCATCAAGGTTAGCTTTATCGACAAGTTCGTTCCGACGCCAATCGTCATGTTCAAAGCTAAAGAGATGGGCTGCGCGTACTCTGCATGTATTACCGCATCTCATAACCCAGCCGATTACAACGGCATCAAAGTGTTTATTGAAGGCGGACGTGATGCGGATGAGATCATTACTGAAAAGATCGAGTCTCAAGTCGCCACCTTGACTCAACAACAAGTTCAGTCCGTCGACTTTGAGCAAGCCGTGGAAGACAAGTTGATCGAAATTATCAATCCGATGAACGAATTCGTTGACTCGATCATCGACTTTATCGACATCGAGGCAATCAAAAAAGCCAATCTAAGAGTGTTGATCGATCCCATGTTTGGCGTTGCTAAGAATGCGCTACAAACCGTGCTGATCAACGGTCGATGTGATGTTGATGTGATCAACGACGGTAAAAACCCAGACTTTGGTGGATTAATGCCGTCTCCAAGTGCCGCAACCTTGTACCGTCTAAAACACCTAGTCGCGGCTGAAGGATACGATATCGGCATTGGTACCGATGGTGACGCAGACCGTTTAGGCATTATCGATGAGAAAGGGAACTTTATTCATCCAAATGAAGTACTGATGCTGCTCTACTACTACTTGCTCGAATACAAAGGCTGGAAAGGCTCTGTCGTGCGTAATATTGCAACCACTCATCTGCTCGATAAGATCGCGGCGGATCATGGAGAGAAGAGCTTTGAGGTACCCGTTGGTTTCAAACACATTAGCTCACAGATGGAAGCCGATGACTCTCTTATCGGTGGCGAAAGCTCAGGTGGTTTAACGATTCGTGGTCACATCAAGGGCAAGGATGGCGTTTTTGCTTCAAGCTTACTGGTCGAAATGATCTCCGTTACAGGCAAAAAGCTTTCTGAGCTGCTTAACGAAATTTATGGTAAGTACGGCTATGCCTACACGGCAGAAGGCGATTGCACATTTAAACCAGCGCAGAAACAAGCTCTGTACGACAAAATCTACGTAGAAAAACAACTGCCTCAATTTGAGTTCGAGATTGATAAAGTGAGCTACGAGGATGGGGCAAAAGTTTACTTTAAAAACGGTGGTTGGGTGATTGCGCGTTTCTCGGGAACTGAGCCTCTACTTCGTATTTTTGCCGAAATGGAAGATAAACAGACAGCGGAATGTGTTCTTCAACAAGTCAAAGAGTTTTTGCAATTGTAATGCTCTCATGACCCATCCTACCCTATAGGTGAAGAACACTTGCCCGGCTTAATCGCCGGGCTTTTTTGTTGCAACATCTTGGAGTTCTACACCGAAACCGCCGAAATTTCCGCTCTGATATTTTCATGATCTTTGCCAACTTCAATAACACCATCATCATTAACTATTTGAGCCAACGGCTATTGCTCTGTGGTTAAGAAGACTATGATTATCCTCGAAATAGCATTAATCACATGTTTCCGGTGGAAGAACGTACGTCCTGCTCGAGTATTTCAATGTAAGCTCTCGTTCAGATGTACACTCGATGTAGCCTTGTTCGTAGAGGTTCTTTTTTAAGGTTGTATTCATATTCCACCCTATTACAAACGCAAACATGGTTAAGAACCCTAGAACAATAAAGACTATTTTAGGAATCCATTTGGCCTGCCGGCCTGTAATTAACGGGATAGTTGAAAATGTGAATGCTATGGTTGATATCATAAACCCAGCGAAAGAAGAGGCATCATTAATAGCCCCACTAACTTTGATTAGATCGCTTTGGTGGTTAAAATTACTTATGACTTTTACAGATTGCTCCCAAGAAATCCAAACCATTGGGCTACAAGCCAACATAAAAAGAAGAGCTTTGAACCTACTCACTCTCATCAATTAACTCCTCTATCTTCTTTTTAATTGGCTTTGTGTACTCATGATGGTCATCTATCTCTGTAACCTTATTCCCTATGACAAATGCAGACACCGCAAAAATACTTAAACCTATAGCTATAGGCAAAGATGCACCAAAAACAAAGGTAGCTACCCCACGAATAACCAACGTAAACCCTTGAGCGAGTACGCCAGCTACAACCCCCTTAGATATATCCGCAGTAAATTGCCCTACGACTTCACCGAGTGTATTTTCATCGTGAAGCATGCAGTCAACCGAGTTCACAGCTTTAATCACACGTTTCTGGGGGAAGAACGTACGTTTTGCTTGAGTATTTCAATGCAAACTCTCGTTCAGATGTACATTCGATGTAGCCTTTTTCATCAAGTTCTTTCTTTGTGATTGTTGTCATTGTCCATCCTGCTATAAAGCTAATCAAAACCATTCCAGATAAGATGAACAGAATGATCTTAGGCATCCATCTTAGAGACTTACCAGTGAGAAGAACTACGATCGTGAATGTTGTTACTATCAAAGTGATGCTAAATAATGCGAATAATGAAGCGTTGTTGAGGGCACTATAAATTGTAACGATGCTTTCGTAAGCAGTTAAGGTATTGATTACTTGCAATGAAAAGTAACCAAATATTGATAGAAATGGAGCCAAGAATAAACCAAGGTATAGAAATACTTTGAAGCGGTTAATTTTCATCAATCAATCTCTCAATTTCTTTTTTCATTGGTTCCGTCCAAAAACTAAGTTGGTAAATAGTCGAATTTTCCTCACTTTGGAATCTAACCTCATTTACTGCTTTTAGGAGTCTTTATTGTTGAGATAGAGCAGTTACATCCAATTTTTGTATATTTGATACATTGTAAAAACCACAACCCCAATAGTGCATATAACCATGGTCCATCGATGAGAATAATATGAACTCATAACAGCATCATGATCGTCTGAATCTACATTATTTATTGTCCCATACCTCATCATCCCTTTCCCTTTGCAATAAAGCCGAAGCCCTAATCCAGAACAAAGAAAAGCCACCAACCAACCAACCGCAATATTTAATGCATGCTCACGAAAAAACAGCACGCCTAAAATAACGCAAAAAATAAATATGCCATCGGAGATATTCATATATCTCCAAACTTTCCCTTTATTAATCATCATCGTTATCGCCACTTAAAAAGTTACTATACCCAATCAACTTGAAAATGCAGGCTTGAGTACCTGAAAATTATCATTGATTCGAGACGTCAGTGAACCTGCGATCTCTGGAAGAGTCACAGTAAAAAATTGATCGATGGCTTCCTTGAAGTCTCGTTTATTTTTGAAGTAAACGTTATTCCTCGACTGCTCGTTCATTACCTTCCAAAGCCGCTCAATTGGGTTGAGGTTTGGACTGTAAGGTGGAAGATAATGTAGTTCGATATTTAGGACAAGCGCTGCATCTTTGACTAAGTCACTGCGGTGATATCCCGCACCATCTAAGATGATATGAAGCTTATGGGCTAATGGATAACTCTCTCTTAACTTACAGAAAAAGCGAACAATATTTTCACTGTTAATACTCTCGTAATCGTGAACGATGGTGGCACCAATATCTGACAGGTTTAGTGCGCCAATAATGTTCAATCGGCTACGATAGCCCGTTGTTTCAATCACTTTAGCCTGACCAGTACGTATCCAGCCATGAGATATTTTTGTTAATAAGGTTGGGTGAACTGCATCGATAAAGACTATCGATTCATCCTTGCCACAGCTTGCCTTTAGAGCTTCATAAGCCTCTATGAATGCTTGCTGTTTTGCTTTATCAAACTTGTGTGGAACGCCTTTCGGTTGCTTGTAGCTAAAGCCATTGTGGTGAAGCCATTTGTTCATACCAGAGACCGTATAATCAAGTCCAAATGCCTCTTTAACGTAGGCGACAATTTGATGAGTGTGAGAATAGGTTTTCTCAGTCAAATGCTCGATTAGGTGCATGGTTTGAGTAGCAGAAAGCTTGCTTTGGC
>NZ_QEWN01000101.1 GCF_006124995.1 Vibrio sp. Hep-1b-8
CTGCGATATCTTTCCCCACGGTTTTACCGAGATCTTTAATTGCCCGCATGACTCCAAAAGCAACAATATCTTGGTAGCCAATAATGGCGGTTATCTCAGGGTGTTGATCCAATAGCTCTCTTGTTACCTTCGCTCCCTCGGAGCGGCTCGCTGAACAGCTTCGAATGTATCGTTCATTGAAAGGAATCCCATGTTCAATCAACTTTGACATATAGCCCCCAAGACGATGGGAACGCGTCTTCGAAATATCCAATCCACCAACGAACGCAATATGTTTGTGACCTTTTTTGATAAGGTGCTCCGTTGCCAACTGTAAGCCCATAAAGTTATTGGTTCCGACGAAATCAAATTGATCTTCTCCAATAGGTCGAACAGCCAACACTATCGGAAACCCACGACTTTGTACTGTCTCCAGAAAGTCTAGATCGGTTTCCATCGCAGGGCACATAACTACACCACCGGCATTCTGACTCAACAACGAATCGATGAACTTGCTTTGACGCTCAACGCTCTCTTCAGCGTTAGCTAGAAAGAGTAACGAATCTTGCTCTTCAAGATAGTGACTAAGTCCTGCAATCATTTCAGCGAAAAATGGGTTGGTGATATCCGGTATGACGAGCCCAACTAGGTTACTGCGCTTGTGTCGCAAGTTGGCAGCGGCCTGATTGTAAACATAACCAAGCTCTTTAACCGCTTCTAATACCCGCTCACGCGTGGTGGCAGAGATTCGCCCTTTGTTCGTCAATACCATGGACACGGTTGCGGTGGAAACGCAGCAATACTTAGCCACATCTGCGATGGTTGCTTTCGTCATGTTGAACTCCAGTAAATGAAATTAGCGCCAGTTATAACGGCTTTCCTACCTGATTAAAACTAGATTAATCGATTAACCCAAATCACGGACTTTTATCGCTATGATTATGTGATTAACTACAAAGTTAGCCTTCAAATCAAGGGTTAACGAACGCTAAATGAGTAGTTAACCGCGTTAACCTATTTGTTGATTGATTAACTGAGTGATTAGACTGTAGTCAAATGATTAACTCAAGGTGATGTATGAAATACCTATCTGGTCAATCCAATTATGACAAGTTTCCAAATGTAGAAGTGAAGGGCTTTGACCACTCAGCCGTTCGCGGTTGGGGCAGTATCGTTGACACAATTGAACAACGCCTTCAGGACCAAGATAAACATATTTTGGTGATCGATACCTATCATGGTGTCAATCACAATGAAATCCTCGACCAGCTTGTTGCTCCGCTCTCCCCCGCTTTAGTGGTGTCAATGGACGACGCAAAATATTCCGAAGAACATATCTTCGCTATGTTGCAACGCAACATTACCGATGACCGAGTCTTTGGTGTCATTGCACCACACAAGCTGGAAGAGTTTTTTGACTGTGAAAAACTACAACAACTAAAGCAAGCCATTACAGACGCTGATTCTGGTTTAATCGTTGTTTTAGGCCATGGCGCAAGATTGGTCGCTGAAGGGGATACCTTTATTTATGCTGACCTAGCCCGTTGGGAAGTCCAACAACGCTTCCGCCGTGGTGAGCTCGGAAACTGGGGCGCAGAAAACTACGATGAGGATGTATTACGTAGATACAAACGTTCATTCTTTATCGAGTGGCGTGTCTTCGACCGTTATAAGACCAAACTGCTGTCTGTCGTCGATTTTCTATTAGACACTAACACCGCTTTTGACCCTAAAATGGTCTCTGGCACAGCGTTCAACGCCGGCTTGCAACAAGCGACAACTCAACCATTTAGACTGGTGCCTTTCTTTGATCCAGGGGTCTGGGGCGGTCAATGGATGAAAGAAGTCTGCGACCTCGACCAAGACAAGCCAAACTATGCATGGTGTTTTGACTGCGTTCCTGAAGAAAACAGCTTACTACTTAAATACGGTAACGTTGTTGTCGAAATACCATCGCAAGACTTGGTATTAACACAACCACGCGCACTCTTAGGCGACAGTGTCCATGCACGTTTTGGCGCAGAGTTCCCAATTCGATTCGACTTCCTCGATACCATGCAAGGTCAGCATCTAAGCCTGCAAGTACACCCTCTAACAGAGTACATTCAGAACGAATTTGGGATGCACTATACCCAAGACGAGAGCTATTACATATTAGACGCTGGAGAAAAAGCCCGTGTTTATCTTGGCACTAAGTCTGGCATCAACCCAGATGAACTGATGGATGATTTATATGCAGCGCAACGCGGCGAAAAGTCATTCGATGATGAGCGCTTTATCAATCAATTTCCAGCGAAAAAGCACGACCATTTCTTAATCCCTGCCGGCACTATTCACTGCTCGGGCTCCGACTCAATGGTGCTTGAAATCAGTGCAACCCCATATATTTTCACTTTCAAACTGTGGGATTGGGGTCGTCTAGGGCTTGATAACCTGCCACGACCAGTACATTTGGACCATGGCAAAGAAGTGATTCAATGGGAGCGCAACACGGAATGGTGTCAGGAACATTTAGTTAACGCTATTACACCAATCGCAGAAGGCGAAGGCTGGAGAGAAGAGAAAACGGGCCTGCATGAGCGTGAGTTTATCGAGACCCGACGCCACTGGTTCAGCAAACCCGTTCTTCATAAAACTGAGGGAACCGTCAATGTTCTGAACTTAGTCGAAGGTAGGGAGGCAATTATCTTGAGTCCAGACAATAAATTTGAGCCATTTGTTGTTCATTATGCCGAAACCTTCGTTATCCCAGCTCACATAGACGCTTATGTCATCCAACCATATGGCGAAAGCGAAGGAAAAGAAATTGCCACTATTAAAGCGTTCGTAAGAGGTTAATCATGCTCCATTTTATCGTAGCCAGTCACGGCCCATTAGCCACTGCACTTATCAGTAGCGCCAACATGGTATTTGGCGAACTCAATAACACGACTGCGATCTGTCTGACCGAAGAGGGAGGCATAGAGCAATTTAAACACGATTTTCACCATGAAATCACTGCGATAGCACCCAATGTCGACGGCATTATTGTGTTATGCGATTTGGAATGCGGCACGCCCTACAACGTAGCTTGCACTTACGCATTCAACCCAGATTTAAATCCCAAGGTGGAAGTCGTAACTGGGGTTAACTTCCCAACACTTTTAATGACGGCAGACTTTGTTGAAGAGACGGACGCTTCATTGGTTGCAACGACCTTGCAGCAAGAAGCGCTAAAAACGGTTGTGGTTGCCAAGCCAGTAGAGCTGTCACAAGAAGACTATTTTTAAGGAGAAACACTATGGCTATTTCATTTGTGCGTATCGACGACCGCGTTATTCATGGACAGTTAATGACTCGTTGGGCAAAAGAACTTCCTTGTGATGGCATCGTGGCCATTGACGATGCTGTAGCAGCTGACCCATTGCTATCACAAGTCATGAAAGGCGCAGTAACCGACGTTAAAGTTTGGCTATTTGACACGGCTACCGCCGTCAGCAAGCTACCGAAGGTGATCGCCAGCGACAAGAAGTATTTCGTCATCGCGAAATCTCCAGTCACACTGCGCCGTATTCGCGAAGCCGGTATTAGCCTTGAAAATCTCAATAACAAAATCAACGTAGGCCCAATGAGCGCTAGAGAAGGCACAACGACAATTGGCAGCAACCAATGCGTTAACCAAGAAGAAATCTCTGCGTTTAACTACCTCTCAGAAGACGGTCACCACATCGACTTCAGATTGGTTCCTGATGCCAGTTCCTACACCTGGCAAGATGCACTGCAAAAACTGAAATAACAACAAAACAACCTCCACTTTTGGCGCAGCTTTTAGCTTCAAAAGTGGAGAGACTAATACGTGAGCTTAAGGATGACATTATGTTTATAGAAGCAGTATTTATCGGGATACTCTGCTATCTCGGTGCCCTCTCCACCCCCTGGTTACTTGGACTAACCGGTGGTTGGTACACTATCACTCGACCACTCGTGTCCGGTATGTTGGTGGGTATCATCTTAGGTGATATTCAAACTGGCATCATGGTTGGTGTAGCGGTACAAGCCGTTTACATCGCGATGGTTACACCTGGCGGCTCCATGCCAGCCGACCTTAACTTTGTCGCCTATCCTGCTGTCGCGCTGGGTATCATGTCTGGACAGGGCGTGGAAGTAGCCGTTGCTATTGCCGCAACCATCGGTATCGCAGGCACCATCATCTTCAACTTTATGATGGTCATTAACTCCTATTGGAACCATAAGGCGGATTTAGCCATAGAAGCTGGTGATGAGAAAGGCGTGTACATGAACTCCGCCATTTACCCGCAGGTCACCAACTTCTTGATGCGCTTTATTCCGACCTTTATTGCGGTTTACTTCGGTAACCAATACATCGAAGGGTTTATGGCTAGCCTCCCGGATTTGGTGATTAACACTATGACGGTTCTAGGTGGCATCTTACCTGCTGTGGGTATCGCAATTCTGTTAAAGCAGATTATCAAGGAGTCTACGATGCTGATTTATTTCTTAGTCGGTTTCGTTGGCATCGTATTCCTAAACCTCAACATGGTGGGTTTGGTAATGATTGGCGCACTATTCGCTCTACTTCATTACAACTACAAACCAGAACCACAAACAGCTAACGCTGTGCCAGTTCAACAGGCTGATGATGACGAGGATGAATTCTAATGACTGTACAACACAACAAATATGGTAGTGAGATCGAACCAAAGGTCGCACTCGACAAAAAAGACCTAAAGAAATGCTGGCGTGCATGGATGATGTATAACCTATCATCGATGAGTTTTGAACGCTTGGAGTCGTTTGGCTTCTGTCTTGGTATGATGCCTGCCTTGAAAAAGCTCTACCCGAATCAAGAAGACCGAAAAGAAGCGATGAAACGCCATGCCTCCTTCTACAACACCGAACCGCAGTTGGGCGCTATCATCAATGGTATGGCTGTGGGTATGGAAGAGAAGAAAGCCAACGGCGAGCCGATTGACGGCGAGACCATCAATACACTCAAAGTCGGTTTGATGGGACCAGTTGCTGGCATTGGCGATTCCATGATTCCGGGTATGTTAGTACCTATCTTACTCAGTATTGGTATGGCACTAGCCGCTGGCGGTAGCATGTTAGGCCCGATCTTCTATATCGTGGCATTTAACGCTATCGCTATTATCGGCTCTTACCATCTGTTTATGAAAGGCTACAAGATGGGCGCAGGCTCCGTTGAGATGCTTGTCAGCCACCGTTCAACTAAGATTCGTGAAGCACTGTCGTTATTAGGTGTCTTTGTCATGGGCGGTGTTGCGGCTAGTTATGTCAACCTAGGCACTGGACTTGAGTTTGCAACCAAAGACGGCGTCGACATCAACGTACAAATGATGCTCGACGGAATTTTTCCTAAACTGCTGCCATTAATTGTCGTGTTAGGCACTTGGTTTGCGATGGCGAAAAAAGGTCTTAGCCCAGTAAAAGCAATGCTTTCGCTTGTGGTTCTCTCTTTCATCGGTGTCGCTATCGGTCTCTTCTAATTCTCAATACCTAGGGCACTCATTGAGTGCCCTATTCTTTGGAGTAAACCATGGACTCCCTAACATCTCAAATCGCTCGTTGCCAACACTGGCTTTCTCAACATGCCCTACCTCGATGGCAAAAAGCACAATCCAATCAAAGCGGGATTTTTGCCGAAGGCTTACTCTCCGACGGACAACAGTTTAATGACGATTTACACAGATTTCGCGTGCAGCCACGTCAAGTTTACGTCTTCGCCCATGCTACAAAACTCAACCTAATTGACGGTCGTAATCAAGTTTTGGCGGCTATTGAACAAGGATTTACATACTTTGGCTCACCATCATCCGGTTATCGTTTTGCGCTGTGCAAAAACAATGACCGTAATAGTGAGGCGATTAACTTATACGAGCAAGCTTTCGCACTTCTTGGGTTTGCCTGGTATTACAGACTAGCGGCTAATGATATTGCTCTAGCCGCAATGGAAAGCATTTACCAACACATCTCAACATATCTTAGGGATACTGAACAAGGTGGCTTTTTTCTGACTGAAGGCAACACTGTCAATAAAGGGCAAAATCCTCACATGCATTTGTTCGAAGCGTTAATGGTCAGCTACGAACATACCGACAACCCTATTTGGCTGGAGCGAGCAACACAAATCTATTATTTGTTCCAAGCTCATTTCATACAAAGTGACCATTTAGCTGAGTTCTTTCAGGCCGATTTCTCACTTGACTTTGAAACAGGCTCCCACATCGATCCAGGCCATCATTACGAGTGGATCTGGTTACTCAACCATTACCACAAACTCACTGGCGCTTGTGTCGACAATGAAATTGATGTGTTGTACCGCTTTGCACAGCAATATGGGCATAACGACAATGGTCTGGTTAGGGACGAGATATACGCCAATGGAAAGTCCTTGCGTCCAACATCGCGCCTTTGGTGTCAAACCGAATACTTAAAAGCGTGTATTGCACTTTGGGAGCGAGCCCCAAGCGACAGCCGCCGAATCGCCATCACTCGAGCGGTGGAAAACATCTTTGTCCATTATTTAGATCCAGCATTACCCGGTTTATGGGTCGATCAAGTAAATAGCACAGGAGAGCCGTTAAATAGCCACTCTCCTGCGAGCAGTTTTTACCATCTATTTCTCGCATTTTCTGAACTACTCAGAATAGCGGATAAGGACTAACATGCATTTATCTATTCCTCCAACCATCAATTACTTAACAGGTCATATTGATGCAAAAAACGTTGTCTGCAAAGAAACCACGCTTGGCGAACTTGAAGGCGTATTTGCCGACGAAACCCTACGTGCCGCAAGTGCACAGGACCAAATCATCTACCAAGTAGAAATGCTACCTGCGCAGCAAGCAGAAGGAGAGCTAAACTTTGGTGTTTCGCATATCGAACCCGGTTGTGTAGGCGACGAGTTCCACATGACCAGAGGGCACATTCACCAACGCAAAGAGCAAGCAGAGTTCTATTTGGGCTCGCAGGGTGAAGGGTTATTACTCATGCAAACAGAGCAAGGAGAGGTGTCCATTGAGAAAGTCTTCCCAGGCAGCGTGCATCATATTCCAGGCTTCATTGCCCACCGATTGATCAATACGGGTACCACTCGACTATCTGCAATTGCAGTTTGGCCTGCAATCGCAGGGCATAACTATGATTTTTTAAATGAGGTAGGGTTTAAAGTTCGTGTATTCAAATCGTCAACCGCATATAAAGTAGTTTATATGGATATGACTGACTAATAAACCACCGCTTTTAATCATTGATTGCCGCCATTACTGTACAGAGTCTTTGATTAAGTGAGCAAAAATAAACTAAGATGGCAGGTCAGTTTGCATCTGCCATCTATTGCTGTTTTGGATTGGCTATATAAGAGGCGGTACAGATTAGGTTTGAGACTCTGACAAGCTCTGTACAGCATTCAAACCTTATGTTCTGTAAAGCACTTTCACAACGTGCCAACCAAACTTAGTTTTCACTAGGTGCGGAACAAGCGTTTCGCCAGAGAAACAGACTTTGTCAAACTGAGGCACCATTTGCCCACGTCTGAACTCACCAAGGTCACCACCACGCTTACCCGACGGGCAGGTCGAATACTTCTTTGCTAATGTCTGAAATTTGGCGCCCTTTTTAAGCTGTTTAATGATGTCTTCTGCCTGTTCTTTATGTTTAACAAGAATATGCAGAGCAGCTGCTGTATTGGCCATGTTAATGCCTCGTGATTGGTAACTAATATGGGGCCGATTGTACCCGATCAAAATGAGATCTTCATCTAAGCGATGAGTTAATAATATTGAAAATATCGGACTCGCAGCCAAATGATAACAAAATTGATATAGGTTCATTGACCCTAAATGGTTTTACATTACCATGTAAGGTAACAAGCACTCGGATGAAGATGGAATGGCCAAGACAATTAGTAAAGCAAATCAATCGCAAGGTATGCTGATGTTTACTCTCACCAGTAACAAACAGCTATTTGCTATTGGTACACTTAAAGTACGCGAAATCGTCCCATACCAACCAACAACGCAGATCCCTTATTCACACCATCATGTCATTGGAACGGTCACTATTCGTAATAAAACCATTCCGGTGATAAATATGCCCGCTGCGATCGGTTTTCGTCCCATTCAGCCAGAAGAGTATGATTCATGCTATTTGATTGTGACTGACTGTCTACGAACAATAGTTGCCTTTATGGTTCGCTCCATCGAAAAGATTATTGAATGTGACTGGAAGTCGATAGAATCAGCACCAAAAACGGCTGGCAATAATGTGTTCGTTACGGGTATTACCCGATACAAGGATCAGATTGTACAAATGCTCGATGTCGAGCTGCTGTTGTCAAAAATCTATCCTCAGTATGAGTCCACCAATATTCCTATGCTCACTGATATTGAGCGTGAGCGCTTAAAAGCCCTCAGGATTCTGTTGGTTGATGACTCATCTATCGCTCGTAAGCAACTGTCTGATGCCCTTGATAGTATCAATATCCCCTATCAAATCTGTAACAACGGGCTGGATGCCTTGGCGTTAATGCGTGCATGCGCAGCCAAAGGCGAGGCTATCGATATGTTAGTGAGTGATATTGAAATGCCTGGGCTTGATGGTTATGAACTGGCATTCGAGACCCAAAATGAACGAGAGTTGAGTAACAGTTATGTCATTTTACATACCTCACTCTCTAGCGAGATTTGTGTAGAACGTGCTCAGCAAGTGGGAGCACATGAAGCACTAGAAAAATTCAACGCTGGCGATTTGATTCAGGCTATGTTACGTGGTGCTAGCAGACTGGAAGAAGGCAACGTAAGAAGCGAAGTTATTGTCGGCGAATAAGCGCCAACAGTCAGGATGTTAAATTCGTCACGCTTCATTTGCTCAATCTCTATACAGCTTCTAGTATTTAGATGCGCTAAAGTTCATTTAATCAATCAATAAGTCAGAACAAAGTATTAGTAAATCAAGCATCTATGCGTTTTATCCGCTAATCTTAACGAACAGGTGCCTAGAGTAAGAATGCTCATAAAACATGACAGACGACGACTTTAAAAAATCGACGGCAAATTTAAAAAAAGCCGTCCCGCTAATGATGAAAAATCACGTAGCTGCTACCCCAGCAAACTATGCACTTTGGTACACCTATGTAGACAACGCGATCCCTCAGCTAAATAGAGAACTAGACAGCGTTTTAGAAAACTATGGCATCTGCCCACCCGCGGCAGGCGAACAACTCTATAACAACTATGTTGCCACTCGTTCTGAAACCGACATGAGGAATCTTCGGGCTAATATTGAGATTCTGGTGAACGAAGTAGCCAGTTCAATGACTGACACCCTCTCTGACACCTCTGAATTTTCACAACTGATTGATAAGAGCTTCGACAGCCTTGAAAGAGTGGAAGACGAATCGGTTTCTCTCGAAGAAGTGATGTCCGTGATAAGACAACTGGTGGCAGAATCAAGAGAGATTCGTAATTCGACTCGATTCCTCAACAGCCAGCTTGCAAACGCGGCAAAAGAGATCAATCAGCTTAAAAGTCAATTAGCCGAAGTACAGCAAGACGCACTTTTTGATGCACTAACCAGCCTTTACAACCGTCGCGCATTCGATAGTGACATTAAAACACTGTGTCGAGCAGAGCAGAAAATGTGTTTAATCCTTGCTGACATCGATCACTTCAAGAGCTTCAACGACTCGTACGGACACCTGTTCGGAGATACGGTTATTAAAGGAATTGCTCGTAGGATGCAATTAAGCTGCCGAGAAGGGATTCATGCGTACCGCTTCGGTGGTGAAGAGTTTGCGCTGATTATTCCAAATAAGTCTCTTCGCATCGCTAGACAATTTGCTGAAAGCCTGAGACGAACCATTGAAAAGCTTACCGTTAAAGACAGACGTACCGCTAAGTCGGTCGGCAATATCACTATTTCATTAGGTGTTGCCGAGCTAGAGCCAGGAGAGTCGCCAGATTCACTGATTGAGAGAGCCGACAAACTGCTTTATGAGGCCAAACAGCTAGGTCGTAACCGTGTTATGCCGATTTAGGGCTTAGCATACAAGCAAACATTGCAGCCCCAGCCAATCGCGCTGGGGCTTTTTTGTGCTTAACCGTCTGAGGTGATGGCTTTGATCAGTTCTTGCTCAACTTCATCTGCTCGTTGGTTGTCAATCTGACAGGTGCCAGCAGCTTTGTGTCCACCACCACCATATTTGAGCATCAGTTCCCCCACATTGGTCTTAGAGCTGCGATCAAATATCGATTTTCCGGTTGCAAATACCGTGTTCTGCTTTTGGAAGCCCCACATTTTGTGGATTGAGATATTACATTGTGGGTAGAGCGCGTAAATAATGAAGCGATTACCAGCATAGATAACCTCTTCTTCGGTCAAATCCAGTACCACTAGATTGTTGTAAACCTTTGCACAACGCTGGATCTGCTGTTTAAACAAGTTTTCATGTTCACGATAGAGGTCTATTCTCTCTCTCACATCAGGCAATCGTAATATTTCATCAATGGTATGGTTTTTACAATACTCAATCAGATCCATCATTAAGCTGTAGTTCGAAATTCGAAAATCTCGAAAACGCCCTAGCCCTGTGCGGGCGTCCATCAAGAAGTTGAGTAGGTTCCAGCCTGTAGAGTCGAGCACTTCATCGCGACTAAACTGAGCGGAGTCCCCTTTGTCCACAGCAGCCATCATATCAAGCCAGCGGCTGGGGAAAGTTTGCTCACCACCATAATGCTCCCAAACAACACGCGCGGCTGAGGGAGCGTTTGGGTCGATAATGTGGTTCTTTCTTTCACCCTGATTGCGTATCACTTCTGACAAGTGATGGTCAAAGACAAGGTGGGCTTGTTCAACGTATGGCAGATTGGTCACGATATCGTTCCCCGTAATTTCCACAACGCCGTCTTGCATATCTTTAGGGTGAACAAATTTAATATCATCAATCAGTTCTAGCTGCCTAAGTAGTACGGCACAAACCAATCCATCAAAATCACTACGAGTTACAAGTCGATGTTTTCTATCCGACATCTGACACTTCCTATGCTTCGAATTATTTTAGGGACACAACATACTTAGCAATAATCTTTGTGCTTATTTATAAGTGTGTTGAATTGTTACTTTTAATTTTAGACATCGACTACTTTTTAACAAACTCAAGACAGAAATTTTAGTTCAATCCTCTATACTCGATATGCTACCAATTGATTCAATTGAGGAAACTCTATGAGAAATACCTATTTAGCTCTGGCAGTGTCCAGTGCTGTATTACTCGCAGGCTGCGCGAGCGAGCCAGACGAATACGAAGTGAAAGAGCACACATCTCTTGCTAACCCAGCTGCGGTTTATTGTGTCCAGCAAGGTGGAGCGCTTGAAACGGTGACTGAAGATGCTAAACGAGTCACCTACTGCGTATTCCAAGACGATCAACGCGTTGAACAGTGGGAGTACTACCGAAACAATCATAAGCAACAGAGCAACAATAGCTAATTGCTTGAGCTGAATCGGTTTGGCACGAGAAACCGATTCGTTTGGCTAGATGAAAGAGAGAGCACTGTCTCTCTCTTTTTGATCTTAAGTGTACACTGTTCAGTTATGACATTTCTCTGACAAAGGAACCGAGGCGAAAAATAAAATGTGACGAAAATCACTAAAAAATTTCTACACAAAGGCGATAGATGCCATGAAATGCCAAACCTCAACCGATCACCGCGCCGTAGTCACTGTTAGCTCAAAAGCGACCTTCCAACGAGTTGCCCTTAATGTCTTGGTTTTAGCCGCACTCAGTATCTTTGTGAATCTCTGCTTGCGCGTCGATTTTACTCTACTTCATCATGGTTTAAGTGAAAGCTCTATGACAGAGTTGGCTCAATCACTCATGCTTGCGGTCACAAGCTTGGCGTTCTTTCTATTAGCCCAACGCAATCGCTCTATTCGTCACGCATCGATACTGTTCAGCGGCTTCTTTACTGTGCTGTTTATACGTGAATCCGATGTGTGGTTTGATTTTATATTTCATGGTGCGTGGGTTATCCCAGCCCTTTTGGTCACATTTTCTGCGTGCTTTTATGCTTACCGTGGGGGAAGTGATTCAATTCAACAGCTTGCCAAGATCTTAAACAGTCGATATATGCCGATGTTGATTACCGCTGTGGTGTTGCTGCTGGTATTTTCTCGTTTGTACGGGATGGGCTCGTTCTGGCACTCCGTGATGGAAGAGCACTATCTGCGAGAGGTAAAAAACCTATCAGAAGAAGCGATCGAGCTGCTTTGCTACAGCCTGATTTCACTGAGTGCAGTTAAGACTTATTACCTTCTCACAAAATCTGACGCTCAGGATCGTACTGGCGATTAAGCTTCGTCAGCGTCACATCAAGCCGCTTGAGCTGTTGTAACGTTTCTTCGCGATTCAATTGCGGGGTGGTCATTTCGACTGCCCTTTTTATCGCATCAAGATCAGCAAGCGTCTCTTCATCCCCTATACATTTTTCGAGCTCAATAAGTGCATTGCGAGCAATTTGATACGGTTGCTCTCTCACATCAACCAATGGCCGTTTAAAGACATTTGACACGTATCCTTGCAGATAAACTCGATATGTAGTCAGTTCATCGAGTAGCAAAAACACTCGACTAAACTCATTGTCGTGCGGATAAGGCACTGAATAGTGAGCACCAACCGCCCTATCAATCTTGATGGGTAGTCCCGTCTCAGCACATCGCTTTTCCAATACACGCAATAAGCCCTGCTCATCCATCAACGCCTGTATTTCAAATATCCGTTTGAGGTGGTAATCGTTCGAGACGAGTTGGACATTGATCCCCTCTCCCTTCGCACAGAGACCACTCTCAATCAATTTGTTGGCAGCATTACTAATATTCTCAATAGTGTTGGTGGATTGGTCTTCAAGCAGCAAATATGGTGGATTGAGATTGGCACCAGCAACGCAGCGTTTGAAGTAATCATACATAGCTTGCGCCTCAGTCACAGTCTGTCCTTCAGTGACTCCACCACAAAATAGCACCACCGTTTGACGCAAGTCCTTTGCCGCTAGAAGCGCTATCAAGGCTTCCACTCTTGAGCGACCTTCAGCCGTAATCGTGTTATCGACCAGTCGTTTTCCGAGAACTAGCACAACATTGATAATGTCCATTATTTACTCATGTCTCAATTATTCCTACTAACGATACGAGAAACTGTACAAGTATTGACCTTATCGCTAAGTTAGCTTGGATTATTATGTTGATGATCACACTGGCAAACGTGCACTTGCTCGGCACATGCCATACTTGTTATTAAAAGAGTCCGAAGTAGCGGCCATTCAAACAGGAAGTTAAGTTTATGCTGTCAATATTTGATATTTTTAAAGTTGGGGTCGGACCTTCCAGTTCCCATACTAACGGTCCGATGCTCGCGGGTTATCATTTTACCCGCCTTCTCGCCTCCTCGATAGCCAGTGTCAGTCGCATTCAAGTGGATCTTTATGGTTCACTCTCCTTAACGGGTAAAGGTCACCACACTGATCGCGCGGTCATCCTTGGCTTACTTGGCAACAGACCGGACACCATCAAAATCTCCAGCGCGAAACAAGCATTAAGCTCAACAATCGAAGAGGGAAAACTTTGCCTTGCCGGAGCGCATACGATCAACTTCAGCTACGATAGCGATATTCTTTTTCACAAAGATAACCTACCTCTGCATGAAAATGGAATGACTATCACCGGCTATGATTCATTAGGCACCCAAATCGCGTTCGAGACTTATTATTCTGTGGGTGGTGGCTTTATCGCAACAGAAAAAGAGCTCAAAAAAGGCGGTGGTCATAACGAAGTTGACGTTCCTTTCCCGTTTACCAGCGCAGATCAAATGCTAGAAATGGCAGAAACAAATGGTTTAAGCCTTGGCGGCATGATCTTGCAAAATGAACTCCAGTTTTTCAGTGAAGAGGAAATCGTTCGTAAAGCAGACCAGATTTGGAAAGTGATGACACTTTGTATGCAACGAGGTTTTGAGACTGAAGGCATTCTAGAGGGTGGCCTCAACGTAACCCGACGCGCACCTAACCTTCTGAAGAAGCTTGAAGCAAATGCGGCAATAGAAAATGATCCGATGGAAATTATGGACTGGATCAACCTGTTTGCTTTTGCCGTCAGTGAGGAGAATGCCGCTGGCGGCCAGGTCGTAACGTCTCCAACTAACGGTGCAGCGGGCGTTATTCCTGCGGTTCTCATGTATTACCACCGTTTTATTAAAGAATTAGATACCAAACAACTCAAAGACTTTCTGGCCGTTGCTGGGGCGATTGGTATTCTTTACAAAACCAATGCGTCCATTTCTGGGGCAGAAGTAGGCTGTCAGGGCGAAGTCGGTGTGTCGTCATCTATGGCTGCTGCGGGCCTCACAGCGTTGCGCGGAGGCAGCAATGAACAAATCTGTATCGCAGCAGAAATTGCGATGGAACACTCGCTGGGCATGACCTGTGATCCTATTGGCGGACTGGTTCAAGTGCCTTGTATCGAGCGAAATGCGATGGGGGCAATGAAAGCAATTAACGCCTCACGTATGGCGCTAAAACGCACCAGTAAGTGTCTTATCTCTCTAGACAAGGTGATTGCGACTATGTACCAGACAGGTAAAGACATGAATAAAAAATACCGCGAAACATCATTGGGCGGATTGGCCGTGATCCATATGGCTCCGCCATGTGAATAACACTCCTAATAAAAAAACCCTGAGATTCGTCTCAGGGGTTGAGTGTTTTGCTCATTTTAGCGCGATTAGATCTTATCGCTGACAGCGAACACTGCGCTCAGCATATCGTGTCCGAATTTAACACTACGTTCCGGAGACCAGCCGTAAAGTGGATCGGGATAGTCGTTATTGTCTTTAAACGGCATCTCTACTGTGTATGACAAACATCTGAACTGTTCACCCACCCAGTTAGAACCAACCGTCAGGTTTGCCTTGCCTGCTTCGTCTTTATCGTAACCAAACTCATCCTGAAACTCTGGCGTAACCGTTTTTAGGACATCTTTGAACGCTTGCTCTAACTTAGCATGGCGCTCATCATACGATGGTATTCCCTCAGAGCCCGCTACAAAGTTATACGGTATCGCTTCATCACCATGAATGTCCAAGAACATATCAACCCCCGTTGCAAGCATACGCTCTCGCACTAGGTAGACTTCAGGGCTACGTTCCATTGAAGGCGTTTGCCATTCACGGTTTAGGTTGACCCCAATTGCATTGCAACGTAGGTGGCCTCGAATACCTCCATCTGGATTCATGTTAGGCACAACGTATAGGACGGCTTTCTCGAGCAAGGCACGCGCCGTTGTGTCATCGTCATCCAGTAGTCGCTGTATGAACCCCTCCATAAACCATTCAGCCATGGTTTCACCTGGATGTTGGCGTGCAATCAACCAGATTTTCTTTTTGCCCTCTTCTGGCTCACCAAAAGTGAGTAGGCTCATATCATTGCCATCAAGTACTTGAATCAGTAACTAGCGCTGCTCAACAAATATCCAAGGCAAACGATTTAGATCAATAACATTACATTAATTTATGCGAATCTGATAAAACTTAGTGCATCAAGCATTATTTCTGCGATAATTGTTTCAATTTATAACATACCACAGATTTATTAATATTAAGTTGTTAGTTCTGTGTTGCAGGATCTAAAAGAGACTATTATGTGGAATAAACTCAATAAATCAATGATGTTCTGCCAAGCCATGTTTGGATTATCATTCTATGGTGTAATGGTGATTCTAACCCGCTTCTTTTTAGAAGATTTAGGCTATAGCGAAGCGGATACTATGATGGTCGTGGGCGCATTTTCTTCTATCGGACCGCTGTTTGCGATCGCGGGCGGTTTTATAGCGGATAAGTTCCTTGGTGCCTACCGCTCTCTAACTATCGCATACGGCACTTTTGCTACAGGTTACACGCTACTTGTATTAGGTGCTTCAGCAACCAATATCCCGATGAGCTTGGTGGGTATAGCTCTGGCAAGCTATGCGCGCGGTTTGATGTCTCCTTCTTACCCTAGCCTTTACAAACGCACTTTTGCTTCAGAAGAAGATTTTGAAAACGGCTACCCTGTCAACTATTCGGTAAACAACGTCGGAGCACTATTAGGTCAGTACCTATTCCCGATGTTTGTACTTGTTATTGGTTTCCACGGCAGCTTCTCACTCTCAGCTGTTATGGCGGCTTTCGCGTTTGCGGTACTGGTCCTATTCAACAAACAACTGGTTAGCGTAGGTGCAGACATCGACCAGAAACCAGTTAGCGCAAAAAACTGGATCGCTTTCCTTACCTTATCTGCGGCGATGGTAGGCTTAGTATTCTTCATGTTCTCTAACATGGATATTGGTCAAAATATCGTTTATGCGATTGGCGCTGCCGCGATTCTTTACTTCATCTCACTGATGTTTAAATCAGGTAAATCTGACGCACTGAAAATGGGTACTATCCTAATCATGACAGTGCTAACGACCTGTTTCTTTGTTTACTACGGTCAGATGATGACATCTATGACAATGGTCACCATCAACACAATGCGTGGTGATCTGTTCAACTTGATCCCAATCGCACCAGAAGCCTCAATGGCGATGAACCCACTATGGTGTATTGTTGCAGGTCCAGTGATTTCACTGACTTTCTCTTCTTTGGAAAAGAAAGGCATCAATTTCTCAACAGCCACTAAGATCGGTTTTGCTTTCATCTTTACTGCGATCGCGTTTGGTATCCTGACGATGGCGGTCATGAATGTCGGCGAAGATGTCATTATTCGTCCTGAAGTGTTCCTTGCCATCCACTTCTTCCAAGCGTTCGCTGAAGTGATCGTTGGTAGCTTGGTGGTGGCGTTTATTCTGTCGGTTGCACCTAAGCACATCGAAGGCTTCTCAGTCTCGCTATTTTCCGTCGCTATGGCCCTAAGTGGGATCGTTGGTGCGGTATTCTCCACATCTATTGCATTAGAGAAAGGCCAGCAAATCACCCAAGCGATCGTGCAAACGGTTTACGGTGAGTACTTCCAGCTACTGACAATTCTTGCAGTCGTAATGGTCGCAATTGCGCTGCTCTCTTCAATGATCATCCGCAAAATGCTTGTAGCAGCACGAGCAGATGAGCAACCTCAAATGGTTGAAGCGGAAAGCTAATTTACTGCCAGTAAGAAATAGAAAAACCCAAGCCATTGCTTGGGTTTTTGTTGTTTGTTGTCCTGGTCAAATCCAGCCGGACACTTTCTCTATTTAGTCATTTCAGAGCATGAATCAAACCTGTGATCATCAGGGTGATTCCTACAGAACGAGTTAGACACCACTTCTCTCCCAAGAAATAGATCCCCATAAACAATCCAAATACAATACTGATTTGCCTTAGTGCCACAACTAAGCTGACGTTGTCTGTCATGGTCATCGCGAATAGCACCAAGCCGTAGGTTGATGCCATCATTACTCCTGCCATACTGGCTGTTTTGCGGATCTGCCACGCTGTCTTAATCTCACCTGACTTACCCGTGACTAAGCACCACACAAGGGCAGGAATACCTATCGCCCAAAACTGCACGCCTAAGTAAAATATCGCACTGTAGTGATCACTCAAGATCTCTGATGCTTGTTCAGTGAGTAAACTGAGTGCTTCTTTGTCGACCACCGAGTAACCCGTTGTGCCTATTGCGGCAATCAATGCCCAGAACACACCGACGTTAAAGTAAGATCCCGATGTCATTTGGCGAAAATTCGTCAGTGGAACCAGCATACAACCAAGGGTTATCAGCAAGAATCCAAGCCACTGCTGACTGGATAATTGATGCCCTAAAGCCACACTGATTGCGCCGACCATCATCACAGGCAGTGCCCGAGCAATCGGATAAACCACACCCACATCAGCGTGCTTATAAGCGACAATCAAACCGACCAGATAGACCATTTGTGAAATGCCGCTAATGAACAGCAATCCCCAAAATTCACTCGGCAATGATGTCCAGCCAATGGTTGCCAAATACCAAATCAAATAAGGGGTAAGAATGGCACAGGCAGAAAAGCTAGCCGCCATGGTAAACGCGAGCCCAGACCCTGAGTTGCTTTTACCAAGGATGTTCCAGCCTGCATGGAGAACAGCAGAAAAAACGACGAGACTAATCGCCAACAAATCCATTTCAATGTTCCTATTTGAATAAAATAAAGGCTCCGAGATGGAGCCTTAGGTAATGAGAAAATCCACTTAACGATTGAGTTCTGCCAGAGATTCAATACTGATGGCATCGTGTCGCCAATACTCGATATCGCAATCAATCAACTCGCCGTGTTGGTTGTAGTTGATACGCTCTACCACCATCGCTGGCGTGCCTGCTGTTGCGCGCAGTGCCTGAGCCATTTCACCCAACAAGGTGCTGGTTGAAATGCGGTAGCGAATCTTTTGATACGTCACGCCATAATGATCGCGATAAATGTCGGTCAGGGAATTTGATAAATCGTAGTCCAGCAGGTTCGGAAACAGCTCTGGGCGAATGTAGTTTGTTACAAATACCACAGGTCTATCTTCAAGGTATCGCACACGGTCGACTCGATATACGTCCGAGAAAGGCTGCAAGTCCAGCAAGCGCGCGGCTTGTTTGTTTGCTAACGTTCCTTTTGCTGCGATCAACTCCGTTTTTGGCACACGATTTTGCGCTTTCGCCATGTTCGGGAAGTTTAGCGTTTGGGTTGGGTCGTAACGCAAAGGCTCAGGTGAGATAAACCAACCTCGGCGATCTTCGCGATAGATTCGACCTTCCGCTTCTAGCAGTGATAACGCTTCACGCAGAGTGACGCGTGTAGTATCGAACGACTCTGCCAACTTACGCTCTGCTGGCAGTTTTTGACGCGGCGATAGCATGCCCGCTTCAATCTGTTCAACAATCGAATCTTTAATTTTTAAGTATTGCACGAAGTGTCCTTATCTTTTGCGCCAAGCTTGTGTGCGATTCTCTAACAATTTACCCAACGTCATCTGAACAATCTTCGCAATTGCGGCAGCAATCATGATCATCACAGCCATTGCCGCTGCTGCGCCAGTTTGACCTGCATCATCCATATTCAGAATCGAGACCGAAGCTGGAATCGTATCAGTTGAGTAAAGGAATACTACCGCAGAAGTGGTGGTCAATGCATTAACAAACAAGTAAGTCGCAATGTCCAAAATCGCAGGTAAACACACCGGTAATGTCACTTTAAAGAACAACTTGTATTGAGGAAGCTTCACCGATGCTGCTGTGGCTTCAATCTCCGATGGCAGCTGCTTCAACGCTGTCAGTGCAGTCATGTGACCTACTGTGTAGTAATGCACTACCGTGTTAATCACCAAGAATGCCATGGTGCCATAAAGCACGTTGAGAGGATTGTTCGCATCGTTAAAGTAAAAGATGTAACCCAAGCCAAGTACCATACCCGGAACCGCCATTGGTACCACGCTGAGCATTTGCATCACTTGACGAATTGGACCAAACGCACGCCCTTTCTCAATGCAGTAAGCACCGACAAAGATGATGGTAGTACCAATAACTGCCGTCCAACCTGACAGCGTTAGCGAGTTGAAGAATGGGCTCCAACCGTAAGTGCTCATTTCAGCAAAGTTGTAGTTGTTTAGCGTCAGCGCTTTGTTCCAAGGCCAGAACGTAACTAACGAGCCATACACCGCCATGCCAAGCACTGCAAGCACTGCGATAGAAATGATGCTGCAGTAAACCAAACAAATCCAGTCGCGTGCTTTGTTGGGTTCTGGTTGATAAGGCACTGAACGTGTGTCGAATAAGCTCTTTTGCTTTTTCTGTACCCAACGGTCTGCACCAAATGCCATTACCGCAGGAAATAGCAGCATAATGCTGGTCACCGCACCCATAGCAAAGTTTTGCTGTCCCACGACTTGCTTGAAGATGTCGGTCGCCAGAACGTTATAGCTGCCACCAATCACTTTCGGTACACCAAAATCCGTGATAACCAGTGTAAAGACGACGATAAGTGTACTGATCAAACCGTATTTCGCCGCAGGTAACGTGACCATAAAGAAGGTCTTAATTGGTGAGGTTTTAAGCGCGCAAGCTGCCTCATACAAGCGAGCATCTGAGGTGCGCAGCGAAGTGGTCAAAATCATCAATGCATGAGGGAAGGTCCAGAAGATCAAACCCATCGAGATACCAATCACGCCGTAAACCGAATTTCCTAACAGCATCTCTTTGGCAATACCTTGATTACCGAAAAGGAAGATCATACTGATTGCCGGCAACAACGAAGGCGCGAGAATGGGTGCTGTGCCGAGGATTTGAAACAAACCTTTAAACCGCATACATGAACGAGTCAGCGCGTAAGCATAACCAAACGCAAGCACACCCACTACCGAGGTCACAATCACGCCCAAAGTAAAGGTATTTCCCACCGACACCCACAAGCTTGAAGAGGAAAAGTACGTCGCAAAGTTTGCCAATCCGACAAATTCGCCATTGGCATTTTGCACACTCTTGATCAACATTGCCCAAAGCGGCATCAAGATGAACAGCACCATCATGGTCGACAAACCAGCGAGCAAACCAAACAACACAAGGTTGTCGCGGCTAACACGTCCGAGTAGGGATTTTGCTTTGTCTTGTGTGGTCAGGCTAGTCATCGTCATTGTCTTCGCATCCATGTTTACACCTACGCTGCTAGCGCTTTATCAACCGAGGGCACGGCGTAACCATGCAACCCTTCTTCAGCAAACTGGATGTAACGTACATCGCCCACCTTGATATTGAGTTGTTGAACCGTTTCCACAGGCACATCCACTACGATGGTTTTGGTTGAGCTGTCGTTTTGCAATACGCAATCAATGCGGAAAAACGCCCCCAGAAACTCGGTTGCCGTAACTCGCACTGGCAGAGAGTTGGTGTCGTTTTCAACGAACTTGATGCTTTCAGGACGCACCGCAAGGTCGAAGCGGTCACCACGTTGAATCTTACGATTGGTCAAACTTGGCGCTGGCATCAAGGTTTCTGCAATGCGTATTTGGGAGTCCGTTGCGACTGAGGTTTCAATAAAGTTCATGCTGCCGACAAACTCAGCGACAAAGCGCGTTGCTGGCTGTTGGTAGATTTCTTGAGGCGTGCCAACTTGCTCAATCACGCCATGGTTCATTACCACGATCCGATCCGCCATCGACAACGCTTCGTCCTGATCATGCGTAACCATGATGGTGGTGATGCCAAGCTTGCGTTGCAGCTTACAAATCTCGTCACGTAAGTGCACACGTACTTTAGCATCCAGCGCCGATAATGGTTCATCAAGTAGCAGTAGACCCGGAGACAGCGCCAATGCACGAGCCAAAGCGACACGTTGTTGTTGACCACCAGAAAGTTGGTTAGGGAACTTCTCGCCAGAAGTTGGAAGACCAATCGTTTCTAGCCAATAATCTACCTTCTCTAGCGCTTCTTTGGTCGACATGCCTTGGTTCTTTAAACCCACAGCAATGTTCTCTTGTACAGTTAGGTTCGGAAACAGCGCGTAAGATTGAAATACGATGCCGAAATCGCGCTTCTCTGGAGGGAGGAATGTGGTCTCTTGACCGTTTTGAAAAATCGCACCAGACGTTGGCAAGTCTAAACCTGCAATAGCACGTAGTAGAGTGGTTTTACCGCAGCCAGAAGGGCCAAGAAAGCAAACAAACTCGCCCTTTTCAATCGCTAGCGAGATTTTCTTTAATGCGGTGAACTGCCCGAATTGCTTCACTACATTTTCAATATTTAGGTAATGTTGATTAGTTGACATAACACATGCTCCAAATGGTATATACCAAACTTAACTTTGGAGTGTTACGTTCCAATGACAAATTTATAGCCATAAGATGACAAATAGATGAAGGAAATTGAGGTTTGTTTAAGTGGTAATGAGATATTCCCAACTCACTCCTTCCGCACTTTTGAGAATGACGAGGCTTCAACGATGAGATTCTTTCGAAAACAAAAAATCCACCTCAACAGAGGTGGATTTTAGCATTAAGTGAGAAGCAAATGAGATTAAGACTTTGGCTCTGATTTCGCGTCAAACTTCTCAGACCATGCCGCTAGGATTTCCGCACGCTTGCTACCCATTTGCGCGAAGTCCATCTTCGCCATGTTCTCTTGAACGTTAGGGAAGTTAGCTACAGTCGCTTTCACATCTTTGTGACCAACCACTGGGTACATTTCTACGTAAAGCTCGTTTGCCGCTTTAGAGATTGACCAGTCCACAACTCGCTTCGCTGCATCAGACTCTTTTACTAGACCAACCGCTTCTGATTCCCAGCCGATACCTTTTGGTGTGATAACCGCTAGTGGTGCGCCTTGTGTTTTCAGCTTCGCGCCACGGCTCGCCATCGAAATGCCGATAGCCACTTCACCCATGCCCGCTTGAACACATGGCTTAGAGCCCGAGTGGGTGTAGTGTGCAATGTTCTTGTCTAGGTCACGCATGTAATTCCATGCCTGATCTTCACCCATGTTTTGTAGCCAAGCAGAAACCTGCATGTAACCAGTACCAGAAGAGGCAGGGTTAGGCATTGCAATGTGACCTTTGTAAACTGGCTTCGTTAGGTCTTCCCAAGATGTTGGTTTAGGCAGGTTAAGTTGTTTCGCTACCGCTTCGTTGAAACAAACTGCATTAAAGAACGCATCGTTTCCGAACCAAGCTTGGTTTGATTGAGGGTCGTTTAGATTCGCGTGCAGCTCTTCCAAACCTTTTGGCGTGTAAGGCTTAAGAAGGCCTTCATCTTTAAGCAGCGCCATTGACGAGCCAGCAAGACCCCAAACCACCTCCGCTTGAGGGTTGTTCTTTTCTGCCAGCAATTTCGCCGTCATGATACCAGTTGAATCGCGAACCCACTTAATCTTGATATCTGGGTTATCTTTCTCAAACGCAGACTTGTATTTAGCAAGAATGTCAGTTTCGAAAGCGGTGTAAACCGTGACTTCCTGTGCTGCCATTGCGTTCGTTGCTAGCAGAGAGACAAGTGCAGCCAGCGATCCTTTCATCAAACGGTTTTTCATCATTTTCTCCAGTTAATTTGGCTAAGTTTTCATTTGGTCTGTACCAGTTGTACGATATAAACCCTACTGACACTTTGTGACGAAATCATGACCATTAAATGGCAGTTTTACGAAAATTTGCGCTGAATAATCGTTCAATAGATCCGCTATTTTTCGGATGTTAAAGTTTTATGAAATTGAAGATTTACCTATTTACTGCCCTTTTCTTCCTCGTTAGAGTGAATTGGAAATTTGGTGTAGACCAAAAAAACTATTCTGATGGAAATCGAGATGAAAAACGAATATCTACTACTGACTCCAGGCCCTCTATCTACTTCTGAAACGGTACGTGAAGCCATGCTAAAAGACTGGTGTACTTGGGATGATGAATACAACAAAGATATTGTAGAAGTGATCCGCACCAAGCTTGTTAAACTGGCGACTCAACAAGACGGCTACACCAGCGTATTAATGCAAGGTAGCGGCACAGCATCAGTAGAAGCCACGATTGGTAGCGCCATTGGTAAAGATGGAAAACTGTTGGTTGTCGACAACGGTGCGTACGGTGCACGTATCGCTCAGATCGCCAATTACCTGAATATTCCGTGCCATGTAGTTTCCCCAGGCGAAACATCACAGCCACACTTGAACGAGGTGGAAACTGCATTGGCATCGGATCCTGCTATCACACACGTGGCGATTGTTCACTGCGAGACAACCACGGGCATGCTTAACCCAATTGAAGAGTTCGCTTCTGCGGCAAAAGCGCACGGTAAAGTGGTGATTCTCGATGCCATGTCCAGTTTTGGTGGCATTCCTATCGATATTGCCGAACTAGGCATCGATTTTATGATCAGCTCTGCAAACAAGTGTATCCAAGGTGTACCGGGCTTTGGCTTTGTAATTGCGAAACAAACTGAGCTAGAAAAATGCAAAGGTCAAGCACGTTCATTAAGCCTCGATCTTTACGATCAATGGCACTGCATGGAAGTAAACCATGGCAAATGGCGTTTCACGTCTCCGACACACACGGTTCGCGCTTTCTACCAAGCATTGTTAGAGCTAGAACAAGAAGGCGGCATCGAGGCCCGTCACAACCGTTACCAGACTAACCAGAAAACACTGGTTGCAGGTATGCGTTCTCTTGGTTTCAAACCACTACTGCATGATGACCTTCACTCGCCAATCATTACCTCTTTCTACTCCCCGACGCACAGTGATTACCAGTTCAAAGAGTTCTACACCCGTTTGAAAGCGCAAGGTTTTGTGATTTATCCGGGTAAGGTGTCAAACGCAGACTGTTTCCGCATCGGCAACATTGGCGAAGTTTACCCAGCAGATATCGAACGATTAATCGGTGCGATTGAAAAAGCAATGTACTGGCAAATTGCCTAAAGCAGCCTTCTGATTGAGAGAGCGTTATGACTGAAAATGTAAAACCGACCCATTTTCGCAGTGAAGGCGATGTCAACACGACACCGGCACGCCAAGCTTGGAATGCATCGATGGACGACGCACGAACGCAAGCATTGTTGAATCGTGATTCAGAGATCTTTCTTCATCAAGCCATGTCGACACCTTGTTTAGATACCTTGGAAGCAGCGCAAGGCATCTACATCCAAGATGCTAGGGGTAAAAAATACATGGACTTCCATGGTAATAACGTGCACCAGTTAGGCTACGCTCACCCACACGTGATCAAACGTGTGCAAGAGCAAATTGCCAAACTGCCGTTTTCACCACGTCGCTTTACCAACGAAACCGCAATTGAATGTGCCGAAAAGCTAACGCAAATCTGTGGCGGCGAGTTGAATCGCGTATTGTTTGCTCCGGGTGGTACATCAGCGGTAGGTATGGCACTTAAACTAGCACGCCACATCACGGGCAACTACAAGGTGGTCTCTCTGTGGGATTCCTTCCACGGAGCATCGTTGGATGCCATCTCAGTGGGCGGCGAAGCGTGTTTCCGCCAAGGCATGGGACCATTAATGGCAGGTGTTGAACGCATTCCACCAGCGGTCTCTTATCGAGGTGCTTTTCCAGTTGCCGACGGTAGCGATGTGCATTATGCCGACTACCTTGAATACGTGATTGAGAAAGAAGGCGGTGTGGGCGCATTTATAGCAGAAGCGGTCCGCAACACGGATGTTCAAGTGCCGAGTAAAGCCTACTGGAAACGTATCCGCAAAATCTGTGACAAACATAATGTCATGCTGATCATCGACGACATCCCTAACGGCATGGGTCGCAGCGGTGAATGGTTTACCTACCAAGCCTACGACATCGAGCCAGATATGCTCTGCATCGGTAAAGGTTTAGGCGGAGGCCTAGTGCCTATCGCAGCCATGGTAACCAAAGATAAATATAACACTGCCGAGCAAATCTCGATGGGACACTACACTCATGAGAAAAGCCCTATCGGTTGTGCTGCGGCGCTGGCAACCATGGAAGCCATTGAACAATACGGCTTGTTAGATAAAACCAAAGCCGACAGCCAGTTCATGCGCGAAAAGCTACTAGAGATGAAAACCAAGTACCCAGTGATTGGTGATGTGCGTGGCATCGGCATGTTGTGGGGCATTGAACTGGTCACCGACCACGAAAGCCAAGCGCGCGCGTATGACGAAGCGGAAGCTGTGCTGTATCAATGCCTCAACAATGGCGTCAGCTTTAAGGTATCGCAAGGCAATGTGATTCAACTCAGTCCCCCGCTGATCATAACGCGCGAGCAACTGACAGAAGCGTTGGCAATCTTCGAAGAAGCCATCGACAAAGTGTGTAAAGACTTTAACTACTTCTAACTTCAACAAACACCAATTTATCCAGAGCGTAGTTCCAACGTGTAGGTAAGCGCTCTAGCAAACAAGACAAAGGATTAAACATGAACAAGTCACCAATTCAAGCTGTGATCTTTGACTGGGCAGGCACTATCGTCGACTTCGGCTCTTTTGCGCCAACCAGCATCTTTGTGGAAGCATTCAAGCAAGGCTTTGATTTCGATATCGACCTTGAAGAAGCGCGTGAGCCTATGGGACTTGGCAAATGGGATCACATCCAAGCTGTGGGTCGCATCCCTGCGGTTGATAAGCGTTGGAATGAGAAGTTTGGTCGCTCAATGACCAGCGAAGACATCGACGCGATCTATGCCGCATTTATGCCTCTGCAAAAAGCGAAAGTCGCTGACCACGCCGAGCCCATTCTCAATGCAATTGAAGTCGTGAACGGTCTGAAAAACAAAGGCATCAAGATAGGTTCTTGTTCTGGTTACCCTCGCGAAGTGATGGATGTACTGATTCCAGTAGCAGCGGATTACGGCTACAAACCTGATTACGTGGTAGCCACGGATGATTTGCCTCAAGGAGGCCGCCCTGCACCATTTATGGCATTGAAGAACGTGATTGAACTGAACGTAACCGATGTTAACGCGTGTATCAAAGTGGATGACGCAGCACCGGGCATTGATGAAGGTCATAACGCAGGTATGTGGACCGTTGGTCTGCTGCTTTCTGGTAACGAAGCGGGGCTGACATTTGAAGAGTACCAAGCGGCCGACCCAGCCACACTAGATACTGCTCGTGAAAAGGCACGTGCAAAATTGATCAAGAGCTCGCCACACTACCTAATCGACACCATTGCTGACTTCCCTGAAGTGGTTGCAGATATCGAACGTCGCCTAGCGGCAGGTGAGCGTCCGTAGGATTTATGTACAAAGCCTCTAATTCAACTAAATTATCAACTGAGTTAGAGGTACGCTTCCACGGTATGACAATAGTACGGTTTTTCCTTCCGCTGCGCGGTACTTAGCGACGCCTGACACAGCAAGAGACGCTGTGATAATAAGGTTTGGCATCAATACATATCTGTTGTTTTCTCGCAGTTGTCATTTAATGTCCTGTATATGGCTCATGACCATAACACTAGCTAGGTAATTTGCGAGGTCGAGCGACAACGAGCAGAGAGCTTCAATCCTTTAACGGAACAGTAGTCTTTTAAATAGTGATGAACTCCAAACTAACAAATGTGGGAGCAGCCTAAACCAATAAAAGGCCACCTTTCAGAAACTATCGAAATGAACCCACTTGCTGCTCTTGAACTTGAATAACTAGTGCGGTTTTGGGCAAACCTGAAAAGTAGCGCGAAGCAAAAATGCCTCAGGTGTAATCACTCCTGTTTTCAGACAAAAAAGAGCCGCACTCTAAACGACTTACACTAGATTAGAAAAAGTATCTTGATACCTTAAATGCTTGTTATATTTTATGTCAGACCATAGTGCCTATTAAGCTCGATACACTCTTGCTCTGATTGACCGAATGCGACCGTAGGTCTGAAACCAAAAGCATCAACGCGTGCTTTTTGCTTTATTACTGGGATTCCAAATTTTTGATTAAATTCATAGCCAAGCTTGATTAGCTCCTTTGATGCGGCAGAGCCAAGGAAGACCATTTCAATATTTTTCGCATCCAGTTCATGGACATGAATTGGATAATTGTATGCATCAGTAGTTTCAAGTGTTGTGCATTCAGATAGCGGAATAGCTAAACGTTTCTCGTTCTCATACTTCCACTCATCCGATTTAAAATACATATCACTAATATAAACCTTGTCTCCTAAGAAAAATCGAGCATCAAGTACTGGAGCTTTATACACATAATTTACGTTGCTGAGCATGGAAACAATTTCCGAGTCCTCTTTGAGCTTAATGGCTATTCCACGGTGTGACTCTGCATAATGTGCCCACATTAAAATATTGGCAGGAATCTCTTCATTGGATGTAGTGAAACACGACATCCCTACGGTTTTGCACACCTCATCGTAGACCGATGTATCTAGCTTAAATGGATAATCGTCCAGTTCGTTGATCAGAAACTGTTCAATATTTTTAGAATTGCCATGCAGATGAAAATTCAGATTAGTAATTCTTTCAGTAAGCAATGCTCCTGATCGAAAGTTCACTCTCATCTCATGGGGATCGTTGTATGCATCTGGAGTATTGAATCTTATGGTTTGGTGCTCAAAATAAGACTCTGCAGCACTAACCCCCAAGTACTTAAAAATTGCCATATATCCCTCTTAAATTGCTTGTTAAAAATCAGTTGTACGCCGTAGTATCTTGCCAATCTTTAGGTTCACACGATGTAACTCGTTAGGTGTTTTTTCTAAATGCTGTAGAAAACGCATTGAAGCACCAATTAGATTGACATGAAGCTGCCCAACATTCACATAGACTTGCTCATTGGTGTTCTTTGCTACGACATCAATTTGACCACCGTAATAAAATACGGCACGAGCTTTACCTTTTTTCACGTCCCGAGCTTCAGATGTTCCTGTGTGCAATAATGCGCACCTTGCTCCCCACAAATCATCAGCATTGAAAGGAAAAGCTTCCTCTTCCACAAACAAATAGCGATTCAACCATTGTTTAAAATCACCGCTATTTGACTCTTCAGCGTCAACAGACAGCCAAGCTAAACGGTCTACCCAAGAATATAAAAGAATTAAGGCTGACTCATGATGTTTGTTTTTGAATAACACTTCCATTGCTTGATTTGAGCTTACAATATGATCACTCAATAATTTTGCATTAGTTTCCAAGTTTCCTCCTGATTTTTAACGCCAAATTAAGGTGTAAACAACGCTAACGCCCTAGCTAAACCATTGTGCCGTAGACATTAGACCTAATTAAAGTGGGAGCGCCAAACGTTGTGAATCACTCTTAAATTTCTTGTTAGGCTTTTTTTCTTTGGTAGTTTCCAAAGCATATCTGCTTTATATGCCAACATGTAACGCTCTAGAGTCTGTGAATAATATCGCATCCGACTATCATCTGAGGGAAAGCCCCGCTGAATGTTCAAGTTTGTTAGTGACATTATGTCTTGTTCTGGCTTATAAATATTCCTATGCTGAACATCCCTATAGAATGAAAACGGCGCATTCATTTTGTAAACCCTACCACTAGATAAACGAATACAAACTTTCAATTTTGGCATATACGTTGGGACTTCAATTTTATTGTAGTCACACTGTTTTATATACAATTTATACAACTCGTCAGTATTTAGGTGGATTACCAAAAACTCACCCGAAGCAACGGTTTTATCCAGATGCTCATCTTCCCTTGCACTGTTATCTAATAGAATTCTATAGGGGCTAAAATTCGAAAATCGAGACTTCGGCGTGTAAACCTCCCCTAAACTAGTGGCATACCATTTTAGAGTTCTTCGGCTTAGACTGAGCATAGAAGGAGAACCCGCGATGAAAAAATCACGTTACTCAGAAACACAAATCGTCAAAATCTTAAAAGAAGTGGAAGTGGGTCGTAAGGTCAATGAAGTGTGCCGTGAATACGGCATTTCAGATGCCACCTACTACAACTGGAAAGCAAAATACGGTGGGATGGAAGCCTCTGAAGTCAAACGCCTTAAAGACTTAGAAGAGGAGAATCGTCGCTTGAAAGCCATGTTTGCTGAGTTGAGCTTAGAGCATCGAATTCTCAAGGACATCGTAGAAAAAAAGCTGTAAAGC
>NZ_QEWN01000102.1 GCF_006124995.1 Vibrio sp. Hep-1b-8
CGACTCAATGATCGCAAAGCTAGTTGGTATACCTGGATTGATCGAAGGGGTTCAGTATGGTGTTACAGAGGTTGAAGTTAGTGGTAACTTTGTCGGAGTTGACATGTCTGATTCCGCACCAGTCAATGTTGTGCCTTTGTATAATCCTCCCCTACAAACTGCTGATACCTCGATAATTGAAACGAGTGGGAACGATAATATTTTTTATGCGGATGAGCATGGTGATAAGGTTCCTCCTGGTGCTGCTGTTTTCGAGTATTCAGTACCTGAACAAGCCCAAGCTAAGAGTGAATGTGAATTAAAAGGTCTTAAACTAGCTCAATCTGGTGAGTTACTTAAAAACTTCCTCAGTGAGAAAACTTCATATTCTATTAACTGGCCAGTAGGCGCTGGCTTTTGGACAAGTGAAGAGACCGGTAATGTGTGGGGTGATGTGATTACTGTGAATCACGTAAGTTCAACGGGAGAGTTTGTACTCACCGAGGAAGGGCCAAACCGAGATAACGCTATTATTTGTGAGAAAGAGCATATATTTTAATTAGGATGGCTTCGGTGTTTTAACATTTAATTATCAGTGGACTGGTACAATTCAGTCCACGCTGTGATTTTTAGATAAATCATTTTTCCACGCTCTGGTAGGCGATTGTTGTGGTTTGAATTAATCTATTTACAGGGCGTTGTTGATCAAATCAGCTTGAAGATCAACGATGCCATATTTGACTAGCTGCTAGCTTCTGACGGGCATACCTAGTCCTAAGACTTTTTTTATAGCTTTAACATTCGCCATAATTTCACCAACTTGAGCGTTGTAACACCTCAAGCTCAGTTTACCGCTTGTCACTCCTTTATATCGGGACATTGCAGTCTCCGATATTGAGCGATAGTGATAACCAGATTGGGCTTTCCATTCCGCTATTGTTTCATTTTTCAGAGTTGCGTAGCAGCTTTTGGGTAACTGTTCACCGAGAGCACTGGATCCACTATTTCCTGTTGAGTGATCATTCCTAGCGTTCATGCTGCCTGCATGACTAAAAAAAATCCAAATTCTCATCTACACCTCCTATTGCATCTGATATCAACGAAGCTAATGCGTTGATATCAGAGTTATGGGAGCAATTACGCCATTATGAAGATAGGCTAAAAACGAGCAGCACTAACTTCGAAAAGCCTCACTTGTTCATGTTGATGAAACCTCCCACCCGAGAAACGATGAGACAAGCCTGCGTTTGTGTTGGCTGGCGGCCAGTGATGATCTTGTTTATGAAAAAATCCTCTACTCGCGTTCCAGTCACTCATCCTGGGTGTGGATTACTCAGGGGTTGTCGTTAGTGACCAATGCCCGAACTACAACTGGATACCTCAGGGGCAGTACATTCGCCGGATGCGCCGACTTCAAAACGCGTTCGATTACGGGCTTGAGAAGGGGCATTTCATCGTTGTTTAGAGGTGTAAAGGTCGCTGTGAGAAACTGGAGCAACACCGGCAAAGCTTATGGTTGTTCCTGAAACAGGATTTCATCCCGTTAACCAACAATGAAGCGGAACGAGGAATACGTGGCAGCGTCATTCAACGAAAAATCAGCTTTAGCACCACCTCAGATGCCGGTGATAAATTCAGAGGCAGAATGCACACGCTGGTAGAAACCTGCAAGGAGCGTGGGCTATCTAGCTTATTGTACTGACGGAGATCGTGCAAGCGTTCACTGCGCGTCAGCCATATCCAAACGTTCTTGGCTTGTAGAAGAAAGTCAACTACCCACTGGTGAACGCTTACAAGATAGAAAATTAAAACAAACTTTTGACCATCTCTAACAATGACATGATGAACCAACCAAAAGTATAGGAAAAGTCATCTCACCAAATGAGAAAAAACAACACCAATCATTATAAATCAACAACTTAAAAAACAAAAACAAAGCAATTAGCTGGCATTTTGAGCGGTTACAAAACTATCAAAAAACAAATTAACCTTCGAAATTCATCGAAAACAACGATAGAAAAGTATCTTTTTTAAGGACTAGCGATCAAATCACTTGATCTATTCATCAAAACACTGCTATTGTTAGTCACACATTGTTAAACATCAATTTAAAGGAGCAGTGCTATGATTTCTTCTTCACAAAAACAAGGACTTGTAATGATCGCAGTAGTCGTAGGCCTAATGACACTGCCGATGATGTACTAAGAAATTATTAAAAACAAAAAGGGACGCATTAGCGTCCCTTTTTGTTTTTATTGGGTTTTAAACCATCACTTTGATTCAAAAATACTCTGTATGTCTAACTTTAACACTTAAAAAATAAAGGTCGTTTTTAGCAATTACTCTACAAATGTTTCGACAACACGTCCCAATGAGCATAATAGAACAATAATGCCGCAAGAGTGATTAAAGTCATCAAGGTTATAGCTGCTCTCCAGATGAAACGGCTACTCCTAGGTGTCAGCTCTTTTTCACATTCATCACAAGCGGCTAGAAACTCTTTGCGACTATCTAGTTTGTAATCTTCTTCATGCACGATTTTATTGCGAATCGTTGCGATATATCTCAGCTTACCTATTACATCGTGAGGAAGTCTTTCTTCACAACTGGTAATAAGCTGATGCAGTCCCTTACCGTCTGCATGATATTGCGTCCGAAGAAGCTTCTCGATCTTGCGTGTTCGAGTGACCACTTTTTCAATATCAGACATAGTTTCCCTCCATCGCTACTAAGTTTAGGGGGTAATTGTTACTTGTTCTATCTACTGTCCCATTTTTTCTACAAGTTGCAAGTTAATTTATGTAAATGAATCAATAGCTAATCAACTAAATTACTTCCCTTCCCCCCCTGTGGCGGCATGTGATATGACTCGAAAAAAGCATTCCATCTTGCTGTTTTGTTTTTACAGCAAGAGCCGTGCCCAGACTATCTAGTGAAATCACGTTAAAATGGCTGCGTTTAGTAAAAGGGACGAAAACTATGCCTCTCACTCTTTCTATTGCTATCGCCCTTTTTGCGCTTATAAGTGGATGGGCATTTGTCCATTTCTACCGTAAGCACATTCAGGGTGAAAATGCCCCACAACAAACAGTCGAAGTGACCATCCTCGATAAACAGGCAATAACAGTTGATGATCCGAAGCCTGGCCAAGATGACCAAGAATATTGGATCTATGTTCAAAAAGGAAAAATTGGTCCTAAACGTGAATTTCAGGTTGGTATCCATTATTTCCATGCCTTAAATCCGGGCGATCAAGGTACGCTCACTTATCAAGGTGCCAAGTTTCTCCACTTTGCTTTAAAGCGTTAAGGCAACAACCAACGTGTATAAGCCGATCTCGCCAGTAGCCAGCTCATTGCAAGAGAGCCACAACCACTAATTATTATCCACACCGGGATAACCCAGGCGGGATGTCCCTGATGCCAAGCGAACTCTTTCATCGGCCATAACACGATTGGATGCAAAATATAGATGCCCAAGCTATGACTGCTAATGAACCCAATCACTCGATTGGCTTGGGATGATAAGCCTTCGCCAAAATAACGGCACAACATAAACACCATGCTCGCCGCGATGACAACGTTAAGTGTTTTATAGGATAGCCAACGTCCTACCGTATATTCTTCGGCCACTACACTATTGGTTATGACCATAAAGCCTGTGACAAATAGGGCAATGGCTCCGAGCACAGCGAAAGTCATCACGTATTCTTTGCTTAGCGGCACACGTTGGTAGAGCAAGTATCCAAGAGGAAGATAGCCGCTATAGAGCCACATTTGATTGCTCCACACACCATCGATACCTGTAAGGTAGAGCAACGTAGTACCCAGCCAGATAGCGACGTAGGCATAGAGTGAGCTCTCGCCATATTGTCTAATGACAAACTGAAAAAACGGAATCACAAAATAGAGCGGGATAAAGTAGTAAAAAAATCCCAGATGGTAATAAGTAGCGTGTGTCAGGCCGTTTTCAAGTAGAGACTGAGTTTGCTGGCTGTCAAATCCGTTCAGGCTCCAACCTGCTAGAAATGCATAAAACAATGACCAGACAATAAAAGGCAATAGCACTTTGCCTAATCGACGTTTCACATAGTACTTAAAGTCAAATGGCCGCTTATCACTCAGCATCAAGGCGCCTGTGATAAGAATAAAAACGGGCACCGCCCAGCGCGTTACGCTATTGACTCCAACCGCCGTCGCCCATTGGTTAAATGGGATGAGACCCAGTTCGTATCGATAAGGGGCAAGGACATGAATAGCGATCACCGCTACCGCTGCTACGCATCGTAGCAAGTCAAAAAAATGGACTCTTTCTCTCATACCTAACCCTTTGCAAACTAACTTACTGAATATAGCAATAAAAAAGCTGACCAAAGTACAACCTTGGTCAGCTTTCAGTCATGAATAGTTGATAATGTTAAGCTGATGCAACGTGTTCGATTTTCGGCAATTTCAAAGAAATCATCGTTGTTAACGCTAGGAATGCAAATGACACCCACAAACACGCCGAAAGACCCGCCATCTGAAACACCCAACCAGAAAGGATCGTTCCAATAAGACGCCCCATGGCGTTGGCCATATAGTAAAAACCAACATCCAAGGAAACCCCATCCCCTTTGGCGTAGCTAACAATCAAATAAGAGTGCAATGATGAGTTCACCGCAAAGATTGCACCAAATAGCAGCAAGCCACCGACAATCACCAGCTCAGGTAGCCAACCAATCTGAACAGCGTAGGCAATACAACCGGTCACTACCGCCAAACCACCAGCCCACAGCATAGCAGCATGCCCGTCAGGAACTTTGCCCTCTGCCTTACCCGTAATCTTTGGCGCTATCCCCTGTACAATCCCATAAGCAATGGTCCACGCAGCCAAGAACCCGCCAACCCATAAATGATCCCAGCCAAACACACTACCAAGATAAATCGGTAACGCGATAACAAACCATACATCTCGAGCACCAAACAGGAACATACGCGCCGCTGAAAGAATATTGATAGGCTCTGACTTGGAAAAAATCTGCTTAAACTTTGGCTTAGTTTTCGCTTTACCCAAATCACTTTCTAACCCAACTAGACTGCCGATAAACACTAAGCTCAGTACACCAGCCATAAGCAGTACTGCATATTTAAAACCCACTAACGACAGCAACAATCCACCAATAAAGAATCCAGCACCTTTCAAAGCGTTTTTTGAACCGGTGAGAATCGCTATCCATTTATAGAGAGAGCCTTGCTGTTCATCAGGCACCAATGTTTTTATGGAACTTTTGGCGCTCATTTTGTTGAGATCTTTTGCGATACCCGATAGTGCTTGAGCCATCATCACCCAGGGAATCGTCAGCCAACTGGTCGGTACCGCAAGCATGGCTAAGGCGAAAATCTGCATGCCCAAACCAATGTTCATCGTCTTATTTAAGCCAAGACGCGCTCCCAACCATCCGCCGATAAGGTTAGTGACAACACCAAAAAACTCATAAAACAGAAATAGCGACGCAATTTCTAGAGTGCTGTAGCCAAGACTGTGGAAATAGAGCACGACCAGCATTCTGAGTGCACCATCAGTAATGGTGAAGTTCCAGTAGTTAAACGTCACCAGCATATATTGGCGCACGTTTTTACTCAGATTTGCGAACATAGACAACCTAACCTTGTTTACTTGCAATCGAATCACACAAAAGAGTGCTAGCGAAAATAGAGCAATAAGAGCTTTTAGACACCAATAGACCAAAAGCTCTTTTCGTCGCTATTTTTCAGCTACCGCTTTGATATAATCGACCTGAACAGACTTAGTAAAAGCACCAGGGCGTAGTGCCTGTACCGCTTCTACAATCTCTTCCAGTTGCCATCCTTTTTCTAACAAGAGATGGGCGGCAAATAGTCCAGTGCGTCCAGAGCCTCCCATACAGTGCATGGCAACTTTGCCTCCGTTGTCGACAATCTGGTGTAACTTAGGACTCGCTTGCTGCCATTTGTTAATAAAATCACCGGCCGGAGCGCAGTCATCCTCAATCTCTATCTGGAACCACTGCATCCCCATTTGCTGTGTTATTTCACCGAGTGCGGAGACATCTTTGCTTGCAAGTTCTGCGTTATCCAGTGCAGTCACAATCGCCTGCACACCTTGCTCTTTCAGTTGAGCCAGTGACTCGGCTAGATCTACGCCTTTTGTTCCAGGACATGGGGTAAGAATCAAAGCACCCGCTTCTAAATCAAGCTGCCAAGATGGGTGTGTCATTGTCTCTCTCCTTACACCAGACCGACTTTACGAACCAGTTCCGCAGTGCGCGTCGCGTAGCCCATCTCATTGTCGTACCAAGCGTAAATTTTCACCATGCGGGTGCCCACAACCATGGTTGACTGAGCATCAACGATGGTTGAGCGTTGATCACCTTTATAGTCAATCGACACCAGAGGTCGCTCTTCAAAGCCCAGAATACCCTTCAGCTCCCCTTGAGAAGCTTCTTTTAGCAAGGCATTCACCTCTTGCGCTGTGGTATCGCGTTTGACATCAAAAATGATGTCCGTTAGTGACGCGTTGGCTAACGGAACACGGACTGCATGACCATTAATTTTGCCTTTCAACTCAGGGAAAATCTCAACGATCGCCGTCGCACTGCCCGTCGTAGTTGGGATTAAGCTCATGCCACATGCGCGGGCACGACGTAGATCCTTGTGGGGTGCATCGAGAATTGTTTGAGTATTCGTCAAATCATGGATGGTCGTAAATGAAGATTGCTCAATGCCTAACTTCTCATGGATCACTTTAACGACTGGCGCGATACAGTTGGTAGTACACGAAGCGGCGGTAACAATACGGTGGATCGCAGGGTCGAAGATTTCATCATTGACTCCCACTACGATATTCGCAATTCCAGGCTCTTTAACCGGTGCAGAAACAACAACGCGTTTCACACCTTGCTCTAGGTATTTGTTTAAGAAAGCGGTTTTGCGATGAACACCCGTCGCTTCAATAACCACATCACAGCCAGACCAATCAACGGCATCAATATCTCGCTTCTGAGTCGTTACTACAGTGCGACCATCAATCACCATCGCATTGCCGTCTACTGCAACCTCGTGATGCCAACGTCCTTGCACTGAATCAAACTCTAGAAGGTGAGCCAGTGTGGCGGTGTCACCGGCAACATCGTTGATTAGAACAAACTCCAGTTCGGGCCAATCAAACGCAGCACGCAGGGCTAAACGTCCAATACGACCGAAACCATTGATACCTACTTTAATCGTCATAACTTTGTCTCTTTATCTTCAAAAACTATGGGCAGCAGACTGGACGAGACTGGATTGCATGAAGTCTCTCTATATCTTGCTGGTATTCTTTTTTCAGGCAGTTGGAAGCCACCAAATCATCGATCAATTTGTTCATCCACCCTGGCAAGTCTTTCGCCAAACGGTAAAACACCCACTGACCTTGTCGAACATCGACCAAAATTCCGTTCGAGCGCAGTTGAGCAAGGTGACGTGATACTTTCGGTTGGCTCTCTTTCAGTGCTTCTGTCAACTCTCCAACACACAGACACTCTTCTCGCATGATTAACATCAAGCAACGAACACGGGTCTCATCAGAAAGCAATTTGAAGAATTGGTGGGGTAGCATAAAATATACTCATATATGGATATGCGAATATATTTATTTAATTAGATGAATTGATCAACACCTGAACGGCATTTGTCATAAAAAATTCATGATTGGGCAGTGGGGTTAAACGACCTTAATAAGGTCTTGGCTCCAACGTTGGGCCTGATTGATTCTTGGCATCACTTCATGAATCGAGAGGTTGAGTTGCTGACACGCTGACTCCATACCTGTCCAGTCGGCACTCTCGTAGCACTCTTCCAATTGCAATAAAGTGCCATATGGACCCTTTCTTTCAAGCAAAACGACTTTAATGGCTTTACATAAGGGCAGTTGATTAACCAACTCTTCGAGTGGCATATCCAGCAACGCATCAAGCATTGAAAATAAACCAATAATGAAAGCCTGCTCGCGCAGTTGCTCAAACGGGTTGTCATCCGACATTAGTTGAAAGAACTGAGCGCGCTGAAGGCACAAGGTGTAAATCTCTTTTGGCTTATAAGCCGAAACAAATGAAGCGACCACCAGTGACACAAGTATCTTCAGCTTGTCTTGACCCAAATAAACCAGCGCCTGACGAAATGATGAGATAGGTACTTCTATCCGATTCGACATGGTATTAACGAAGCGCAACAGTTTAAATGACAGAGCCACATCTCGAGCGGCAATCCTTTCTATCTGCTCAAAGTCCACTTGTGGCTGACATACAGCGCGGAACAAGTCCATCGCAATCACCTGCGCAGGGCTAAGATACCGCTGTCGAATAACAACAGGCTTACTAAAAAAGTAGCCTTGAAAAAACGAAAAACCAGCAGACCGAGTCGCAAGAAACTCTTCTTCTGTCTCGACTCGCTCTGCTAAGAACTTCCGTTTGACGCCCATGGCTAATCGCTCTTTGATCAACGCACAAGACTCTTCCAGTCCCGTTGCCATGATGTCGATCTTAACAATGTGCACCAATGGAAGAAAACGCTCCCATTCAGGCTTGTAAACAAAGTCATCTAACGCAATCAGATAACCATTGGCATGGATCTCTTTGACGGCTAAGAACAGTTCATCGTTGGGAATACAGGTTTCAAGAATCTCAACCACAATCTGCTCTTTTGGCAACGAAAGCGGAAGTAATCGCACCAGACTTTCGTGTGGGAAATTAATGAAGCAGCGAGAAGCCGCAATACAAGGGTTGGTCCCAATCGATAGGAAGTTTTCGACAATCAGCCGATAGGTGGCGCGGTTGGACTCGATATGACTTGGGTATGCATTGCTTTCGCCATCACGAAACAACAACTCATACCCTAAGGTTTGTCGCTTAGCATTTAAGATAGGTTGACGTGCTACATACGTATCACGTATTCGCTTTTGCATATCAGTCAGTAGCTCAGTGTTATGCTTTTGCAGCTGCCAATAGCGCACCACACCCCATAAACATAGAGCCAAACACTTTGTTTATCTTAGACATAATACGATCAGAACGAATGAAACGGCCCATCTGCGAAGCCAAGCTGGTGTAGCCCAACATAACGACTGAATCTATAGTTACGGTTGTAATACCTAGCACCAACAATTGAGTCAATTGGTCTCTTGCTGGGTCAATAAACTGTGGAAACAGGGCCACAAGAAAGACAATGGACTTAGGATTAGTAAGGTTAATTAACACCGCTTTGCGCATTAGGTTGGTACGTGACATATATTGAGTCGCCTTATTCGCCGCTAAGCTTGAGCGATCACGCCATTTTTGGATACCAAGCCAAATCAGATACGCCGCTCCTACCCACTTAATTAAGCTAAATGCCAAAGCAGACTGTGCAACCAAAGCGCCAATACCAGCACCTACAAGAGCAATATGAATAGCAAGACCAATTTGCAGACCGGCGATAGCAGAAAGAGAATGGCGTGTGCCGTAGCTCAGTCCATTACTTATGGAATTTACGGTACCAGAACCTGGCGCAAGGCTAAAAACAATTGCCGTAACCACATAAGCAAGCCAAACATGCATATCCATAGTATTTCCTCTCGACTAAACGTAGCTAGCCGCACATAATCTAACTCTGCCGCAAAAATCAATCATATTCAGGTCATTAGCGTCAATGAATGATTCAAGCTCCAACATAACTCCTTCTTATACTCAAGAGTCAGATTTTGAGCAAGCAATCAGTAGCGATATTGCCAACTTTTGGCAATCTAGGCAGCAGGGTTACCTAAAATCGTTCGATCGGACCTCATTATACTGGATAAAGTTCTGTTCACCTCAGCACACTAAAGCGATTGTCGTGGTCAATGGACGAATCGAGTGCACCACGAAATATCAAGAACTGTTCTACGACCTATTTCAGCAGGGTTACGATATCTATTCCTATGACCACAGAGGGCAAGGGCTATCTGAACGTCTGATTGAAGATACACAGATGGGATATGTCGGAGAGTTTGAAGATTACGTTCAAGACCTAGACGTCTTACTCGAGCACTTCAGCTTAGAGCACTATGACAAGCGCTATTTACTTGGTCACTCTATGGGGGGAAACATCGTTACTCGTTATCTCCAAACACGCGATTCTCAATTTGATGCGGCATCACTTAGTGCGCCAATGTATGGCGTGAATCTGCCGTGGCACCTTAAACCCATTGCAACTCTGCTTGGCCAACTACTGACGGCAGTTTACTCCAAACCAACTTTTGCTCCCGGCCAAGTGGCTTACTATCCCAAACCTTTTGCGGGTAACCTACTTAGCCAAAGTTCGATTCGCTACCACTGGTTCCGCAACCTCTATGAGCAACACGCTGAACTAAAAGTAGGCGGAGCAAGCACGCGTTGGGTATGGCAAGGCTTAGTCGCCTGTAAACAGTGCTATTTAATGACACGTCACATTAAGACGCCACTGCTCGTGATGCAGGCAGGAGACGATCTGATCGTCTCCAATCAGGCACAAGATCAATTTATGCGTAAGCTGGCTAAAACACATCAAGATTGCGTATTGGAAGTCATCGACGGCGCAAAACACGAGCTATTGTTTGAGAAAGACGAATACCGTAATCAAGCCCTCGATCTCACCCTGAACTTCTTTGAAAAACACTAAAATAGGAAATGATTGAGGGTGAAGTTTACCCTCTTTTTCCCCTTTCTCTTGGAGTACACTATTCGCTCTAACCAATGGCGAATCAACGCTGCACAACGAGGGTGATATGACCAACTCACGCCAAGATACTCCTTTTCACATTGTCGCCTCCGATCTCGATGGTACTTTGCTTGCTCCAAACCACCAGCTAAGCGAGTTTTCCAAACAGACACTTAAAGCCCTGCACGAAAAAGGTTTCACCTTTATCTTTGCTACAGGTCGTCACCACGTCGACGTAGCTGGTATTCGAGAAATCGCCGGGATTCCAGCCTACATGATCACTTCTAACGGTGCCCGAGTGCATGACCAGAATGACCAACTCATGTACAGCAAGAATGTTCCTGCTGATTTGGTTCAAGCGGTGATCGATGTGATCAGAGAAGATCGCAATATCTTTATCCACATGTACCAAAATGAAGACTGGCTGCTGGATAGAGATGATGAGATGCTCGCAAAATTTCATAGTGAATCCGGCTTTAGCTACAAGCGATTCGCAGCACAAGCTGCGCCATGCGAAGGCATAGCAAAAATATTTTTCACTCATCCAGAGCACGATCATGACCATCTCGTTATCTTCGAGAAAAAGCTGCGAGAAACGTTTGGCGACCAGCTAAATATCGCGTTTTCCACACCTTGGTGCCTAGAGGTTATGGCAGCTGAAGTGTCCAAAGGTCATGCGCTAGAAGCGGTTGCTAAGTCCTTGAACCTCACACTAGAAAACTGCATTGCCTTTGGCGATGGTATGAACGATGCTGAAATGCTTGAAATGGCTGGAAAAGGCTTGGTGATGGAAACAGCGCACCACAAGGTGAAAGAAGCGCTGCCTAATAACGAAGTCATTGGTAGCAATGCCGATGATGCGGTCGCTCATTACCTCCAAGACCATCTGTTTTAATGACTTAATTCACGACCATCAGGCTGCTTATTGCAGCCTGATTTGCTTCACGAGAATTGTCTTTGGCTGGGGAGTTTCTCTTTGTCGAGAATCGCACTCCACTCCTGCTCTGAAACAGGCATTATTGATAAACGATTGCCCTTTTTCACTAACGGCATATTTTCCAACTCGGGCATGGCTTTCATTACTGAAAGTGGGATTAAGCGCTCTGTCTTACGAACAAACTCGATATCCACCATCACCCAGCGTGGGCTATCTGGCGTTGATTTTGGATCGTAGTAGTCGCTTTCAGGATCAAACGAGAAATGATCTGGATAAGCTTCCCTCACGACTTTAGCTATGCCTGCCACACCTACTTTTTTGCATGATGAGTGATAAATCAGAACCAAGTCGCCCATTTTAATCTGATCACGCATCATATTCCGAGCTTGATAATTCCTTACGCCTTCCCAGCAAGAAACCTTTTGTGTTCGAAGAGTGTCAATAGAAAAGGTGTCTGGTTCTGTTTTGAACAGCCAATATGCCATAATAGACTCCGCCAATTTCTGAATAGGGAAGATATAGCATGAAGGCGCTCCGAAACCCAGCGGCTGTAATGACTTTACTTACGTTGTCAGCATGTTCGACATTTGATTCTCAACAAGTAACTTCAACGCCAACAACGCCTAAAGCGAGTTTAGATAACCCAGCGAGTATTCAAGCACAAACGTTTGTAATGCGCGGTGAAGTGATACTTGGTCATGAGGTTCGCTCCATCACACCTTGCGGTAGTCAACAGCAGTATTGGCTCGACCTACCCAATGACAGATTTCAACAGGCTCTTAAACTCGTCCCAAGCCCATATTCACCTCTGTACGCAGAAGTGGTCGGTCACCTTGCAACTGGTCAAGCGGATGGTTTTGTTGCCGACTACACGGCGCGCTTCATTGTTGATTCAATCAATATCCTTAGTGCGGAAAACCCAAAACGCTGTGATCAGCCAGTTAAACCTACTTCTGCATTTGGTAACGAACCATACTGGTCTGTTGCCTTTTCAGACAAGTTCCTCACATTTCAAAAACTGGGCGAAGAGAAACAACAACTCGCACTGAAATCGAGTCGAATTGAAACCGATCGCCGACGATATCAGTTCGATGCCGGATCGCTAGAACTCAATAAACGCAGTTGTGTCGATGGTATGAGTGACTCTCTCTACGGATGGAGTGCGACATTGCAACTGGGTGACTCTACCTACAATGGCTGTGCAATGCTATCGAACAAAGATGCTACCCACAATTGGACGGGGGTTTATCAGGCCACATCCACACAAGCTAGCAACTTTAGTGTCAGCTTAAATATCGCTTCTGACCATACGGCCACAACCACTTACAGCTATAATGACGGCGAATCAGACTCTGTAGAACGAGGCTACTGGCAACAACTAAACCCAAATCAGGTTCAAGTTGTCATGACTCACCATCAGCAACAACCTCTGCTTTCTGAACGTATCTTTAGCCGAGAAGGGAACCAGATAACGGCTGACAAAGAAAAAGTGGGCAATATGGTCTACCCTATTGCTGACGGTGGACTGACTTTATTCAAGTCCGAGCAGAGCGCCTCGACAACGTATGGAACGACTAGTCCACTCGCTATCCCTGCAACCGCTGAATTTAATCCCAAAGTTGACAAAGCACTGCGAGATTATTTCAGCGCTAACGGTATAGATCCTACCGGGACTCGCTACCGCTGGCTTAGCTACGACCTCAATGGCGATGGCCATAATGAACTATTGGCACAACTCGACTGGTGTGGCTCTGGTGGCTGTACGCTCCTGATTTTCGACAATCAGCAACAGGATTGGCGCTTTAATAGCAAAATCACCTTAGTCAGAACGCCAATTAACGTTGGAGTCAATAAACAAAGCGGCTGGCAAGATCTGGTTCTATTTGTTAGCGGTGGTGGCGCGATACCTAACCAGCACGTTCTAAAATATAATGGTGTTAAGTATCCGCTAAACCCAAGTACCGCCCCAGTGGCAGGTTACGATGAAATCAGTCCAATCCAACTGTTCTCTGATGGACTAACCCCTCATCAACAAGGCATTACTCTTTGAATACTGTAATAACCTCTGAGGGCACTCGTTGCCCTCACTGTCTGCTGCAACATCAGTGTGTGTGTGACTTGTTGCCAAAGACACAAGCCCCTATTCATATCGCACTATTAATGCACGAGAACGAGTTGGATCGCGAGACTAATACCGGTAAATGGTTACTCCAAAGTTTGGCAACCAGTAGCTCTCATGTATGGCAGCGCACGGAGCCTTGCACAAACTTAATGGCATTGGTGGCTAGCCAACAGTATGACCCGTATTTGCTCTTCCCAAGCGATAAGAGCATCGATATATCAGAGATTAAACGTCAGCAAAGACAGGCAACAACAAATAGCACGCCCCTGTTCATTATTCTCGATGGCACATGGCAAGAGGCGAAAAAGATGCTGCGTAAAAGCCCTTGGTTGCAAGCGTTGCCACAAGTACACCTTGGACCAACCCGAGTCTCCACCTATCAGTTGCGACGTAATCAACAACAAGGCCATCTATGCACATTAGAAGTGTGTTGCGAGCTACTTGATGCCGTTGGTGAACCAAACTCATCAGAACAGCTATTAGTTTTTTTTGAACACTACATGCAGGTGTTTAAAGCCGACAAAAGTGGTCACGTTTTCAACGCTAAAACAGACGTTTAGGCTCTGCTAAATAGAAGCCTTGCAGGTAATCAACGCCGATGCTTTCCGCAATGCTACAAATCTCACTATTGTGGACAAACTCCGCGACCGTTTTGGCATTGAGAACCTGACACAGTTTAACTAACTGGGCCGTAATACGGCGCTGTTTTTCGTCTTGGTCGATATTTCTTATCAAGCTGCATTACCTACCCCTTACAGCCCAAATCTCAACCCAATTGAGCGGCTTTGGAAGGTAATGAACGAGCAGTCGAGGAATAACGTTTACTTCAAAAATAAACGAGACTTCAAGGAAGCCATCGACCAATTTTTTACTGTGACTCTTCCAGAGATCGCAGGTTCACTGACGTCTCGAATCAATGATAATTTTCAGGTACTCAAGCCTGCATTTTCAAGTTGATTGGGTATATCAGTCACCAGCGTGGAATAAGTGCGCATTCAAATAGCCTAAGACGTGTTTCATTTATTTACTAGTGGCTATACCGTAATTCATATGCATCCATATGAAAAGAGTTGATTTCGAGAGTTGTTAGTTACTTCTCTATCAATAACAACAAGTCAGACAATCGGTTTACTTCAACATCCGGGATAACTTTCACCTTATCATGTTGATACAAATCGATATTTTGATCGTTGAACCAGCAAGCCTTCATTCCACTGCGCTTGGCGCCAAGGACATCTGAGACCAAGTGGTCACCAACGTGCAAAATATCCTCAGCGGGTATCGCCAAAAATTGTTGCGCCTTGTCGAAGAGATCTCGATGGGGTTTTGCATAACCATCTGGGCCAGCTTTCAGCACCAAAGAGAAGTAGTCAGCTAAACCAATTTTTTCCACATCAACATTACCATTAGTGATCGCTACCAAGGGTATCTGATTAGCCAGCTCGGCCAATACCTTGTGAGATTCTAACGGTACTGTGAAATCGCTCCGAAGCTCTAAGACACGCGCAATCGCCTCTTCAGCCGCCGACTGTGCTTGCTGCGGCTGATAACCAAGCAAAATCAGTCCCTGCTCAATTTGTTTATAACGCCATAGCGTCACATCGTTAGGTAACCAGCTATCTTGTTTTGCCAAGGTTCGTTTTAAATCATACCACCAGCTTAGCGGCTGAGTCGCAGAGATAGGGTGTTGGTGGTGCAACCATTCAACCATCTGGCGTTCAACCTGACGAATGATTGGACGATTATCATAAAGCGTGTCATCAAGGTCGAAAGTCATTGCTTTGACTGCTTGCCATTGGCGGAAAAATTGCACAATTAACTCCCTTTCTTTTTCGCTCTTGGGTGTGCCTGATCGTAAACGTCAGCCAAATGTTGAAAATCTAAATGGGTATAGATCTGAGTGGTTGAAATATTTTCATGCCCTAACAGCTCCTGAACCGCTCGTAGATTATTACTCGACTCCAACATATGTGTGGCAAATGAATGTCGCAGCTTATGGGGGCTAATGTGGCTCGCGACAGACTGTTTATGGCCCCACTCCGCCATACGTTTTTGAACATTCCGGTGCGATATCCTAACGCCAAGCTTTGAGACGAACAAAGCTGGTTCATCACTCTTCGCTAAGCTAGAGCGAACTTTCAGCCATTTGGTTACCCATTCCGCCGCCATTCCAGAGAAAGGGACTTTGCGTTCTTTATCACCCTTACCGATAACACGCAGTTCACCGGAAGAAAGGCTCACATCCTTAAGGTTTACATTGACCATTTCAGCCAAACGAAGCCCTGCACCATACATCAGCTCCATCATTGCGCGATCTCTAATCGCTAATGGATCATCTTCATTCACCTCAAGCAATTGACCTACTTCATCAACATCGAGATTTTTAGGCAAAGGACGTTTTTTACGTGGCGCAGAAACCCCTTTGGCTGGATTTGCAGTCAATTCGCCGCGCAAAATCAGAAAGTCAAAAAAGCTACGTAACGAAGAGAGACGAGTAGCAATACTGCTGGCCTTCATCCCATCACGCATTCCCTTGCTGGCAATTTGGCGCACCCATCCAGCGTCCACTTGTTGCCAACTTTTCAGACCAAGATGAACAAGGTGACTTGCGATGGTTTCAAGCTGTTGTTTGTAATTGCGCTGGGTATGCAAGCTCAGCCCCTTTTCGCTTCTTAAATATTCATAGAAGCGTTCCAGAGGCTGTCTTAGTCCGCTAGGAAGAGGAGTTACTGATTCGCTCATGCTCTTCACATTGCCAAGGCAGGCTTTCAATCAAATGAGATAACACCAGCGCCAAGTGACGCAGGAACAAGGTGTCCATATGGGGCTGGAAATGACCACCATCACCGCTTGAGAACATCAGTACTCCTTGAAGTGCTTTCTTATACAAGGGTAGCACAACATACGAACCCATTTCTGGCGCTCGAGAGTTTTTACCTAGCAATAATTCGCGATCTACTTTGCGCATACGCCCCAAGTAAGCACTCTTACCATTTAAATGATTGATCGCAAAACGCTGATAGTTTTCTTTATTCAATGAGTAGTAGCCCGATTCGCTATCAAGTAAGCGCACATAAGCCACTAATCCTAGTGATTTGGCCATATTTTCAATGGCTTTTACTACCGAAAACAGGGTGTCACATTTGAGGATCTGCTCTTGCAGCTCCATAAACTCATGAAATGTTCTGTCATTACTTTTAGCCAGAGACATCAATGAGGTGATCTCTTCTTCTAACTCTTCGATTCGCTGACGCTGCCGGTTCATTTGCACATGAACCAGAGAAACAGCACCTTGTTCCTGACTTGGCAGTGCCAATCGGTCCACTAAATCACGTCGATGAGTAAAAAAGTCTGGATTGTCACTTAGGTACTCGGCTACCACTTCAGCCGTCAGTGCATCCGCTTCAATTTGAGACACGTTGAATCCTTGTTATTATTTTATTCTTAGCAGCTTAGCTGACCATCAAACACATGGGTAGCAGGGCCTGTCATGTATAACGGTTTCCCAGGTCCTTGCCAGCTAATGTGCAGCGAACCACCAGGCAGGTTCACTTTAACGCTTTCGTCTAATAGCCCTTGGATGATACCAACAGCTACCGCACCACAAGCACCACTGCCACACGCTTGAGTCTCACCAGCCCCTCGCTCATAGACTCGTAGGTTGATTTCATCTCGTCGCAATACTTGCATGAATCCAGCATTAACGCGCTCAGGGAATCGCTCATGGGACTCTAGAAGAGGTCCTAATATGTCGACATCAGCCGTAGCGACATCATCAACCACAGTCACCACGTGAGGGTTACCCATGCTGACTGCACCACAGAATAAGGTTTTTTCCCCTGTACGCATGATGTACGTTTTTTCAGTCTGCTTCGCTTTGAAAGGAATCTTACTTGGTTCAAATTCCGGCACTCCCATGTTCACCGTAACCTGATCATCTTCCTCTATGTTCAGTACCATTTTACCCTTTTTAGTACTGACGCTAATGCTGTACTTGTTAGTTAATCCTTTCATTCGGACAAAGCGAGCAAAGCATCGAGCACCATTACCACACTGTTCAACTTCACTACCATCAGCGTTAAAAATTCGGTAGTGGAAGTCGGTTTCAGGATCGTATGGAGCTTCCACAACAAGCAGTTGGTCAAAACCAACGCCTGTGTGACGATCCGCCATGCGACGGATCAAATCAGGGGAAAAGAAAATATTTTGAGTAATACAATCAACGACCATGAAGTCGTTACCCAAACCGTGCATTTTTGAAAAATGGAAATGCATAAGACTTCAATTACTCCGGAAGTACGTTTTCAAGTGCCCACAAACTGGATAGTTCTTCTCTTTGGCGCACTAAGTAAGCTCGATCGCCATCAACCATGACCTCTGCTGCACGAGAACGAGTGTTGTAGTTGGAAGACATGACAAAGCCATAAGCACCAGCAGAACGTACCGCTAGCAAATCATTTTCCTCAATCACTAGCGAACGGTCTTTACCGAGAAAATCACCCGTTTCGCAGATAGGTCCCACCAAGTCGTAAGTCATTGGTTCGCCTTTGCGAGGGCAAACAGGCACGATATCTTGCCATGCTTGATAAAGCGCTGGACGCATTAAATCATTCATTGCGGCATCAATAATGGCGAAATTCTTGTGTTCGGTATGTTTAAGGAATTCAACCTTAGTCAGTAAGACACCTGCGTTAGCTGCAATCGCACGGCCGGGTTCAAAGATAAGCTCCAAGTCTTGATGATTTTCAAGACGACCTAGCAGTGCCTTCGCATAATCAGAAGGCTCTGGTGGCAGCTCATCACGGTATACCACCCCTAAACCACCACCAACATCAAGATGATCGATCTTAATACCTTGGGCTTTTAGATCATCAATAAGTGCGAGCAGGCGATCTGTTGCATCGATAAACGGTTCAATATCGGTTAGCTGAGATCCAATATGGCAGTCAATACCGCGAATCTCTAAGTTCTCTAGACTTTGAGCAAATTTATAAACCGCAGGTGCACGATCAAACGCAATACCAAACTTGTTATCACGTAGGCCAGTTGAAATATAAGGGTGAGTATTTGCATCGACATCTGGGTTAATGCGCAGCGAGATCGGCGCTTTAAGACCAAGCTCTCCAGCAACCTTGTTGAGGCGCTCAAGCTCTGGCTCAGACTCTACGTTGAAACACTTGATCCCCAGCTCTAGCGCTCGTTTCATCTCGGCTTCGGTTTTACCAACGCCAGAGAATACAACTTTGCTTGCTTCACCACCGGCAGCAATGACTCGTTCCAGTTCACCACCAGACACAATATCAAAACCAGAACCCAGGCGAGCTAACACATTCAATACACCAAGGTTTGAGTTTGCTTTGACGGCATAGCACACCAAATGTGGGTGCTCACCTACCGATTTATCAAACGCGTGCCAGTGACGCTCAAATGTTGCGCGTGAGTATACATAAAGTGGCGTGCCGTACTGTTGTGCAAGTTCTGTTAGTGCGACATCTTCGGCCCATAGCTGGCCATCATCCTGATAGTTGAAGTAATCCAAAGTACTTTCCCTTATATTCTGTTTCTAATTATTGTGAAGACTGCTCATTCTGCTGAGCATCTTCAGGCATGTAAAGCGGTCCAGTTTGACCACAGCCAGCTAAGCCAAGCACCGAAAAGATAAAAAGAGCTAAGATCGATTTTTTCATTGGTTGTATCGTGATTATTCTATCAATGCCCCCTATAATCGCACCACACTCAAGAAAAGCAATAGGATAGATTAGATGAACGATACGGAATTTCATCAGTTAGTAGATGTTCAAATGCAAATCATCGAGGAAATGATTGATGATTCAGGTGCGGACATCGATTACGAGACCTCTGGCAACGTAATGACTTTGGAGTTTGAAGACCGCAGTCAAATCATTATCAACCGTCAGGAACCAATGAAAGAGATCTGGCTAGCATCTAAATCTGGGGGTTTCACTTTGCTCTAGTTGATGGTAACTGGACGTGTTCAAAGACTGGACTAGAACTTATTGCTATGGTTAAGCAAGAGTGTGAAAAACACTGCGACGAAGAGATCGAGTGGGCCTAAGGCATCATCCCTGCCCAACATAAAAAAAGAGCATCCTTAGATGCTCTTTTTTGTATTCGTTTATGCATTGACTATCTTGTTTGGCCTAGTGTAACTGGCGCCATCATTTCGATAAGGAACAATATAAGGTTCGTCATCTTCTGGACGAACAATCTGGTAGTACTGAGGCAAATTGAAATTGATCAGTTTCGAAGAGAGCGGATTTTCATCTTTCACCGAGGTATAAAAACTGTTCACGCTCGCAATCATCTCATCTTTCTCACCTTTAAACTGGTGATAGACTTCCACTCGATTCGATTCGTCCAACACGTAGATATTGAAGCCTTTATCAGTATCTTCAAAAAAGAACTGAATCAAACCTTCGCTAGCAAAACCATCAACCACTTCAGGCAACTGATAGTCCTGTTCCTTATCTAGCATCAGAAGTGGTGAACCTTTCAACTTGTTGGTCGAAATACTGCGATAAAAATCTACCGAGTTTTCCAACATTTGAACCGAAACACCACGACGTTCATAAAAAAGACCGTAAGTTTGCTGACCTATGCGTAAAGCCTTAAATCGACGACGTTTTTCTTGTTCAACTGGCTTGAGACGTAAATCAATACACTCTGCCAATAACTGATAAACCTTGTTGCGCATGACGCCACGTAGATTTTTGCTGTAACAGAACACATCCACTGACTCTGGCGGGATCGCATCCTGATGCATTTTCCCTAGCACGGTTTTCAACCCGTCCAGCATGGCCGTCTCACCTTTAAAATGCAAAGTACGCACTTCATGCCACGAATTGCGGTAAACTAAATCAACACTGCCGACTAGGCATTTCTGCTCAGGACCAAAGCTAAAAATATCTGTGGTTTTAGGATCAAGCTTCAAAGACTTACCACTCAGGTCTGCTGTTGGATCGTTTTCAAAGTTGATAAACATCGCCAGTTGACTAATTTCACATGGGCTAGCTAACGCTTGCATTGTCGGTCGGCGTTTACGCAGTGAGAATGTATTACGTAGGTCACTCACCATCTGATAGAACTTGTCGATGTCGAGGTGAGCATCACGAATCACAGAATGCAAACGAGTCGATTCTGTAATCAAACCATTGAAGAATGACCATGCGACTAGCTTACTCAAATACTCGTTATGTTCTAACGGCGCCTGACCGATAATACGGTGTGGAGTCAAAGGTTGTTTATACAGATACCAACCCGCTTTATTTGTCCGTCCTGGACGAACTTCAATAAAGGTGAGGTCAGACTCATGCAAATCAGGAGAAATCTGAGGATTAAGCAGTGTAACTTTACCTGGTAACACTTCAAACGCAGCATACAGCTTACGCGCCAAGATACTAATATCCTGAGGGCTAATGGCAGAAGTAATATCGTTGCGACGAGCAAACTGAATAAGATTCCGGTAGCTCTGCATCAAAGCGTCCAGCAGCGCATGGTGCACAACTTTGACTTGCTCTACTTTCCAGTTACGACGGTCATCAAGCTCTTCAATAACAGAGTCTGACCAATTCCACTGCTGTACTAGCTCACTCAGCGCTTCACGACGCCATTCCACCGAACCCACACTTGGTTCTCTAGAAAGCTTTTCGTGCGTTTTAAGATAAAAACAGCGGCGCACTAAATCTAAACGCGTGGTATCTCCAATACGTTCAAGATAACGAGTCACCTTTTCTAGCATTAGGTAATACGCATCCATCCCGTAAAGATCCGGCTCATGCGCAAAGAAACGTCGCTTAGTATCTAGGCTCAACAGCTGAGTATTTGGGTACTCCCACGAATAGGCTTCTAATAAAATGGCTTTCAGAACCGACTTGTATGGCGAGTCAATACTCTTGTAAAGCTGCCATAGATTCGAGCCAAAATACTCCTCTGCAGGAATTCGATTCAATTTGCCGAAGTCAATCCACTTAGAGCAATCGATATATCCTTTACTGCACAGGTCTTTTACATATTCGTCGTAGCACTCTTCCATCTCAGTTGGAACAATCTGCCACAGCAAGCGCTGGCCAGCGAGGCGGACAGCACTGCGATAAAACTCATCAAGTAACAGTAGATGCTGAGATGAACCACAGTTGTCACCGGTCATTTCTTCAGAATGATTTGAACGGAAACGTTGCTCATCCATTAAGAAGAAATTCGCTTCAACACCCTGAGTTTGTGCCCAATCAGTGATCAGTAAACATTTGTTGGTTAGGCTTTCTCTTTCCTCGCATTCCATCTCAGGTGATACACATACCCAAATATCCAGATCACTGGAGGTGCTTTGCCCAATAGAAGATGTACTTCCCATGGTATAAAGACCGAGAATTGCTGGATTTTCACTGGTAGGTAGAGGCTGTCCAATGGTTAATTGGCTATCTTCAACGAATTGCTGCTGAATGTCGTTAAGCTCAAAATCACAAATACCAAAAGGAACGTTGGCATCAAAGTAACCAGGAAACAGAGGATGGTTGAAATGGAGTAGAGTTGGGATCAGATGGAAGACTCGTTGACTTGGTAAATCCATAAGCGCCAGCGCACGTTCAATACGTTGCTGGTTAAGGTTATCAAGTCTCTTTATTAACGTCTTGGTGTAAGCCTGCAAGGGAGCTTCCTTGGTTCATATCCTAGATAGTGCCTGACTAAAAACTGTCCTAAAGCACCAACAAAACGTGATCAATCTAACATTTTTATTTGGATTGGTAAAGAAATGTACGATCTGATCTACACAATTTTGTCCATCTGAAGTTGCCGCTCTTAGTGTGGTACGTAACTGCTCTTAATAATAATAGCCTATTTTACAAACGAGACATTTATCACACTCTTTCGATAATTTTGTGCTAGCAAACATCAATCCCTCACCCGAATGAATATGCAGTAATGCATTTTTAGCCGACAGTGGTAGGATTAGCGATTATTTTGGTATCAGCAGAACACTATGACTCAAACAACTCCAATTCGTATCGCTACACGTAAAAGTCCACTTGCGCTTTGGCAGGCTCACTATGTTAAAGACGCATTGCAAGCTGCTCACCCAGGTTTGGAAGTTGAGCTAGTGACCATGGTAACCAAAGGCGACATTATCTTAGATACACCGCTAGCAAAAGTGGGTGGTAAAGGTTTATTCGTTAAAGAGCTTGAAGTCGCCATGCTGGAAGGTCGAGCAGATTTGGCCGTCCACTCGATGAAGGACGTTCCTGTCGATTTCCCAGAAGGCCTAGGCCTAGTCACCATCTGTGAGCGTGAAGATCCACGCGATGCTTTTGTATCCAACACATACAGCAGTATTGATGAACTCCCCCAAGGAGCAATTGTGGGCACTTGTAGCCTGCGTCGTCAATGTCAACTTAAAGAGGCTCGTCCGGACTTAGTCATTAAAGAACTGCGTGGCAATGTTGGCACTCGTCTCAGCAAACTGGACGCTGGCGAATACGATGCCATCATTCTTGCTGCCGCTGGCCTAAAACGCCTTGAACTGGAAGAGCGTATCAAGAGCTTTATTGAACCAGAACAGTCCTTACCAGCAGTTGGACAAGGGGCAGTCGGTATTGAATGTCGCTTAGACGATGAACGCCTTATTGAACTCCTAGAGCCACTAAACCACAAAGAAACCGCAGACCGTGTTCGCTGTGAACGCGCAATGAACCTAACCCTAGAAGGTGGATGTCAGGTGCCAATCGGTAGTTACTCGCTCATTGATGGCGACAACATCTGGCTACGTGCTTTAGTGGGTGAACCAGACGGCTCTAAGATCGTTCGTGGTGAGATCCGTGGCGCTCGTGCAGACGCAGAAGCTCTAGGTGTCGAACTTGCTAATCAACTATTGGCAGACGGCGCCAAAGAGATTCTGACTAAACTGTACGCAGAACACGAGTAAATCACTATGGCAGTACTGGTCACTAGGCCGGGACAACAAGGCCTTACCCTATGTGAGCAACTTTCGAAGGTTGGAGTTTCCAACCTTCACCACCCTCTTATACATATCCAGCCCGGTGAGCACTTAACCGGACTGGAGAATCGAATAGCTGAAGTTGACATCATCATCGCAGTTAGCCAGCACGCAGTGGAAGCGAGCCATCGTTTCCTCTCACAATTGAGCCTAACTTGGCCTTCACAGCCGATCTACCTTGCCGTTGGTCAAAAAACTGCACATGTTTTGAGCAAAGTGAGTCAACAAAAAGTACACTACCCAGAAATTAGTGACAGCGAACATCTACTTAATCTGGATGTACTGCAAAACGTCACCAACAAATCAATCCTCATCTTGCGTGGAAATGGCGGGCGAGAACTCATCTTCGATACGCTCTCTGCACGAGGTGCGTGTGTTGAATATAGAGAAGTATACAAACGAGAAAACCTAGCTTTCCGCTCAGATTTACTCGTACCGTTCTGGCAAGATAAAAACATTAATCAATTAGTCATCACCAGTTCAGGTCAGCTCGACTACTTTATTTCGCAGTTTAATCAACAACAACGGGACTGGTTATTTACGCTACACCTCTACGTACCTAGCGAGCGTATAGCGCAACAAGCACGAGAAGTCGGTTTTAAAGTGGTCACCAATACTTTCAGTGCCTCGAACCCAGTGTTATTGGCTGCTCTCCGGCCAGACAAAACAGGACAATAAGTCATGACAAGCAAAAATAAAAACGAAAACATTGCCCCTGACCAAGAAAAAGATAAGGCAGCGGACGCAAACAAATCAGAAACAACAGCGTCTGCAGAAACAGCGGTAGAGACAGCAGAGCAAGTCTCACCAGCCACAGAACCAAAACCTAGCGAAGCCGCGAAAACTCAAGCTGAAGATAAACAAGCCAAACGTGGCGTTAAGCTCGCGACTGTTGCCATCGTTATTTCGGTCCTTTTCGGTGGCGGTCTTACCTTCCAAATGCAACAAAAGAACGCTGAATACCAAGCGCAAATTAGCGCATTACAGACTCAGTTGCAGCAAACTCAAAACTCAGTTCAATCTGAACTTGAAGCGACCCAGCAGCAAGCCATCGCCAAAGCGACAGAAATCACTCACCGTGCAGAAACCGTATTAGCTCAGCAACAAAAAAGCATTGAAAGCCTTCAGTTAGCCGTTGCTGATGTGAAAGGGCGTCGGCCAAATGACTGGCTTCTCGCGGAAGCAGATTACTTGGTAAAACTGGCAGGACGTAAACTCTTTCTTGAGCATGACGCGGTAAGCGCAACCAAACTGATGGAAAGTGCGGACCAGCGCATCGCTGCACTGAACGACCCAAGTTTAGTTCCACTGCGAAAAGCGATGGCCAACGACATTACTAAGCTAAAGACCATTCCATTAGTTGATCGTGAAGGTTTAGTGCTACGCATTACAGCACTACAGCAACAGGTAGATAAACTCCCACTTGCCAATGCCCTACTTCCTGAAGCAGATAAGCAGCAAAAACCTGTAGTTTCAGAAGACATCTACGACTGGCAAGATAACCTAATTACTTCACTAAAAGATTTTTCTGACAACTTCATCACTTTCAGAACTCGTGATGGAAACGTTATTCCACTCCTATCACCTCAGCAGCACTTCTACTTAAAAGAAAACATTAAGGCGAAGTTAGAGACAGCGATTAAGGCCGTCTACGTAGAACAACAAGAAATCTACTCGACTGCGTTAACAACCGCAGACAAATGGTCATCAACCTTCTTTAACCAAGACTCAAATGAAGTGAAAGAGTTTAATAAAGCTCTAGAGCTATTGAGCTCACAAAAGGTTCAAGTTGAGTATCCAGTTAAGCTTGAAACCCAACAGAACCTATCTGATGTCATTCGTGAACGCCTTCGTCGTGAAGTAACGACTCTAGTATCGGAGGATAAGTAATGTTTCGCCTTATTTTTCTCTTTGTCGTACTCGGATTAGGACTGTTTGTTGGTACTCAGTATGCAGGTCAACAAGGCTATGTGCTGATCTCAATTGCCAACAAAACCATCGAGATGAGTGTCACGACTTTAGTCATCTTCGTTATTGGCGCGCTAGCAGCACTGTTCGGTTTAGAGTATCTGATTAAGAAAGTATTCTATGCGAGTTCAGCGACATGGAATTACTTCAGCGTGCGTAAAATGAGACGCTCACGCCGCTACACAAATGAAGGAATCATCAAGTTGCTCGAAGGTGATTTCAAGCTCGCAGAGAAAAAAGTGACTCGTTGGGCCAATCATCATGATATGCCACTACTCTGTTACTTAGTTGCATCAGAAGCAGCACAAGGCATGGGTAATGAAGCACAGCGTGATCGTTACTTAGAACTGGCAGCACAGCAAGAAAACGCTGAGCTAGCGGTTGAGCTCACTAGAGCCAAACAACAAATTCGCGATGCTAAGTACAACCAAGCTCTTGAAACGCTGTCAGGCTTGAAACATAACTATGCCAACAACCTAATAGTGCTGAACTTACTCAAACAGGTTTACATTGAACTGAAGCTTTGGCAGCCGCTTTTGGACTTACTGCCAAAACTCGTAAAGAATAAGATCGTGACCGAAGAGGAACAAGAGCCATTAGCACAACGAGCACAATGCGGCCTGCTTACTGAAGTTGCAGAGCAAAAAGGGAGTGAAGGACTGATCGCTCACTGGAATGCGCTACCACGCAAGGTGAAATCAGACGCTCACCTAGTGGAGTGCTTTGCGAAACAACTCATCAACCGTCAGGCAGATAACGAAGCGTTTACTTTAATTAAAGAAACACTTAAGAAGCATCCGAATTCTGAATTATATCGCTTACTTCCTGAGCTTAAACTCTCAGACAGCCATCCAGTTATCACCTTCTTAGAAGAAGTTCTAAGAAAAGATGCCAATAACGCACAAGCAAATAGTGCTTTAGCGCAGTTCCACCTACGTAATGAAAACTGGAGTGGCGCTCAACAGTACTTAGAGAAAGCGCTCTCTATACGCTCAAACGTCTCAGATTACGGTCTACTGGCGGATGCCCTAGAGAAACAAAACCTAACTAAAGCCGCACATGAAGTCTCTAAAAAAGCACTGACTCTGGTCAGCGGCCCTGCTGCTTAACACTAGCAAGTACTTTAGAAAGCCACCTAATCAGGTGGCTTTTTTGTGGGCGAGAGGCGAGAGGCGAGAGGCGAGAGGCGAGAGGCGAGAGGCGAGAGGCGAGAGGCGAGAGGCGAGAGGCGAGAGGCGAGAGGCGAGAGGCGAGAGGCGAGAGGCGAGAGGCGAGAGGCGAGAGGCGAGAATATTATCTCTTCCAGGGAACAAGTTCTGTCAACACGTTCTTTCAGCATTCTGACCACACCCACCTCCAGAAGGACGAAGTCCGTTCCAGCTATCCATAAGCGAAGCGATCCATAGGGCGCAGCCCGTTCCAAAATCCAGCAGCGAAGCGTTCCAGTTATCTCGAAGGACGAAATCCGTTCTAAATTCTCGTAGGGCGAAGCCCGCTCTCGGAGCGAATGTAAACCTCCCCTAAACTAGTGGCATACCATTTTAGAGTTCTTCGGCTTAGACTGAGCATAGAAGGAGAACCCGCGATGAAAAAATCACGTTACTCAGAAACACAAATCGTCAAAATCTTAAAAGAAGTGGAAGTGGGTCGTAAGGTCAATGAAGTGTGC
>NZ_QEWN01000103.1 GCF_006124995.1 Vibrio sp. Hep-1b-8
CACTAATGCCAACTGCGCGACAAGCAAGACGTAAACTGGCATTGTGCCGTTGTCTGGCATACTCAACCAGTTCGCGTCTTATCGCTGGCTTTACAGCTTTTTTTCTACGATGTCCTTGAGAATTCGATGCTCTAAGCTCAACTCAGCAAACATGGCTTTCAAGCGACGATTCTCCTCTTCTAAGTCTTTAAGGCGTTTGACTTCAGAGGCTTCCATCCCACCGTATTTTGCTTTCCAGTTGTAGTAGGTGGCATCTGAAATGCCGTATTCACGGCACACTTCATTGACCTTACGACCCACTTCCACTTCTTTTAAGATTTTGACGATTTGTGTTTCTGAGTAACGTGATTTTTTCATCGCGGGTTCTCCTTCTATGCTCAGTCTAAGCCGAAGAACTCTAAAATGGTATGCCACTAGTTTAGGGGAGGTTTACACCAGCAATAACAGCGCACAATGAGCCGAACAGAACCTCAAACAAGCAATACGTAACCTTTGCTGACTGGCGCTTATCTGCGACTAAATGGAAGTGCTCTTTAAACTCATCGATATGCATTGTGGGTAGGTCTCTTTGTTAAAAGAGAGTATATGATCACAGCTAGATATGATCGTCAAACCGATCATTCTAAGTGGTTAGAAAATGTTCGCGATCTCACCCTGCCCTACCACTAGATAAACGAATACAAACTTTCAATTTTGGCATATACGTTGGGACTTCAATTTTATTGTAGTCACACTGTTTTATATACAATTTATACAACTCGTCAGTATTTAGGTGGATTACCAAAAACTCACCCGAAGCAACGGTTTTATCCAGATGCTCATCTTCCCTTGCACTGTTATCTAATAGAATTCTATAGGGGCTAAAATTCGAAAATCGAGACTTCGGCGCACCCGCAATTTCATGATAAATATGACTAATATGTGCATTTACCGTGCGCTGATTAGCTATTTCGAGTTTAGATTGTCCGCGGAAATTGATTTTTAATCTTGGCTTATTTGAGTATAAAGCAAACAACACAGCACTAAATGCACCAAGTCCTGAAAACCAAGTGCCAAGCATAGTCCAAATTCCTAATGACTCCTGAGTCAAATTCTCCTCCAATTTTCAACGAAAAGCCTAACGCTTATTAGACGACAAATTGTCGTCTTTCATCCATCGGTGATGCAGTCATTTTCATATTAACTCAACTGATAATCAATAATTTATGACACATGAAGGGAAATTAGACTGCAAGATGTCGCCTAATGACGGGAGTGAACAGTTATCAACTCAATCGAATAAGTTTTAGTAGGGTAAACGCACGCCCCCTGAATTGAGTAGAGTATTTAATCTAAGTAATTTTGGGGCAAAGACGTGTTTCGAGCCCCACTGAAACGTCTCTGGACACTTCTGAGTTACGGAGCTATAGAAGTATGTTTTTCGGATTATTCACACTTATGGGCAAAGCGGTGGCTAGTTTCACTAAATAACAATTAGCTATTTAGGGCTTGAATATAAAAGAATTGCAACCCTTTGACTAATTGCGAATATGCTTTAATCGCTTGGTAAGCGTCATTGCGAGTTACAAATGTTAGCCGACCATGAGTAAGGTCATTTCTTAATTGACTCTTTTGATTGGGACCTTTGACATCCAGAACAAGCTGACTAATTGAACCCCCTAGTTCAGCTTTCTCTTTACTTTTGTTAACACCCAACAATTTGCGGATTTGTTTTATCTGATCATGGTTGGTAGGCAAAGAACCCTTCTCTTTAGGAACCATAAACTCTTTGTACGCAGTGTCACTGACCCTGTCGAGTAGCAATTTGCAGTAGTGATCGAGCATAGATTCCATAGCAGAATTGATTATATAGTAACAGGCGGTGTAGTTACCTTCTTCAAATTGACTCAAAGCTTGGACATATAGATTTTGATAAATTGGGGTTGGTTTCATTGCTTTCAGGAAAATTCCCGGATCATTTATCGCTTCAAACTGGTTTAGATTTGATCCGAGTGGTCGAGCAAAAATCGTTCCTTTAGCTTCTCGAAATGACCTTCCAAGATGGTCATATTGGACTATCCAAATATCCCCGTTAATATCATTTTCACTGAGGTACTTCACAGGAATGTCTTCATCGAGCAACTTAACATAGATGATTAATGCGTTAATAGAATTGATAATTTTATATTTAGTTTTTTCATCTACGTCGTGATTACGGGAGACTCCTTTAAATTTAAACCTGACACTAGTGAAATTTCGATCACCGAGCTTAGACGTTTTATCGCCATGCCTGCTGGTCTTTACTGAGATTTCATCCATGTCATCATCAATGGCATATGTACCATCCACGATCGGCAATGAAAAGTCGAGTTTAAATGCAACTGTGTAAAAACAGTGTTGGTTGTTTTTCACCAACGCTTGACTAGATAGGTAATAGCCATACAGCGTTGGAGGTATAGATCTAGTAATAGGACGATGGTCGTGTAGCTTTTCACATAATCGATAATATGTCTGGAGTTCTTCTTTACTTTTTTCACCGTTGTAATACAAGTACAACGCAGACACGAGGTAATGAAGAGTGGCAAACACCAAATTTTCAGTTTGATCTAGCAATCTAAAAGATAATGCACGGTAGGTTTCAAAGATTTCCGTAGCTCGCTCATGGTCCTGTATTAAATAATTTTTCTCAAGTGCAAAGTATAAATCAGACATAAGTCTAGGCAAGTTGCCCGTATATTTACCTGATTGGTATAGTCGACAGGCTTCTTGTGCTAATACTAATCCCGCTTGTGGCTGAGAACTATTTAACGCACTCTTTATAGCACTGGTACTATTTCTATTTTTTACTACCCGTGCCGACTTTTTCTTTCGTCTCTTATTCATCTCAATTCCATTACCGACTACTTTTGATCATCTTGCTCTCACACTGTGAGTTTATCGCGACAGGATTGTTCACCTACATTTAACGCTTTGTATGCAACTACGCTAAAACTTTCGTCCAACCGACTAATAGGTCACCGTATCCGTATAGGGTCAATGGGTCAGGTCTTTCTTTTTGCCTCGATTAGTTTAAGTATCGCAAATATTGATATTCAAGAACAAATTTTAGGTCGCATTAACTCATAATGGGGCATTTTTGTGTTACATGCCCCGCCAGCACACATCTGGACAGAAATAATTTTGGCTTAAAGACCAGACAAGACTAACGGTATTAGGCATAATTATGAATAGTGCGGCGATACGCACAGGCTTTGAATGAAAACATGCATAGACATTCAAAGGGCAAGGTGTTCAGTTAAAAACTTTCGCAGAAAAAAACCTTAACTCAACTGAAAAATGTGGAGTAAAAGGCCAGTATTGCCAAGCCAAGCACAGAACCACTCAGAGTAAAAAACAGCCAAAGTAAACTAGATTTGAACGCCAGCATTTTAGTGTTACAAATCTCAGCACATATCCAGTAATTTTCCAGTAAATCTTTATCTAGATCAAAATTATTATTCTTTAAGGACTCATAAGAACAAAAACAATCTAACACGTCGTTGTGGTTATTAATCATTGAAGCGTAGGAAATCAATGACTTACCCCCAGAGGATTTAAGTCGAGGTGTAAAAACGGTTTTTATTTTATAAAACCATATTGACCATGTCACTAATAAAACACCAATAACGGATAATGTTAATTCATTTAGTATAACTAAACTTTTATCTGAGAGAAATCCATAAAATAGCGAAGTGTATATTCCAAGGTAAGTCACTCCTGCTGCTAATAAAAATGAAGCTTTTTGGTCTGCTGAAACAATGTATGAATCCGTTCTTTTTAAGGCTTCAAACAAAACCTGTTGGTCACTATTCATTTTATCATTACCCCAATCCAATCCCTAAAAACAAGACTATTATTTTTATCATAAATCTCGCATTTCATCGTATGTAACCCACGATAACTAGTTGATTCCGCCTCTTCAATTTTTACATATGGTGGAGTTATTTTGCTGAATTTCTCTCGATTAACATACAAATATTTAGTGCTCTTTATTTGCTCTTTACCATCTTCTAAATCAGGAACCTCTGGTCCAAAATTAGTTTTTACAAGATTAACCTTTAAAGGAAACTGCAACCGAGATCGTGTTGATGCTATGATTTCAAATGTGAGGTCTAAATTTTTATCTAAATATCTTGATGCAGATATATATTCATTTTTAACACTATTCTCAACCACGAAGCATTGGAAATCTATATCTGGATTATGCCTTATGTTTTTGTTCACAGATGCTCTGGATTGCCTAGGTAACGCGCTTACTTCGATAAAACGCTCAAAGTTTAGTTCTTTCATGCGATAGTCAAGCGGTTGACCTTCAGCAGTAGTAATATTCGGTACTACAACTGGCTCATTTTGAATAATGCCAGAGACAGTCCTTTGTTTGAATTTAGAATAATAATCTGGCCAAAAGACGTGGTCTAACAAACCCTGCCCTAACATTGTACTATTTTTGCTAGCTCGACTTTGAAGTTTTGATGCCATATCAACAGATAAACCAGTGGCAGAAACTTCACCAACCGAAGAATAACCAAAGCTCCCCCAAAGGACATCCTTTTCATTACCAAAGTCGATTCCCACACGAAATCCGAAATCTTTTGCGTCAAAGCCATGACTTTCCATCCAAGGCTTAATTCCCTGTTCAAGCAACAACTTTAACGTCGCCGCACAATTAACCGCATCTGCAATAGAATCTTCTGTAGACTTATCTTTGCTCCCAAAAAAAGACATCACAGCATCACCCATTAAACGATGCACATATCCATCAAAAGAGCGAACAACTTCAACACATGTTTGAATTACAGCATTTTTGAATCGAAAGACATCATTAAGGTCATAAAGGAGAGAGAGTCTAGTGGAGCCTTTTATATCCATAAACATCGTACAAGAATAATGATGGATTAAATCATTTGTTCCCTGCAAAGACAAAAAATCAGGATGTGTACCTATTGGAGCTTTATTTAAGTATTGTTTACCGTAAATGGGGCGAATATAGTTCTGTAATATATATTCTTCTTGAGGGCCTATTAGCGAAGTTGAAGCTGACTCTTGCGACCACGAGTCTTGAAATGATTCATTAGCAACTTTGTGTCCAGCACTCTTTTGAATGACAGAACTTGAAGAGTGCTGATTATAAACATCTTCGAATAAATCTTTAAAATTCATATAACCTCAGATACTGATACCAACAATAATGCGCTAAAAACAATCATAATCAATAAGTATCAAACCATCAACAATAAGTTATTGATACTATTATAAATTCCACTATCAAGAAGAAGCTAATTGTAAAGAAAAGAACGAATCGATTAGGTTGATAACACTAAGACGCTTTAGTCCCACAGCTACTCACCACCAAAGTACGCAGCATTTAAATTCATTTCACTCGCATAAATTACATGGATTTGCATGAGAAATATTTGAGTGAAAATCACCACTAATCACGAGCCAGTTTGTTGCCCGAAAATGATAAAGGGGCATAAACGTGCTAGTGGGGGTTTTGCGCCCATTTCAGCGAAAAGTCCAATGTAAGCCGCTAGCCCTTTATTTATAAGGGCTGTGGAGAAGGAGGGGTGGGGAAATCTTGATTTTAATGGTCTTTGGGGATTTTAATACGACCATCACTGATCCCTTCGGCAAGAAGCTCCATCCATTTAGCAAAACGATAGAAGCCTAGATATTGTTGACATATATAGTCCATTTGCACTCTGGAGGTGCTCTCCATTACATATTTAAAAGGTTCATCGCGGATAAGCGGGAACTCAAAACAAAAACGGTAGAAAGTGATAGAGTTTTATCGCCAAACAAAACCTACACAAACTACCGTTTTCATGCCGAATAATACTTTCCTATCGTCATTCTGGAAAGGCTTTCAGATCGTAAAGTCTCATAAAACTGACTCATTAATATCTATCACCCTAATTCCTGACTCAGTTGCATGCTGCCCTTGCGGTAGAGCCTCTGAGTCTATCCACGATACTCAATGGCGAACGCTTAAAGAAGCGATGATCCTTGGCACACCTGTCGAGTTACTCGTCCAGACTCGACGTATCAAATGCTCTAGCTGTGGCATTAAAACCGAAGCTATCTCTTGGGTTAAGCCATACTCTCGCCTCACTAACCGGCTGATTGAATACATTGAAAAGCTACTACCACTTTTACCCATCAAGCATATTTCTGAGCTTACTGGAGTGCACTGGCACACCATTAAAGAGGTGGATAAGCAACGCTTAAAGCGTGTGGTTCCTGATGTTCCATGGAGTCAGTTGCGTCAAATCGTCATGGACGAATTTGCCATATTCAAGGGGCATCGTTATGCCACGGTTGTCGCAGATGCACAAACGCACCAAGTGCTCTGGATTGGTCTAGGTAGAGCACGCAAGGACATACGTCCCTTCTTTGAAACTCTTGGAGAATACGCTCAAAATATCGAAGTTGTGGCAATGGATATGAACACAGCTTTTGACCTAGAAGTCCAAGCTCATTGTCCTAATGCCCGTATCGTTTATGACCTCTTTCATGTCGTCGCTAAGTTTGGTCGAGAAGTGATGGATAGAGTCCGAGTTGATCAAGCGAATCAACTGAAAGATGACAAAAATGCTCGGCGTTGGATCAAACGCTCCCGTTGGGTGCTACTGAAAAATCAAGAGAACTTAAACACTAAGCAACAGAGTTATCTGGATGAGATACTTGCGGTCAATCGTGACTTAATGGTGACCCATTTGCTAGGAGCTCAACTCAAAGAGCTCTGGTATTGTAGCTCGGAGAAACAGGCTAATGATCTCTGGGAGGTGTGGTGGCAACAGGTCCATGAAAGTGGGATCAAACCGCTCATAAACTTTGCTAGAAAACTGAAACCCTATCTTCATGGGATAGTGGCGTCAGCTTCGTATCATCTAAATACATGTACCTTGGAAGGGATCAATAACAAGATTAAGCTAATAAAAAGAATGGGCTATGGATACCGAGATACGGAATACTTCTTTATGAAGATAAAAGCGGCTTTCCCCGGAAAGCCGCGATGAACCATTTAAAAGCCTCCATGTAGTCAGAGCACCCCTCTAGCAATAGGGCATCACCATCCTCAGTCAAAGGAAACTGGTTAGCATAATCGTCAACTATTCTTGTCAGTTGTAGTTGCTCTAAGGTCAAATCGTTCATTTATTCTCCCGTTGCCCCCTTTAATTGGAGCGAGCTAGGTTTTAGAAAGTAAACCCTAGTATTCCAAATTTGTATTCGATCCCCATAACAATTCCCATAAGGAAAACACTTACAAAACCAAACCTTAAGCATTCTGCATTTAATCGGTATAACCAATAAATGCTACCGAGCTCTTTTTTGATACCACTGCGCCAGTATTGAATTTCTTCCTTTGAGTGGCGATTAAACCAACTAAATGCCTGCTGGCTTGAGCGAATCCAAGCCAGTGATGGAAAATGAGCCCAACCTTGCACCTTCTTAGGAGCATAAGAGTCAAGTTTGTCTATCAGGTAGTCCTTTCTACTTCTAAGTAAAAAGAGTGTAAGTGGTAATGTAATAAGATTACCAATACCAAAAATAATTAGGCCAAGACCAGATATTACTCCCACTCCCCAAAGAGGAATCCAGAGCCAAGCTGATACACCATTAATCATCGTTGAACTCCATGAATAAATTCAACGGTATCGTCATAGGCATCAAAAACCAAATACTCCATAAGTTCGCCGCCTACATTAGAAACTTCACCACCATATAAACCCCAGTAGTATGTCCCTATGGCCATTGGGATAATTGATAACCCATATGTTGTTGGAGCAAACCTAGTACCAATAATGCCTATCCCTTCTCCGACAAACACATTAAGTCCAATTGACGTTGAATTTTTCACTCCTGAGCGAATACAAGCTTCTGAGAACCCTTCATCTTGAGCACACGTCTTGGCAATATCAATAAAGTTATCACGTACCCCAAAAATGGTCGCAACCCATGCCGCCCGACCGAGATATTTACTAAACTCCATCGATTTTTTGTACAGAGCCGTCATTTCGATTCCGCTAATAGCTTTTGAGAAATCTTTCGCCTTAGACAGTTGCTTCTTACCAACGTTCAGATAGTTATTAACCTTGTTGGCCTGAATATTCTTGATGTAATTCGGGGCACCAAACTGGGTTGAAATGGCTTGAACTTCACTTTGAAAGCTACGAGCTTGTTTGCGCCACTGCTTATAGTCTGGATTCGACTTTAATCTATCGCCCTTGATACCTTTCGTCGCTTCTCCTACATATTTGGAGTAATTTTCAAACCGCTGAAATTCCTTCTGAAGCCTGTCTGCTTGGGTTTTCATTCCAGCAATACCAGAGCCCACTGAAGCAATCATTTGGTTAGTGAAATTGGATTCTTCCACCTGACCGTCATTGACTTCATACAGGGTTGAGTTTGGCATCGCAGTGGACGTCAGCATAACACTTGCAAATTCTTCATGGTGCTCTGAGAACCATGCTTGTTGCTCTGGGGAAAGCGTAAAGAACAGTTCTGCGAGCTCTGAAACCTGAGAAGTGGCATCGGCTTCATCTGGGTGTACCGTTTGCCAAGGAGAAACCACGATAGGCATTCCTTTAACTAAGAAGTGGAACGTCCTTTTGAGATGTGGGTTTACTTTAATGATGTGTTCAATGACTTCGCTAGAATCCGTTAGATACACCTCTTGAGCAAAGGTTTTAATATCCGTTTTCTGGCCGGCAAAAATGATGTAGGTATCATCGATATCAAGCTCAACCATTGAAGGGCTGTCCGATTGCTTAAGTGCTACTGAACTTTGCGTGATTTGGGAAGTATACGCATCCCCCATCTTAAGTGAATCTCTACTTACAGATTTAGCTGACCGGTATCTATTAATGTTCGTAGTAGGTGAGTGAGAAGTTTTAGCATGACGGGCATTTTGTACAACATTGACATTGCTTGAAAAAGACACGTTATTCCCGATGTTGACCCCATTATTAGGATCTAAAATAAAATTGTCGGGACAATTACACATAACTTGATAACCAGGCAGCACCGCTTGCTTTCCATTCGGAAGGTAGACTTGATTACTTCCAACGGGGACGATGATACCGACCCCTTTGCATTCCTTTCGACCGGACGCACAAGAAGCTTTCTGTTCAATGGATGTTGCTGGTTGCCCAGCAACTTTGACATCATCGTGTCCTTCAAGAACCTCACCACCAGTACTGGTTTTTGTTCCCTTTGTTACAAAACTACCCATAATTCCAATCTCTTAACGCTTTTAACCGAGATCATAACAGAAAAAAACGCTAGGCAAAAACTTGCTCAGTGGTATCTGTTCAGGAAAACAGTAAAGGTTGTGTCGCTTAATTAAGTGTCCAGTCTGGCTGGAGCAGATCACCTCCTTGGAACACATAATTGTAAAGCAATTAGGTGTTTAGAAAAGCTTGGTCGATTCACACCTCACTTTGGGATTTTTTGCGCATCCGCCGGACACTTGGACTTAGCATAAGCGCATGTTTTGAATAGAGTATCATCATACTCCAAAAAATCACGAACGAGAAAATACGACAAAGTGGGGTATTTTCTCCACATCTCACGACAGGATTAGAAAATCTATGGAAAACTCTCGATGAGAGAGTGATGACGTTAGCTTTAGCCAACAAGGAACGGGGCACTTCCAAGTTACCAGATCAGAGGACTTGCCGCTGAGTACGGAGTGGTTTTCCCTTTGTCTATTAAATCACTGCGGAGTCATTTGCCGTTAGCGATTGAAGAAGCTGAGAATCAGTTGTCTAATGTTATGAGAAGCTTACTGCAAACACTGCACTGTAACTTTATCAATATCAGCGACGAAATTGATGAAGTTACTCAAAGCATAACCAGATTGAGCCAACAACATCCAAGGTATGAGGCAGTTAAGAATATCCCTGATTTTGGTCCGATTTTGACTGCTGAAACTATTAGTGAAGTAGGCTCTGGCAAACAGTTTCAAAATGGTCGGCAATTCTCAGCATGGTGTGGATTAGTTCCCAAACACAATAGCTCGGTTGCGTGGTAATGTATTGAGTGATTTATGAAAGAACAATGCGATTAGTTGGAAAAAGCTCACAGAATTAGACTTATTTGAGTCATAATGATCGAGGTTTAATGTCCAATAACATTTTATTAATCATAGCGTTACTTCAATGACTATTGGTTATGTGCAACAAAAGTTCACTTTGACTCTGGCAAGGGTTTTTCTACGCTTAATAGTGATTTAAACGTCAGATGAAAGGAGAACACAATGGCGAGATTCCAACAAGACATCCCTAATCGAGTTACGGTTTATCATGATGATCTTGACCAAGAAAAAGCGCTAAAAAATGCAATGCTGCCAGAAAAACCAAGGTACTTTAACGGCTCACCAACCTATGAAGCCTCTAGCGTTGATGAATTCCGAAGCAAATTGAGTCAAATAGGCATGTCTCTTGATATGTAAGCTCAGCGAGTTACGCAGAAAGCAGCTCTAGGGGCTAATGCCGATCAGTTAAGGCTTAAATGATCGGTTGAACGATCCTTTCAAGGTGTCAAAATCCGAGTGTATTCCAGACACTCGGATTTTTTTATGTTTCTAAGACAAGCACTTAACCAAGTTCATCAATTCTCTGTTGAGCAACTCTCAGGTTTATCTGACCTTCTCTCTCCTGAACTCATTGCTCAATGTATGGAAGATACGGGTATCACAACCATGCGTAGACGCAGATTGCCCATGGAGATGATGGTTTGGAGTGTTGTTGGGATGTCCCTATATCGCCATTTATCTATGGAGAAAGTTGTCTCCAAGCTAGATATTCTTCTTCCTGGCAAAAAACCGTTTGTTGCTCCAAGCGCAGTAATCCAAGCAAGGCAAAGGCTAGGTTCTGATGTCATGAAATCCGTTTTTACTCAAACGCAGAAATTATGGAATGACAAAACGCCACACCCAGATTGGCATGGTTTAACTCTTCATGCTGTAGATGGTGTGGTCTGGCGAACCCCAGATACTAAAGAGAACGATGAGCGCTTCAGTCGTACTCGAAATCAAAAGTGCTTATCTGAGTATCCTCAAGTTCGAATGGTCTGCCATATGGAACTGACAAGCCATCTTCTTAATAGCGCATCATTCGACTCAACATCGATAAGTGAAGTAGATTTGACAACAAAGCTTATTGAACACTCTCCAGACCAAAGCCTGACCATCTTTGATAGAGGTTTTTACGCTCTAGGGCTTTTACATCGTTGGCAAACGACCGGAAGCGAAAGGCATTGGCTTATTCCTATGCGCAAAGGGGCTCAATATACAACGGTTCGCAAACTGGGACGTGGAGAAGAATTAGTTGAGCTGAAGCTCTCTCCACAAGCAAAAAAGAAATGGTGTGATGCCCCGGAAATACTAG
>NZ_QEWN01000104.1 GCF_006124995.1 Vibrio sp. Hep-1b-8
GTACATCCTTGGTCATCATGAGTGGTTTAAACGTAATGGTATGTTTGTTAATGATATTCCTGCCGATGATACGATTGCTCGCATTATCTCTAAGATAGAACCAGAGCCCTTTCATACTTGCTTTATAAACTGGATGTCAGCAGTACATTCCCTTACTGAGGGGCAAGTCGTTGCGATTGATGGTAAAACACTTCGGGGCTCCTACAACCGAGATGACCGAGCTAGTACTATCCATATGATTAGCGCCTACGCTTCGTCCAATAAGCTCGTACTTGGACAGCTCAAAACAGAAGAAAAGAGCAACGAGATCACAGCAATACCTGAGCTCATCAAACTTCTTGATATCAAAGGCGCTCTAGTCACAATTGATGCGATGGCATGCCAAACGGAAATAGCCAAAACTATCATCGAACAAGATGCTAACTACTTACTTGCGGTTAAAAATAATCAAGGAAAGTTACGCAAAGCAATAGAGCAGGCTTTTGCAAAACAACGAGTATCAAAGCCCAAAAATATCAAAATCGAGCAGGGTCACGGCCGTATTGAAGTCCGTCAAAGCTATGTGTTAAGCAGTGAAACGCTCGAAGGTAACTTCTCTCGTTGGAAAGGATTAAAATCGGTCATTATGGTGGAAAACTTCCGTTACCATAAAGGCAAAGTAGCAGAGCTAGAGTATCGATACTACATCAGCTCAAAGCAATTGAGTGCGGAGCAAGCGGCAAGCGCAGTAAGGGAGCACTGGGGTATCGAGTCAATGCACTGGGTCTTAGATGTGACGATGGCTGAGGATGCCTGCCAAATCAATAAAGACCACGGAGCCGAAAACCTAGCTTGTCTGCGCCATATAGGGTTGAATATGTTGCGCACAGAGCCGACTAAACTCAGTATCGTTGGAAAACAGAAGCGTTGTATGATGAACACAGCGATGCTAGAGGCGGTCTTGAGTGAAGGCCTAAACGCGGTGGGTAAAAATCAAACACTCATGCGGTCGCTCTGCCGTAATCTATTTATGGGTTCAGCTTATTAATTATTATATTTGGCAAGTTCTGAAATATTGTTTTTTTGAATGAGTTCAATTTAATAAATGAAAGTACTTTTTGAGTTGCATTATAAATTTATTCAATAAATTTAATTTAATTTAATTTAATTTAATTTAATTTAATTTAATTTAATTAAGTTGGTGAGTCCATCACATTAAAGCCGAAAAAATAAAGAAAATCCCACAATAATTTCATTTGATTCTTGTTTGATATATTCGAATTTAAAATTAAAATAGCTGCAGCTAGGAGGCCAGAAATTATAACAGCATTACAAGATATTATTGTAAATCCAAAAAGGAAATATTAAATGAAAAAAAATGTTCTAATTAAAACTATTATTGCTAGCAGTTTGCTAATAGCTAGCGTTGGTTCTTACGCTGCCGATGGCACTATTACCTTCAATGGTCAAATCACGGCAGCTTCATGTACAGTCGGTAATGGTGGTGGTAGCACCGACCTCAACGTTACTATGCCAAGCGTTACTGCTTCAAGTATTGGTACTTCACCAGATGTTCTATCTGGTATGACGACATTTAGTATCGAATTAACAAACTGTCGAAGCCAAACAACTACAGCTGAAAAAATGCGAGTTACGTTCTCTGGGCAAGGCGATGAAAATAACCCATATGTCTTAAAGAATACAGCATCTTCAGGCGCGGCCACGAATGTTGGTATCCAACTACTTGAAGCAGACGCGGTTACCCGCATCGATATTAACGCTGGTAGTAACAAAGCTAGCGAAATAACTCTTCCGACCAGCTCCGAGAATCCAGAGTCTTACGTCCTTCATTTCAACGCAGCTTACGTCAATGTCGGTGGAGCAGTACCTACTGCGGGTGCCGTAACTGCAACAGCAAATTACACCATCGAATATAATTAGAATTTTTGTACTCACTGGAGTCAGTTCTGAATAGGAGCTGACTTCTTGATTTCCCTTGGTACAGCATGAAAAGTCATCAATTTATACTCGTTATCCCACTGTTGTTCTCGTATCAAGTGATCGGCTCGGAGTTTGACTTGAGCTTTCTGAATAGCGATATTTCAGGGAAAAAACTTGATACAAGCTGGTTTGAGCAGGCTATTGCACCCGGTGAGCACATGATTGACGTTGAGCTTAATGGGCTTACTACACAACGTATGCTTATCGACTTCAAGCAGTTTGATAACAGTGATGTTCAGCCTTGTCTATCTAAGAGTCAGCTACAAGACTTGAGTATCCGCGTGCCTGACATCGTCAAAAGCTGCTATACCGTTGCAGACATCAGTTCAATGGCAAATCAAGACTATGTTTCTGCCCGATCTTTGCTGTTACTCAGTGTGCCAGACATCCATATCGAAAAGAAATATGGGAAATTGAAAACCTCACCTTCTAAATGGGATCAAGGCGTTAATAGTGTAAAGCTAAATTATAATTCTTATATTAGTGGTACGAACACCTCATCCGATGTAAATGGATATCTTGGGATTCAAGCACTTACTACATTTGGTATGTGGCGTTTAAAAGGTGGAGGAAACCTATACAAAAATGGCAGCGTTTTTAACTCTAACTTGAGCGATTTCTTTGTCTACAAAGATGTCGACGCTATTACCTCTCGAGCACATTTCGGCGAAATACGCACCAGCGGGATTTCTGCCATTAACGGCTCACTACCGTTGGTTGGTCTTCGTCTCGCAAAAGCGACAAGTATGTACAAATCTGAATGGAATAACTATGTTCCTGTTTTAAAAGATATCGCCCTAAGTTCGGCCAAAGTTACCGTTCTTCAAAACGGATTGGTTCTGTACAGCAGAGTTGTGCCGCCAGGCGAGTTCGAAATTGATGATCTCGACGTATCGGGCACAGGCGCTGACTTAGAATTGGTCATAGAAGAAAGTAACGGGCAAATTCGACGCAGAATGATACCATTTACCAAGCTACCATCTTTGGTTCGCGAAGGTAATTTCAACTACTCTTTATCTGCAGGACAATATCGCAACTCAAACTCTGCTATTCAACCTGCGGTGCTTACTGGTGGCTTGGAATATGGACTTGGAGTTATTACACCTAAGTTTTCCTCTTTACTGTCCGAGCAATACTATTATGGTGAGTTAGGAATAGCTTATGATCTAGGCCAGTTTGGTGCGATGTCTTTTGAAGGCGGTGCCACTCGCTATTCTGGTTTTGATGATCAACAGCAGCAAAGTGGTTTTATTCTCAAAAGTTTGTATGCGAAACAGTTTTCTCACACAGCAACGAATTTGCAGTTAGTTGGTTATCAATATCGCTCCCCCGACTTTCTTAGCTTTGAAGAGCATATCTCTAGAGCAAATCAAGTATCCCCTGATAGAGCAGGGCTTGGTTTACGAAATCGATTTGAACTCTCATTGAATCAGCCGCTCAGCGAAGCAACACTGTATTTATCCTATAAACATGATACGTACCATAATTCATCGTTGAAAGGTACATCGCTCTACTCATCACTGCACTTTAACCTTGGACGTGTTTCCGTAGGTATGAACTACACGATAAGCGATACTGTTCTAGCCAACTATAGAGTACGTAGTGATAAAAGATTGGGTCTGTCTCTATCATTGCCATTTGGGAAGAGAAACGATTCTAGTGTTATGTTCTCATCCACCCATGAACAAAACACTGGTGCGTTTAACAATCAGCTTTCTTACAGTGGAACAACTGAAAATTACTATTACAACACGACCGTTAGCCAAATGCTGAATGATACAAATACGAGTAACGAGTCAGTTTCGGCTATGGTGAGAAACGAGACACCCTTTGGACATTTTTCTGCAAATATTGAGTCTAATGGAGAAACAACATCCGGAAGCTTAAGTGCCAATGGCGGACTCCTCATTTATGAGGGTGGCGTTGTTGCCACTCAGTACCTAGGGGAAACTGCTGCCATCGTTCAGGTGGATGATGCTGAAGAGCTGATTGTTAACCACAATCCGACACTAAGGACTAACAAGGATGGTGTTGTTGTTATTCCTTACGCAAATGATTATAGTTCCAACATAGTCTATATGAACGCTGAAGAAAACGCTGACGTTCAGCTCGTAGAGTTCAGCAAAAACTACGTTCCACGGCGAGGCTCTACAGTTTTAGTCAACTTAAAAGCTCGTGTAGGCAAACGCGTACTAGTGAAACTTAATACGGAAGAAAACTTATTTGGAGAGCCCGTTGTTTTACGAGACAACCCATCTGACGAGATGTCTTTTGTAGGTACTGACAATATTGTTTATCTATCAGGCATTAAACCTGGCCAATCCGCCACCTTCATTGTTGGTTCTGGTCATTGTGAATTTTCGATCAACATAAGTCCCGACTCTAAAAGTCTACAGGACATCGTAGAGAGAAGTTGTAATTAGGTACAAATATGTTATTTAGAATCTTATTAATTATTATTGTTAGTCTTTTACCAATTATTCAAGCGCATGCGGGAGTGCGCCCAATAAACACAAGGGAAATAATTACACCCTCAAAAGAACACCAAGTTGATATTATAAATGATTCTGGGGGGGAATATCTCGTTCAGTCTTGGATAGAAGATAGCGATGGAAACACTAGCGGCCTTCCGCTAGTGTTAACACCACCTATCTTCAAGCTAGGCGCTAACGAACAAGGTTTTGTCAGAATTCTACCAATCGAGAACAAACTGGCTAAAGACAGAGAGAGTATCTTTTTCCTTTCAGTACAAGAGATCCCAAGAAAATCTGAAACTGACCAAAACCAGTTAAACATTGCAGTAAGAACTCGAATTAAAGTCATTGTTCGTCCAGAACGGTTGGATTTACAAGGCTTACTTGATGCGGCTAAACAACTTTCTTGGAAAGTTATTAACGAGGATGGGGAAAGGTACTTTCAAGCAACAAACAATAGTCCTTATTACCTAAGCCTTGGCCACCTACAAGCAGTTAGTGGTAGCACATCAAAAATGCTTGATGACAGATTCAACATGACTCCGCCTTTCAGTCAGCAGAAGTATGCAGTGCCAAGAGGAATCAATGTAAAAAACATGTCTTTGGAGTTCGGCATTATTAACGACTATGGTGGTTTAAGTGAAATTCAAACTGTTAACTTTTAGTATTTGTATGACAATGTATTCGGGAGCTTGGTCAGCTCCCTATTCTGCAGATGACAACGCAAAGCGTAGCGACTATTTCGGTTTTTCAACAGGTTACCAACCAACACAAGACTACTTTTCTCCCAACGTTATTTATGGGTTAGATATTGGTCCATCATTGGTGATTGAATCTCAACTTGGTTATAACAGTAATACAAAGCTAGACAATAAAAACTTCCTAACACGACTCACTTTATATGGGCGCTCTTCATTTTCTTCTAACACTTCGCTACTGCACGGACCGTTTGTTCAGTATGAAGATGACATTAACCCATTTCGAGCAGGCTTTTCAAGTGTTGTCCAACATCGACTAGGAAGTGATGTCAAGCTGTTTGGTGGGCTTTCTGCCGTTGTCAAAAAAGAGTTTTCAGTAAGGGTCGTTCCAGAATTCAATTTAGGTATGACATGGGCGCTTCCTAGTTCAAAGACAACTCGTACTATTGCTTCAGAGCCTATGAGCTCCACAAGCCAAAAAGTTACTGAAGAAGTTGCTCAGCAGCCGACACTACCTCCTAAAGGACCAATTGTCGAAGCAGCACAACTGTTCAACGTAAACTCGAGTTATATTTCCAGTACGCAAGTACTAAAAGAAAGTATCCAATATCTTAACCAGCATCCTGATGTGCATGTTCGTATAATCAACAAGCACTCCAAAGGGGGATCTGTAGATTACAACAGATGGCTGGGACAGCGAAGAGTTGAAAGGCTACATGCTTTTTATAGTGGAAACGGAATTAATGCAGAAAGACTTGAGATCAACTCATCATTTGACGAGAGAGAAAATCTTGAGCAGCCACTGGTACAATTTTTATATTATACAAAATAATACTAATTATTCAAAAGCACACTCGGAGCATAAAATTGCTCACTTTGCTATCATACACTTACGTTAAGTTGAATAACATATTCAGCATAGCGACATGCTTATTATAAGCTAAAGGTTAATTTTATTATGAAATATGTCACTTTAACTTTGCTAGCGATATTCTCTACTTTTGTTCTGGGTGCTGCTCCAGTTGAACCCAAGCCAAATACTTGCTCTACAGGAAATCATGTATCTACCTTTATAGGTAAAGGTATACCTAATGGGAATGTAAATGCAGGTGATTCAATCGGTGAAATTTGGGAAACATTTGACTACAAATGTAATATAGCTTCAGGAGTTACTAAAAAATTTCATACAACTGAGATGATTTCTAGCTTCCAATCAGGAAACAGATTTTATTCAAACATTACCAATGTAGAACTTGTTACCCCCCTTCCCATTATGTCATGGGATGGTTCTAACTCATCAATCATACTCCATAGTATTACCAATAATACTCAAAGTCGTCAGACATTAGAAGGTACCGTAAGAGAGAAGATTTTTGTCGTAGAAAAAGTAGGAACTGTCAACAAAAACCCACAAGAAGGGTTTAATATAAGTACCAAAAGCCCAATTTCGATGAGAAGTACTATACAAGGTGGAATAACAACACTAAACAGAATAAATCTGATTCGCCCTACTACTACAATTTATGATTCGACTTGTAATCTTAGATATGATTCTATTCAGAATATTCCTGACCTTATGGCTGGTCAAGAGTTCAATCATAATTTTAATATCAACTTAGAATGCGCAAGTGCTCTGTCAATAAATGGTAACGTTGAGTGGACGTTCACCGTAAGTGGGCAACACACGCATACATTTGCTAACCTCGCTATTTTTGCCGGAGACAGTGCCGATCTGCCGACATTGACTATGGATTTAAATTACGTTGATAATAACACCATAACACCCATACAATTCGGTTTGGGCCAAAATATCAATCACGGTGGAGATGAACAAACAACAACTTTTATATTACCTCTCGAAGCTAATTTTGTTGTTCACTCTACTAGTAAAACAGGAAGATATAGTTTTAACCTCATCTTCGAGGTGGATTATAAATAAAGTCAGGTTGATTACCAAACCTCTCGATTGCGTTTATTTCAGTGTAACTGCTTCAGGTATACCGAGAACTTGCAAGGGTGAAAAAAACTATTTCTTTGCTCATGAACGTTTTTTCTCTTTTTGGCTGGCAAATTTTAATCTAGATGCGATTTTTGAATCGTGTGATGGTGAAATAGTAGTCCATTGATAACGGGGTAGATACCCTACATGCCAGTCGTCTATAGAACTCGAATAGTTTGCTTTAAAAAGCTGACATGTACTCAGTGGAAAAACAGAGTACATGTCAGTAACCAAATTAGAGGTAACGACTTTTTAAGTGCGCTTTAAAGTGTTCAGGATTTAACGTCTCACCAGTAGCGGAACTGACCAGTTCATTGGTCGTAAGTAAGCTACCTTTACTCCAGATGTTGTCATGTAACCATTTGAATATTGGTGATAAATCACCATCTCTAATAGCTTTGTCTACATCTACAGTATGCTTCATTGATGCCATAAACTGCGCTGCGTACATGGCTCCCAGTGTGTAGGATGGGAAGTAACCAAAGGCGCCATCTGTCCAGTGAATGTCCTGCATACAACCGTTCTTATAATTGTTCTCTGTTGAGAGACCAAGATACTGCTGCATCTTCTGATTCCATAGCTCAGGCACATCGGTATGTTTGATATTGCCGTTGATTAGGTCACGTTCAATTTCATATCGAAGAATTACGTGAGCAGGGTAGGTCAGTTCGTCAGCATCAACACGGATAAAGTCCTTTTTCACTCGCGTGTAAAGCTTATGGAAGTTCTCCTGAGTGAATAGCGAGGCATCATGGCCAAGGAAGTTTTTAGCGGCCAATTTCGACAAATGGGCGATAAAGGGTTCGCTTCGTCCAACCTGCATTTCAAAGAACAGAGATTGAGATTCATGAATACCCATTGAACGCGCTTCACCTGAAGGTAAACCAGCAAGCGCTTTTGGCAAACCTTGTTCATATCGAGCATGGCCAGTTTCATGAACAATTCCCATCAGTGATTGAACAAATTCACTTTGGTCATATCGAGTCGTAATGCGCACGTCGCTTGGAACACCACCACAGAATGGATGAACACTTTCATCAAGTCGACCATGGTTGAAGTCAAATTGCAGCAGTGACATCACTTCTAACCCCAACGCTTTCTGCTGATGGGGGTCAAAGCGTCCGTGCGGCTGGATGAACTGCTCCGTTGCCTGTTTATCGATGACTTGGTTGATTAGATCAGGTAGCCATGTTTTGACATCACTAAATAATTGGTCGAGAGAGGCGGAACTGGTGCCTGGTTCGTAGATATCTAGCATCGCATCGTAAGGAGAAAGACCGTTCGCCTCGGCGCGGATTTGAGCCTCTTCTTGAGACAGTTTTACGACTTCTGCCCAGTTTTTCTCAAAACCATTCCAATCGTTTTCACCTCTTTGGCTACGCCAAGCATGTTCACACTTTGAACCAGCTAATGACTTCGCTTGAACCAAGGCCTCCGGCAAGACGTTGGCTTGCTGCCACTGACGTTTAAGTTCACGTAAGGTAGCGGATTGCTGTGCATCTAATGCTTCATTTTCCGCTTCAGAGAACCACTCTTCGAGCTGTGGTTGAGTATGCAGGCCATGAATATGAACTGACAGCTCCGCCATGGCTTCAGAACGTGCTTGGTTACCCCCACTAGGCATCATTGCTGCCTGATCCCAGCCGCAGATAGCGGCTAAGTGGTTAAAATGAGAAATCTTTTTAGAATGTTGGACTAACTTATTGAATGCACTCATTGAAATGCCTTCCTTGACCTTGGAAATAGAACGTCAGTTTACCAACCATTAACAGTGATACCAAGCAGTGATCATGTCAGATGTTTTAGAGATCAATACTATTCTCTGGCAAATTAGGACGGAAATAGGTAGTTTGAAGACAAATAGTTAGGTGGATGGATCCTGTGTTTATTGAAAACTTTGAAGCGTTTGTCATCGCTATCACAATATTAACACTCACACCGGGTTTGGATACTGCTCTGGTTATCCGCAATACCTCGCGCGCGGGATTTGTGGATGGCTCGATAACCAGCGTTGGTATCTGTAGTGGTTTGTTTGTACACGCGTTATTTTCAGCGGTTGGGATCTCTGCGTTATTAGCTCAATCCGCGGAGTTGTTCGGCTTTATTAAAATGTTGGGTGCAGCATATTTAATATGGTTGGGGATCAGTAGTTTAAAGACGGTTCTGGGTAAACAGCAGGGTATGGAGTTTAAAGAGGGTAAGGATCACTCCCTCCGCATTCGTCGTTCACTGCGTGAAGGCTTTTTGTCCAATGTCCTTAACCCGAAAACGGCGGTTTTTTATCTGGCTTTTTTACCCCAGTTTATCGACCCACAAGGCTCACCATTGCTGCAATCACTATTCATGGCAAGCATCCACTTTGTCATCGCCATGTGCTGGCAATGTGGCTTAGCTGGGGCATTAACCAGTGCAAAAACGTTGTTAAAAAGTCCTTGTTTTATGAAGTGGATGGAAGGTACGACGGGGGCTGTGCTTATCCTATTAGGGGCAAAACTGATTGTTGAGGACACAACACTTTAGTTCTGTGATCACGTCTTCTATCGGCCAAGCCGGCTTGTAACAGCGTTTATGGGTTAATGCGTCAAAGACATCTGCAACAGCAATGATCCTTGCCTCTATGCTAATTTCATCGCCTGTTAACTAGGACGGTTCCTCTTATGGGTATAGGAAAGAAAGGAATCAAATACAAGTTGAGTTAGCGAGCACTGTATAGAGACAAGGATCTCGTCCAGATATTGACGAAGATTGAACTCTCTCAGTTCGACAGAGCTCTCAGAATAGGGTGAATTGGCATAAATCATAGGAGAAATGAGGTAGTGAGGCTTCAAGAGTAAAAGCATAGAACATCAGGCGAAAGTTTACGGGGCTGCCAATCTTTCTTGTCAATTTAGCAGTTACGGCAGTGGAATTCAGTGAGCGATGATAAAAAGGGCAAGCCGATTGGCGGCTTGCCCGATGTACAAAAGGTTAAACGACGTGTTGAGGCTTTTGAACGAGGTTGATTGCGGAGTCAAAGTAACGTTTGGTCTCTTCAATCACAACCTGACGCAGCGCGATCAGTCCGATCAAATTCGGAATCGCCATCAGGCCGTTGACGATGTCTGCGATTATCCAGATCATATCGAGTTGCAAGAATGCACCTGATGCCACTAAACAGACGAAAACAATCTTGTATGGCCATACTGCTTTGGTACCAAAGAGGTATACGACACAGCGCTCTCCGTAGTAGTTCCAGCCTAAAATGGTTGTGAAAGCGAAGAACATCAAGCCAATAGAAACCAGCATTGGGCCAAAAGTTTGTGAGTTCAGGCCGACGGCAAAAGCGTGTGTTGTCATCGCCGCACCAGCGAAGTCACTTTGCCATGCTCCCGTAAGAATCAACGCCAGACCTGTCATCGTACAGATGATGATTGTGTCGAAGAAGGTGCCTGTCATTGAGATAAGACCTTGCTTGACACAAGAGTCAGTTCTTGCCGCCGCTGCCGCCATGGGTGCACTACCAAGGCCGGACTCATTAGAGAACACACCACGAGCGATTCCAGATTGAATTGCCAGCATGATACTTGCGCCTAGGAAGCCTCCCGTTGCTGCCGTTGAAGTAAAGGCAGAAACGAGCACTAGTTCAATCGCATCAAGCAATTTATCTGCATTGGTGATAATCACACTTAAACAGGCAACAACGTAGAAAAGTGCCATCGCAGGGACGACTTTACCCGCGACGCTAGCGATAGATTTGATGCCGCCGATCGTCACAAATGCTACTAATAAAGTCAGTAGGCTCGCTGATATTTCGCGTGAAACGCCAAACGATAATTCACTTGCGTCAAGAATGGCATTGACTTGTGGGAAGGTGCCAATACCAAAACAGGCAACACCCAGTGCAAATACCGCGAACAAAACGGCCAGAGTTTTGGAACCAACGCCGTACTGTAAGTAGTACATTGGGCCACCAATCATCTGTCCCTTGTCGTCTGTTTGGCGGTATTTTACGGCGAGTAAACATTCTGCGTACTTGGTTGCCATACCAAACAGAGCCGCAAGCCACATCCAAAATAGCGCACCAGGTCCGCCAAGTTTGATTGCTGTCGCGACACCGACGATATTACCAGTGCCGATTGTTGCCGAAAGAGCTGTACACAAAGCAGCAAAACTAGAGACGTCGCCCTGTTTGCCAGAGTCACCTTTGCTAAAAACGAGTTTCAAAGCGGTTGGAAGGTGTCGAAACTGCAGTAAGCCGAGGCGAAAAGTGAAGTATATTCCAGTACCAACCAGCAAGATTAAAAGCGGTGGGCCCCAGACAAAATTGTCGATTGTTTTTAGTAAAGATTGCAGGTTATCCATGATTTCCCCTTAAGTGATAATGCTTATTTAAGGAGAAGAGGGAAAGCACAGAGATCAGGGATCTCTGATTAACTACAGGCAGAAAAGCGGTGTAGTAGGTTAGATCTTTCCACTCCTCTGTCCTTTTGCCTGAGAGTTTCACTTTACTTGCGTAAAGCTTGCTCCTTCGGCGACCGATTTAACGGTTCTCTCCAGAGGTTCCTCCAACTACAGTCCTCGCTACCTAAATAGCACCTGAAAGATTTACTTCTTCGGTAGGTTATTTTATGCAAATGTTAACATTTGGTAAATAACCGCTCTCCTGCAGTCTTCATCGGAACAATTGCTCAATTTAAGAGCAAAAGTTGGTCGATAGCACTGTTCGCTGTCGACGTGTGAACTTTATCATTATTTTGATGTAATTCAATAACAGAATTGCATGTTTTTGATCGATTTTATTATCGAGATAAGTGTGGTTTTTATTGATTTTATTGTGTCATATTGACTCTTGTTGGATGATGTCAATATGACTTTATTTCTGCCTTGTTAAAGGTAAGTTACGTGACACGCTGCTTAGCGCAGTACAATCTAGGAATGGAAGTGAGATAAGACCAATAAAAAAATAGCGCCGTTTAAGGCGCTATAATCGAGATTAGAAGTAGTTTGCGTCTACGAGTTTACTCACTTTCACCGCTTTCACTTCTTCACGTGCTTCTAACCATGCTAAAACTTGAGCTTGATGTTCTTCAGTCGCATCAGCATAGCGTTGGTTGCAGCATAGGAAACCTTCGAAGAGTTCTAAGCCGCCACCACCAAAGCAGAGACCTAGTCCATCGATGTAGTCGATGAAGTCATCAACAAATGCATCGTATCGATCAAAATCATTGATGTTTGTTTCGCAACTCAGTTCAAAACCTTTCATTGCAAACTCGCCTAGGAAAAGTTTCTTTTGAATACGGCGCTTTTTATTGTCTAGTTTGTATGGTTTCATCATTTTGGTCCCATGGTTTTATTACGGTTCTTTATACCTCATTCTAAGTGACACACCAAATAAAATGCTGATATACAAATAAAAGTGACGCCTTTTCATCCAGATTTGGTCACAACGTATTTAAAGTAACCAATTGAAATAATTTATTTAATACTGTGGGTGGCGAAAACAACCTGACTCTGACTATTTAGGCACAAAAAATGGTATAAAGTAATCAGTATAGGATCTGCCCAAGGAGAGGTTATGACAAGGTTACTTGCCATCGCGTTTTTGATTGTCATCGCGTTTGTACTGATCCGCTATCGTACGAGCGAGAAGTTGCAGAAGTACGTCGTAATAACGTTGGTTTCCAGCTTTATTATCTATACCGCAACAATCATGGTTACAGAACTAATTCGCTAGGCTTTAGGAGCAATAAGTGAACGAACAAAACGATATACAAGAGAATGATGACGTTGTTGTGATTGAGGAGAGAGACAAGCGTGCTCGCCTCTATATTGTCATCGCTGGTGCGTTAGGTCTTGCGTTAGGTGGTTTGGTGGGTTCGACACTCACGGCACAAAAGTGGGAATCGACTTACCAATCTCTTGAACAACAATATCAAACATTAGTGGCTGACAAACAACAAATGGCCACTCAAGTAGAGCAGAGAGTTGCCAAGGTTGATGATGAGGTTGAAGAGAAGCTGCAATTGGCGATGAATGCTCAGCAACAAGAGCATAAACTGGCTTTGGATGCGCTTCAGTCACAGGTCAACGAACTACAAACCGAAAATACGACCTTGAAAGAGCAGATTGCGCAGCAAAAACAGCAAATAACCACGGTGAATAGCCAGAATACTCAGCTCAACCGACAGGCCGATATGCAGGCAACAATGTTTGAGCGTTCACGTGAGTTGTTCCAGCAGGAACTGAAAGTCTCTCAGGAGCTAGAAGCCCTAGAGAAAGAACGTGAAGAACTTGCGCCCAAAATCGTTGAATTGAAAAAACAGTGTGATGTCTATTTGGAAGGCACCTCTTGGGACGCCAAATCAGATGCGTGTGATAAGCAAGACGAAGCACAATCAAGGTTGAGTCAAGTTGAACAAATGATTCGTGTTCATCAGATGGATTTAAAACAAATGAAGGCCTTATCGCAAGAGCTCGGTCTTTAGTCTGTTTCCGCCTTCGCCCTAAAAGCGCCTCTATCTTAGAGGCGTTTTTATTATCTGTCTCAGGATAGAGGCACTGATTTGGTAACGAGTAAAGCGATTTTCAGAAAATGCGCTACGTTTAAAGTAATTGCTTGGGAAATGAAGGCTCAGGATGCGGCTGTTTAAACTCAATGAAAGCGTGCAGGTTGTAAGCTATATCGCCTATATTGCTGCAGTGGGCGTCATGTCCCGTGCACTTTTATCTGATCCACATCCGTGGGAGATGCCGTTTTACCTATTTCCTGCATTACTTCTCTTTGCGTTATACACGCAAGTACTTGCATTCAAACACCTTTGTGCGTTTGCTGGTGTAGCGATATTTATTGCCGGAGGTTTAGTGCAGCACTTCGGTCTTGATGAGATCAAGGTATGCCTCTTTGCGCTTCCTTTATGCTATGTGGTGTTATTCCCCGGAACGTTATGGCCGATTGCTGTTTGTGCAGCGTTGATCAATGGCTACCTATATCAACTGTCACTCACTGAGTTTGATGCCTTTATCGATGTGTCGATTGAAATGATAGCGAGTAGTGTGTTCGCAACATTGATGACCTATTCATATATGAAGACCAAGCAGCAAGCCCTTGTCTTTAAAATAGAAAGTCAAACCGATTACCTCACAAAACTGCCGAATATCAATGCGTATCGGGAGGACATAAGCCGAATAAATGAGAGTAACGCCAAGAAATTTGGGCTGCTCCACATTGGGTTAGAAGGGTTTAAAAATGTCAATGACAGGCTTGGTTATCGCCATGGAGATGATCTTCTCGTCGCGTTTGCCAGGCATATGAAAGACTTGATCGGAGATGATGGTAAGGTTTACCGTTTTGGTGGTGACGAATTTCTCGTCGTTGTGGAGCAACAGGACATTGTAGAAAAGCTCAATGATCTGGTTGATAAACTGAGCCGCCATCAAAGAGTGATGTTCAATGTCGACAATACATCTCATCGGTTGTCTTACTGTATTGGCGTTGCGATGGCAGGAGATGCACTTGGCAGCACCGAAGTATGGGAAAAAAACGCAGATTTTGCATTGTATAAAGCACGCTCTGAAGGAGCGGGAGCGGTGTGCTGGTTTGATGATGAACTACTTGGCGAGACAATTAGGCAGCATCAGATTGAAACGGAGATTAAGTCGGCGTTATTAAGCGATCAATTTTTGTTGATGTACCAGCCCAAAGTGGAAATTGAAACCGCACGCATTGTTGGTGCTGAAGCGTTGTTGCGCTGGAACCATCCTCAGCTTGGGCCTATTTCCCCAGGTGAATTTATCCCTATTGCGGAAAAAACGATTCAGATCGTGCCTGTCGGCCAGTGGATAATCATAGAAGCATGCCGTCAAGCAAAACGTTACCATGATCAGGGGCTATCCATCTGTATTGCTGTCAATGTCTCAACGGTTCAGTTTGCTCATGCTGATCTGTTCGAAGTGGTATGCCACGCATTAAAAGAGACACAACTGCCATCGCATCTATTGCAGATGGAGATTACAGAGTCGACCTTAATGAGTGACCCAGAAAACATTACCGATATCTGTCGTCAGTTGAGAGCCATTGGCGTTTCGGTTGCGATTGATGATTTTGGTGTCGAATACTCTAGCCTTAAATATCTCAAACAGTTACCGACGGATGTGATCAAGATAGATAAATGTTTCGTCGATGATTGTGCCGTTAGCCACTCAGACCGAGTGCTTGTTCGAACCATCATTCAGATGGGACATAGTTTAGGCATTAAGCTGGTGGCTGAAGGGGTTGAGTATCAGGAGCAGCTTGATGTTTTACGTCAAGAAGGATGCGACCAATACCAAGGTTACTTGTTTTCTCAGCCACTGTCCTTTGAAGAGTTCGGTTCGATGATGAAACAAGAGGTACGCGAAGCGCGGCTGGTCAAATTAACCAGAGAATAAAAAAGCCGCGGTCGCGGCTTTTTTTACGGTTAGTGTGTAAGGTAGTGTTGAACAAACTCACTTACTTTGACCATATCGTCAACGGCGATAAACTCTTCTGTGGTATGTACTTTTGCCATACCTGTTGAGATATTTACGGTGGTTAATCCTTTCGCATTGAAGTTATTTGCATCACTACCACCCCCAGTTCCTTTGGTGTAAGGCTTAGCACCAATCGCCTCAAATGATGCTTTAACTGCTTCGATATGAGGGTGGTTATCAGCAATGACAAATGCGTTGTATGCGCGGGTTGAATCAATCTCTACTTGAGCACCATACTTATCGGCCGCTGCCTGAAACGTCTCAATCATATGCGATACTTGCTGGGAGAGTTTTTCATCATTTAGTGAGCGCGCTTCTGCGACCACTTTTAAAGAAGGCATAACGATGTTGGTCGCATTACCGCCTTGTACAATCCCGATATTAGCCGTTGTTTCGTGATCGATGCGCAGTAGCTTCATTTGAGTGATAGCATCTGCTGCGACTTGAATCGCGCTAATGCCTTCTTCTGGCGCCAAACCGGCGTGCGCAGGACGACCGATAAAGTTGGCGACGATTTTTTGCTGACCCGGAGCGGCATTGACTATGGTGCCAATCGGCCCCCCTGTATCGAGTACGATCGCTTTGTCTGACTGGATGTAAGACATGTCAAAGTGCTGAGAACCAAATAGTCCGCCTTCTTCATGAACAGTGAAAGCTATCTCGATGGTCTTGTGAGCTTGGTTAGCCGCTTGAATACAACGGACTGCTTCCATGATAGCTGCGATACCCGACTTGTCATCACCGCCAAGGATGGTATTCCCCTTAGAGCGGATAATGCCATTTTCGATGATAGGCTCAATACCAATTCCTGGGGTTACGGTATCCATGTGACAACTCAGTACGATGCTGTCGGCAAGTTCACCTTCCAAGCGAGCGTAGACGTTAAAGCCATTGGAGACATCTTGTGGGACAGCTAACTTATGTACGGTAAAGCCAAGCTCCCCGAGCTGCTCTGCTAGCGTTTCAGCAATTTGCTTTTCGTTGCGAGATTCACTGTCAATTTTGACAAGTTGAATAAAGTGTTCGACCAGACGTTCACGATTAATTTGAGTCATTGTTATACCTCGTTAGGAACAGAGGGGATTACCATATCTTGCTCAGCCGAGTCGCAAACTGCGCTACGTCAATCTATCGGTGACTCTGACAGGCTTTTTATCGTCAGGTATCTGTTGGGCTTATACATGTTCAGGTGATTATTTACTCGTTTTATCAAACACTAATGGCACGCACTCTTAGGTTCAGAACTCGATGTAGGCAAAGTTGAAAAATTCCTCATTCACGGTCGTTGATGCTTAAAATGTAAAATAAATGTTACTGCATGGTTTTATTTTAAGTTGTTGTTTTTAATCGTTAAAATAGGTTTTTAAATTCGCCGTTTACAGTTTTTGATTACATTTGCGTAACCTTGAAATTGCGCGTAAAGATTCATTTTTTGCTCGTGATAAGCCAAGTTATTGATAGATACATGGTAGTTACTAATACACGAGGGACATCAAATGAACGAAGCGTACAACCCATTAGGCACTGATGGTTTTGAGTTTGTCGAATACACAGCGGCAGATGAGAAGGGTATTCAAGACCTAAAGCAGTTGTTTAACTCACTTGGGTTTGCAGAAGTCGCAAAACACCGTTCTAAAGAGGCTTGGCTCTACCGTCAAGGTGACGTGAACTTTATCGTAAATGCTCAGCCACACAGTCAGGCTCATGCATTTGCTAAGGTACATGGTCCTTCAGTTTGTGGCATGGCCTTCCGAGTGAAAGACTCTTCAGTTGCGATGAGACAAGCACTAGACAATGGTGCGAACGAGTACATCACTGAGATAGGTCCAATGGAACTCAGTATTCCAGCGATCTATGGTATCGGTGAGAGTTTGCTTTACTTTGTTGATCGCTACCAAGATGGCAGTATTTACGAAGTCGATTTCCGCTTTTATGACGATGCCAAACAACGTTTAGAAAAGATGGATGTCGGCTTGTACGAGATTGACCACTTAACCCATAATGTTAAGCAAGGCAATATGGATCTGTGGTCTGGGTTTTACGAGCGTATCGGTAACTTCAGAGAAATCCGCTACTTCGATATCGAAGGCAAACTGACTGGCCTTGTCAGCCGTGCGATGACCGCGCCTTGTGGCAAGATCCGTATTCCAATCAATGAATCTTCTGACGACAAATCACAAATAGAAGAGTTTATCCGTGAATACAACGGTGAAGGTATTCAACATATCGCCCTAACGACGGATAACATCTATCAAACGGTACAGACACTTCGTGACCGTGGCATGGAGTTTATGCCGACACCTGACACCTACTATGAAAAGATCGATGGACGTGTGGAAGGTCACAGTGAAGACGTCGATAAGTTACGTGATCTGCAGATCCTTATCGATGGTGCGCCAATGAAGGATGGTATTTTACTTCAAATATTTACCCAGACGGTTATTGGTCCGGTGTTCTTTGAAATTATTCAGCGTAAAGGTAATGAGGGCTTTGGCGAAGGTAACTTCAAAGCCTTGTTTGAATCGATTGAAGAAGATCAAATTCGTCGTGGAGTACTAAACGATGCATAAATGGATAACATTCCCGCATCGGGAGGGAGTGTGCTCCAAGCAGGCACACGCTGACTTCCCGGAACAAGCGATTTATGAACGCGAAGCGGGGCGCAGTGGTTTCTTTGGCCCTGCCGCTCACTTCCATCACCAGCATGCCCCTACAGGTTGGAGTGATTGGCAGGGTGAGCTAAAACCTCGCGCGTTCAATTTCAACCAAGTGGAAGCCTCGATTCAGAACTCTCCATGGTCGGTACCTTACCTTCTGCATAACGCTAACTGTAAAGTTCGTATCTGGAAGCTCGATAGTGCGATGGAACACCTAGCACGCAACGCAGACGGCGATGAACTCTTATTCATTCATCAGGGCAAAGCCGATCTGTTTTGTGACTATGGACACCTTGAGGTGGTTGAAGGGGATTACGTGATGATCCCTCGCTCGACCACTTGGCGGCTTGAACCCCATGAGCCGATGTTCATCTTGATGATTGAAAACACGGATGCCGCTTATACCTTGCCGGAAAAAGGCATGGTTGGTAATCACGCTGTTTTTGACCCAGCAGTGCTCGACGTTCCGAAAATTGATCAGGCATTTAAAGATCAGTATTCAGAACAGTCGACACAAGTTTACATTAAACGTCATGAGCAGGTGAGCGTCGTCACTTATCCGTTTAATCCACTAGATGCGATTGGCTGGCATGGTGACCTTTCTGTGGTACGAGTTAACTGGCGTGATATCAGGCCACTTATGTCGCACCGTTATCATTTGCCGCCGTCAGCGCATACGACATTTGTGGGGCAAGGATTTGTTATTTGCACATTTGTGCCAAGGCCTATTGAAAGTGATCCTGGGGCGTTAAAGGTGCCGTTTTACCACAACAATGATGATTACGATGAAGTGCTGTTCTACCACGCAGGGGATTTCTTTAGTCGCGACAACATTGAGGCGGGAATGGTGACCTTTCATCCCGCTGGATTTGCTCACGGCCCTCATCCCAAGGCCTTTAAAGCAGGGCAGGAGGATAAGAAGAAATTCACCGATGAAGTGGCAGTGATGATCGATACCCGTCATGCACTCGAAATTAGTGAGCACGCACGTCAGGTTGAAAATGAGCAGTATATCGATAGCTGGAAAGAACAAAAATAAGGGCAAATAGAATGAAGTTAGCAAGCCTAAAAAATGGCAGCCGAGATGGCTTATTGGTTGTTGTGAACAAATCACTCACTCATTGTGTCGCGGTGCCAGAAATCGCACAGACAATGCAGCAAGCACTGGATGACTGGCAGCGTGTTGAGCCACAGTTAAATGAAATGTACACCGCATTGAATAACGGCGAATTGACCAACGAAATGGTTTTCTCGACTCTGCAGTGCGAATCACCGTTACCAAGAGCCTACCAGTGGGCAGATGGCTCAGCCTATGTCAATCATGTTGAATTGGTGCGTAAGGCGCGTGGCGCGGAAATGCCGCCAAGTTTCTGGACCGATCCTCTAATGTATCAGGGTGGGTCGGATGCCTTTATTGGCCCGTGTGATGATATTCCGGTCGTTGATGAAGCATGGGGCATCGATTTTGAAGGTGAGGTTGCCGTTATCACCGGTGATGTACCAATGGGAGTCAGTGTTGAAGAGGCTGCTCAGGCAATCAAACTTGTCATGCTCGTCAATGATGTTTCGTTACGCGGTTTGATTCCAAACGAGTTAGCAAAAGGATTTGGTTTCTTCCAATCTAAACCTTCGTCTGTTTTTTCTCCGGTTGCGGTCACACCTGATGAATTGGGCAGTGACTGGGATGGTGGCAAGGTCAATCTGCCACTATTAAGTTTTTACAACAATGAGCCGTTTGGATGCCCTAACGCCGGTATGGATATGACATTTGAGTTTCCACAGCTCATTGCGCATGCTGCTATGAGTCGTCCACTGTCTGCCGGTGCGATTATCGGTTCGGGGACGGTGTCAAACAAACAGGGGACAGAACATGGTACCGCCATTGCCGAAGGTGGTGTGGGTTACTCATGCATTGCAGAAGTGCGAATGATAGAGACGATTCGTGATGGTTCACCTTCTACTGGGTTCATGCAGTTTGGTGACCGGATCAAAATAGAAATGCTTGATAACGATGGGCACTCGATTTTTGGTGCAATTGACCAACAAGTGGTTAAGTATGGGTGATCGTATTTTATATGGTTACTGGCGCTCATCTGCGGCCTATCGAGCCCGAATTGCCCTCAATCTTAAGGGGCTCGACTATCAGCAGCGATCCATTCATTTGATTAAAAATGGTGGAGAACAGCACTCGACCGATTTTAAGCGTCTCAACCCCAATCAATTGGTACCCGTTTTGATCGATGGTGAGATGCGGCTTAATCAGTCCTTAGCGATTATCGACTATCTCGATGAGACCTATCCGGAAGTGTTGTTGACGCCAACTGACCGAGCATTACGTTATCAGGTTAAGGCGATGGCTCATGATATTGCGATTGATGTTCATCCGCTTAATAACTTGCGCGTTTTACAGTATCTTTCTCAAACACTCAACATCACGGACGAAGAGAAATCATCATGGTATGCCCATTGGATAATGAAAGGGTTTGATGCTCTAGAGCAGAGGCTAAAACTGACACGAGGGCGCTATTGTGTCGGAGACGATGTTAGCTTGGTTGATGTCTGTCTCGTTCCACAGGTTTACAATGCCAAGCGGTTTAAGGTTGATCTCTCCGCGTATCCGAACATTACTCAAGTGACGGCGTCACTTAATGAGCTTGCGGCGTTTGAACAAGCCGCTCCTGAGTCACAACCGGATGCAGGTTAGCCGCCAGTTACTGAGAGACTAAAAATACAAAAGCCACCGTCATTCGGTGGCTTATTTACATCGCTGGAGACACAATGCTGATTAGCGTAGAGCGCTAAGTTGTCGCTCTCTATGTTGTAACTCTTCAATGTTAAACTGACGAACATCAAAAGTCGCTAGGCCATTGCACTCTCTACATGAATGATGACATTTTCCGTCAACGTAATCATGTTTGGTTAGCATGTTTGGTTTCTTACACCAGTCGCACACGCCTTCAATAGTAAACATATACTCTCCCCACCTTAATTTTTTAGGTGCTATTTTCGCGCTGGAGTATGACACAAACTACGTGGCTTGGTTAAGCATTTGTTACGTGTATTGGGAAGGTGATCGATTGCGCAGCCTTGTGTTTTAAACGCTGAAAAGGTAAGTGAAATATTTATAAATTTAAATGTAACTATTTATTAACGCTTGAAAGAATTATTTTCAACGCTTGATTCAAACGCTTCATTTCTTCTTCACTGCCTTTGAGATCTGGGTGGTAGATTTTACACAGTTGCTTGTATCTTAATTTGATCTCTTTTTCGGCGGGTATCTTGCTTGGGTTAAAGCCAAAAAGGGCACATGCTAGCGTTAGGGGCTTCTCACTGTGACTCTCTGTGACTACCGGCTTGGTATTTTCTTGCTGCTTTTTGATATGGCGATACATGACCTCCATTTGTCGTTTTTGCTGCTTGAGAATATCTTCCTTGCGCTTGAGTTCTCGTTCAAGTTTGAGCTGTTGTCGTTGTGTGCCTGACTCGGTGGTATTGGCGGCTTTTTGGAGCGTTTGGTTCTTTCGCAGTAACCAGCCGACAAGAGTGAGACTCACCAGTAGCAATGCGGATAGAGCATATACCAGACTGTTTGCCGCCTGTTGGCTTTGCGATACAGACTTTGCTGTTGGACTCAATTCGATTTCTTGGTGATCAAATGCCACTTCAAGCTGATCAATAGCGGCGACTTGTTTCGCTCTTCGGGCATTAAATTGCTCTTCTAAAATACGAGCATAGGCGTTTTCTGCGTTGGGATCGTTCTTCGCCGCTTCGAGATACCAGATCTCAGCAAGGTCCAAATTATTGGGTGGCTGCTGCAAGTTTTCGTATAGCTCACCGATAAGACGAGGCGCTTGGGGATCTCCCTCAAACGCGGCTTTGTTTAACCAAAAAATCGCTTTTTCAACATCAGGGTTCGTTCCAATACCGTTGAGGTAAGCACGCCCTAGATAAATCGCCGAAGATGAGTTGCCACTTTCGGCCGCTTGCTGATACCAATAAAATGCCTCTGAGTCTGAGCGTTCGATACCATTGCCTTGGCTATACATCTCAGCCAGCTCAAGCTGAGCGTGGACATTGTTGTTTTGGGCACTTTTGATCAGCTCTTCTACCGTTTGGGCATAGCTAAAGGCGGATAACGCTAGCAGTAGAAGGGGAAGGATGCGCAAATTAACCTCTGGACATGATTGGCAAGCGGGCAGTATTTGCTAAGTATATCAATTACTCGGTAAAAATTGATAACAATTGAACATATTTGAGGTGATGGATATAAAATTGGCTTCCGGAGAAGCCAATAGAAATGGTCACGTTGAGAAATGCAGATTACTTAAGAGGTAGGATCTGGATTTCTACACGGCGGTTACAAGCTCGGCCTTCCACGGTGCTATTTGAACACAGAGGGTAGCGCTCACCATTACCACGTGCGACTGCACGACCTGCAGCAACACCTTGAGATACTAGGTAAGAGCGAACAGATTCAGCGCGGCGTTCAGATAGAACTTGGTTTGTGGTGTCACTACCTGTGCTGTCTGTATGGCCGTCAATGACTAAGCTTGTATCTGGGTATTCAACAAGAATTTGTGCAACGCCGCGTAGCGTGTTGTGGATGCTTGGGTCTAGTTGGTAAGAGCTCGACTGGAAGCCGATGCCGTTTTCAAGGCGAAGCAAAAGCTGGTTCTCACCAACACGTTCAACTTGAACACCAGAATTGAGAAGCTGTTTGCGTAGTGCGGCTTCTTGCTGGTCGAAGTAGTAGCCCACACCACCACCCACTGCTGCACCACCCGCAGCGCCAATGAGCGCATGTTTACGACGTTCTTTTGCATCATCGCCGGTCGCTAGACCAACTGCTGCGCCTGCGATGGCACCAATCAATGCCCCTTTGGTCGCAGAGTTAGTCTCTGATTCACCGGTAGTGGCATTTTGGCGTTGCGTTGCCTGACAGCCAGAAAGTGCGATTGCTACTGCTAGAGCAAGTGTGATTTTTTTCACGATAACATCTCCGTGTATCATTATATTTTAAGCCAGACCCATGTCCGGTTTTTGGATGACAGTGAATAAACCTGATGGCCTTTATTATGTCAATTTTATCTAGCTTATTTGACCAAAGATTAACGGTAGCTGAACGAAGATTGCACTATCTGAGCATTTTGGGCGCTTGTGCACCATCGATTGGGCGGTTTACAGAAACGGTGCGACCTTTCTTCAGACCAACTTCATAATCTTCAGTCAAGTTCTTCATCGCCTCTCTTAATTGCTGCTTAAACGTTTCGCGATCGATGTTTTTAAACTCTTTGTCGATGTAGTCGTCGATCTTCTTCGCTGATTCTTCATCTGGACTGATGATAGGCAGCTTTTCCAGAGCGCCTTCTACCCAGCCTGATAAGAATGAGTTGACACGGCGAGTAACTTCACCTGAAGGGGTACCAGAGCCAGCAAAACCATTACGGAAGCGGCCAGTTTGTTCGTTCATCTCTCGATAAATAATATCAAACGCGAAGGCTGCAAAGATAGCGCGGTCCGCTTCACCGATAAACTCTACACGTTTGAGGCCTTTATGGTTAAGTAGCACTGCTTCGACACCAAACTTAGTGTTGATGCCACGAATGATGCGTAACAAGTTTGAAGCGACACTGGCTGGTAGTAAGTGGGTCGATTGTGTTTTGCCCATTTTGATAAACTCGATATCGTCTTTATCGAGGCCATATTTGAGCATCAGACGATGAGCCATTTTGATCGCATTGGCTGCTTCGTTGACGTTGGCAGAGTTACCAAGCTCTAAACATTTGGCAATTTTTTTGAGGGCTTTTTGTTTATCCATCGACCGCTTTACGTTTCACTCATTTAGAAAAGTCGAACATTTTAACGTTTTCTGAGTAAAAACGGAAATACGTTGTAGTTATAAACGTTGTGGGGTGGGGGATGTGCAACCACGCCACCGGTATTCGGGGCGTGGTTGAGTTGGGTCAGAGTGACGTCGTGAAGTTAGATTCCTAGTTCATCGAGTAAGTCATTCGCATTGCTTGATTGATTAGAAGCCGCTTTGCTCTCTTGACTCGCTTTCATCTTAAGCTGTGTTTGTTCTAGGATCGTATCTGGACATTCATCCTCAGCGACGTCAAATTCCTCAAGCTGAATGAACTCAGTCTTGTCCATTGCTAGCTCTAAGTAAAAAATGTTGCCCTGCTCAGTTGAGAAGGTAACACGGCGTGCTTGTGGGCGATCGAGATTGGTATCGACAGACAAATTCACTTGCTTGTTTAAAGAGAGCATCTTTGGCTGGTTTTGAGTAATGTGTGTTTGCAGGTCTTTGCGTACTTGGTTGGTAAAGTGACCAACGAGTTGGTTCATCAATTCACCCAGAACATCTGCCACTTCATCTGAGGTATGCAGCACAGCAAGTTCTTCGTCGGGCATTCCCATGTTTCGCATATAGTTTGTGTAGACTTCGAGTGCCGCTTTTGCAGTGAAGTTAATCACGACTAACCCTGAGAACCCTCCGTCAAACAGTACAAAACAGCCAAAGTCAGGTTTAAGGCTGGTCTTGGTAATTTTCTGCACCATTGCAGAGTAGGTAACATTTGAGCTCGTTGCAGAAGTTAGAACACCTGAAACGGACTGACATAACTTTAATAGAATGTCTTCGGTGGTGACGATTTTATTTTTTTTCATGGATGATTCGCTCATAGAAACACTTTAAATTGGATCAATTATTTATAAGTGTGGGAAAAAAATGCGATAACTTCCATTCTGACACTGCATTTCTGTTTTGATCACTCTTTTAAATGTTGTAAAGTGACCTGATTCAAATAATAGTTTTTTACACTTTAGCGAACCCAGTGCTGATAGGATCGGCGTCGTAGGGGGCAGGAAGCAAATGTTACCAAGATTAGATTCTCAATCGGATGTGGATCCGATCGTACTCACCTTTCTCGAACAACTCAAAGCGAACGGTTTTAGTGGCGATATTGAAAGTCAGTATTCAAGTCGATTAGCCGTGTCTACCGATAACAGTGTTTATCAGCAGTTACCTCAGGCAGTTGTTCATCCTAAAACAACTCAAGACGTTGCGTTAATTGGTAAGTTAGCCATTCAGTCTCAATATGAACGAGTCACCTTTTCTCCGCGTGGTGGTGGTACAGGCACCAATGGTCAATCCTTGACGAAAGGGATTGTGGTGGATTTGTCTCGCCATATGAATAAGGTACTGGAGATTAACGAAGCGGAAGGCTGGGTTCGCGTACAAACAGGTGTTGTTAAAGACCAACTCAATGATGCTGTACGCCCTTATGGATACTTTTTCTCTCCAGACTTATCAACCAGTAACCGAGCTACACTAGGCGGTATGATTAACACCGATGCTTCAGGCCAGGGTTCTCTTAAATACGGCAAAACGTCTGATCATGTGTTGTCTGTGCAAGCCGTATTTGCAGACGGTTCATGTTTGGAGTCGGATCTGTCACATGGCATGCCTACAGAAGGTGAGTATGCTTATGAGGCTTACAACACGACGGAGCGAATTTGTCGTGAAAAACGCCAACAGATCGAGGAGAAGTTTCCACCACTCAACCGTTTTCTAACAGGTTATGACCTGAAAAATGCATTAGATACCGAGACGGATCAATTCAACTTTACACGAGTGTTATGTGGTGCAGAAGGTTCATTAGCCTTCATCACTGAAGCGAAGCTGAATTTAACGCCAATTCCTAAAGCACGCACTCTAGTTAACATCAAGTACAGCAGTTTTGATTCCGCGTTACGTAACGCACCGTTTATGGTGGAAGCCAAGGCGCTTTCGGTCGAAACGGTTGACTCGCGAGTTCTTAATCTGGCTAAACAAGATATTGTTTGGCATACCGTTAGTGATCTATTGACGGATGTTCCTGGCAAAGACATGCAGGGCATCAACATGGTTGAGTTCGCAGGGCAAGATGTTGAGGAAGTTGAGCAACAGGTGAAGGCCTTATGTCAACGACTCGATGACATGCTTGCGAATGAAGAAGCGGGCATTATTGGCTATCAAGTGTGTGATGATGTAGCGAGTATTGGCCGTATCTACAACATGCGTAAAAAAGCGGTTGGCCTACTTGGTGCGGCGAAAGGAAGAGCAAAACCAGTCGCCTTTGCTGAAGATACCTGTGTGCCACCAGAAAATCTTGCGGACTTTATCGGTGAGTTTCGCGAATTGCTCGATGCCAAGTCTATGAATTACGGCATGTTTGGTCACGTTGACGCTGGTGTGTTGCACGTTCGACCAGCGCTGGATTTGTGCGATCCGAAGCAAGAAGCATTGATGCATCAAGTCTCTGACGAAGTCGTCAAGCTGGTGGCTAAGTATGGTGGTTTGATGTGGGGGGAGCACGGTAAAGGCTATCGCTCTGAATACGGACCAGAATTCTTCGGCGAAGAATTGTTTGCTGAGCTGCGCCGTGTCAAAGCGGCTTGTGACCCACACAATAAGATGAACCCAGGCAAAATCTGTACGCCGATTGACAGCAATGAAGAGCTGGTTAAGGTGACGGATGTTAAGCGTGGTTACTTCGATCGCCAGATCGACGTAGAGGTACGAGATAGTTTCAAACAAGCGATGGAATGTAACGGGAACGGGTTATGCTTCAATTACGATACCTCATCGCCGATGTGTCCTTCTATGAAAGTGACCGCGGATCGTCGCCATTCACCTAAAGGTCGTGCGGGAATGGTGCGAGAGTGGTTGCGACAGCTAACAGAGCAAGGGGTTGATATTCTTGATCTCGAAAAGCAGACCCTAGAAGATAACTCAACCATCAAGACGATGATTGAAAGGGTGCGCAACACTCTCAATAAGCGTCATGAGTATGATTTCTCTCATGAAGTTTATGAAGCGATGAATGGATGTCTCGCGTGTAAAGCGTGTGCCAGTCAATGCCCAATCAAGGTTGATGTACCTAGCTTCCGCTCACGCTTCCTAAATATTTACTACTCTCGTTACCAGCGTCCAGTGAAGGATTACCTAGTTGCGAACATTGAAACCATGTTGCCCGTTTTGGCTAAAGCGCCAAAGCTGGTCAATGGCGCGCTGAAACAGCAGTGGGTTCAAGACCTAACCGCTAAATCAGTCGGCTATGTTGATTCGCCGCTCTTGTCTGTTCCTACTTTGGCTCAGCGCACATCGGCACTCAAAGCTTTTGACCTTCAACAACTTGCCGCGATGTCCAAAGAGGACAAAGCAAACCACGTTGTTATCGTTCAAGACCCATTTACCAGTTATTACGACGCGCAAGTGGTCGAAGATTTTGCTTCATTGGTCGCGAAACTTGGCAAGACACCAGTGCTATTGCCGTTTAAACCAAATGGTAAAGCACAGCACGTTAAAGGATTCCTTAAACGTTTTGCTAACAGTGCTGCTAATACTGCCGCCTTCTTGCAGCAAGTCGCAGATATTGGCGTTCCTCTGGTGGGCGTAGACCCTGCGTTAGTGCTTTGTTACCGCGATGAATATCAGGAAGTGTTGGGCGATAGACGCGGTGACTTCGAAGTACTAACCGTTCATGAGTGGTTAGAGCCTAAACTGGGTGAGTTTGAGCAACGTCCTGCTAGTGAAGAGCAACCTTGGTATCTATTTGCGCACTGTACTGAAAAAACCAAAATGCCAAACGCTGAAAAAGAGTGGGGGGCAATTTTCGCTCACTTTGGTGCTCGGTTAGACACCGTGCCGGTTGGCTGTTGTGGTATGGCAGGGACATTTGGTCATGAGGTCGACAAGCTGCAAATGTCGAAAGATATCTATGGCTTAAGTTGGAAACCCCGTTTGCAGGATTTGCCAAAAGATCGCTGTCTGATCACGGGTTACTCATGCCGCAGTCAGGTTAAGCGATTTGAACAGGTCAAAACGCAGCATCCTTTGCAAGCTCTGTTGCAGATTGTTTAAATCGAATAGCTCAGCGTCAAACGCTGAGCTATTTTTATTCTATACGATCCTATCTCTAGGGAGATTCCATGGACAAATTGGAACGTAAAATTCCACCTGTGGCATTGTTTGTACTGTTTATTGTCGCGAGTAACCAGTTGAGTCATGAATTTCTCACTTTTCAGGTAAACCTTCCCCTCGCTGGCTTGCTGTTTGCTCTCTGCTTTTTCGTGGCTGGGTTTGTTGGTTTAGCGGGAATTTACGAGTTTCGCCGCGCTCAGACAACTGTAAGCCCGATAAAGGTCGACGATGCATCGACGGTTGTGTACTCTGGTATTTATTCTTACACGCGTAACCCAATGTACTTAGGGTTGTTTGTACTGCTGTTTGGTTATGCATATTGGCAACAAAATCTGCTAGCGATTGTGTTTAGCTTCGGCTTTATTGTGTACATGAATCGCTTTCAAATCTTGCCCGAAGAGAGAGCGCTAGAAGCACTGTTTGGTTCACAGTATCTGGACTACAAGCAACGAGTAAGGCGTTGGATATAAAGGTTTGTTTGCCGTAAAAACGATAAAGCCCCTACTTATACAAGTAGGGGCTTTGTTTTTAACCCTTAGTCCTTAAGCAATACTTGGTAGAATCGCTTCTGGCATTAGGTGATTGTGAACCGCCATCATAAGCAGTGAGTTTGCCGCTTCAATATCTGGAGCGAAGTAGCGATCTTTATCGTAGAAGCTAACTTTCTCACGTAGGATCTGTTTCGCCTCCTCAATTCTCGCTGATGACTTGTTTGGTGCGCGGAAATCTAATCCTTGCGCAGCTGATAAGTATTCAACCGCTAAGATGCCACGTGTATTTTCGGCCATATCACGTAGGCGACGACCGGCAAAGGTTGCCATTGAAACATGGTCTTCCTGGTTGGCTGATGTCGGTAAGCTATCTACTGAAGCTGGGTGAGCTAAGGTCTTGTTTTCGCTTGCCAGAGCCGCAGAGGTTACCTGCGCAATCATAAAGCCAGAGTTAACACCGCCATTATCTACCAGGAATGGTGGTAGTTTACTCAAAGCGCTGTCGATGAGCAGCGCCATGCGACGCTCAGATAGGCTGCCGATCTCTGCAATCGCCAGAGCGAGGTTATCGGCTGCCATCGCGACAGGTTCTGCATGGAAGTTACCACCCGAGATAATGTCACCATCATCTGCGAATACCAACGGGTTATCCGATACAGAGTTCGCCTCAGTTTGAAGAATATCTGCTGAATTACGGATCTGCTGTAAACATGCGCCCATAACTTGTGGCTGACAACGTAATGAGTAGGGATCTTGTACCTTTTCGCAGCAAGTATGCGATTCACCTATCTCACTCGTGTTGTCAAGCAGATGGCGGTATGCCGTTGCTGCATCCATCTGGCCACGATGACCACGTACGCGGTGGATTCGTGGATCAAATGGACGACGACTTCCGAGTGCCGCTTCAACAGACATAGCCCCGCACACAGTGGCTGAGGCGAAAAGGTCTTCTGCCGCAAACAGACCTTCAAGAGCAAAGGCTGTTGATGCCTGGGTGCCGTTGAGCAGGGCAAGACCTTCTTTCGGTGCAAGAGTAATCGGCTCTAGACCTGCAATTTTCAATGCTTCGATACCAGAGATGATCTTGCCGTTGTGACGAGCTTGCCCTTCACCTAACAAGACGGTGCTCATGTGCGCAAGGGGAGCAAGGTCACCAGAAGCACCAACCGAGCCTTTTTGCGGTACACATGGATAGACTTGAGAGTTGACCAAATCAATCAATGCCTGAATGACTTTTAGGCGGATACCCGAGTAGCCACGTGAAAGGCTGTTGATCTTAAGAACCATCATCAAGCGAACGGCTTCGTCAGACATAAACTCACCGATGCCAGCGGCATGTGAAAGCACAATACTTTTTTGCAGTGTTTCCAAGTCTTCCGGAGCGATGCGTGTGTTCGCCAGTAGGCCAAAACCTGTATTGATACCGTAAACAGTGCGATCTTCCGCAATCACCTGTTCTACCACTTTGGTACTCTCGTCTATGGCAGGGATTGCCTCTGGGTCAAGAGTCAGATTGATTGGTGAACGGCTGATTTTACGTAGCACTGGTAGGCTAAGTTGTCCCGGCTTAAGCGTTAGATTCAACATCTTCATCATCCTTATTTAAGCTTCTTTAGTTCTTCGTTAAGCATTGGCAGATCCAGACCTTGGTCTGCAGCGCACTGTTTAGCGATCTCGTAACCCGCGTCTGCATGGCGCATTACGCCCGTTGCAGGGTCGTTGTGCAATACGCGTGCGATACGCTCTGATGCGTCCTGACTGCCGTCACAACAGATCACCATGCCTGAGTGTTGAGAGAAGCCCATACCAACCCCACCACCGTGATGAAGTGAAACCCAAGTGGCTCCCCCAGCAGTGTTTAGCAGAGCGTTAAGCAGTGGCCAATCCGACACCGCGTCTGAACCGTCCATCATGCCTTCTGTTTCACGGTTCGGACTCGCTACTGAACCAGAGTCTAGATGGTCGCGGCCAATGACGATAGGGGCTTTAAGTTCGCCATTCTTAACCATTTCATTGAATGCTTGCCCTAGACGCTCACGGTCTTTCAGACCCACCCAACAGATACGTGCCGGAAGACCCTGGAACTGAATACGCTCACGCGCCATATCCAGCCAGTTGTGTAGATGCGGATTGTCTGGGATCAGCTCTTTTACTTTCTGGTCTGTTTTGTAGATATCCTCTGGGTCTCCTGACAGAGCTGCCCAACGGAAAGGACCGATACCTTCACAGAACAACGGACGAATGTAAGCCGGAACGAAACCAGGGAAGTCGAAAGCGTTCTCAACACCTTTTTCCAATGCCATCTGACGAATGTTGTTGCCGTAGTCCAGTGTTGCCCCACCGCGTTCTTGAAGCGTCAACATCGCTTTAACTTGAATCGCCATTGATTCTTTAGCTGCATCAACAACGGCTGCTTCGTCTTTGAGACGCATTTCCGCTGCGTGCTCCATCGACCAGCCAATTGGCAGGTAACCATTCAGAGGGTCGTGCGCAGATGTTTGGTCAGTGACCACGTCAGGGGTAATGTTGCGCTCCACTAATTCAGGGAAGACGTCGGCAGCGTTGCCTAGCAGACCAACTGATACAGGTGTCTCTGATTCATAGATAATCGCCAAAGCTTCATCCAGACTTGTCGCTTTCTTATCAACGTAGCCAGTACGTAGACGGTAGTCGATACGTGACTCATCACATTCAACCGCAATCATTGAGAAGCCTGCCATAGTTGCTGCTAGAGGCTGAGCGCCACCCATGCCGCCAAGACCACCGGTCAGAACCCAGCGTCCTTTAGCGTTACCGTCAAAGTGTTTCTTCGCCACTGAAACGAAAGTCTCGTAAGTGCCCTGAACGATACCTTGTGATCCGATGTAGATCCAGCTGCCTGCTGTCATCTGACCGTACATCATCAGACCTTGCTTATCTAACTCGTTAAAGTGTTCCCAGTTAGCCCAGTGTGGCACCAGGTTTGAGTTGGCAATAAGTACGCGAGGTGCATTTTTATGAGTAGGGAACACACCAACAGGTTTGCCTGATTGCACGACCAGTGTTTGGTCGTCTTCCAGACGCTCCAGTACTTCAACAATCTTGTCGTAACACTCCCAGTTGCGCGCTGCGCGACCAATACCACCATACACGACCAAAGAATGCGGATGCTCAGCAACGTCAGGATCTAAGTTGTTCATCAGCATACGAAGCGGTGCTTCTGTTAGCCAAGATTTTGCTCTCAATGTCGTGCCGTGTGGCGCGCGAATGGTTCTGGACGTATCGAGACGCTTATCTTCTACTTGGCGTTCCGTCATGGTAAGACTCCTTGTGGTTCACGTTGTCCAGGCAAACAGGTGGCTAGGGCGCATAATGCACCTGCAGGCTAGCCTCCGCCTGATGGGTTATTATTTTTCGGAAAAAGCGTTTGCTATATCCCAACACAGTCGGGCGGCCAAACGTGCAGTCTGACTATCGATATCATAGGTCGGGTTGTATTCAGCAATATCCGCAATGACCAGTTTTTGCTTGTAATGCAGAATTCGTTCAATAAATGGTGCGAGCATATCGATACTGACTCCACGCGCTGCTGGCGCACTCACTCCAGGAGCCGTCGCCGCAGGGAAGACGTCCAGATCTATGGTCAGGTAGATGTAGTCACACTTATCGATAAAATGCTGTAACTGAGTTAGGTGATAGACGTGGTTCAAATGCGCGAGATCTTTATCCTCGACGTACCACACATCCAACTCATTTGCTCGATTAAATAGTGCTTCGGTGTTGCTCGCGCGGCTAACACCTAAGCATGCGTAATGAAACGGCCAATCGTGAGTCGCACAGTAACGCTGGATTTGATTAAACGGGGTTCCTGAACTCGGCTTAACTTCCGCGTGTTCACTCTCGAAAGCGCGAAGATCAAAGTGAGCGTCGAAGTTGATGATGCCGATTTTTGGTGGTTTGGCTGGGTTTAGAAATTCAAAGTACTTCGCCAGCCCCTGAAATGAAGCCCAAGCGACTTCGTGCCCCCCGCCTAAAGTGATCACAGGCGTTGATTTTAAAGCCGTGGCAATGATGTCAGCACATTGAGCCTGACTTTGCTCGAGTAAGTCGTCATCACAAATGACATTGCCTAAGTCGATTAAGGCACTCTGTTTGTGCCACGCCATATTTGCTAGGGCTCGACGAATGAGATCTGGAGCTTTACGTGCGCCAATACGCCCTTTGTTGCGAGCGACGCCAGCATCACTACAAAAGCCTAACAAGCTTACAGCATTGTGATACGGTTCGAGCTCATCAACTCTGAGCTGTTTAATCACATGATGAACACGCTTACCGAGTGCGCCATCTTCCGCATCGTGGCGGCCTTGCCAATGAAAATCTTGGTTGGTAACGACATGATTAGACATGATCTAACTCTCCGGCAACAAGACGCGCAGCCAATCTCGGAGCGCCTTGGAAATAGCTAAACTCGGCAGGATGTTCAACATCCCAGATCGCCAAATCCGCATCAAAACCTGGGGCAACTTGACCTCTGCTTTCACCGTAGCCCAGCGCTTGAGCAGCGTTCGCAGTGACGCCACGCAAGGTTTCTTCTGGTGTTAGGCCAAATAGTGTACAGCCCATATTCATCATCATAGTCAAATCTGCAAAAGGTGACGTACCTGGATTCAAATCCGTGGCAATCGCCATCGGCACGTTATGTTGACGAAGGAGCTCGATAGGCGGTAGTTGGGTCTCTTTTAGGAAGTAAAAAGCACCCGGCAGTAAGGTGGCGACCGTGTTTGATTGTGCCAGTGCGGCGACACCTTTCGAGTCGAGAAATTCAATGTGATCAGCAGACAGGCCGCCATACTTTGCAGTTAACTCTGTACCGCCAAGATTGGATAGCTGTTCGGTATGGCCTTTGATTTTTAGGCCATGTTCAATGGCTGTGACAAACACGCGTTCAGTCTGCTTTAGGTTGAACCCAATGGACTCACAAAATACGTCTACACTCGTCGCCAACTTTTCTTCGGCTACTTGAGGAATGATCTCTTGGCAGACGAACTCGATATAGTCGTCCGCACGTCCACTAAATTCAGGCGGCAAGGCATGTGCGGCAAGTAATGTGGTCGTAACACGAATTTTTCGGTGAGCTTCGAGAGCACGCGCAGCGCGCAACATTTTGATTTCATCTTCTATCGTCAATCCATAGCCTGACTTCACTTCGACAGACGTCACGCCGCTAGCAATCAGCCCGTCTAAACGGGGCAATGCCAGTTCCGTTAGTTGATCAACACTGGCTGCGCGGGTTGCACGCACAGTAGACAGAATACCGCCACCTTGTTGAGCGATTTCTTGGTATGGAACGCCTTTGAGGCGCTGTTCGAACTCGTCTGCACGGCTACCGGCAAAAACAAGATGAGTGTGACAGTCGATAAATCCCGGCGTGACCAGTTTCCCTTCACAATCAAATGTATTGATCTCAGAAGAGATAGCCGATTCGCTTAACGATAGGATTTGACCTTGTTTGATATGAATATTGCTCAGAGGCGAAATGGCATAGCCACGGCTCCCCTGAGTCATAGTGACTACTCTAGCGTTGGTTAAGATGATTTCATCAACAGAGGACTTCATAGTAATACTCATAATCAAATGTATATACAAATACTGATTCAAGTTTGCTAAATGATCAAGTGTAATGTTGCAAAAATGTGATCAGTCAAAAAGTATGAAATGCTCTAAGGAAGGAGAACTTTAGAGCTTAATTTGTATCTCGTGCCAGGATGATAGAGTAATGCAGTGCTGACGAGCTTTTCTTGGCTCCATGTTCTGCGGTTAAGCAGCAGACAAGGCTCATTAATCGCAAGGCGAAGCGCCGCACGCACGCTTTCGTCAGCAACGATAGCTTCAACCGTATGCTCTATTGCGCTGAGAGGACAGTTCTCTGATAAATATTGGTTGGGCGTGATCTGCGTAAAGTCTTGTACTAAATAGTTGGGAGCATAACTTGCGTTCACCCAGCGCAACTCCAGTTGTATGGGGGATTTATCTTCAAAGTGAATGATTTCACTGTAGAAAACGTCACTACCTAACATGACACCTAGCTTCATGGCGACCACATCATCGGCGGTTAATGCCAGTTGTTTAACCACTTTACTGCTGTATGCTCTACCACGCTGTTCAACTTCTTTAGCGATGTTACGAATATCGAGTAATGGTGATTCCGCTTTGTCGTCTGGGGCACAAACAAACGTACCGAGGCGAGGGCGTCTGACTAAACGTCCTTCTGATACAAGGTCTCGTATCGCTTTATTTACCGTCATACGACTGACGTCAAACTGTTTCGTCAGTTCAAGCTCGGTGGTAATACGATGACCGACAGGCCAATAACCTTGATCAATTTGCTCGACAATATACCGTTTGATCTGGAGATAAAGGGGAGAATTACTCATAATATTTAACTTTATAATTGACTATACAAATGGTTATACATTTGTGCCAAGATTGCAAGTATCGCTTGTTCGAACTCTGAAGAGCTAAAAATACCGTGTTTGGTATCGTTGTAATAAAGCGATGCTCCCACCGATAAACCGTGATGCTCTTGGGTAAACACCTGATACTGCAAATAACCAGTGATTGCATGACTGAGGGTTTCGCCGCGAAAATCTTCCAGTTCGACACCATACTCAGGCATGTTGATAACAAAGCGGTTGTTATTGACCTCTTCTCTACCGTTCTGTTCCAGTGAAAACCAGTCATGAAAAGCGATGGTTAGGCCGTCAAGGTGATTGTTCCCAGCATAATTCCATCGGTAATGTAGGTCGAGTTGCCAGAGAGGATTGAGTTGCCACTTAGCACCAAACGCGAGTTGATTTTGATAGTGATCGAGTTCGTAGCTTGCGGTAACGGCCCAAATACTGGAAATGGTACCGGAAGTGTAGATCTCGCTTTGATCGTCTTGCAGTGAGAAACCAGAGCGTAACTGAGGCGAAAGGCTGTTGGTATGAAATGGAGACTGGGTATAGCTTTGTAAAGGGCCATAGCCATCATGACTGTAGGAAAGAATGCTGGTAAACAGGCTGAAAACAAGAGTGAATTGCCAGACAGGAAACCGCATACTAAGCCTCCACCTATTATTGTTATGTTTATGATAACAATATAGTTTAAAACATGAGGCTTTGCTAAATAACGCAAAAAACTTGCCCCACACGGGACAAGTTTTTCGTTATTAAGCGGCTCTTAGATGAGTCGTGATGTAGGGTTGCCACGCATTTTGGTAGAGCTCTTTGGATTGGTGGCGCATGGTACGAATTTGTGCCTGTTCAATTTCGTTGATTTGGCGAGATTCAACAGCCGCTAATCGTTCTATCTTTTGGATTTGTTCGTAAAATTTATGTTCAGGACCATTCTTTACATCGGCGATAGCTTTAAGATGGAGTTGCACCTCTGCAATTAGGTTCGTTTTTGGTAGTTTGACTAAAAGGTTGAGGTCTCGGTAACCCGAAGCCGCGGGTTTCTTAAAACGGTTTTTCACCTTAACCACGGTCGTTTCACGATTCAGTACTTCATAAGCCGCCATAAGGCTTTCAATATCGTCTGCGACGATGGTTGCACGTGCGAGGTCGGTAATGCGCTGTGGCTGTCCATCAAGCTCATAGGCGATCTTCTCTTTTGCTCTTTGCGCAGATTTTACTCCCGCGAAATAAGATTCAGTGGACGTTAATAGAGCGGTGCTTTTAACTAGAGTTTCGAGTTCAGCCTGAGCTTGATGGGCTTTGCTGTAAAGCACGTCGAAATCAGAATAGGGTTGAAGTGGCGTTGCTGACATTGACTGAATGCCGTAAAGGCCACTCAGGTTATGTCTAAATGCCTTAGAACACACTTCGTTCTGGTTGGTAGAACGATTTTCCTCGTTAGCTGGTGCGGTTGGAATAGCGGCAAATGCTGGGGCACGGCTGAGCATTAAAAGCATCAGGGCCGTCGTTCGCAAAAATCGGCTCATTCACTCTCCTTAGATGTGTCGGCTTAGCTAAAAGGTGTCGAAAAAGATTCAATCACTAAGTCCACTCATCTCTACATAGTAATGGGGGTAGATTTCGCGTTTCCAATCGCTTGCTGAACCATAATGACAAAAGTTTGAACAGCATCTCATATCCTATGTCACTGTTTAGAGTACCTCGGTTTTTAAAAGGTTCAGCGCAACTATGTAACCAAGTATAAACAGACCATATGAACTTAATCTGAATGAACTTTTCAGCTAAGCGCATTTGGCTATACCACTTCTTGATGCTTTCAGATAGGCTATGCGCTAGTAAGTAAGCAATAGAGAATGACAATGAGAGATCCCGAGTTTTGGCATGGCAAATGGGCCGCAAATCAGATTGGTTTTCATCTTGAAGATGTGAACCCATTACTTATTGAGTATTGGCAGCACACGAAACCAAACCATGAGGATACGGTGCTAGTGCCTTTATGCGGAAAGTCCGAAGATTTGGTGTGGCTAGCGACGAAACATGCCGATGTGCAGGGCGTGGAGTTGAGCAATATTGCGGTGCGAGCTTTCTTCGCTGAACATTTCTATACGCCGATGGTAGTGCCTATCAACGGTCAGCACGAACTGTTCCTGTTTGATGAGTTGTCCATTTACACCGGAGACTTCTTTACTGCTCCCCTTAAGCCTGTCGATATCGTCTACGATCGTGCTTCACTGGTGGCGCTGCCAGAAGAGATGCGGGTGGAATATGTTGCAAGGATTAAGTCGCTGCTCAAACCTGGCGGCAGAATTTTACTGGTGAGTCTTGATTATCGACAGGATGAGATGGCTGGCCCTCCGTTCTCGGTGGCTGAACAGGAGATTCGTACGTTATTTTCTGAATTCAAAGTAACGCGACTCTACCGAGATGAAGCGGACGAAGAACACCCTAAGATTGCCAAGAAGGGGTTAACTCGTTTTGCCGAGGAAGTCTATTTAATCGAAAGTGAATAGATGAAAAAGGCTTGGTGCAACCAAGCCTTTTTCTGTTATGCGGTGTTAGTAAAGTATGTTTACTTTGCTCGCACTCTCTACGGCGTCTTTAATCGCAGTTTCAATATCTTCGCGACGAGTGATCGAGACACCAAGACGGCGACGGCCATCGATGTCTGGTTTGCCAAACAAACGAACTTGCGTTAAAGGCTGCGCTAAAGCATCCGCAACGCCTTCAAAACGAATGTTTGTCGATGTTCCTTGACCTAAGATCACCGCTGAAGCTGCTGGGCCATATTGAGTAATGGCAGATATTGGCAACCCTGTAAATGCACGAACATGTAGAGCAAACTCAGAGCTATCTTGTGACATAAGAGTCACTAAGCCGGTATCGTGTGGGCGAGGGGAGACCTCATTAAAGATCACTGTATCACCTTTGATAAACAGTTCGACACCAAAGATCCCAAAGCCACCAAGTGCGTTGACGACTTTACCCGCGGCATCTTGAGCGGCTTCAAGTGCGGCATCTGACATCACTTGGGGCTGCCAAGATTCACGGTAGTCTCCATCTTCCTGGCGGTGACCGATCGGAGCGCAGAAATGAGTACCATCGACAGCGCGAACGGTTAATAGAGTGATTTCGTAGTCAAAGTCAATAAAGCCCTCTACGATGACGCGTCCAGCTCCGGTTCGACCACCTTCCTGAGCGTAGTTCCAAGCTTTTTCCACATCGTCGGCGTTTTTAATTACGCTCTGGCCTTTGCCTGAAGAACTCATTACGGGCTTACAAACACACGGAATACCTACTGCATCAACCGCTGACTTAAACTCTTGATAGGTATCAGCGAAGTGATAAGGTGAAGTGGTCAGTTGTAGCTCTTCAGCTGCAAGACGGCGGATACCTTCACGGTTCATCGTCAGCTTGGTTGCCTTTGCGGTAGGGACAACATTAAGCCCTTTTGCCTCAAGTGCGACTAAAGTGTCAGTCGCAATGGCTTGAATTTCAGGTACAACGTAGTCAGGTTGTTCTTTATCGATAATTGCCTGAAGGGCATCACCATCAAGCATGTCTAATGTATAGCTGCGGTGAGCGACTTGCATCGCAGGCGCATTTTCGTAGCGATCACACGCAATCACTTCAAGCCCTAGTCGCTGACATTCAATCGCGACCTCTTTGCCGAGTTCACCTGAACCAAGAAGCATCACACGGGTTGCATTTTTTGCTGTTGCTGTACCAAACATAATTAACCTTAAACTCTACGAGGATTAGCTGAATGGAGGCAATCATACTGATTGTGAAACAAAAAGCAAACGTTTGCGTAGGGTTTGTTGTAGTAAAATGGTCGTAAAGAACCGCAACAGCCACTCGCGACGAAAAGAGGGTGCATAAGCAATAGCTGATGGAGAAAACACGCGAGAGCGCAATGGTTCTTGAAGCGAATAGCAGGATTAAAAAAGGCGCTAGATTAGCGCCTTAGAGATGCATTAAAGTTCCAAATAACTCATTGGAATATCAGGGTTAATTGCTTCCAGAGTGGATTGCGTATTGGCCAGATGGCTAATTGTACCACCTTCAGCTTCTACTAGTGCTGCCGAATCAATCTCTGCGAGATCTTGGCGGTCCAGTAACAGTTGTACTAGGGCAACTTGAAGTGGCGGTAGGCTAGGGTTAAATGCCGCGTTTTCAGCGTAAGCCCCTTGGTAAACTTTGCCATTGTTCATCTTGATCGCCACACCACTCAAGTTATGAGTGTATGGAGCATGGCTGCGGTTGAGAGCGTCAATCGCTGCCTGAACCAGCTCATCTTGCTCATCACATCTCTTGCCGTGATCGACGTTGGTCATCAGTGCTGATTTGATACCAAGGTCTGCTGGGCCAAACGACTCAGGGAGATATTCTTGTAGTGATTTACTTTCGCGCTCTGGTAACTGAATTTTCAGTTTATCTGCGGTCGAAAGTTCGTTCATAAATTGGCGACAATGGCCACATGGGCTGAAGTTGATGGTGATATCAGCAACACCTTGTTCACCTTTCATCCATGCGTGGCTGATTGCGGATTGCTCAGCGTGTACCGTTTGGCCTAACTGTACGCCTGAAAACTCAACGTTTGCGCCAAAGTAAAGCTTACCAGAAAGACCACGGACAATAGCACCAACATAAAAGTTTGAAAGGGGGGCATAAGAGTAGGCCGCAGCGAATGGCAGCAGTGCTACGCGTAGGTCAGCATCTTTCATTCCGGAAATAGTCAGTAACTGTTCAAACTGCTCGGCAGTGAGTGTCGCGTCAAAATCGTCAGCGAGAAGAATAGGCGATAAGAAATCTGCTACGTTTTTTGGCGCTGCTGACAGCGCTTGTTCAATGCGGCTTCTCATAGTGAATCCTTGTTTCAGCGTAATTGATATCTTTGAGCTTAGTCTTCAAAAGAGAAGAATAAACTCTGATATTGGTATTACATTTTATGTGAGACTCAAAAATATTCAGAGATCTAAATCACAATATTTTTTGTAATGGCATTTGTCGTTACATAATTAGAGTGAGCTCACACATGATAACGATTGCACGATTAAATTTTATGAAGTGTGTCGTAGCACGAAACAGACCTAGGGCAAACGAGACGTCATCATCTTAAATCCTAGTGGTCATTTGGTTGCTGTGCATCTGTACCTTGCCAGAAAGTATCGATTTTTCTCTTAAGCTGACAACCAAACCGCTAGGGTAAAGAAGGAAGGCGCCAGTATCGAAGTAATCACTCCGCATACGACTAGGGCAAGAGAACTAAACGCAGCGTCTCGCGGGTCTTTCTCCGCGCAGGTAGCAGTGCCGAGTGCGTGTGAGACGGTTCCCATCGTCAAGCCTTTTGCTATCGGGTGAGTGATATTCAGCAGGTTGTAGATTGGGTAGGCCATGATGGCGCCAAACAAACCAACAATCAGCACTAAGATAGCGGCAATTGCGGGTTCACCGCCTAAGTGGCTAGAGACCTCCATAGCGATTGGTGTGGTTACCGATTTACCCAGTAAGCTCGCAATCAAGGAGATATCTGCTTTTAGGTAGACGGCAATAATACTGGCTGTAAACATCGACATGACACTGCCGACACCACAGGCAAGCATGATGATTCGCCAGTTAGCTCGGATTTGAGGTAATTGTTCGTATAGTGGGTAGGCGAGGGCCACAACAGCGGGTTGCAGCAGATAGTTGATCCAATGGTTGTCTGCATAATAAGTCTCAAATGGGACTTTTAGATACGTGAGTAAAGGGATCAATACCGCAAGGCTGACCAACAGCGGGTTCATTAACGGGCTATTGAATTTTTGACATAACCAACGTGCTGAGAAGAAGACCGCAATAGTAACAAGTAACCACATTACTTTTGTCCTCCCTTAAGCATTCGGTCTAGCATCAAGCCAAGCAGCACCAAGACGATAAAAGTACCACCAACAGCACTCGCTAAAATCGGCAGTGCATTGGCTATCAGCATATCGAAATGTTCCATTAATCCCACACTGATGGGGACGAACAGTAACACCATATAACGGATAAACACAGTTGCGCCAGGACGAACCCAGTGCGCAGGCACGAGCCCGCTGGCAAGCAGACTAAATAAAATCAGCATTCCGATAATGCTACCGGGGATAGAAGTGTCGATTAGGTGCTGAATGTTAATGCCGGCAACTAGGCACAAGAAGATCAGCCCCATAGACACAACAAAATGAAGCAAAGTTTTCGCCATAATCTAGTATTGTCCAACTGAAGAGCCATAAACTGGGGTATAAGGCTCAATAAATTTTTATTTACGCCCAATCCCAACGTCTATTGGTTATTTTGGTGATTGAGCGATCTTGTAGGGTGCAGGACTTGGTCACTATTATAATTTTTGACTACTAGGATACTCGCTTTTGCACGTATTGGTAGATGGATTTTAAGATTGCAATTTTCTTTTGGTCACTTTCATGCTCGTGAACCAAATTTTCGAGATTTAGCATGTACTCTTCAATACGACTTTCAAAGTAATCTCGGCAGTGTGAAGCCCAGCGTTGTTGTTCTAGTTCATCCAATGTCCACGGATAGTTTCTAGCGCGGTAACGGAATAGCAGCGGCACAATGCGTTGGTCGCTGAAGGCAATATCGAGTGCGGCGAGATTATTGGGATCGGTTTCTCGAATAATATCCATCGCAGCTTTGTCAGCAGGAGAGAAGAAACCATCGTAAAGCATGTTGTCTACGTCCGAGCTTTTTTCGTACTCTCGCTCAATCGCGTAAATACCAATTAGCTTTTCTCGCACTTCAGGGTGCTGTCGCAATAGTGCAAGGTTTTCTAGGCATTTTTCGCGGTTGATACCGATTTTTTCTGCGTTATCTGCTGTCAATGTTTTCGCGGGTGCTAGGATCGGGCATTTGTTGAGATGAACCAGTTTAACTGGCACTGGCAACTCATCTGGCGCTAATTCCATATGTTTAGTGTAAAGACGTTGGTTGAGTTGTTCGGTATCCAGATCGAGCAACACCTGTGGGTCTTTGGCCAAATCAACGCAGATGACCGCGTTCTGATTAGTTGGATGCCAAGCGACAGGCACGATCCAGCTAGTGTAATGACACTCTTTACCTAACATGCCTGATACGTGCATCAAGGGCGTCATGTTAACGATATCGATAAGTTCATTGAGTTTACGCTTGTGGCGCATACTTAAAAAGTAATCGAACAGCTTTGGTTGAGCCGCTTTGACTTTCTTTGCCATCTCGATTGTTGCGATCACGTCTGCCATCGCATCATGCGCGTTTTCGTGTTCGATGCCGTTCGCTTTAGATAAGTGTTCAAGCTTAAAGCTAATAAATCCCTCTTCATTCTCAGGCCATTGAATACCTTCAGGTCGTAGGGCATAACACGCTCGCATCACATCAAGTAAATCCCAGCGAGAGTTGCCGTTCTGCCAGCTCCACGCATAAGGGTCGATGAAGTTACGGTAGCAGGTGTAACGAGTCACTTCGTCGTCAAAGCGGATACTGTTGTAGCCGAGGCTTGTGGTATTTGGTGTTGCTAACTGTTGGTGAATCTTGGCAATGAATTCAGGTTCACTCAGCCCGTTAGTTTCAGCTGTTTGAGGGGTGATGCCCGTTATCAGCGCGGCTTCTGGGGACGGCAGGTAATCAGCGGGTGGTTGGCAATAGATAACCAGTGGTTCACCGATGATATTGAAGTCCATATCGGTGCGAATGCCTGCAAACTGACACGGACGATCTTTAGCAGGGCTGGTTCCCCACGTTTCGTAGTCGAAGAAGAAAAACGTAGGTTGATGCTCTTGTTGCATTATCTGATTACCAAGTGTTTAAAATTCACTTTGGTATTAGACCATTGCAACAAGGTCAAGGCAATCGGGTTGAGTCGATATCAGGTTGAGTGGTAGAAAAATGGTCGATCTTTGCAAACGGGTCACTGATATTGATGGATCAGTCTACGCATGTCGGCGCTGTCGAGTATCTCCAACGTTTTGTTTGAATGCGCAAAAAGTTGGTACTGCATCGCTTGGGCGACTTGAGCCGCATCGATTGGAATGAGCTTGGCCAACGGGCCGAGCATGAGTGGCTTTAGAAAGGTCATCATGGTTTGAATCACCACCTCGTCTTTACGTGGGATCTCACGTAAGCCTTTTAATGGTCCTGGTCGCACAAATACTACCCGTTCAAATCCCATTCGTTCTATGGCGAGCTCCATTCGTCCCTTGCAGCGCAGATAGTGAGAAAATGAACGTACCGAAGCACCATAGCTAGAGACGACCGCAAGTTGCTTCACGCCGAGCAGTTTCATCTCCTGAGCAACATCACAAACCAACTCATAATCGACTTTTTCTAGCGCTTGCTTTGAGCCTGCCTGCTTTAGGGTTGTACCTAAGCAAATAAAACCAAATTCAGGCTGCGGCTTTTCGTCATCCCAGTGTTGGATACGAAGTTCGGGGTGCTGGATCACTTCGAGTTTGGGATGGAAAAAAGGAAGCTCTCGTCGACTTAGGGCGTAGATGTGATTGAAAGGAGCCTGATCTAACATCTGCTTAATGAGTTCGTTGCCAATCAAGCCAGTAGAACCGGCAATTATGGTGGTGAGGGAGTTAGCTTGTTCCAAAGCCTACGTACCTTGTCCGTTGATATGATTTACCACGCGTCGTCGCATAGCTTGAGACAAGCAAGCTTCTAACAAAGTGGTAATAAATTCTGTGATCGGATCTTGAGATTGGCCAATAGTCTCGAGAGTGGGAGGGGTGTAGGGCTGAAATGGGAGTAACTTGGCATATTGGGCATTATCGACCTCGCCCGAATGGCGAGGTCTGGTCGTAACGTCAGGTTAATGACAAAGGTACTTTCTTTTGGCTACGTTGTTGTGGCTTGTTCTGTTTCTGTTTTTTTGACTTTTGATTGGCAAACATACAACCTCCTTGCACATTAAGTGGGAGAAAACAGTGATACGGCTAGATAAACGCATACTTTGTGCCGTTATAAAATGCACTCCCTAAACTAAAAGATAGGACTTTTGGGTGAAAAATTGCAGTTTTGGATGCAATCTCAGAATCTTTTTGACAGTTCATCGAGTTTTTGGGAGTCGGTTAGGGGTGTTAACTGTATGATTTCACGTTACACTCAGCGCAAAGGATTTGGCACTCAAGGAAAATCGATGAATATTGAGCTAAGCACTCTAGCACCTACCCAAATTTACCACTTAATGACTCAAACCATTATCCCAAGGCCGATCGCTTGGGTATTAACTGACTCCGACCAAGGTTGTTACAATCTAGCGCCATTTTCCTATTTTACGCCGGTATCCAGTAATCCACCGCTGCTGATGTTTTCTGTGGGTAAGAAGCCAACTGGTGAAGTGAAGGACACGACGCGAAATGTGTTGGAAACGGGGCGTCTTGTTGTCCACATAGCGCAGCAATCACAGGCCGAAGAGGTGACTCAAACTGCGGCAACCTTACCCCATGGTGAATCAGAAATTGAAGCGACTGGACTAGACTTGGTTGATTTCGACGGCTTTGAATTGCCGCGTGTCAAAGGTTGTCCTATTGCGTTTGCTTGCAAGTTAGTTGAAGTGAAAGAGATCGGTGAGACACCACAAAGTCTGATTTTTGCAGAGATCGAAAAGGTGTATGTGGACCCGCAAGTCATCGGTGAGCGCAGTGATCGCTTGGTTGTTGATGCTCTTAAAGTCAATCCACTTTCCCGTCTTGGTGGTAGTCAGTATGCCACTATTGATAACGTGTTTTCAGTCGCGAGGCCAGAATAAGCATTATGTTAGACCACAGTTATTCAGAATCTATTTGGCAGCGCATTAATCAGAAAACAAAACCGCTTGGTGCTTTAGGACAATTAGAGACATTGGCGCACCAACTGGCGCTGATCCAAAGCAATATAAAGGGTGACGTTGTCACTGATATTAAAATTAGCCAACCGACAGCGGTTGTGTTTGCTGGCGACCATGGAATAGCAGACGAAGGTGTAAGTATTGCGCCCAGCGCGGTTACTCAGCAGATGGTGTTGAACTTTCTTGCAGGTGGGGCGGCGATTAACTGTTTTTGTCGCACCAATCAGGTGGCGTTAAAAGTGGTCGATTGTGGCATCTTAATACCTGTCGATCATGATTCAGATGCCTTTATTGTCCAACGCCTTGGTGAGAGAACGAATAACTTGGCGCGTCAGGCGACCATGACGCCAGAACAAGCAAAAAAGGGTATAGAACTCGGTAAACAGATGGTCAGTAAGATCATTGATTCAGGTTCGAACCTAGTGATGTTTGGTGAAATGGGAATAGGTAACACCAGTAGTGCCGCTGCGATTCTTTCTGCACTTAGTCGCCTGCCTGTCACCCAATGCGTCGGTCGTGGAACGGGTATTACGGATCAACAGTGGCAAAAGAAAGTCGACTTGGTGAGTCAAGGTGTCAATCGTTGTGAAGGGCTTGAAGTCATTGATGTCTTGTCAGAAGTTGGAGGCTTTGAAATCGTTCAGATGGTGGGTGGATTCTTAGCCGCGGCAGAAAGCAAAACGCCGGTATTGGTTGATGGCTTTATTGTCTCGGCAGCAGCCTATGCGGCTAGTATGCTCAACCCAGATTGTCGAGAAATCATGATTTTCGCGCACCAGTCTCATGAGGCTGGACATCAGTACTTATTGCAACAGCTAGACGCACAACCCTTATTAGATCTTTCTCTCCGACTGGGAGAAGGCACAGGTGCTGTGCTGGCGATGCCATTGCTGCGTGCAGCTGCCGAGTTTTATAACCATATGGCGAGTTTTGAGCAAGCAGGAGTGGTCGTCGACTAATGTCTACAATCAAGTATCAGTATCAGCTGGTTATGCTCGCATTAGGCTTCTTTTCTCGGATCCCCGTCCCTGCATCTATTCCATATAGCCCTGAACGAATGAATCAGGCTGGGCGGTATTTCGCCCTTGTTGGATTAATGCTAGGGGCGTTATGTGCTCTGGTGCTTTACGCTTCGCAGTTGTTGTTTCCGTCTCCTGTCGCCATTGTGCTGATGATGGTGTTTAGCTTGCTTCTAACGGGTGCTTTTCATGAAGATGGCTTGACGGATATGGCCGATGGTATCGGTGGTGGTATGACGGTTGAGCGCCGGCTTGAGATCATGAAAGACAGCCGTATTGGTACTTATGGTGCTAGCGCGTTAATCATGACCTTGCTGGCGAAATACGTTCTGCTATCAGAGTTGATTCAGGCGCAGCAAATCTTATTAATCATTGTCGTTAGCTATGGTTTAAGTCGGGCTGTCGCCGCTTCACTGATCTACGATATGCCTTATGTCACAGGCACGGATACGAGTAAAAGTAAGCCCTTAGCTGAACGACAATCTCGTCGAGAGTTAGTGATATTGTTACTCACGGGCGTGTTACCGTGCTGGTTACTTGGCTTGGGTCAAACACTCATTTTGATTGCTGTCCTTGCCTTGTTTCGAGTGCTGTTCAAGCGTTGGTTGATGGCAAGAATTGGTGGATTTACAGGTGATTGCTTAGGCGCAGCGCAACAACTGAGTGAAATGCTGATCTATCTCTCCTTGATTGCCGTACAGGGAGTCAACTTATGACTATCCATTTAGTACTTGGAGGCGCACGCTCGGGTAAGTCGCGTTATGCAGAGTCGCAAGTTACTTCCATCGCAAGCAAAAAAGTGAAGCACTACGTCGCAACAGCGATAGCCTTTGATGAGGAGATGGCCAAGCGTATTGTTCATCATCAGCAATCGCGAGGCAATGACTGGGTTGAGCATGAGTGCCCCATTGAGCTAGCGTCACTGCTCGCTCGTTTTGAGTTCGGGGATGTGGTGTTGATAGATTGTCTAACGTTGTGGTTGAACAACATCATTTACAATCATGGTCAAACCTTGAGTGAAGAGCAGATAAAGCGGCACGTCTCAGAGTTACACCAAGCGATTGTCTCCTGTAAGGCAGACGTGATTTTGGTTTCAAATGAAGTCGGCCTCGGCATTGTGCCTTTGGGCGAAGTCTCGCGTTTATTTGTCGATCACGCTGGCTGGATGAATCAGGCTTTGGCTCAGGTCGCTCATCGCGTAACACTTATCGCGGCGGGATTGCCAATGACACTCAAACAAGTGGATGGAGCCTAGTGTGAGTCAAATCAAAAGCATCAATGTTTACTTGCTTAGACATGGCAAAACACTTGGTGAGCCTGCTCTGTATGGTCACACCGATGTGTCGGTTGCAGCAGAACATCAGCAGGACATTTATCAAAGCCTTATGAGTGAGCGGCTTGGTTTCGATACTTTGATTACTTCACCCTTAAAACGATGTAAAGAGTTAGCCGAGTTGATATACGACAACGCCAAACATCTCGATTATGTTGTCGCCCATGAATGGCGCGAAATATCATTTGGTGATTTGGATGGAGTTCCTTTTGCAACAGTACCAGAATCATGGCCAGTTTTTGAGACGTTTTGGCAAGATCCAGCGAACAGCCGCTTGCCCAATGCTGAGTCCTTGGACCTTTTTTACCAACGGATCTCGACAGCGTGGGATAAATTTATGCAAACTGTCGAAAAAGACACTCTCATCGTTTGCCATGGTGGCACGATCAGAATGATTTTAGCTAAGGTACTCAAGCTAGACTGGAGCAATCCAGCCCTTTATTCGAGCTTGAATATCGCCCACCATTCTTTAACTCATATACAAATCACCAAGGCTGAACAGAGCTATCCTCGGGTTTGTATGATAGGTAAACCGCTAAACGGATAGCTAAGGAAGTATCATGACCGCACCAAGCTGGGACTTGTCCATCGCTTATCAAGATTTGAACGACACGAAAATCGAACAAGACATCGATTTGATCAGGCAGTGTATCCAGGCGCTCGCTATCCATGTTGATCATCGTGAGTCACCGTCAGTGACACAGAATGCTATTCAAACCAGCGAAGCTGCTGGAAAACTGTTGGCGACAATCAATACCTTCGCTCTCTGCCACGCATCTATTGATGCATCAAACGATGATGCCAAAAGCCTGATAGGCCGTGTTGCCAAGCTCAACTCTGAGTTGTCGCAGGCTTTTGCACCGTACGAAAATACCTTAACCCTAGCACCAGAGAGCTTTATTAGTGACGTGCTCACTCACCCAAGTGGCGATGTTTATGGACAAGCTTTCCAGATAGAGTGTGCGCGTAAACAAGCGGCGATTAAGCTATCGGTAGCTGAAGAGCAACTGCTGACAGCAATGCAAGTGGACGGTCGTGATGCCTGGGGGCGCCTGTATGACAACATCACAGGATCTCTACAGGTGACGTTAGAGGATGGGCAAGGTAGTAAAGTCGGTTTTTCTCATGCCGCGAGTTTGCTGTATGGGACAGACTTTGCGAGCCAAGAGCCCGCGTGGCGTGGTATACAGGCCGCGATGAAAGCCAACCAAGAATCATTTGCTGCGATCCTTAATGCCTTGGCGGGTTGGCGTTTAACGGAATATCAAAAACGTTCTAAGTTAACGGATGTCCATTTTTTAGATGCCAGTTTACATGAAAGCCGCATAGAGAGTTCGACCCTAGACGCTATGATGATGACGGCGAAAGCCAATCGAAGCATAGGTCAAAAAGCTGGCCTGTTAATGGCTCGAGTTCATGGCTTACAAGAGATGCGCCCGTGGAATCATCTCGCGGGAATGCCGAGTATTACTAACGCAGAACCTAAAGTGTATGCGTTTGATGAAGCGATTGAGATTATCCGCACCGCGTTTGCTCAAGTGGATAGTGAAATGGCCGAATTTGTCGATGTGATGGTTGAAAATGGTTGGATTGATGCGCAACCGACTGAAAATCGTCGTTTAGGTGCTTACTGCACCAAGTTTGCCGCCACACGTTCGCCTCTGGTATTCATGACTTGGGGAGGAAGTCGCTCCGATCTGCTCACTTTAGCGCACGAGTTGGGGCATGCGTTCCACAACTGGGTGATGGGTGATATGCCTTTATGTCAAACTCGCTACCCAATGACTCTCGCAGAGACTGCCTCAATTTTCGCTGAAAACATCGTTCGAGACTATTTGCTTGCTCAAGTGAGTAGCCGTGAAGAAAAACTGGAAATGTTGTGGGAAGAACTTACATCCTGCTACGCACTAATGATCAATATCCCTGTGCGGTTTGAGTTTGAAAAAGCCTTCTACAGTCAACGTAGCCAAGGTGAACTGAGCCCGACTCAACTGTGTGATCTGATGAGCGAAACTTGGCAAGAGTGGTACGGCGATTCGATGTCAGAGCCAGATCCTTACTTTTGGGCAAGTAAACTTCACTTTTCTATTTCTGAAGTGAGCTTCTATAACTACCCATATCTATTTGGTTATTTGTTCAGTATTGGTGTTTATGCCCAGCGTGAGCGCAAAGGCGATCAGTTCTATCGCGATTACGTGAGTCTATTACGCGACACGGGTTCAATGATGGCGGAAGAAGTCGTTGAGAAACATCTCGGAATGGACTTATCACAAGCAGATTTCTGGCAACAGAGCATAGATCGAGTGAAAACTAAGATAGATGAGTTTGAATCCTTGTTAGATCAAAAATAATCATATCAAAATCATGATATTATCGGTTGGCCAAGCCAATACTTGGCCAATTTGTACAGTGGAAGACCTATTTGCCACATCTGTTAGTGGCAATTGGATAAATTGCAATGAGGCACATGATTGGTGTCAATAAGTGGGATCGCACCTACAAAATTTATCCGAACAATTCATTAACATACCCGCTGTGCAATAAAGGAGTAGCGCATGACGAAAAACCTCTTTCGCCAATCATTTCTTTTAGACAGTCTAAATTTAGAACAAGAAATGCCAGCCAACGAAGTCACGGTTGCTGGTGGAACTGTCTTTAAAATTCATCAACGTGGTGTGTTGGAGGTCATTCCAGCGAAGCTGTCTGAAGATAGTAAGCACATCATTATTTCCTGTGGTATTCACGGCGATGAGACCGCGCCGATGGAGATCACGGATAAGATCATCACTGATATTCAGTCTGGTTTCCAAACGGTGACTAACCGGCTGCTTTTCATTAATGCTCATCCAGAAGCGACTAACGCGCATACGAGATTCATTGAAATGAACCTCAACCGTCTGTTTGATGAGAAAGAGTATCAACCGTCTAAAGAGCTTGAGATCGCGAAGAACTTGAAGAAGGTTGTGAGTGATTTTTATCTTGGGACAGAGCAAGAGCAGCGTTGGCATCTCGATTTACATTGTGCGATTCGTCTATCGAAACATTACTCGTTTGTCGTTAGCCCTAAGGTTCGTCATCCTGTCCGCAGTCAGGCTTTGATGGAGTTTGTATCCAGTGCTCATCTTGAAGCCGTAATGTTCTCTAACGCACCTTCGAGTACCTTTAGTTGGTTTAGTGCGGAAAACTTTGGTGCTCAAGCGCTGACCGTTGAACTTGGTCGCGTGGCTAAAATCGGTGAGAATGAACTCGATAAGCTAGTCGCATTTGATCTGGCATTACGTGACCTAGTGTCAGACAGTCAGGCGGAGCATCTGCCACGCAAACCGACCATGTACCGTGTGAGTCGTACGATTGTTCGTCTTCACGATGATTTTGATTTCCTATTTGATGACAACGTCGAAAACTTTACGGCATTTAAACATGGTGAAGTGTTCGGACATGATGGCGATAAACCATTGATGGCAAAAAATGAGGGTGAAGCGATTGTTTTCCCTAACCGTTATGTCGCTGTCGGTCAACGTGCTGCGCTAATGGTATGCCCAGTGAAAACTCGTTATGAACAAGGTCAGGTCGTTTACGATTAAGACCATATTTTGTGACTAACTAGGTTAGTACGCTTTCTATTTTAATGGCTTAACGGTATCGTTAAGCCATTATTGTTTACGGCTTTGCCAAATAGATAACGACAACATGGAATTCTCTCAGCTACTTAACCGTAGACAACGTAGATGGACGCACTTTGGTGTACTTTTCTTGATCACTCTACTTGTTATCAGTGCCGTTTATCTCATGGTCGGTGAAGTATTCATTTCGCCTTTCGAGACACTTTCATCATTGCAAGAACAGTTAATTATGCAGCTACGTTTGCCACGCTTATTGGCGGCCGTCGCGGTAGGAGCGGCGTTAGCCGTTTCTGGGGCCGTGCTACAGGTATTACTGGGCAATGTGCTTGCAGAACCTGGAGTACTCGGTATCTCAGGTGGCGCTAGCGTCATGATGGTGCTGGTACTGTTCTTTTTTCCGCTGTTGGCAACGCCCATTGGCTTTATGCTGGCTGCGGTGTTAGGGGCGCTAGCCTTTACTCTGCTATTGGTGTTTGTTGCAAAGTCTCTGCGTTTGACTACCACTCGGTTATTACTGGTAGGGGTCGCCCTTGGCATTCTATCTGGTGCGATTGTCACTTGGGCGTTTTACTTCAGTGATGATCTAAGCCTGCGTCAGTTGATGTATTGGTTGATGGGCAGCATAGGCGCGGCAAGTTGGTATCATCATATGTTGACCTTGTTGTTAGTGCCCGTGTTGGTCTGGCTATGTTGCAAAGGGCGTTTGCTAGATAAGTTGATGATGGGTGAACAGCATGCGAAGCAACTAGGCGTCGATGTTGATAGTGCTCGTTGGAAGTTGATCCTTGCCGTATCGATTCTTGTTGGTGGTGCGGTGGCATTAGGGGGAGTCATCGGTTTTGTCGGTCTCGTAGTCCCTCATCTTCTGCGACTCGCTTTTGGCAGTGAAAATAGATACTTACTGCCTATTTCCGCTCTGGCAGGTGCGACACTCGTGGTCTTTGCGGACTTGATCGCCAGAACCGCGCTTGATTCGGCGGAGTTGCCGTTAGGGGTCGTCACCACGTCAATCGGTGCACCAATCTTTATTTGGATGTTGGTAAGTAATCATGATTCACGTTAACAGTTTATCCGTCGGCGCTAGATTGTTGCCACTATCCTTCGCCGTAGAGCGCGGTGAGATCCTTCATATTATTGGTCCGAATGGCAGTGGTAAGAGTACCTTACTATCTGCGGTCGCGGGATTACTCAATTTTGAAGGTCAAGCAACCATCTATGATTTTGATGTTGCACAAAGTTCAATCTCTACTTTGGCTGAACGTCGTGCGTATCTTACACAAAGTGACCGTCCAGCGTTCAACCTCGATGTTGTTCACTATGTGTCACTCTCTTTGCCAGCCTTTATTAACTCTGCAACCAGTGAAATTGAAAGCGTTATTCAGGAATTGGCTCAACTTTTAGAGATTGACGACAAACTGCACCGTTCCATTCATCACCTTTCTGGAGGGGAGTGGCAAAGGGTACGTCTGTGCGCGATCTGTTTGCAAATATGGCCAACTTTAAACCCACATGCTCGTTTACTAATCCTAGATGAGCCCGCAGCTCCGCTCGATATCGGTCAGGAAAGCCTACTGTATAAACTTATTCGCCGTGTGGCTGAGATGGGAATTAGCGTGATTATGTCCAATCATGATCTCAACCGGACCCTCAAGCATGCAGACAAAGCATTGCTGCTCGATAAAGGAGTACTGCAAAGCTTCGGCGACGTGACGCAAGTGCTGAACGCAAGCGAACTGTCACGAGTGTTTAAAACCCAAGTTAAGCACGTCATGTTGGATGGAGAACCCATCCTGCTGTTTGAGTAATTATTTACCCCTAAAGGATTAGTTTGGTGCGTCTTGCACTGGTTTAGATCGCGGGTCAATGACTCGTGTCGCTGCTTTTTTGTAAATCCATTAAAAATCAATGAGTTAAATTTTATTCAAGATTGGCACGCTATTGGCAACAGTGATAGCGATACATTCTCGTTCTTGTTAGGCGGATTTAACTAGAAGGGAGTTCTACGAGAGTGGTAACAAACCAAATGTTAATGAAGTCAGTTTTTGACTATGGCAGCTTACGCCACCTAAGGGAAACCGAAGGTGGCGTCTTTTTATCTAGCGTCGACCTATTGAGTCAGAGGCGCAAGATCCGCAGGACGGTAGTAAACCGACTTCAGTACTTTGCCTTGACGGATCGTCTTACCTTCAGCGACGAAATCTTCAGCACATTTAGCGATAATGTAATCGCCTTTTTGTACTGCCATCAGCTTGATACCTTGCTCTGCATAGTGTGCTTCAGTATCAGCGTACTCTTGCTCGTTACGACATACTTTACTCATATTGCTTGAGTGCACTTCATCCCAACATGGAACAAAGTCAATGCCACGGTTAACCGCAACATTAAGTAGCAGGTCGATAAGGTAGTTGATGGCTAGGTTGTCTTCAATTTTGTCGTGGCCTAGATGCACCAAGCGACCCATCAAAACGTAAACACTGTCGATGATCGCGTCCGCTTGTTCTGTTTTATTGTCAGCTTCTGCTAACTCAGTTAACTCTTCGATTGCAAGAGAAGTGTGTAGAGTGTCAGCCTTGTCATCTAGGCTCTCAGGAGAAGCGACAGGTAAATCGAAGGTGCTACGGAACTCAGAAATATCACGGTAAAGGTGATTGAAAATATCAGTGGTCAGTTTTGAAAGGTGCATATCCATTAATCCGGATGTCATTGTGGTGGAGCAATACTACCAAAGCGGGTTAAATCCTGCTATCGGCGCTATAAAATAAATCAGTCGAGCGACAAACAATTGAACAGAGCGGGATCAAGTGCCCAATAAGGTCAGCTTGTCGTTTGTCGCTTCAACTCGTTAGCGGAATAGGTATGGGAAGAGTTTTCGACGTTCTTCAGCCGTTAAGGACTCAACGCGAGCAATGTTGGTATCTGGAATCGCCTCAGGATTTGGGTAATGTTTAAGGACTTTTTCCATGCTCTCTTCGCGGATCAGGTGAAATACGGGTACCGGAGAACGGTTGGTGAGGTTCTCATCGTCTTCAGGCTCTGCGCCCCCAAAACAGTAGTTTGGGTGGAAGGTGGCTAATTGGAAAATACCTTCCCAATCTTGCTGGCGTATAAGCGCTTCGATCCAGTCGATAAACAGGTTGTAGTCGTAGAAGTCACTGAGCATATTGGGAACCGCAACCAGTGTGGTTTCAAGTTGCTCCGGCTCAGTAGAGTCCAATTCAAACAACTGAGTCAGAATATCTTCCAGCAGCGCTTCTTCTGTTTCGGCTTCGCTAACGAAAATTTTAATCTGTTTGTTGCGTTGTGGCTTGGCGGCAAATGGACAAAGGTTAAGGCCGATCACCACATCGTTTAGCCATTGTTCTACAGCGCTTGCCACTTGCTGTTTGTTCATCTGTGTTGAGCTTTGGTTAGTCATTTTGCTTCCAAATTAGAATTTGGCGCAAGAATAGCAGATTCTACTGGTGCTGGCTTGTCTATTGGGCCATTAGCCTCGGCTCTCGACAGCTTATGGCAGAGGATAAACACCAAAGCATAAAGCATTGAGCCTCCCGCCATGACATACGCCCAGCCCCCTTGTTGCCAGCAGTAGATAAGGAAGAACCCACCAATACTACCGCCGATGTAGTAATGAACGAGATAAAGCGCTGTCGCAGTTGCTTTAGCGTGTGTCGCCTTTTGACTGACCCAAGCATACGCGAGTGTATGAGTGAAGAACGCGCCAAAACTGATCAGGAGTAGGCCTAAAATCATAAAGGTCAGTGAATCTACATAAGCGATCAGCATACCAATTAGGCTAATCGTGGTCCCCGTAACCATTCCCGACACGCTTTGGTGACGCTTACGCCAAACCGAAGTTAATCTTGAACTCAACGTACCTGACAGATAGCAAAGGAAGATTAACGAAGCAAGACCGATTGGCAGGTTGTGCGGAGCCGCGACCAAGCGAAATCCCATCACTGAGTACAGATTGACGAACAGGGCAAAATTAACCCCACCAAGTACCATCGCAATCCAAATCGTTTTGTTTTTAATGTGCTTTACCACAGCACGATTATGGTAGCGCAACATGCCTCGTTGAGGCGTGAAGTTCACCTGCTTTGGTAGGGTAAAGAACACTACTGATGCACCGAACAGTGACACCAGTGCGACGATGATGACGGCTTGCTGCCAGCCAAGTGCATCTGTCAGAGTACCACCAATGATTCTTCCGGCAATACCGCCCAGAGAATTGGCAGCAATGTATCCGCCGATCGCTTGGGCGAAGGCCTGTTCAGACAACTCTTCAACCATATAGGCAACCGCTACGGAGGCGAATGCAGCCAGCGCCATACCCATGAGCGCACGCAGTATAACGAGAACAACAAGTGAATCACTGACCAACATCGACAGGCCAATCACCGGCATAGCCAGCAGACCTACGAGCATTATCTTGCGCCGCCCGTATGATTCGGACGCGACTGCCCAAGGAACGAGACAAACGGACAAGGCAAGCGTACTGGCGGCAAACACCCAGTTAATTTGGGTTTCGGAAACGGAGAAATGAGTCGCCATAAACGGAAGCATCGGCTGGAACAGGTACAGGTTACAAAAAACCAGAAATGAGCCTAAGGCTAAACTAAAAGTGACGTTCCGGTACTGCTTGGTTTTAAGCTCAATCATAGTGGCGCTTCAAATAAGGAGATATGTGAGCAAAATATCAGTCAAAATGTGATAAATAAAATATATTAAAAATATTATCCTGATATGAAAATTATATAGAGATAAGCATGGACTCGAAGCATCTCAAGCACTTTGTTGCTGTCGCACAACATGGGCATTTCACTCGAGCAGCCAAAGCACTGCATATCGCACAGCCGGCTTTGAGCATTTCGATAAAAAAGCTGGAACAAAGTCTGGGAGTCGAACTGTTTCGACGTGAAGATCGGCAAATATCGCTCACCGATGAAGGCGAGGTTCTGTATGAGCACGCCAAACGTATCTTACAGCAATTGGAAGATGCTCAACTTGCGATTGATGAGCTCAAAGGGCTTGAAAAAGGTGAAGTTCGGCTTGGTGCACCAAGTATGATGGGATCCTATTTCTTTCCACAGGTACTGATGGCATTTAACAGCCGTTATCCCAATCTGAAATTAACTTTGGTCGATGCGGGCACTCGAGATATTCGCAAGATGCTACTTAACGGCGAGCTCGATATTGGTGTGATTGATGATGAAAATGTGCCTGAAGACCTAGAAACCGACCATCTTTTGCAAGTGGAAATGTTGGCCGTTGTTGCCAAAGAGCATGCATTCGCAAAACAGAAATCGGTTGGCTTCGAGGATTTTTTTGACCATGAGCTGGTGATGTTTAAACAAGGTTATTTTCACCGTAACTTTCTCGAAGAAAAGGCATTGCAGTGCAGCAAAGAGATGCGCTTCTCTTTTGAAACCAATCTGTTGCCAATGATTCTAAGCATTGTAAAACACGAGTTTGCGATTACGGCACTACTTGAATTAGTGACCCAAAATGAGAAAGAGGTGGTTGGAGTACCGTTTGAACCAAGAGTCAAAATCGATCTATTACTGGCGTGGCGAAAGGATGGATACTTATCTATGGCGGACAGAACGTTTATTGATTTTGTTAAGCAATACGCCTAATGCTCTAATCTCGTTGTGAATATCACACTTTGCTATTTCCCTATCGCACTAAGCCTAGGTTTGAAGTAATTTGAGGCTATCAATCTATGTTTTGAAGGGTAGGGAAACCATTCTATGCAAATAATTATCAACCAGCTCGCTTTAGAAACAGGTACCAATCGACTCGAAATCGACGAGTGGACGATTAACCATGGACAATCATGGGGCGTGTTCAGTACCGAAGGCGATATTGGGTCCGTATTAGGATGTCTACTTACGGGCGAATATACAGTATCGGAATCTATGCTTTCAGCAAGCGAAGGAGGCATTGCTCAAGTTTCGCTGGTTGAACAGCAACGATTACTGGAAGAGGAAATCGCCAATGATGAGACAGATTTTTTAGATAGAATTGATACAGGCACATCGGTTTACACATTGATTTATCGTCAGTGTCATTCTGAGTCGGTGACTAAAAACCTGCTTGAAAAACTGGATCTTTGCCACTTAGAAAAAAGCGGTTTCCGCGTGCTGTCGACGGGAGAAACTCGTCGTGTAATGCTTGCCCGTGCATTGGCAACACAGCCACAACTGATTGTGCTTGATAACCCCTTTACTGGCCTCGATGTCGCCCACAGAGCATCGCTAGCCGACTATCTGTATGAGTTATCGAAATCTATCCAGATGATTGTTACTTTCAATCGTGAAGAGGATATACCAGCATGGGTTGAGCAGATTGCGATGTTCAATCACGGCAAACTTGAAAGTGTTATGCCAAAGAGTGAATGGGAGTCGCATCCTGTCATTCGTCAGATTAAGGCACAGTCTCAACAGCAGAGCGAACAGATGCTGGCATTAATCCACCGCTACCAACATAGCCACCATTTCGATAACCCGGTATTTGAAATCACACAAGGTCAAGTCGCGTACACGGATAAAACCATCTTTACGGGCTTGAACTGGCGAATTGATAATGGACAACATTGGCAAATCAAAGGGCCAAACGGCTGTGGAAAAAGTACATTGCTTGGGCTCATTTTTGGCGACCATCCGCAATGTTATTCCAATGACATCCAGATATTTGGCAAAAAGCGCGGCTCTGGTGAATCTATTTGGGAAATAAAAAAGCACATCGGCATGGTGTCGTCTGCTCTGCATCTCCAATACCGTGTCAGTTGTAAGGCACTAGAAGTCATTCTTTCGGGCTTTTACGACTCAATTGGCCTTTACCAGCAACCCTCTAAGAAAGAGATTCAGGTTGCTAAAGAGTGGCTGGAAATTCTCCATATGAGCCAGTATGCCAACATCTCGTTTAGAGAACTGGAATATGGTCAGCAGAGATTGCTGTTGATTGCTCGTGCGATTGTTAAACAGCCCGCGCTGCTGATATTGGATGAGCCATACCAAGGGTTGGATTATCTAGGAAGGCGGCTGGTAAAAAATACTCTCGAGCTGATTGCCAAGGAAAACTTAAGCCAACTTCTTTATGTTTCACATTACCAAAACGACAAACTGGAAAGTATTGTCAATGAGGTCGAGTTTGTGTTTGATGAAACTGCCCATTGCTACAGAGCGAATGTTTCATCTGGCGAGACGCACTAACATCTTGGTTTATCAGCGATAACTCGTTCCATACGAGCTAGCTAGGTTAAGTAACAGGTAGCTCGATTCACACCATTTATGGTGTCGAATATTCCACCTCTTTGCCTTTGAGTTCAAGTTGATGAGCGGCTTGAGTTAAATCACCACCTCCATTACTGTCGCCAAAACAGACGACTGTGCCATTTGTTTTGAGTACAGCGAATGCGGTATCGGTCGCATAGACTGAATGTATATTGCTAAGATCAACGTTGGATGAGTTAGCGCCAAAATTTGAATGTCCCCACGTTAAGACCGTTTCATCCTTCATTAAGGCGAAGAAAGCATGACCGTTGGTGAAGAGTTTTTCCACCCCTTGCGAGAAATCTATGGTTGAGGAATCTCCTCCTGCGCTAGCGGGTCCCCAAGATACGACCGTACCGTCGAGTTTAACCGCTGAGAATGCTTGTTTGGTGGCTGAGATCGATGTTACTCCGCCGGAAAAGTCGACACCGGTTGAGTTTCCACCGTGAGCCGCGTCTCCCCATGTGATCACTGAACCATCTTTCCTTAGCGCAGCAAACGCTTTCTTTGTTGCAACAACGGTTTCTACGTTACTGATTTGGCTTACGACACCGCCATATGAGGGGTGCCCCCACGCAGTAATAGAACCGTCGTTTTTTAGTGCGACAAATGCACCGTCATTTGAAAATATATCAACAACAATGCCGTTAAGTTGAGTCGGTTGGCGCCCTCCAGAATCAGGGTGCCCCCATGCGACGACAGAACCGTCGTCCAGCAAAGCGGCAAACGAAGCCTCCGTCGCAAAGACCTTTTTTACCGTGCTGTTGAAGTGAACACCATTTAGATTTGCTCCAGTAAAGCTATTGCCCCATGCGACAACGCTTCCATCAGTTTTGATTGCGACGAAGGATGCGTCATTGGAGTATATCGATTCAATGTCCCTTGAAAGATCGACATTAGAACTGTTCCCACCGCTATTGGCACTTCCCCAAGTGACGACGCTACCGTCATTTTGCAGGGCGGCAAAGGCATAATCATTGGAGTAAATAGTGTTGATACCACTCGAGTTAAAGCTGACCTGACTACTGTTGGCGCCGAGTGTGTTGTCGCCCCATGTAAAGACTTGCCCCTTGCTGTTCAGGGCAGCAAAAGCGCCTCCAGTGGAATAGATGCGTTTTATATCCGAAAGATCACGGTTTAAACTCCCGCCATAATAAGGGTCTCCCCAAGTCACGACCGTCCCGTTTCTCTTGAGTGCGGCGAAAGCTTTAGCGTTGCTATAGATAGTTTCAATGAGGTCTTCAGGTGGAGCGTAGTATTTGATTAGCGGAGAACTGACTTCGTCATTGGTGACGGTTAACTTAACTCTTTTGCCAAAGGTCGCCACATCGATTGTTTTAATCGGCCCAAATGATACTGAGTCTGAATGATCAAACGTACCGTCGTTGTTGCTATCCGTTTCCCACTGGTAGTCAAAATCTTGGTGAGTGCAGATATGACAAAATGCTTTGACACCTATATAGCCAGTACTGGAATTGCCGTACCAAGCACCAAATTTATTGATCTCTATGGGGGGAGGCGGCGTAGGCTTTTTAGGGGGCACAAGGGAGACTGGCTCACTGCTGCCATTACAACCTAAAATGAACATGGGGACGATAATAAACAACAAGCCTATTCGGTTCATATTTTTGGACCATATAATCAAAACACCAAAAGTATGTGCCGTTTTTAGGCTGCCAATGTTTCAGTTGAGTAACGTCTTGCAGGCATTTAACGTTTATGTCTAACTCAGTGCTGTAAATCTTGGAGAGACAACGACTTGAGTTGTATGACTTGCATGGGTAGAGTGTTTGTTGTTGGTGCCAATAGGGCCAATGGCTGTGAGCCAAATCTGTCCATCAATGAATTAGAGCGGAGAGTAAAATGATTAGCTGCAACGATTATGACTATATCGAGATAGTGTGTTTGTACCGTTATCCTGTTCGTTTGACGCTAACAACAGGTCAAAGCATGGAAGGTATTGCTCGTGATACTGCTCGCAATCAGGACAAGCAAGAAGTGATTAAACTCGACGTAGACGGTGTCGAGCACTTGGTCGTACTCGACGAAATTTCATTAATGGACGTCTTGGTGGCGAATCCGCACTTCACGCAAAAACGTTTTATCTAACCCTTGGAGTTATACTCCCTCCTTTGCCTGAGAGTGAGAAAATTTTAAATAAGGACTCTGAGGACCGTGAGAGAAAATCTTATGAAGTAGAAGCGTAGATCAAGACCTAAGATGTTGTACGATTTTCCATCGTTAGTCGAAGAGTAGCGGTGTTTTTCAAGATAGTTGCCATCATTTGCTTGCTTATTAAGCTGCTTCTCTTTCTGGATTTAGGTGTACGTTACCAACTGGTTCACAGTTCCTGATATCACCAGGCCAGCGCTCAGGTTTTCGCTGTTTTGCTGCGAGCAATACCTCAGCTCGGCGCTTCAAGATCTCTTCATCTTTTCCATTATGACGCTCTGAAGGCGTGACATAATTTAGCTTACTGTGTTTGTGCTCGGTGTTGTACCAGCGCACGAAGGCTTCAACCCAACGTCGACTGCTGTCGAGACTTTCAAAGCCTTTTGTCGGCCAATTTGGCATGTACTTTACCGTGCGGAACAACGACTCAACATACGGATTATCATCACTGACTCTTGGACGGCTATACGATGAGGTAATGCCTAACTCATCCATCTTCGCTTTGAACGTCAGCGACTTCATAGGCGCACCGTTATCTGAGTGAAGAACCAGCGGTTGGCTGAAGCACTGTTCTCGCATCAACGTCCGTTGCAGGAGTTGTGATGCTAACTCGCCACACTCACATTCATAGACTTCATACCCCACGATTTTGCGGCTGTAGATATC
>NZ_QEWN01000105.1 GCF_006124995.1 Vibrio sp. Hep-1b-8
TAACGAATGACATGGATTCCCCCTCCCGAGGATCTGCCACACTTACGTGGTACTTATTAGCACTGGAGGCACCATGTCTGATTATTCTTATTTTGGCGGTATCGATCTAGCTAAAAACCACTTTAGTATTCATGTCGTTGACTCACAAGGTAAAGTGACTCTTCATAAATCGGTTACTCGCTCTAAGCTACTGACCACAATAGCAAATATGCCACCCATGCGTATAGGACTCGAAGCGTGTGGCGGTGCACATTATTGGGCAAGAACGCTTAATAAATTAGGACATGATGCTCGCATTATGGCGGTTAAGTATGTTGTTCCACATAGAACTAAAGGCAAAAACGACCTCAATGATGCCGTGGCTATCTGCCAAGCTGTCCACCATCCATCTACACGATTCGTTCCAGTAAAATCTCCAGAACAACAAGCCATATTGTCTGTTCATCGAATGCGTGAGCATTGGGTACGTGAACGAACGGCTCTAATGAACCGTATTCGCGCCTTACTGTCTGAATTTGGTCTTATCATTCCGGTTGGCAGATCTTCGTTAATGAAGCAAGTACCTCTCATGCTGGAAGATGCCGAAAACGAGCTTCCACAGTTAGCTCGAACCGTTATTGCTGACGCGTACTATCACCTTGAACAACTTAACCAACGTATTGCGGATACTGAGCAAGTGTTCGAGGCTTTTTCAAAGGTTAGCGAAAATGTTCAGCGTATCATGAAGGTCAGAGGAATTGGCCCACAAACAGCAACAGCTATTCTAGCTTCTATAGGTAACGGCTCTCAGTTTGATAAAAGCCGCGATTTTTCAGCCTGGCTGGGGCTAGTTCCGAAGCAGTATTCTACTGGCGGTAAACCTAGGTTAGCGGCGTTTTTCAAGATAGTTGCCATCATTTGCTTGCTTATTAAGCTGCTTCTCTTTCTGGATTTAGGTGTACGTTACCAACTGGTTCACAGTTCCTGATATCACCAGGCCAGCGCTCAGGTTTTCGCTGTTTTGCTGCGAGCAATACCTCAGCTCGGCGCTTCAAGATCTCTTCATCTTTTCCATTATGACGCTCTGAAGGCGTGACATAATTTAGCTTACTGTGTTTGTGCTCGGTGTTGTACCAGCGCACGAAGGCTTCAACCCAACGTCGACTGCTGTCGAGACTTTCAAAGCCTTTTGTCGGCCAATTTGGCATGTACTTTACCGTGCGGAACAACGACTCAACATACGGATTATCATCACTGACTCTTGGACGGCTATACGATGAGGTAATGCCTAACTCATCCATCTTCGCTTTGAACGTCAGCGACTTCATAGGCGCACCGTTATCTGAGTGAAGAACCAGCGGTTGGCTGAAGCACTGTTCTCGCATCAACGTCCGTTGCAGGAGTTGTGATGCTAACTCGCCACACTCACATTCATAGACTTCATACCCCACGATTTTGCGGCTGTAGATATCTTCTATGACGTACAGATAATAGTGCTGGCCTCGGGTCGTTGAAGGCAAGTAAGTGATATCCCATGTGTAGACTTGGTTCGAACCTGTCGCCGTATAACTCGTTGGCTTAGCATGCGTTTTTCTGCTCCGTTGACGGCCTCGGTTGTGAAGTTGTCCTTGTGCACTCAGTACTCGATAATAGCTCGACTCTGAGGCGATATACACACCTTTATCAAGCAGTGTCGGTACGATTTGAGTTGGAGGTAAACTCGCGAACTCTGGGCGGTTACACACCTCGATAATTGCATCACGTTCTTGCTGAGAGAGCTTGTTAGCTGGCTCTGGTCTGACACTGGTCGGTCTTTTATCCGCTTGGATCTCTCCTTGCCGATACCATCGACGATACGTCCTCAGGTCAATTTGAACCTCATAACAAGCTCGCTCTAAGCGGCAACCACTTTGCTTGGCATCGTGGATAAGCGTAATCAGGTACTGCCTTTCATCGGTTGAGGTTAGTCG
>NZ_QEWN01000106.1 GCF_006124995.1 Vibrio sp. Hep-1b-8
CTTCAAGGAAGCCATCGATCAATTTTTTACTGTGACTCTTCCAGAGATCGCAGGTTCACTGACGTCTCGAATCAATGATAATTTTCAGGTACTCAAGCCTGCATTTTCAAGTTGATTGGGTATATTATAATCGTGACTCTGAACTAAAACGTTTGTTCACTCTTATGACTGACTTAAAGTCGATACGCGATAATTCTGAGCAGAACTTTTCTCAATTCAAGAAACAATTGAGAAAATGCAATCGAGTCAGCCAATATGTTGGAATAAGATTTGAAATTTCGCTAGCTAGCTTTTTTATCAGAAAAGGTGTGCCGTACAAAAACCGAGAAGCACCAGACTTTGAGTTTAATTTCGATGAAAACCAGAAAGCATTTATCGAGACAACAAGTTGTCATATAGTTCAAGAAAAACTGCAGAATCTATATTTAAAAGTTAATAGTGCTATTCGCACTAAATCTAATAAAAAGTATGCAAATGACTCTACTATTTTGGTCATAGATGTCACTAATCTAATCCACAACTCAGTAAGATTGCATCCTGAATTTAAAATTGAAAACCTAGTGGTAAATTGCCAGTCAGAAATGGATAAATCGCCATATGGTGCATTTATTTTTCGCTGTACGTTCCCTAGCGAGAAAGACGGTTTGATCTATGCGGGTGGTGATTCATATTGTAAAGGGAACGCTTCACCGGCTTTACGTAAGATTTGGAGCCAGCTGGGTTACGATGATCGAGTTGCTCATGACGTTGAGCATGGCACGTACTTTTGCTCATGAACCATACAAACGTTTAAGGTTTCAAGTAACTTTGTCTAATCCAAATCTCGCATGTTAGAACCTATACTGTAACGTGCGTTGCCCAATAATCAGATAATTAAATAGACTTAATAAAGGTAAACAATGTCGGATATAACCAGCTATTGCTCTTGGTGTTATAAACATACAAAGCATAAACTCACGGAAAGAAACATTCTGTCTCGTAATTCATATACCCAATCAACTTGAAAATGCAGGCTTGAGTACCTGAAAATTATCATTGATTCGAGACGTCAGTGAACCTGCGATCTCTGGAAGAGTCACAGTAAAAAATTGATCGATGGCTTCCTTGAAGTCTCGTTTATTTTTGAAGTAAACGTTATTCCTCGACTGCTCGTTCATTACCTTCCAAAGCCGCTCAATTGGGTTGAGGTTTGGACTGTAAGGTGGAAGATAATGTAGTTCGATATTTAGGACAAACGCTGCATCTTTGACTAAGTCACTGCGGTGATATCCCGCACCATCTAAGATGATATGAAGCTTATGGGCTAATGGATAACTCTCTCTTAACTTACAGAAAAAGCGAACAATATTTTCACTGTTAATACTCTCGTAATCGTGAACGATGGTGGCACCAATATCTGACAGGTTTAGTGCGCCAATAATGTTCAATCGGCTACGATTGCCCGTTGTTTCAATCACTTTAGCCTGACCAGTACGTATCCAGCCATGAGATATTTTTGTTAATAAGGTTGGGTGAACTGCATCGATAAAGACTATCGATTCATCCTTGCCACAGCTTGCCTTTAGAGCTTCATAAGCCTCTATGAATGCTTGCTGTTTTGCTTTATCAAACTTGTGTGGAACGCCTTTCGGTTGCTTGTAGCTAAAGCCATTGTGGTGAAGCCATTTGTTCATACCAGAGACCGTATAATCAAGTCCAAATGCCTCTTTAACGTAGGCGACAATTTGATGAGTGTGAGAATAGGTTTTCTCAGTCAAATGCTCGATTAGGTGCATGGTTTGAGTAGCAG
>NZ_QEWN01000107.1 GCF_006124995.1 Vibrio sp. Hep-1b-8
TGATTATACGGTCTCTGGTATGAACAAATGGCTTCACCACAATGGCTTTAGCTACAAGCAACCGAAAGGCGTTCCACACAAGTTTGATAAAGCAAAACAGCAAGCATTCATAGAGGCTTATGAAGCTCTAAAGGCAAGCCGTGGCAAGGATGAATCGATAGTCTTTATCGATGCAGTTCACCCAACCTTATTAACAAAAATATCTCATGGCTGGATACGTACTGGTCAGGCTAAAGTGATTGAAACAACGGGCAATCGTAGCCGATTGAACATTATTGGCGCACTAAACCTGTCAGATATTGGTGCCACCATCGTTCACGATTACGAGAGTATTAACAGTGAAAATATTGTTCGCTTTTTCTGTAAGTTAAGAGAGAGTTATCCATTAGCCCATAAGCTTCATATCATCTTAGATGGTGCGGGATATCACCGCAGTGACTTAGTCAAAGATGCAGCGTTTGTCCTAAATATCGAACTACATTATCTTCCACCTTACAGTCCAAACCTCAACCCAATTGAGCGGCTTTGGAAGGTAATGAACGAGCAGTCGAGGAATAACGTTTACTTCAAAAATAAACGAGACTTCAAGGAAGCCATCGATCAATTTTTTACTGTGACTCTTCCAGAGATCGCAGGTTCACTGACGTCTCGAATCAATGATAATTTTCAGGTACTCAAGCCTGCATTTTCAAGTTGATTGGGTATATTATAATCGTGACTCTGAACTAAAACGTTTGTTCACTCTTATGACTGACTTAAAGTCGATACGCGATAATTCTGAGCAGAACTTTTCTCAATTCAAGAAACAATTGAGAAAATGCAATCGAGTCAGCCAATATGTTGGAATAAGATTTGAAATTTCGCTAGCTAGCTTTTTTATCAGAAAAGGTGTGCCGTACAAAAACCGAGAAGCACCAGACTTTGAGTTTAATTTCGATGAAAACCAGAAAGCATTTATCGAGACAACAAGTTGTCATATAGTTCAAGAAAAACTGCAGAATCTATATTTAAAAGTTAATAGTGCTATTCGCACTAAATCTAATAAAAAGTATGCAAATGACTCTACTATTTTGGTCATAGATGTCACTAATCTAATCCACAACTCAGTAAGATTGCATCCTGAATTTAAAATTGAAAACCTAGTGGTAAATTGCCAGTCAGAAATGGATAAATCGCCATATGGTGCATTTATTTTTCGCTGTACGTTCCCTAGCGAGAAAGACGGTTTGATCTATGCGGGTGGTGATTCATATTGTAAAGGGAACGCTTCACCGGCTTTACGTAAGATTTGGAGCCAGCTGGGTTACGATGATCGAGTTGCTCATGACGTTGAGCATGGCACGTACTTTTGCTCATGAACCATACAAACGTTTAAGGTTTCAAGTAACTTTGTCTAATCCAAATCTCGCATGTTAGAACCTATACTGTAACGTGCGTTGCCCAATAATCAGATAATTAAATAGACTTAATAAAGGTAAACAATGTCGGATATAACCAGCTATTGCTCTTGGTGTTATAAACATACAAAGCATAAACTCACGGAAAGAAACATTCTGTCTCGTAATTCATATACCCAATCAACTTGAAAATGCAGGCTTGAGTACCTGAAAATTATCATTGATTCGAGACGTCAGTGAACCTGCGATCTCTGGAAGAGTCACAGTAAAAAATTGATCGATGGCTTCCTTGAAGTCTCGTTTATTTTTGAAGTAAACGTTATTCCTCGACTGCTCGTTCATTACCTTCCAAAGCCGCTCAATTGGGTTGAGGTTTGGACTGTAAGGTGGAAGATAATGTAGTTCGATATTTAGGACAAACGCTGCATCTTTGACTAAGTCACTGCGGTGATATCCCGCACCATCTAAGATGATATGAAGCTTATGGGCTAATGG
>NZ_QEWN01000108.1 GCF_006124995.1 Vibrio sp. Hep-1b-8
GTTGTGAAGTTGTCCTTGTGCACTCAGTACTCGATAATAGCTCGACTCTGAGGCGATATACTCACCTTTATCAAGCAGTGTCGGTACGATTTGAGTTGGAGGTAAACTCGCGAACTCTGGGCGGTTACACACCTCGATAATTGCATCACGTTCTTGCTGAGAGAGCTTGTTAGCTGGCTCTGGTCTGACACTGGTCGGTCTTTTATCCGCTTGGATCTCTCCTTGCCGATACCATCGACGATACGTCCTCAGGTCAATTTGAACCTCATAACAAGCTCGCTCTAAGCGGCAACCACTTTGCTTGGCATCGTGGATAAGCGTAATCAGGTACTGCCTTTCATCGGTTGAGGTTAGTCGTCCTCTGGCTCTTCCCCGTAAAAGGCTCTGAGCTTTTTTCGTAGAACCAACAGGGCAGCCGTTTCAGCGAGCGCCTTTTCTTTGTGGCGTAACTCCTTCCTAAGTTCTTTGATTTCAAGCTTATCCGCTTTGGCCTGTTTCTTTGCTTCCGCTTCCCGCTCTTTACTCGACATGAAGCCTTGCATGCATTCGCTGCGCCAGCGTTGAACTTGCTCTGGAAACAGACCTTTTTCACGACAATATTGGCTGAGTTCATTCTCGGTCATCGAGTAAGTCTCGGCGACGATGGCGAGTTTAGTTTGAGCAGACCACTGCTCTGATGAAGTGTTGCTGTTTGGCACTGCGGCTCCTGAACGTCTGAGTTGCTGTCGCCAATGATACAGGGTTGCGGTGCTAATACCTTCCTCTTTTGAAAGTTCGCTCACTGACACTGAGTATGGAGGCAGTAGCTTCTTCAATATGGCTTCTTTTCTTTCTGTTGGAATACGAGACACAATTCACTCTTACCGCCCTACACTGGTTAAATTTTAACAGTGACAACTATCCTGCCAGAGGGGGGTAGCTGCCCTTTAAAAGAATATGTTTAATAACTTCACGTCTCTTATTGTTATAATTTCTTGTTCTTTTTCGCGCTTTGAATGATAATACTGTTCAAATGTACAGGCGTATCGATTGATGACAGAATTAGATATTAAAATGCTCTTGGTTAAGCATTTTCTCAAGAAGAGAGATGACATTGTACTTGGAGCGGAAGTTTCATTCTCGTTTGGTGAAAGAAGAGCAGATTTAGCTGTATTGGATTCTGGTTTATTGACTGCTTATGAGATTAAGAGCGCTAGAGATAATGTTTCACGACTAGATTATCAAATCGAAAGCTATAAAAAGTTCTTTGATTATTGCTATGTTGTTTGTGAATTTCAGAATCTATCTGAAGTAAGGGCAGCTTTGCCTAGAGAGATCGGGATACTGGTTGTTGATGGTTCTTCTATAAGGCAAGTTCGTATTTCAAAGCGTTTTAAGCGCCATGATAAGTTTGTACTTGCAAGTGTGCTGAGTGTATTTAAGTTGAAAAAGCTGGCGTACGGAGCTAGTTTGCGATCTAAAAACGCTTTATGTAAGTATGTTTCAAAAAACACGACCATGGATAAGTTGCGCGATTTGTCTAGGGAAGATTTCGTAGAAAAGTATGGTGTAGTCTCAAGGTTATTAAAACAAGAAACTACACAACATTTAAATTCTGATGATATCTATACGATTACAAAACGAGCGCCAACTAATTTAAGAAGACGTCATTTCTCTTAACAGTACACGGGTTTTTATGTAGTAATTCATTCTTACTGAAATCCAGAAAGCAGGACTGATACCTGATGGGTTTTCTCTTGATGCCTCAAGGATTTCTTCGTCTGCCCAGACGCCTAAAGGAACATATGACTTTCTATCTCTAACGGTGTGCTTTGCACATTCTTCATACCCTCCACTATGACGTCTATAGCGCTTATATGTGAAGTGTTTACCATCTAAAGATGCGATATCTATGCGAGGAACAAATGTCCCTCCTTTCATCTCGATTTGCTCAGTATTGATTGAAGCATAATCACCATACCTAATAGGAAACTCTTGACTTATACCTTGGTAGATAATTTCTTCAGATATAGTGATTGTACCTGCTATATCCTCACCACCAGCCTGAGCTACATTTGAAGGGAAGCTTGTACAAAGCATTACGGTAGCAGCGATCTTGTCTTCAAAGAGCTTTGTCCCCTCACAAGATTCTAGGAAAGTATCTACAACATCTTCAACAACTTGGTTTCGTACGAACTCAGCATCAAGTAGGACGATTAATTTACAGTTATCACCTAGATTACTAGTAATAGGCTCTAGATAATGTTCGATTTCTTGCTGTTCTAGGTCATATGGAAGCCTTACTGCAACAAAGTCTGTCTTAGTTGAAGCAACCCTTACAAATTCTTCAACGTCCCCAAATTCACCTAATTCATCTTCGTAGATATGAACCATCGGGATGATATTTAAGTCCGTATGTAGATCGAACAAGAAATATTGCCACTCTCTGAATCCATGTTGCTCCGATAGCAACTGCTCGATTTGAGGGTTGATATAGCGACTATCAGTGCTTAGATCCAATATAAAAGGTCTACTGCCTTGTATCTCGGCTATTTGCTTCATTCGGCGATAGATATCACCATCAGGAGCTTTTTTTGATACTCGTGATTTTGTGAGCTCATAAATGGGAAGAATCTTTGAAAAGGTTTCATCGTCAACATGATTGAAACAGCGTAACTCACCATCTCTTGTTTTGATGATAGGGTAGTACAATATGTTGTTTAAGTTCATAGATTATGCCCATCGAAGCCAAGTACCTGCGCTCGTATGCGAACTGCCATCGAAGATACTTGAAAGTATTTTGCAATATCTTCAACAGTAGATGATTCACTCTCTACAAAATGGATGAACTTTTCTTCAGGCATTAGTAATGCAGCTGCAAACTGATTCGCTTCAGTTTCCATCCAGTTTGTATCTCCATTTCTAAAGAAAGTAGTATCAGAGAAAGAGTCGCTGTTTGCCGCATGCTTAATACGGTGAGCGATTTCGTGAGCAATCGTGAAGCGCTGCCTATGCGGATGATGCAGTGAATTAACGGTCATTACCCACTTACCGCTCTTCCGTTCTTTTTTTAAACTGCCTGAATCATCATTTTGCATTGGTTCGTATCTTACTGCGATACCAAGAGCACTAGCCAGTTCAGATACGTTAACCGGATCAGTATCTATACCTTTTTTCTCTGCAAGCTCTATAAGACTATCCGGAGTAGATAGCTCTTCGAATTCGGGTACAGGGTTGTTTTTTATCACTGATTTTCTCACAAATGCCATTTAGGGTTCCTTTCTTGAAAGTTTATTTTTAGCACCTTCGGTATCGGCAGTGTCTAGTAATGCAACTCTTTCTGATATGACTTTGATTTGTTGTCGAAGAGAACGATTCTCCTCTTCTAAATTTTGTACGGAAGCGATGTAATATGATGCTCTTTCGGCCTTGTCTAGAAAGTCAGTTTGTACAATTTTTAGTTTTCTGTTCGCTTGTTCTTTGATCTTGTCATTAATAACCAAGTTGAAGCTATCGCTATGCATATACTTCTTCGTGGTCTCTTCCGCTTTTTCATCAGAAGAGTTTTTAATGTATACAACGGAGAAAGCTGCGATTAAGCCGTTAATCGCAATCAAGAATGTGATGATTGTTTGGTAAAATCCAGTTTGGAATGACCAGACGTCTTTGAGGCTTATTAATGTTCCATTCTTTACTAACTCACCTACAATATGGGATGTGAAGGGGTCGTTTATGTTCGTTGCATTTGCTAGAGCAACAGCATCGGCATAACCTAGATAGGTTAGAAGAGATGGAGAGGGTAGAAAAACTAGAAGTGTTAGCATTATGATGCTAAAGATTAGGCATGTGATGCAACTTACGCACAAGACAATTCTAGTTGTACTTTTTCTCTTCTCTGACATGTTTCTATATCCCACATAACTAGAGTGGGATTGTACTATATCCATGTTTAATAAGGAAATATTCCTTACACTACAGCCATAAAGGTTCTATTCTTTTCGCGGAGCCTTTCTAAACAAATAGTTATGGTGATAGTTTAATCAATCTAATGCTTTTGGCGTATTTGATGAGGGCTATCCTCTAGTTTTGGTTGTAAATCTTCTCGAAGTTATTTGGGTTCCAACCAATCATATAACGGTCACCAATCTTCAAAACCGGCAGTGAGCGAGCGCCAATTGCATCCAGCTCTTTACGACCACGCTGCATCTTGGCATTGGTTAAACGGTACTGATAGCCTTTCGAATCGAGATAACGCTGAGCGTCTTTGCAGTGAGGGCATTTGTCTTTTACATACAGTACGAGTCGTTTCATCTTGTGTTCCTAGGCAGATACTCAGCGCAGAGTTTAATGAAAAGACCGTGAATGGCAAGTGTGAATAGGGTAGACTTATGCCCCTTTTGTAGACCAGACTTCGCTTTGTGTTAAATATGAATCCTTCATTACGCTACATCCAAGGTTATCCTGAACATATCGTGACTCCCGTTAGCCAATTGGTGGAGTCTGGACGTTTAGTCGCTTGGTTTGAGAAACGCTACCCCGATAATCATACAATCAAAAGTGAAAAAGCGTTGTTTGAGTATGCTTTAGCGATCAAAAACCGCTATATGAAGAAGACAGCTCCGTTGAGTAAAGTGGTCTACGATAACAAGATTCATCTGATAAACAACGCGCTTGGGCTACACACTTATGCCAACAAGATTCATGGCGGCAAGATCAAATCTAAAAACGAGATTAGAATTGCCAGCGTTTTTAAGAATGCGCCGGAGCCGCTTTTGCGTATGCTGATCGTTCATGAGTTAGCGCATTTTAAAGAGAAAGAGCACAACAAGGCGTTCTATCAGCTTTGTTGCCATATGGAACCGGAATACCATCAGCTGGAGCTTGATGCTCGTTTGTTTATGATTTACCTAGAAACAGTGAACCGCAATTAATCGTGATGACTCGTCGAAATAACAATACTAAGTCCAGCAATGATATGGGCCAAACCAAACCAGCATTATCAGAGACTAAAGTGATTAAGCGCCCAGCGAAAGCGGGTCTGCACAAACGAAATCTGCATAATGGACGTTACGATTTCAAAGCGTTGACCGATGCATTGCCTGAATTAAGCGCGCACATAGTGAAAAACCCGAAAGGGGAGGCAAGTATTAACTTCTCTGACCCCGTCGCGGTTAAACTGCTTAATAAGGCGTTGCTGGCGCACCATTATTCTGTGACTCAATGGGATATTCCACACGGTTACCTTTGTCCGCCAATTCCTGGTCGCGCTGATTATGTTCATCGATTAGCCGATTTACTGGCTGACGATTGCGGGCAATCTGTTGCGAGGCGCGTTAATGCTCTAGACATCGGTGTCGGTGCAAACTGTATTTATCCAATTGTGGGTGTCACCCAATACGGTTGGTATTATACGGGGTCGGACATTGACCCAGTATCGGTCAATAACTCGAATCAGATTGCAGCCAATAACACGGTGCTTAAAGATAAGATCGAATGCCGCTTACAACAGAACAGTCGTTATCTGTTTAAAGGAATCATCAAACCGAGCGAGTTTTATCACCTCACAACGTGCAATCCTCCGTTTCATAAATCTCTCGAAGAAGCGCAGCAAGGCAGTGCGAGAAAGATCAGTAATTTGTCTGCGAACAAGGCTAAGCGTGGTCAGGGTAAAACCCAAGCGGCGGAAAAAGGGCAACCGGTTCTCAACTTCGGTGGCCAGCAGGCCGAACTGTGGTGTTCAGGAGGAGAGGCCGCCTTTATCAAAAACATGGCTTTTGAAAGTCGTGAGTTCGCGCACCAAGTGCTGTGGTTTTCTACGCTAATCTCTAAAAAAGACAACGTTCGTTGGATGCGAAAGAATCTTGAAAAAGCCGCCGCGACCGAGATCCATATTGTGGAAATGAGTCAGGGACAGAAAAACAGTCGCTTTATCGCCTGGACATTCCAAACTCAAGAACAGCGTAAGCGTTGGTTGACGTTGAATAAATAAGCCGAGGTCTAGGAGGGCATATGGAATTTGAGATTTATATGCCTTGTGAACCCGTATGGATATGTGACAGTTTCCTGTTACTTTTTGCTGTGCTGTTTATACTTGGGCTTGGCGGTTTTATCTATATCCTTTACAAAGAGTATCTCAAGATTCATCGCGCTTCAGACGTTAGACGGCGTAGACAAACGCACCATTCACGTCGTAAACGTTAGTGCAAAATTCGCAAATCAATCTCCGTTTGCCCTTGAGCATAAAGTGCCCGTTGTTGATTTAGTTTATGGGTAGCCTGTAGCCATAGTTCATTCGCTCCATACCACTTCTGGTATTGATTTAGCCGTCTCTGCGCCTCAACAAATGCAAAATTGGCTATTTCTATCTCTGCCAAATAGAGTAAAGCGCGAGGTTTGTCGGGTTGGTGTAAGAGCGCTTGCTGGAGATACAGCCGAGCTTTGTCTATCTGTTGTGCTTGAAGAGCGCAAAACGCCGCGTTCTCATAACTATCGCCAATGTTGTAATAGTCAGGCGAGCGAATGGCTTGCAGAAATCGCTCCTCTGCTTGTTGGTAGTGGCCTTGCTCACAGAGATATGTCCCATAGTTGTTGAGCACGTCGCCGTTATTTGGGTGCTCGCGAACGGCTTGTTGATAGAGTTGATTAGCGTTTACGTCTTCGCCCACTTTAGCGAGATAACGGGCAAATGCGAGTTGAGCTCGGTAGTACTTGGGTTGGTACTCGATCGCTTTGTTGAGGTTTTGTCTCGCTTTAACGTAGTTGCCTTGTTCGAGATAGCCTAACCCAAGGGTGATTCTCGCGTCGGCGCGCTGCTTAGTGACTAGGGCATGGTTTGTCTGTGATTGAATGCATCCGAATAGCATCAATGTAGATAAGATGAGAATACGCATTGTGGCTGAAGTCGTGTCGAAGTCGATGATTTAGCTAAAACGACAAATGCCTAACGTGCAACGGACGGTGGCTAACGATGGAATGTAGGAAATGGGAAATGAACAAAATAATGTAAATGGGGAATGACAGAATAGGTCATTCCCCTTTTAATTTGCTCGCAATTATTCGTCTTTGGTGAAATTCGCTTCACTGAAGTGTTCGAGATCGTATGGCGTTTGCTGGTAGACACAATAATTGAGCCAGTTCGAGAACAACAGATGCCCATGACTGCGCCAACTCGCACAAGGCTTGTTGTCTGGATTATTGTTGGGGTAGTAGTTAACCGGAATCGCGGGCTCCATACCTTCGCCTAAATCGCGAATATACTCTTGGTGCAAGGTGTGCGAATCATATTCTGGGTGGCCAGTAACAAACACGTTACGTTTATCTTTAGTCGCCGCGAGGTAGACACCAGCCACATCGGAAGTCGCCAAAATGTCTAAATCGGTGTGTTGTTCGAGATACTCTGGCGAAAAATCGGCGTAGCGAGAGTGTGGAGCCAAGAAGGTATCATCAAAGCCACGTAACACTGGATGGTAAGGCTGGTGGATTTTGTGATGGTACACACCAGAAAGCTTCTCTTTACGCGTTCGTTTTGGAAGATCGTAGAGAAGTTTTAGACCTGCCTGCGCAGCCCAACAGACGTAGAGTGTTGAAGTTACATGGTCTCGTGCCCAGTTCATTATCGATTGCAGATGCTCCCAATAAAGCACATCCTCAAATTGAACTAAGCCCAATGGTGCACCAGTAATGATCAGCCCGTCAAAGTTGCGATTTTTGACCATTTCAAATTGGCGGTAGAAGTTGTCTAGATGTTCTGTTGGCGTGTTCTTACTCGGTCTATCATCAATGCGTAAAAGCTCGATGTCTACTTGGAGTGGGCTGTTTGATAGCAAGCGTAAGAATTGCGTTTCAGTCTCAATCTTCTTAGGCATAAGATTGAGGATCAGAACCTTTAGCGGTCGAATTTCCTGAGTCGACGCGCGTGATTCTGGCATGACAAAGATGTTCTCAGTGCGTAACACGTCAGAAGCAGGTAGTTGATCGGGGATCTTAATAGGCACAGCTTTCTCCCTAAGCTTGATTGTGGACGTCTATACTTCCAAACTTAACCCAATCACACAGAGATGTCGATAGCTATATCGAGCCAATTTATAATATGATTCATAGCAACGAACACAAACAATGTGAAATATGACGGTTAAACTGACGCTGATTCGCGGGCTGCCAGGCTCAGGGAAAAGCACTTTGGCTCAGACATTCAACGCACAACATCTAGAAGCCGACATGTTCTTTATTGAACCGTCTGGAGAATATGTTTATCAACCAGACAAAATTGCCGATGCTCATCAATGGTGTCAAGCGATGACAGAGCAGTGCCTGAAAGAAAAGCGAGATGTCGTTGTATCCAACACTTTCGTTCAGCGCTGGGAAATAGTGCCGTATTTCAATATGGCTAAACGCTATGATGCTGAGTTTGAAGTGCTTGAATGCACCAATGATTACGGCAACATTCACGGTGTGACGCAAGAAACGATCAATAGTATGAGGAAACGGTGGCAATCATGGCGAAACGCACGCCAATCGTCGAAATGACTTCTTATGGAATCTATCAAGGCTGGGATTCCAAATCTAAAAACCTACCAAAAATAGCACAGTTCACGACCAAGGTTGTTGCCGAAGAGGGGATCGAATTTGGTTTTATTGTAAATATTAAAAGAGCCAAAGGAGAGGTGATCGAGTTTTGCATCGACCACCCAGGAATAGTGGGTAAAAAAGGCCAAATCCTCGAACCTTTTACCGGCGATATGCATGTTGGGAGCAATGATTGGGACTTCTACTTGGGGGATACCATACAGTTGCTTGGTGATATGAACGGATATGAATCAAATCTCGGCAAGTGGCGTATGACCATCTCGATGAGGGACAATGTTGTTGCTGACAAAACGTTTGAACTTTACGCACGTGATGAGGGAGAGTTCTGGAAGCAAAGAGGTTTTTAAACGACGGAGCAACAGAGTATTGGCATTGCGAAATCGTCTGATTCATTAAAGATTAATAACTTAGATGTATATCAAGCTAAACATAGGCTATTTTTACTAGACTAGATGGTTAATAAAGAATTACAAAAATAGTCAATGAAGCAGATGCGCTTGCTAAACCTTAATCTACAAACGAAAACCGCCCTGTACTTTTTACTAGGTCTTTTGGGTGTCACGCTGAGCTGCCTTTATATCACACGTTACTTCTTCGTTGTTAGCCTGAGTAATTTGGAAACAATGGAGTCGAATCGAGCCAGTCAACAGGCTCAGCATGTCATTGCGATGATGAGTGACAAACTGGCAGAACACTCTTATGACTGGGCCTACTGGGATGAGAGCTATGAAGTTCTCCTTGGCGGCGATCTAAAAGGTTACCGTGAACGCAACTTAGCACCAGAAACTTTGGATGCACTTAGCGTTGATCTTATGTTGCTCACCGATCTGCATGGGCAGGTCGTGGAAGGGATTTCTCTGACTGAAAGTGAGACTCAGCTGTTGGTTGAGTCGGTCGCGACAAATGAGAGAGTCGTCAAACATATCAATTCGATGAATCGAGTGTTGGATAGTGCCAGAGATGGTTTGAGTGGCCTGTTCTCGGTCAATGGTGACGTTTGGACACTTGCAGTTACTCCAGTGAGAAACAGCGATGGTACCTCAGCGTCGGTAGGTTGGTTGATTTGGGGACGCAATCTCTCTGTCAGATTTCCTGGAGACTTTAAGTCAATTCTTGTCGCTGATAACCAAATCGTGAATGTGGATAGCATCACTTCAACGCCAGATGTGGACTCTAGATCCAAAATTGACAAGACCGAGCAAGCCATGACCCAACTGGCGGACTTACACGGAGTTTCGGGGCAGGTTATTGCGCAACTAGAAACGACCATCGAACGTGTTCATTTTCAGAAAGGGAACGTGCTGTTCACCTATTTGTTCGCTGCCGTAGCGATTGCGACAATCGTTATTTCATTGATTACTTATCTTACATTTAAGCGCCGCGTCGCGGTTCGTTTCTCTGACTTAGAGAAAGATATTGATGCGCTTTTTTCTGCCTATCAACTTGAAGGTCTTGATCAGCCTAATAAAGATGAGTTGGATAGACTAACGAAGCTGGTTCAGACCCTCGCAAATAACACTTCCGCTACCCAAGAGCAGCTACTGGATGCCGAGCGGAAGTTCGATGCGTTGTATCAGAGTCGCACGACGGCAATTCTCTTGGTGAGAGCTAGGGTAATTGTCGATATCAACCCAACAGCATTAGATCTACTGAATTATCAGTACGATGATTTAATGAACCAGCCGCTCGATGTGTTGTGCCCAGATTCTGAGCAGCCTGAATGTCAAATTGACCGTATGTATCACAGCTTTAGGCAGGGGCAGACTCAGTTTGAAGCGCAGATGATTACCAGTAGTCATGAAAAGATAGACTGTAAAATTGAAATCAGCATGATCCAGTATCAGGGACAAAGTACGCTGATGCTGTCGATTGTTGATGTACGTGAACACAAACAACAAGCTAAGTTGATTGAGGATCTGGTTGAACGAGACCATCTATCGGGTCTATGGAACCGAAAATCCATTATGGAACAAGCCCGTAATTTACTCGGTATAGCACCCAATAGATTCTCGTTTATGTACGTATCCGTCCCTAATTTGTCTCATATCTCTGAAGTGTATGGTCACCAAATCTTTGATGCAGCGATGGAATTGATGGCCTTTAAATTTGGTGAGATGTTGACGCCATACCCAGTAGGGAGAATCAGTGAGCATGAATTCTTGGTGCTGATTGCGAATCGTCTCGATTGCGAGAAAGCGATTCATAGCGCTGAACAAATGATGATTGGGTTAGCTGACAAACATACCGTAGAAAATGTTGAGTTGGATCTGAAATGTGACGTTGCTTTTGTCAGCCCTGAAATTACTCATGAGCCCCTCGACACATTAATTCAGGCTGCGATTTATAGTATTACAACAGACAAAAGTGTCCGTAGACTCCCTAGTGTGGTCACTGTGAACAGCGAACTATTCGAATCGGCGAAAACAGCAGTCGCAATTAAGCGGGATTTAAGTGGTGCCATTGCGAATGGAGAAATCCTCGCGGTGTATCAGCCAATCGTTGAAGCCAGCAATGGTGAAATCAATGGATTTGAGGCTCTAGCGCGTTGGCAGCATCCTGATTTTGGCTTTGTATCACCAGGTGTTTTTATTCCTCTTGCCGAACAGAATCAACTCATTATTGCGTTAGGTGAAAGTATCTTAGAGCAAGCTTGCGTGTTTATTCAGCAAGTCAATTTGATGCGGAAGCGAACTGGGCAGGCGATGCTGACCGTCCATGTGAACCTTAGTGCTCCACATTTCTATCACGCAGATTTACCTCAACTGTTGGTCAAGTTAATCGATAGCTATCAGCTGCAAGCCGGTCAGTTGGTGATTGAAGTCACTGAAAGTATGCTGATGAGTGGTGAGCAGGAAGTGATTAGTCGAATGGAGCAAATGAAAGCGCTTGGCGTGCTGTTCGCTCTAGATGATTTTGGCACGGGCTACTCTTCATTCAGTACGTTATGTAGCTTCCCATTAGATATTGTAAAACTCGACAAGTCATACATTGACCAAATTGAGCACAATGACAGAGCGAAGAGTCTGGTGCGAAACATTGCCAACATGGCTCAAGAACTTGGCTTGACCACAGTAGCAGAAGGCGTAGAGACGGCATCTCAGGTGCGTCGCCTCAAGAGCTGGAGCATCGAAGAAATACAGGGCTACTATTTCTACAAGCCGATGCCGAGCGACAAGATTTTTGAGTTACTCGATCGTTCACGTAGTTAGCTAAGTGAATGCATTAAGTCTCAATATAAACGCCTCCAAACATGGAGGCGTTGTTGTTTTTACGGGCTGTGTTATCGACTTAAAGCAATACGCTGTTGGGCGGTATGCTTCTGATAGCTGTAATGGGCGAGAGCACACCAAGCGAATGCTTGAATCCACAGCTGACTATACAGCCCTCTGACCGTTTGCCAGTCACCACCCATTTGATTGATAGTCAGAAAGCTTTTAATTGCTGCTGTACTTGGAAATAGTTGAGCCAACCACACGATCGGGCTTGGAATCGCCTCAGTCGGCCAGATAAAACCGGCGCTGAAAACCAACGGCATCGAACTGATTAAAACCACTAGGGTCACTAATTCTCGTCGCGGTGTGACTGCACCAAGCCAGATACCAATCGCAGCTGAACCGAGCAAGAAAGGGAGCAGTAGCAAGATAATCTGACTTGCATGAGCGAGTTGATTCACTCCATGCATGGAAAAGCTGGCGCCAAAGTAGTACATACTCAAAAAGTAATAGATACCAATCAGCACTAGATAGCGTACAGAAAGTAATTTGAAAGGAGAAACTTGACTCCAATAACCTGTGCCATCGCGCTGACTACCGACCATCAAACCAGACGCCATTGCCAGAGTTTGCTGAAGAATTAGCACAAATACAGCCGGAACAACGTAGTCGACATAACCCATGGTTGGGTTAAAAGTCGGTTTTAAGTTCAATGTCGTGGCTGAATATTGATTGACGGCTTGTGAGAGTGGGTGTCCTTCAAGAACGAGTTTGGCCACTTTAGTTTGTGCAGATAATGTTCCGCCTGCTTGGGCTAAACCTTCTACAATTGTGCCGTACACTAAGAAATAAGAAGCATCACCAGCGTAAGCAAGGGTTGGGCTTTTACCTAGCATCAAGTCTTTATAAAAATGCTCAGGAATCACCAAAATTCCACTGATCTCACCATTTAGAAACGCGGCGCGTGCATCTGCGATGGTGTGATCGCGCTGTACGACTTTAACCTGTGGTGTCGCGTCAACCATACGTTCAAGCTGATAACTGGTTTTGCTCTGGTCAAGATTGACGATACTAATCTTCTGTTCCCTTGGAGTCTGATGACTGTAGGGCAAAGGGTAGAGAAACGAGTAAAAAACAACGCCACCAAATACGGTCAGGACGACGACAGGATTCGTCAATATCGCTCTAATCTCTGATTTGACAAGTTCGAACAAGCTCATCGTTGCTCCTTACTTTGTGGCAATCCTGAATCGATGGAGAGATGCTTGTTAATCAGTAACATCACCATAAGCAATGGCACTGCGTAACCAAACATCGGCAGTAAATGTTGCAATGATGACATTGGCGGCAAACCATAACTGACCTGACTAACTTGTACCTCGATGTAGTGGCTGATTGGTAGTAGTGCTCTCCACGCCTGAGCAAGGCTGCTCATATCGGTCACAGGGAAGGTGATGCCCATGAAAGCGAAGCTAGGCGCGGTAAATGCTCCGGCAAAACTCATGGCACGAGCCGCATCTAAGGTGAGAAAGAAAAACAGGCTACCCATGATCATGCACGCGATAATCGTGACCCATTGAGCAAATACTAGGGTGACAAAGCTACCGTTCATCGGCCACTTAAAGCCGAGATAAAACCAGCATAGAAAGGCAAAACCTTGCAGTGCGAATACCCAACTGTACGGCAGTAGCGTGTTCAATAACGATTTGAATGGCTGAAGTTGCAGCCAAACTTTCAGCCCACGATCCCGAAGATTCGCTGACAGGATTAGGATGGTGCTGACGACAATAACGATTTGCCAAAGCGCAGGCACAACCGCAGAAACCAAAAACTGAGCGTAGTTGGAATTTTTGTTAAACAGTGGCGTAATTTGAGTTCTGATTGGCACAGCACTCGCCATTGCAGAAGCAAGAACATGGTTGCCTTGAGCTAAGTTACCAATGGTACTTAGCTGGGCGTTAAATGTACCTTGAGCCTGTAAAAAAGCGGAGTTAACCAGTTTTCCGATAAGGATCATCTGGCTGTTGTAAAACACACTGACTTGCGGCGCCAACTGTTTGTATGTGTCTTGCTCAAAGTTGTATGGGATAACTGCATAGGCATAGATATCGCCTTGAACTAGCGCTTGTTTTGCATCACTGACACTTTGGTATTCGCCTTGAATCGCCATACTTGAGGTTGCATCGTAGTATCGAATCAACTGCTGTGACAACGCACCTTTATCCAGATTAACCACCCCAACAGGGAGATTTTGGGCTATTCCTTGCGAGAATATCGCCCAAATCATCACCGCAAGTAGAATAGGGATCCACGTCAGACTGGAGAGCAACCACTTGTCACGACGGATCACTGCTAGTTGAGAGGTGTTGTGAATTTGCATATATTTTGCAACCGTTAGTCTAACTCGACGACTAAGCTCATTCCCATACGCAGCCCTTGCTGTGGCGTGGTAGGAATGGCTTCGACTTCAAAGGTGCGGAGATCAAACCCTTGTGAGGCATCAGTGGAGCGCCAGGTTGCGAAATCACCCATAACTGAAATGTGTGAGACCTTGAATTCCACTTGCTTATCAAGTGCTGGTAGGTAAGCGTTGAATGTCGCGCCTTTGTTGAAGTACTTCAGCCAGTCTTCCCTGACATTCAATACCGCCCATGAATCTGCTGTGTCAATCACAGTCACGACAGGAAAACCCTGAGGAGCAAGCTCACCACTTTGCAGCAGAACTTGTGAAACTTCACCTTTGAACCAACTTTTGATGGTGGTGTCTTGTGCATAGGCTTCAACTTCGGCTACTGCGCCGGCCGCCATGCGAGCTTTTTCGGCTGCCGCAAGTTTGGTTTCACTACGCGCACCTTCCTGAGCCAGTTTGTACATCTGGTAAGCCGCACTTTCGGTGTATTTTGCCGCATCCCATTGAGTCTTAGCTTCATCGCGCTTTTGTTCGGCGACGACACCATCTTGATAGAGATTGTTAACACGCAAGTAAGTCTTTTCCATTAACGCAGAAGCGGCTTTGGCTTTTTGCCATTGATCTTTAGCGGCTTGAATTTGCTGAATTCTGGCGCCTTTTTCAGCCTCCAACGCCATAGCATCAGCCGCTTTTTCACCCGCTTTCGCTTGTTCGAGCTTCGCTTCGATTTCAGGACTGTGTAGGGTGAAAATCAGGTCACCCTGTTTAACCTGATCGCCCTTACGGACCAAAACGTGATCAATGCGCCCCGGTACTTTGGAAGAGATGCTGTATTGCTGAGATTCAATCTGACCTTGCAAACGCACAGGTTTAGGCTGGTATGCTTGATAGAAACTATAGCTAATCCAAGATGCGACACCGAATGCAACGGCAGTGATCAGAAGTGGTTTTGCATTTTTCATCTTAGACCCTTTTATAAACGAGAAGTGTTGATAGCATTGTGTTGGTATTGGCTAAATGCGTCCATTTTGTTGGACAATGCCAGCAGTTTTGATAGCGAGATGAGGTAGTTAAAGCTCGCGACAGATTGCTGGGTTTGTACACTGGCCAGATAAAGCTGAGCATCAACCACGTCCGTTGATGTAGAAAGACCTTGAGAGAATGCGGTCTGACGAAGCTTAAGATTTTCATTGGCTAAATCGAGACTAGAGGTTAATCCTTCCACCTCTTGCTGCGCTTGCAGAGCTTCAAGATAAGTTTTCTGGACAAGAACAGACAAGTCCTGCTTTGCTTGTGCTTTAAGGTAACGGACTTGAGAAACCGCACTGTGCGCGGCTTTTACTTGATCACTGCGACCTGAGCTTTCGATCAGCGGAATGTTGACTCCGACTCCCACCAACCAGTCCGGTTTCATTTGACTTGCCAATGAGTCGTCTTCGTGAAGACTATAATCGCCGTAAAGATAAACCTCTGGGTAGTACTTGCCTTGCTCTGCTTTGATCAAGCTTGATGCTTGCTTCTCTTTAGCGTCAAGTAGCGCTAAGCCAGGGTAAGTTGCCAGTGTCTGTTCGACAAATAGAGTTTGATCCGGCAAGTTCTGATTGACGAATAGCGTATCAGCGGGCTCAACAGTGGTGGTTTGGTTAAGGATTTTGGTCAATGCGGCGCGAGCAATTTCTAAACTCATTTGCGCCTTTTTGCGCTCAACCACTGCTTTGTCGAGGGCTGACTCTGCCTGAAGTCTTTCAACGCGAGCTATTTGCCCTTGTTGTTCCATCTTTACCGCATTGTCACGGTGTTGAGTGAGGCCTTGCTCGACCAGTTGGCGGGTTTTCACCACCTCTTGCGCCAGTACGACAGAAAAGTAATATTTACTCAAATCCTCAAAGCGCGCTTGTGTTTCCATCGCGAGTTCACTGCGGGCTTGATCCTTTTTGCCTTCCGCTGCCGATTGCGCGGCATTAATTCGACCACCAGTAAAAATGGGCCAAATAGCGCGAATTGAAGAAGTGAAGATGTCGCGTTCGCTGATGGTTGATGTCACACCACCTAGCTGGGAGAGCAGTGGAGTGAGCATAGGACCAAATACAGGGCCCAAATTTGGCAGTGCCTGACCGGTACTTTCAAAAAGTTGCTCACCAGAGACCGTGACGTCTTTGTCTAAACGAGTGAAATTGGCACCGATCGATACCGAGGGTAGATTGAGATTATCCGTTGCATTTTCGAGATGCTCATAACGTTCAACATTCGACCGTTGAGCCGCCAGTGAATAGTTCTCTTGCTGTAAGACCTGCCATGCTTGCTCAAAGCTTATGGCCGCAGAGTGCGAAACAGGGGAGTAGAGTCCAAGGCAACCAAGGAGCAGCGCAGCGGGACGCAACGACATAGTAATGTACCCTAATTGTTAAAAATAGAGTTTATACTCTAGTGTGCGGTGTGGCAATCGCAACGCGCAAAAAAGGGGGCCGAAGCCCCCAAAAACCAACATAGGAATGTTACTCAGTTATTGTTCGACCTTACTTGGGGTCGGTTTTAGCTTTTGCAACAGCTTGACTAACACTGGGCTAAACAGAACAAGAGTTGCTAGTACAGTGAAGACCAGAGTGATAGGACGTTCCCATAGGAAGCTCAGTTCACCATCACTAATCATTAGTGCTCGACGTAAGTTCTCTTCCATTAGACCGCCTAAGATGAAACCAAGTAGCAGCGGTGCTAACGGGAAGTTGGCTAATCGCAAAGCAATAGCCGCCATGGCAATCAACAGCATCAAAAACACATCCATAGTGTTAAATGACACTAGGTAAACACCCGTTATCGAGAAGAACAGAATCATTGGCAGCAATACCGTTCTTGGCACTGCAAGCAGTTTAGAAATGTACGGGATCAATGGTAGGTTGAGAATAACCAGTACGATGTTACCAAAGTACATTGAGATGATAACTGACCAGAATACATCAGGGTGCTCTACAAACAGGCGAGGACCAGGTTGGATACCGTAAGCTATCAACGCACCTAGCATGATCGCAGTCGTACCTGAACCAGGAATACCCAGAGTGAGTAGCGGTACAAATGAACCGCTAGACGCCGCATTGTTTGCAGATTCTGGTGCCACCAAACCACGGATGCTACCTTTACCAAATTGTTCTTTTTTACCTTTTGGTGCAAGGTTTCGTTCCATACCGTAGCTAAGGAAAGCGGCAATTGTCGCGCCGGCACCTGGTAATACGCCTGTAAAGAAACCAAGAATTGATGAACGAATTGAGACGGGAGCGACTTCCTTGAACTCCTCTTTGGTCACTTTCATGCTACCAATGTTGCTCATCTTAGCTTGCTCTTCTGCGCTGGTATCATTCTCTGGTTTTAGAATGCCCATCAGCGTTTCGCCCAGTGCAAATGTTGCCATCGCGAGCAATAGGAAGCTGAAACCATCCATTAGATCGGTAAGACCGAATGTGAATCGCTCAACACCGACACCTTTATCGATGCCGACGGTTGATAGCATCAGGCCAAGCACAGTCATCATCCACGCTTTGATTACCTGACCTTTACCTGCAAAGGCTGCAACAGCTGACAGACCAAGTAGCATTAGTGCGAAGTAGTCCGAAGACTGGAAGCTAAGCGAAACGCTGGCTAGCGCAGGAGCGGCAACAAGCAGCATGATGGCAGATAGCGTACCGCCGGTGAACGACGAGTAAGCAGCGAGTGCAAGCGCTTTACCAGCCTGACCTTTCTGAGCCATAGGGTAGCCGTCAAATGCTGTTACAACAGTTGAAGAACAGCCTGGCGCGTTGATCAGAATGGATGAAGTTGAGCCACCAAATACGGCACCGTAGTAAACACCTGCCATCAGGATCAGACCTGACGAAGGGTCTAAACCGTAAGTGATAGGTATCATGAGCGCGATTGCAGAAATAGGGCCGAGACCCGGCAGCATGCCAATAAAGGTACCGACGAAACAACCAACGATCACCATCATGATGTTCATTGGCATTACGGCAGTAGATAGGCCTTGTAAGATTCCATCTAACATAATGTCATTTCCTATAAATTACGACCACAAGGTGAAAATAACACCAGGCTCTAAGTAGATATCTAGGCCTTGGGTAAGAAGTAGGTAGAACGCAATAACAAATGGGAAAGAGGCACCAAGCAACACTTTCACACGACGCTCACCTAACAAATAGAAGCCAGCCAGCAAGAACAGACTGGTTGCTAACACAAATCCGATGTACGTCAGACCGACGCCATAAAGTGCCATTAACACTAAGAAGCCAATCAGCAGCTTCCATTTGAATTCAAGCACAGCTCCACTTTTAACATCAGGTTGACCCGTAACGAGCAGGATCAAAGAGAGTCCAACGCCAATAAAGGTCAATATGGTGGGCAAAGTACGAGCGGTGAACGGTTCGTACTCATCACCAGGGAACATTGGGATTTGGGACGTTTGGTAGCCGTAGCAAAGGCAGACGATTAAAAAAATCATCGCACCGACACGGTCACGGCATAGGAGATTCTCTTTAGAGAAAAAGCTCCCATTTTTGAAAGAATTCGTTGGCAAGTCCGACATATCCAACTCCATAAACGTAACAGGCAGGGGAAATAAAAAGCCGTACAAGAGAGTTAATGAGCATGTTTCACTAACAAATAAGCCATTTGCTGCTAGTCAAGGAGGCTTAACTGTTTATACATAAACAGAGGAGATTGTTGGTTACTCATGTACGGCGAAAGGGGGAGAGGGTGAGTTGTTCACCCTCAAACTAGGTTAAAAATCTACTTCAGGAAGCCTAGCTCACGCATTAGGTCGCCCATTTGCTTCTCTTGATCTTCAAGGAAAGCGTAGAATTCTTTGTCTGCTTTGTAGTTGTCGATCCAGCCGTTACGGTCACGAACCACTTTCCACTCATCCGTTTTGTACATCTTAGTAAGTGCTGCGTTCCACTCGTCGATCTTCGCTTGGCTAGCACCTGGTGCTGCAAAGAATCCACGCCAGTTAGCAAACACAGTTTCGTTGCCGTATTCCGTTAGTGTTGGGATATCTGGAGCCGCTTCTAGACGCTTAGGAGCGGTGACAGCAAGAATTTTAACCTGACCAGATTTCGACATTTCTAGTACTTCGCCCAGACCAGTAGAAAGAAGCTGAGTTTCACCAGAAAGTAGAGCAGCCATGGCTTTACCGCCTGCATCGTACGCAATGTAACGTACTTTCTTCGCGTCGAAGCCTTCACCTTTGAATGCAGCAGCAACCACTAGGTGGTCCATACTGCCTCGTGCGGAACCGCCAGCAATTTTCACTTTACGTGGGTTCGACTCGAAATCTTTAACTACGTCTTCCCAAGTGTTGTAGCCAGAGTCAACGGCCGTCACGATTGCACCGTAGTCGGCGATTGTTGCTGCAACTGGAGTTAGGTCGCGGAATGATTGAGGGAAAATACCTGTCAACGAACGAACGACGATCGGTGTAGAGTTCACCATCAGAGTATCTTCTTGACGCTGTGCTGTTTCGATTAGGTGTGCAATCGCTTTACCGCCGCCGCCACCAGATAGATTCTGGAATGAGACATTTTCAACGATGTCAGATTTAACAAGAACATCGCCTGTACCACGAGCTGTCATGTCCCAGCCACCACCAGCGCCACCAGGGATTAGAAAGTGGATTTTCTCAACATCTGCTGCAAAAGCGTTGAAAGAAAAAGACGCAGCGATGATGGATGCTGCCAGTGTTGGTTTGAGTACCTTAAACATGATTCACGTTCCTTATGTGTACGCCTGTTCTTCATTGAGAACTGGCTTATCGTTATCAATTATCTGCTACCAAGGAAGGGATACTTGCTAGTAGATGAGCATAAGGTTAATAGTGTGTTAAAACTTTGTCTGTAATGCGTTGATAAAAACAATATTGGGCATTTTGGTGGTTTTGTTCATAAAGTTCACAGCATGACGTCGTCAACCAAAAGTCGGCAATTTAGGTGGTTTTATCGCTGTTTGGCCAGCTTGAGCTGCTGTTGCAACAGTATCTGATACCGGCTCGGTAGATTCAGTGTCAGAGCGGAGCGCTGAGTGTGGCAAAACTGAGAAATAGGCAAGCTATCAAAAGGGTGGTGGTGGAAGACAGTTTGGAGCGTAATCGCCAGAGCAACGTAATCGTCTCTGGGGCTAACTTGACCATAGCGGAAGGTGGCATTAGCTCCACTAAAGCGAGGCGATAGAGAACTGGTCAGGGTTTGATAGTGTTCACCGATCGGCAAGACAGAGCCAAAATCGATTAAAGTGAGTTGCTGATCCGATTCATTGACGATGATATTACTAGGTTTGATATCACCGTGAATAAATCCACTGCCATGAAGCTGCTGGAGGATAGCTTCTGACTGGCTAAGTAGCGTCAAACGCTGACTTTGGCCAATCACGGCAGCGGATAGTGGGATACCGTTGCAGAGTGAGGTGATTAACCAATCCACTTGCTGATGGCTGCCAAAATCTATGTAACTTGGCCAATGTTCCGAAGTGAATTTGGCTAAAAACCGGGCTTCAATTTGTAGTTGTAACCTAGCACTTGGCGAGCTTGCTATTTTGACCGCAACCCATCCGAAGCTTGGACTGTAAGCTTGGTAGACCTGCTTACCTATGAGTTTGAAACGACTCAGACCAAGCGCTCTAAGACAGGCTGTCACTCTGCTAGGGACAGCCTGTGAGGTTTCGGAGAGATCCTGCGACATCTTCAGTACCTAGATGCTCGCCGGTAAGGTAAAGGCAGAGAAAAAGTTAGGCACGAACGGGTTGTTTTGTCCTTGAATTTTAATGCTCAGTTCTACCTGACTTTCATTATGACTAAATTTTACTCTGGTGCTTTGTGAGGTCGCTGAAACGACTCGTGGCTCGATAAGCTTGAACCAAGCCCAACTACCAGTGAAGGTTTCATCCGCAATTTGAACATCTTGTGCACGCAATTGGAATCCAATGGAATCTTTGTCGACGTCCTTGGCAGACCAGTTTTGTTTACTCCATAGTCTAGGTCCGTGTTGATAAGAGAACAGCGACTTTTCAGCATTGATGGTGAACTGAGTCAGATCCGAGGACATCTCTAGTGCTTTAAGTTGGAACTCTAAAGAGATGTTTTGTGGATCTTGTAAGAACAGTGCATTTCTAATATCCGCTGCTTTGTCAATCATCTGCCATACGTTCGGATCGAGTGCTAAACCTGTGTTGGGTAGCAGTCCTGCGAGGAAAGGTGAACGTTCATCGGTTGAAAACCCTTTTAGTTTGCTGTGATAGAACTTATCCAATACACCATTACTCTTAAAGAAGCTTGCGACATCATTGGTCGCAGCATCAAGTGATGCACTCTTGTTGAATGGGTAGTAGGCGGCAATCGTGTTTTGATAGGTCTGAAACACCTCATTTTGCCAACTGGTATTGAGATAACTATGCGCAAGTGACATCACCATTTCGTTGGCTTGTTGCGTCACATTAGCAATAATTTCCATCGACAAAGCAGGTTGCTTAGCGGTATTGCCCGCGACGACAGATACTGGATTGCTCAGTTTTAGCTCTGCGGTCAGTGTGTTAAATGCCATTTCTTGAGGTGACTCAGAGCTAAGAAACTTAGCTAGCCACGTTTCCATCTCGGTAAACTGACCAAGTAGAGTATCGATTGGCTTTGTTCCCTGATCCGTGGCGGTAACCTGCTGATGATAAGGGGTAAAGGCAATGTATATCTGACGAGCGCTCTCTTTTTTATCGCTATCTTGCTGAGGTGGTAGGGTTTCGTCACTTTCCGCTTTTGGTACTTCGATCTCGACGGAAGTGTACTTGCTGACGGTCGTATACAGTAGAGCAAGTGGATTGTCCGCTGCGCTGGTAAGCACGGACAGAGAACGGTTTAAGCTATCGGCATCTTTTATCTCTTTGACTTGAATACGAGACGTCAGATCTCGCCAGTAATTGATGTAATCGTTTTGATACATCTGCTTGAGATCTCGACTGATGCGATACATCTCCAAAGCGCTTGGAGAATTTCCTGCAACGCCTTCGTAAGCCTGTAACGCTTCTGACAGAACCTTAGAATCAACGGACAGATCCAGTTCATTGAAGCCAGATGGGGTATACAAGTACGGCACCATATACCCGGCATAGCTAGGCGAAAAGCTGAATAGCTGAGAAAAGTGGCTGCCAAACTCCGGTCGGATGTCAATACGCTTAGAATAAGTCGCTGAATTGAGAATATGCTCATAGAGCAGCGTCTCGATGCCAGTCTGATTGATCACTTTCTTGGCCAGTGTTTCTAAATCATAGTTAGGTTTGACTGGCACTAGGTCTTGAGCAAACACGTCATCAAGCAAGATACGAAGCTGTGCCAGATTGACGCTATCGGCTTCTCCCTGATCTCGTAGAGTCGACATGAAATAGTTCTTCAGCTCTTCAATATTCGTTCTTTTGGGATCAAACAAAAGACGGTAATTGTTGAGCAATGAAAGTGTCTTAGCTTGGTCTTCCAAGTTGACATAGACAAACAGATCTTTCTCAAGGGTATTCTCCATCGAGGGGATAAGTACCTGCGAAAGCTCTTCAAAATAGGCGGCTTCTACCTCATCCATGATGCTAGAACTTGGCATAAAAGGGAGCGTATACCAAGGTTTTGGCTCTAAATAGAGTGCATAGATACGATTGAGCGAATACAGATTGGGAATATTATCCGCCATGTTTTCGATATCGTAAGGAGACGCCGCAATCGCCTCTTTATATCTCTCCAACATATTATCCGCTCTCGCTTCACGGGCACTTTGATAATCAAAATCGAGCTTGATCACCGCTAAAACCGTGATCAACAAGGCTGCACAAAACACCGTGTAAGCCGTTTGCCAAAACAGTAGCGAGTTTTCTCTGCGACGGTTTACGCCAACCAAAGCATTTTCATTCAACACAACGTGATTCATGATGTGCTGAGCGAATAAGGTCTGTGTGACAGGCAACTGCTGCTGTTGTTGAAACTTTTCGTTACCGAGCGATTCATTAATCACGTTCGCTAACAGGTCGTACTGTTTGGTGTCTGTACCACTATGGGTGAAATAGAATCCACGGAAACAGAGACCATTGTTGAGTTGATCGCCTCGGTAAAGACGTTGTAGAAAATGCCATAAACTCTGTTTAAGCAGGCCAAACTGATAGGGTGCTGCACAGATAGAGTTGCGGTAATCCTGATTTAGCTGAGAAGAGAGAGCGGTACTTGTGCTGGCAATCAATTGACTGATTAAGTGGTCATACTCTTGGTTAAACCAGTCTGCATCAATTCCGCCATTTTTGATAAAAGGCGAGGTTGCTCCAAAGACGTCGTTGCGTTTTGCTTCATCGAAAGCGGAGAAAAACTGGCAAAAGTCGTTAATCTGTCCCATGTTGGTGATCAGATTATAGATAGGGAGATTGAGGCCAAAGCTATCGTTAAAGGTTTTGATGGTTGATTTCAGTTCGTCGGCACGTTGAATCAAGGCTTCTCGATTGCCAAGTAAATGTTCAACTTCTGTTGTGAGCAACATGCCATTAACTGCCTGACGCGGACGCCATTTATTCAATGACTCGGTCAGCGTTTTTAAATACTGTGCTTGCTGATCTTCACCGCAACTTACCGATATCAGGATCGAATGCTCACTGAGCCAAAATAGCACCGGAAACTCGATGTCATTGCCAAAATCATCAACTTTATATGCCTCGTAGCCCATCTGAGTGATGATGGATTTATCTTTGCTTGGATCATCGCTCAGCAATAGGTAGATGGGTTGGTCGTAACGGCTATTGAGACGCTTCTTTCGTTTTTGAACTTCAATCATGCGTTTGAAGTGAAGCGTAAGTAGCTTGCTACGCTTTTGGATTAGAAGTCGCTGTTGGTCTGGTGTTTTGCTGACCTCACTACCTCGTTGCAACAGCCAGTATGTCATTAAAGCTGACAAGAACGACGCAATGATGGTCGCAATGATGCCGATTGCCAGCGAATCTGGGTAGGCAAACCACCATGTTAAACCTGCGCCGATCAACACGATCAGCACGGCAGTTAATAGCGCCCAGATCACACTGCGCTTATTACTCTTCTGGGTTGGCTTAGTCATCGCGCTGAACCTCATTATTGTTTTTATTCTCTTGCTGCGTATTTCTTACGATGATTGGTGTGAGCGATTCTTTTTCTACATACCAAGTCTTTATTTCGCGCGCTTGTTCTGAAGAATCACTTCTGACAATCACGCGGAAGTAATTGTCAAACGCATCGACCTGAGGTTGGTATTTCGACGCAGACAATTTTGCGACAAATTTTTCTGCGTTGGTTCGAGTGGAGAAAGTCGCCAATTGAACCAACCATGACGAATAACTGGTCGCAAGATTGGCAGGAGGAGTCGCTTCGACAAGTTCCACTTTGCTCGCTCGCTGGGGGGTATTCGCTAAATCGTCGTCTTGACTGATAAAGACAATGTCATTCACCTGACCCGACATGACATAGCGATTACTGAAATCGGCTAGATTGGAAAAATCACGCGCCCTTTGTGGGTAAGTTTTGTTGTACCAAAAGTGGGTGAGGCCAACGCTGGTCAAAATCAGACATAGGAAAAATATCGTTGTGACTAAGTAGCGTTTGCGACGGGTTGGTTTACGTACCTGAGGCAGCTTTGTTTTGGTATGGCAGTATATTTTGCCAGATTGTCGATACTGACTGATCACTTGTTCAAGCTGATGGGTAAACGTTTTAAGCTGATCACTGCCGCTTTCACGATACTGACCTTTAAAGCCAATATTGACGAAGATATAGATGACCTCAAGCAGATCGATCATCTTGTGAGGTTGTCTTAAAGCCTTGTCGGCTACGGTAAAGAACAATTCTCCGCCGTTGCGCATACCAAACAGTTCACTGAGTAAGGTTTTGTTCTCCCAACCGCGAGATTCGCCCCACTTACAGTAGATGATCAATTCGTCCAGTACTACAGCATAGAGAAAGCAGAGCTTATCGATGACGGCAACAGGGTAGTTGAGCTCTGCTCCCTTGGTTTTGATGTCGTTGACGGCATCGACCAGTTGTTGTCTCAACGTCGTCACGTCGTCAGGTTCAGGTAGCGTTGCAACCTTAAGGGTGATGGCAAGCAGCTCACTGCTTATATTCAACAACTGGTTTTCAGCTTTGTCAAAGTAGTGAAGGAACTCACTGCGTCCGCGACTCGCATCAACGGGCGACCAAACCGTGTCACTGATTTCGTCTTTGCTTACGAAATCAGACTGTTTTGCATCCCATACCAGTGTTTCTTCGTCTAAATAATTCATAGCCTTATCTCAGCGCATACAGCATGACTTCAAGTTCACTGATTCGGGTATCGACATGCAAAGCGATAGCATCTCGGTTCTCTAGCATTTCTAACCACATTCGGTCGGCTGCATCGATTTCGAAATACGATACCCCCTGCATGGGTTTTAGTTCGCTTGGCGCAACGGGAAGAGGCGAAAGTGCGATACCTGATAGACCATTTCTCACAATTTCAACAATACGGGTGTTATTACTCAATTTGGCTGCGACAGGGAAGAGTTCGTTGAGCTCCGCACTACTGATATTCGACTTAACTGACAGCACAAAGCGTCGGTTGCTGACGCTGGCCGTATCTTTAATTAAAGTTCTGAGTAAACGACGCTTCTCAAATAGCGAGTTATCCCAAGCGAATTCAAGCACAGAGTCTTGCTGAACTAAGGTCAGCATATTGCGTAGCGAAGAGAACAACGGATTGAAGCTTTCATAGAGTTTATGGTGTTGTAGTGGCTGGCAAGGCTCGGGAATTGCTGGCGTCAGTGCCATGACCTGAGCTTCGAATTTGCGCAGTTGTCCATAAAGTGTGTGCGTCTGAATTTTTGGATTGGTGATGGTCAAATCAAACCAAGGTAGCCAACTATTTAGTGTTTGCAGCCATAAATAGTCTTGCATCATTGACTGAGGGCTTTTCTGGCCTTGTCCTGCCTGAATACGCTGCAACAGCGTTTTTGCACGATTGACTGTCAGCGCATGAGTCTCTTTAAGACGTTCAAGCAGCAACTGAGACGCGCCATAATGCAAACAGGCGGGGATAAAGGCACGATCAAGAATCACTTCGCCAGATTCTGTACATTCCAAAATTTTCGCCACAGGTACTAGCGTAAAACCAGAGGTGTCTTCGTCTTCTAGCTTGATCGATATGTTCAAATGCGCCACATCAATTTCAACACTGGCATTCTCTGAGGTTGAGGTATCAAAAACATTGATAGAGCGACTTAGGTAGCGTCCTTGGTCAGAGGCTTCCTGTCCATAGTCGTTATTCCCTTGCAGTGAGATAGGCAAGGCTAGATAGACAACAGTCTCAATGCTACCTTGAGAAATATCTCGAGCGACTTCGTGTTTCATCTCAAAGTGAGTACCGTCTGGAAACACACCAGCGCTACTGGCGATAGACAGCTTGCCTATTTTGAGTAACTCATGATTGATAGTAAGTTCAGTCACTCCATAAAAGGGAGCAAATCCAGCGAGCGTTTCTACGTTCTGGCGTACATAGTTTTGAACGTAACGGTCTTGCTGCTGAAAGTGTTGTGGGGCAATAAACATGCCTTCTTGCCATACTACTTTTTTATACGCGTCCACGAATAATCCCTATTAACTGACTAAAATATCTGCCACCAACTCGATTCTGGCGTGACAATACTTATTGAGGCTTTTGCCCCTTGAATATGAAGCTGCAGAAACTGATCTTCCTCGAGAGGTAATGTTGAAAACGCTTTAGCTTCACTATTTTGGTAATCGACGAACTCAACCAACACCGCCACATATTGGGTGGTTTTATTGATGTCGATGGTTTGCTTTGTTTCATTGTTCGGCAGTACTACGGGCAATATCTGTTTTGATACTAGATTCGCATTGAGTAACTGTACGTCGTTGTTGTAGAGATCAATAAACGGCAGTTGCTTAAACATTTGCACATCAGTCAATTGATACAGGCGAACAACCACAGGATTCGCTGAGTTAGAATCCGACGGGTTTATTGCTTCGTCTGCCTTTATCGCCAAGGTGTATTGGGAAACAACAGGTACAGGATCTGACGAGCATCCGACTAAAAGAAGCGCGGCTGCCAAATACCACTTTGTCATCCGTTATCCTCTCTCTGCTTTTGCATGTTTTCCATAAACAGAGCCTTGAACTGACGACGGAAATCACCGTTTTGTTGGCGGTGTTTAAAGTGCTTGCGATAGATGTTCCAGTACTTTTTCTCTTTATTGCCAAACAACCCACCAGAAATATATTCACTAAACTGGGTTTCTAGTTCAGTCGGCGCGAACTCGTTGAGAAACTGATCCACGGTCTTTTCCAACGCATCGAATAAGGCGTCGTGCTGAAGCATAGGGTTTTGCAAATACTGCTGGTTTTTCTCTGAGATAGTCAGCAGCTTTTCGATCGAGGCTTCTAGCTGTGTATTGCGTGGTGCATCGACAGGCAAATAGTCCAAATTGGTATTTGGGGTGAAGACCTTTGGCTGTTCGACTTCATCTATTTCGACGTGCTGCGCGATTTCTTCGCTATCAAGATCCTCAAAAGGATCAGAGGCAAACGGGTCATCGCTTAGTACATTCTTATGTGAAAAATTACGAGCGGTGGGCTGAGCGATAGGCGCGTCACCTTGCTCAAGAAATTCGGTTTCATCGTCGTTGAGATTTAACTCAAATGGCTGGGAGAAAAAATCATCCACTGGCGTAGCAATGCTTTCGTCGCTTGATGCTACCAACGTAGAAACCAACATGGTGTAGTTATCTACTTTCACGATATCGCCGTCATTGAGTGGATACTCTTTATCTTTATTCATTGGCTTATCGTTAAGCTGCGCTTGGTTTTGTCCACGGTTGATGATGACATAGCCACGATCAGTAAGACGTACCTCGCCATGAGCACGGGAAATACGCTTGCTTTGGTCTGGTAGACAGATATCACAGGCAGGGGCACGACCAAAGGTGCCTCCTGACTCGGGAAGATACACAACTCTTGAGGTGACTACCTCTTCAGTGGGTACAGAAATCAAATGAACACTGACGGCCACTCGTTACCTCTCACATTTAGAAACAGCTGCATTAAACGCAGCTAAGAAACCGGAGTACTTGCTAAGGAATCGATTGGAAAAATACACACCCATAGGTTTGTTTTCGTGGATTTGGTTCTGGAAGAAATCATTGGGTAGGCCTGCCTCTTGTAGCTCACCGTCAAACACCAACTCGTCCTCTAGAGCAACATCAATTTCCCTTTGTTTTAAAAGCTTTAGTAATACTTTAGCATCTCGTGGCTGTTTGACTACATTGAAGCCATTACGTTTTAACCAAAACCACTTATTCGACCCAAATTTGGCCGAGAACTTGAGGTTAACTTTTGACAATTCATCAATTTTCGGTTCAACACCTGGACCGAAGTACCACATTAATTTTTGCTGAGCGATAGCATTCGATAACGTCGCATAGTCATCACGTTCTGCGGTTTGAGTTGCAACGAAGAAACCGTGCTGAGCTCCGCTATGCACACGCAGCTGAGCATCTGACCAAGAGGTCATCGTCAGTTGGTAAGGCTGTCCCATTCTGCCTAACGCACACTTCACTTTTTCGAGAGCGAGCCCCTGCATTTGGCCGTGCTTATATTCTTGGTATGGCGGCCAATCTTGAGTGGTCAATAGCAGCCGAGCTGGCCCAACGCTCGTTTCAGCCCAAGCGACAGAACTTGCCAATAGGTTGATGGCAGCGAGCACGCACAACGCCGCATTGGGTATCAGTCTGCTCGCATTGGGTATCAGTCTGCTCATTCGTTCCCTCCAATTAACTCGGAAATCTTTAAAATTGAAACGGGGGGATAGTAATCCAGAGTCCGTGCAGCATTGACGTTAACGATATAAGAATACTGACTTAATGGCTCGATAGGCAGAGCCTGAGCTGTGCTATTTTTGCTCAAAATTTGTTCCGCTTTATGTCCGGCGAATTCACCAACGTTATAGTAGCGGCTAACTATACCAAAGAGCGCGTTATGTTTGCGAATCGGAGTTTCAGTGGCCGAGAATGTTGCAATGCCTTGATTGTGCAAACTTTCTACAATGTACTGACCTTGACTGATGATGTATGAATCAGGCGGCAGGTAGGCAAGTTGTACGTGATCTTGTTTCATCGCTTCGATGACAATAGGCAGAGAGGCAGAATCCGGCTTACCTTGCTTCGTTCTAAGCGGGTAGAGATAAACATCCATACAGAACTGAGCCGATAGCATCTGAATCTTTCTAGCGGTGATAACCGCATTATTTTCAAGTGGATTAAAGATAATCCCCATCGTGTTGATGTTAGGGAGTTTTTGAATCGCGTTAAATTGCACTTGATGGGGAACAATATGGCTCACTCCAGTAAAATTACGCGGTGATTCTGTTGTGTCTGAGACGATTTTCGAACCGACTGGGTCTGATACAATACTGAATACCACCGGAGTTTGGTTCGCTTGTCTAAACGCGCTCGGTTTATCCTCTGTCCCTAACAATGCAAGCGTAGTGGTGGTTCCAAAGGTATAAATGAGGTCCGCATGGTAACTATCGATGTTGGCCACGTAACTGGCGAGGGTTTGTTCATCTCGCTTGGCATCTAATAGGGTGTAAGTCACATCCCGCTGACTAGACAGATACTCCATAAAACCTTTTTCTGCATCAGTCACTCCTCGCCATAGCAGCATCACGACCTGTTTGGTTTCCTGAGCATATACTTGACTGCTTGTCATCACTGAAACGAGCAGTAATGTGATAATCAACAGGGCTCGTCTCATTTTGCCACCTCCAATTGTCGGCGATCACGTTTCGTGAACAGCGCGTAAAAGAGTGTCAGAACGGTTGAACTTACTAGAAGTGTTATCCCAAAGAGGATAATGGTTTCTTCAAAGCTAAATAAGCTCAAGCACAAGCCTGCAAGCATCGGTCCGGCGATATTACCGATCCTCTCGGTCAATCTGAAAATACCGATGGTTTTGCCCTTGTCGATTCCATCGCTGGTCAGTAAATCCATCACTAATGGTATTTGTGGGGACACACTAATACCGTGAGCAATCCCAATCAGAATAACGATAAACAATAAGCCAAGTGTGCCAGGTAGTAGCACAATATTGATCAGTGCCAAGGCAGAGAGAACACCCCCAAAGACAATAAAGCGAATTTTGTTATCCCATCGGTCGACAAGGAAAGCGCTGAGTGGAGAAATCAGGATGATGGCGATACCGTAGCTCATCATGACTCGACCGGAAACGGCGCTACTTTCGCCTAAGTATTGTAAGTAAACGGGGCAAATGTAATAAAGGAATCCAGTCAAAACAATTTTGGCAGGGATAGCGCTAAAGAAGGTTATTAGGGTGAAATACTTGTTGCCCAACAAAATCTTGAAATCGTTGAGGCTGACAGGCTTACTTTGTGAATTGGAGCCACCACGAACAAAGAAGGCCATTACGAACAACACACTGACGATCGCCAATAGTGAAGAGAGTAAAAACGTTGCACTATAGCCAAGTTTATCAGCCAATATTCCCCCGATCGAAGCACCACAAAGTGATCCAGAAAAGAACGCAGACAAAAAGGTCGACATACCCTTAGTGCGATTGTTGGCGTTAGTGGTATCGGTAATGTAGCCCTGAGCCGAGATAAATACGATACCGTAACCTACGGCGGTATATGCTCTAACGACTAACAAGAGTTCGAGTGTGGTACACATGGCAGTTGCCGCCAAGCCTGTACTGGTGATGATACCACCAACAACTAATGATGTTCTGCGGCCGACCTTATCTGACCAATAGCCTGCAAAAGGCAATGAAATTGCCCAACAAAACATAAACAACGATATCGGTAGGCTGGTGATTAAGCTTTCCGGTATCCATTGCGAAGAGCGAGTTAGACTCGCCACGAAGTTGGGAAAGAACGCCAGTGAGGATGCTTCTGCGAAGACCAACATAAATAGCGGTAAACGGACAAAGCGGTAATCTTGCAGGTTCTGGACATTGAGCGTTTTTTGCGGATGTTGGCGTTTAATAATGCTGTTGATCGATTGGGTTAACCGACCCAACTCATCTTTGGCTGAAATATGGGCTAACCATAATGTCGCACCGATTTTTGAGTCTGTAAGTAGCTGTTTAATTTGATGCCATGGTTTGATAATCATGAAGTTACAGATAAACAAAATGATCTCAATAACCACTAAACTTGAAGCGATAAGCACCGTCATCATATCCATCAAACTGTCTTCTATAAGTTGAGGAATAATACTGGTGTCTGTTGTCATCTTTAATGAGACGTCACTACGCGAACCAATTGGTAACGTCAGTGAAGAAGAGTGCGCTCCATTTACGCCCAGATTTGAGAACTGATAAAGCGCATGATCACTTTGCAGTAGTTGTATAGACAATAACTCTTTGTGTTGGTGGGTGTAGCTAGCAAACTCTTGCTCTAAACCGTTTAAGCGATCTAGCGGGACACCTTGATCAAGTAGTCGTTGAATCATGCTACTCAAGGTATCGCCAATCACGATCGATTTCTGTTCGAGCTGCACTTCATAGGTTGTTGAAAATTTGTCTAGCGCCTGATAGGAGCTGGCAAGATTGGATGCAATGGTGAGGATAATGACCAGACCAATGATCAGTACAGGGAAGTACTTATCTCGAAATCTCTGCCATCCGTTCTTGGCATTATTGGTAAAGAAATGCTGGTTCGCCGTTTCGATTAATTGCTTGTCATCTAAATCGGCTCGTTCGAGTGCCTTAGACGTTTGTTTGAGCTTGGTGAGCAAAAAATCTAATCCAGCGTACAGTGCGAAGTAGCCAATTCCACAAGCGATAAGTACCCATGTAATGGTGTCAAATAGCTGCTGTCGTAATAGCGTTAGCTTGATGCCATCCAGATAGCGGGTCGAATAATAGAGTTGTAGCGCACCTTCGTTGACATTAAATGTGTTGATAATATCAGCACTGATTAAACGTTCAGAATCCCCAGTTTTTCCCGCTGAAAAAAGAACATCCCCCTGACGATCGACCACTTGGATGCGACTGATTCCGTCAACTAATGCAAGTCTCCGTTCTAATAGTGATTGAATGTTAGAAATGGAGGCTAGTGGCAGCCCCAAGCTCATGGCTTGTTTGATGTCGTGGTCTGTTTCACTCAGGACAACTTGATAGGTCGAATCACTGGTTTGCGTTAAGCGTTTCTCAAAGTTGAGGTAGTTGAGAGTACTATTTAGGCCATTGGAAAACAGCAATACAGCAAAGATCGCCAACACAAGTTTGATTCTCAACGAGAAAAACGTCCGACGGTTAGTGAGTGAGGTACTGCTCATATTACTGCTTTCCTTGGCCTTGCTCTTTATTGGATAGTAAGTTCAAAACCACTTGGGTTGTTTGCTGCGACAACAGAGACCTGTGTGATCGGCTGTTGCTGGCTGAGACGACTGATACACTCTTCGGCCAGTTTGGGCATCAGTGAGCGGTTAATGATCTGCTCAACAGCACGGCCACCCGTTGTTGGATCGGTGTTTTTGTTTACTACGAAATCAACAAAACCTTTATCCCAAGTGAAGCTGGCTTGGTACTGTTCAGCCAGTTTTTTCTTAATACGATTGAGTGAGATTTCGGTGATTTTCGCCAGTTCTTCATCATTTAGTGGGTAGTAAGGCACAATGGTTGTACGCCCAAGGAAAGCGGGCTTGAAGTAGTGCTGTAGATCAGGACGAATACTTTCAAGTAACTCCTCATTGCTCATGCGTTGATCTCTATCTTCACACGCATCACAAATCGCCTGATCTGCTGCATTGGACGTCATAATGATGATGGTATTTTTAAAATCGACGGTGCGACCTTCACTGTCTTTGATATGGCCTTTATCAAAAATCTGGTAGAAGAGGTCATGAACACCAGGGTGCGCTTTCTCCATTTCATCCAATAGCAGTACTGAATAGGGGTTTCGACGAATCGCCTCGGTCAACACACCACCTTCACCAAACCCGACGTAGCCTGCGGGTGAACCGAGTAGCATCGAGATTTTGTGTTCCTCTTTAAACTCAGTCATGTTGATGATGGTCATATCATTGGCACCACCGTAAAGCTGCTCGGCCAATGCCATCGCAGTTTCAGTTTTACCCACACCACTTGGGCCACACATTAAGAAAACACCGATAGGTTTGCGGCTATCTGTCAGACCAGCACGTGAAATTCGAATCGCTTTCGCCAACTCTTGTTTCGCCACGTCCTGACCGATTACGCGTTTATCGAGTTCTTCTTCGAGCGATAACAGGCGAGCAATTTCATCACTCATCATGCTACCGACAGGGATACCGGTCCAGTTTGCGATGACCTGCGCAATCGTATTGTCATCAACCATAGCATTAACCAAAGGTTGTTCACCTTGCAGTTGCGAGAGGGTGTCGATGGTGTCATTGAGGGTCTTTTGTTTTGACAAGTCAGGCGCTTGTTCACCTTGAGCATTACTGATTTCTTCTTGCAATGCTTTGATCTTATCAACCAGCTTAATTTCTTCCTGCCAACGAGTGTTTAGCGCGGCCAGTTGCGCTTCATTTTCGTCTATCTCTTGGCTGATCTGTGCAATTTCTTCCTCAGCGATGCCAAACAGAGCATTCTCTTTCTCTAAAGCCGCTTTCTCATTCTTTTGGTAACGAATGGTTTGCTCAAGTGACTCGATCACTTCAGGTTTTGCCCCTTGGGTTAGGGCGATACGAGCACTGGCGGTATCGAGTAGGCTGATCGCCTTGTCAGGTAGCTGACGGCTTGGCAGGTAACGTATCGAAAGGTTCACCGCCGCATCAATGGCAGACTCAGCGATAAACGCACCGTGATGCTTCTGCAAGGACGCGGCAACACCACGTAGCATTTGCTTTGCATCTTCCGCATTAGGCTCTTCAATCGAGACCACTTGAAAACGGCGTGTTAATGCGGGATCTTTCTCAAAGTATTTTTTGTATTCTGCCCAAGTGGTTGCTGCAATGGTTTTGAACTCACCGCGTGCCAATGCCGGTTTGAGTAGGTTCGCAGCGTCGTTCTGACCTGCGGCACCCCCAGCACCGATGAGAGTGTGAGCTTCATCGATGAAGACGATGATGGGCACTTCACTGTTTTTCACTTCATTGATCACGTCTTTTAGACGGTTCTCGAATTCGCCTTTAACGCTTGCGCCGGCTTGCAGAAGACCTAAATCAAGAGAGTGAATCTGTACGCCTTGAAGCGCACCCGGAACTTCGTCGGCAGCGATACGTAGTGCCAACCCTTCGACCACGGCTGTTTTACCAACCCCAGGTTCACCAACCATGATTGGGTTGTTTTGACGCTTACGACATAGAATATCGATCGCTTTGCGCACTTCTGCATTACGCCCTGAAATTGGGTCGATATTACCCTCAATCGCTTGTTGAGTTAGGTTGATAGTGTATTTGCTTAACGCATCGTTACCGGTCGGTTGACCTTGTGGGCTGCTGGCACCTTGGGCTGATGAAGTCGTATTGCGTGCAACGGCCGTTTTGTTGATCAGGCCCTGCAAAGATTCAAGAGATACAGATTGGAGACTTTCAAGTTGAAGCGTATTCACACCAAGTACGTTTTGTTGCAACAGAGCCTGAATTAAGTGCAGGCTGATGACTTCACCGTGACCGTAGTTGACCGAGGCGATCATCCATGCGTCTTTAATCAACTCCGTCAAACCGTGACTTAGAGTCGGTTGACCCTCGCTACCCTTTGGCAAGCGCGCGATCTTGCTCGAGAGCTCATTGACGATACTATCTTGCGACAACTTCTGGGACTGAATCAGGTTACTTAGGTTAGCATCCTGCTGTGAGATCAACTGCAATAGCCAATGCTCGGTCTCAATTGAAGGAACGCCCTGATTCATCGCGGCACCAGCGGAGACTTCCAAAGCCTGTTTTAAGTCGGGAGAAAGTTTTGCGACTAAGTTTGTCAATGTTACTTGTGTCATACAGTGTTCCTTTGTATTTCGAAGCATCAAACAGCGAAGCTACGGTCTGTGTCCATTATTTGAGCAAAATACTTATTAGCTGTTGCGGCTGTCTTTCTGGTGCAAGGCAGTCTACTTCACCCAGTTTGGCCGCAAGGTTCTTGTTACTTGAAAGTTTAGGGCGCGATAGGTATTCGCGCTTTACTTTGAGATAGATTGATATGGGCGTGTTGTCCCGCATATAGTGTTGAATCAGGTCGCGCATACATCGGGCGAGCATAGTGTCATTCTGAATATCCCATAGCTGTTGCTCATTCGAAGGTTTAATTGAGACCACAAGATGATTGAAGTGGGTCAAACATGTTTTGCCAATTAAAAATCCCTGCCCAGCTCTGCTGTTATAATCTGGGTGAGTTCCCAACCTTGTCAGTGAGTCAACGGGAAGCTGACGACGCTCATGATGTTTAGCGGTGACCTCAATATCAAACGGGAAATAGTCGTTGAGCATCTGTTCAAGAGCATTGAGATTACGACTACTCTGGCTGAGCAAAAACGCGTACTGGAAAAACTGCCCATGCTGCTGTTCAAGTGCGGCGAGTTGATTGAGAAGCTTTGTTTTATCAGGATAGAGCTCGTTTTGGACTAGCAGCCAAGGTTGAGTTTCTAATTGGGCAATCAATTCAAAGTAGCGCTGATTGAACACATCAAGAAAATCTTTGAGTGCATGATCATCATCGTGCAATGCTGCCAAGAGTTCTTCGTAGATGTAGTAGGGAATGACACCTTTAACACCCGATAGTGCTTGTTTCGCTAAGCGTAACTTTGCCCGGTTGTTTTTGAGTGAAAAATACTGAATTTCACTGGCATCACCTGTTGGCATCGCTTCAGCTTTGAGTACCAAATCAATCCGTTGTGGTGAATCGGCGATAAAACGTGCCAGTAGACGCATTGCCTGCGCAAAGTGATACTTTTCGGTGTTTTGAGTGAGATCTGTAACTACATTCATCATCATGTCCCAAACTACATCGAGCGCTGACTGCCGTGGATCTTAGGATAACGTTTAACAACGCCATCTCGGCCGTAGACTCGAATCGAGAGTTGAATGTAGCGATCAAAACTACAGAACTGTTGGAAGAAGCGGTTAAGGACATCGCTAAACGCAAGGAAACCACCTTGAGTATCGAGTGTGATTTCTATCTCAGTACCTGGTGAAAAGACATTTTTGCCTAAAATCCTCAAAGCCGACACTTGAGAACGAATCGTTACATCACGGATAGTTTGGATTTCGTCGGCTGCAATTTGGCTTCTGCTACAGAGTCTAAGCATGGTTTTAAGCGCTTCTGCTGGATGCTGTGCATGCAACAGCGAGACAAAATTAGCGTTAAGCAAAGCAATAAACTGCCAATGAAGGTGCGGATCCTGTTCACGGCCAATTGGCGCAGATGGTGGATAAATAGGACTGAAATCACCCGGTAGATCAATGCTTTCTAAGCACTCAAAATTACCTTGAACAGCACAAGCTCGTTTACCATTGGTGCAGAGCAGGCGAGTACCGAACAGTTTATTAAATTCCATCTCCCGTTGATTATTTAAGCTTACAGTGAGACGAAACTCGCTATTACTATCGCGGCTACATTGCCAGTGGTCGGCATTTTTATCTGAGCGATAGCTATCTTTAAATAGCGGAATTAAAGGTTTTTCGCCCATTGAAGTGATTTCAAACACTTCACGTACTTCGACGATTTCAATGTCAGTACCGCTGTGGGCATCGGCATTAATTGGCACGCTGAGGCTACGTTGATCATAGGCTGTTGGTTCACCGGTTTGTTCAAACAAATTAAGGGCAGGGACGATGTTGAGTTTAAACACCTGATTGTCGAATAGGCGCATGAACTCAGTCGGTAAACTGTGCATAAAAAGATTGAGCACAATGTGCGACGAATCGAACTGTTTAATCGCATCACCAAAACCTTTCAGCCTGAAAAATTGGCGCTTCTCTTTAAAGAAGAAAAACTCGCTGATCAACTGATAACCCGAAAACTGGTTGCCTTTTTGTGGCAAAAACTGAAATTGGCTATCACTGATGCGAGTTTTAAGTTTTTCAGGTGCTAGTACAACATGATGGGCACACTCTTGATCCGAAACGGAAATCGCTCGAGTTTCAGCCAGTAGCAGTTCAACTAAAGAATCGGCATTGTTTTCAAAGCCCTGAACAAAAAAATCTAGGTCGTCACAGCTTAATGAAGAAAAAGGGCGATCAGGGTCTAACGTCGAAAGTGTTAGCTGGATTACCGCAGTGGTGAGTTCAGTGCCTTTTGGACGGTTAAACTTGAAAGGTGCACTAGATGCCGAGGTATCCACCAGCTTAAATGGCGCAGTCGTGATCTCGTCGACCGTCGTGAACGTGCAGTTTTGCCCTTGAGCCAGTGCGGAAAATTGTGAGCCTTTAGGTAGCGTGACCGATTCGGAACAGTCAGCCTGTTCATCGAGTTGGAGATACGCAACGCTAGGTACGGTCTGGATATAGCTCGGATAAAGAACGCCAAGCAGACCTTCAACCACTTCTGGTAATTGGTCAGAGAGTTTTTTTTCAACGGTTGCATTAAGCAGTGCCACGCCGTCTAGCAACCGGGCAAGACTCGGATCTTCGATCTGACCTTGGTGGATATTGAGTCGTTCAGCATGACTAGGGTGTTGCTGACCAAACTGACCAAGCGCACGTCGAACCAATGTGAGTTCTTGTTCGAAGTATCTTAGCATTGGATCACTCATAGCTATCCTCCGACATTGACGCTTTTAGATCGCTGAGTGAAATCTTCGAGTCAAATACCAACTCAGTTTCTCCTTGATTAGTTTTTGCTTTTGCAATGATGTTAAACGCGATCGCATTTTCACTCTCTTTGCGTTCACCTAACTCAACCATCACTTGGCTCAAACGAGGCTCGAAATGCTTGATATAACTTTCTAAGTGAAGAGCTAACTGACTCTGGTCAAGGCTGGCACTCAGTAGTTGCACATCTTCGATACCAAAACGGAAATTGGAACGTTGCAGCTCTAAGAACCGGTCATCGATTTCGAATAGTGACGCTTCCGACTCTAGCAATTTGGTCAGGTGGTATTTGATATCCTCAATGTCATCATTTGGCCCTGATGTATCGTGAGGTTGAACAAAGCTCTTCCAGAAACTCATTACGCCACCTCATTGAGCTCGGTGGTTAACACCACTTCACCACTAAAATGGTCATATTGGTATTGCGGCACCATACGTAAGGTACAATTGAAACTACCGGTATGATGTGCAGACTCCGTGACATTGATCTTGGCGAAGCTAAGTGGGTATTTGGAGAGTGTTTCTTCATTGGCAAGCGCGACATTGCTGGAGAACTTTTCGATCCAGTGGGTCAAAAAGAGTTCACACTCTGCCGCGGTATTAAAGCTACCAATCATCTCGCGCACTTGTACTTTCAGGTAGTGGGCGATACGGCAAGACATTAGGCTGGTTTGGATCTGTGTCAGTACTTTTTCATTGTCTGTCTGACCACTTTGCCAAATTGAGTTATTGCCGTTGAAGTAATATTTATCGCTTAAAGCACTTTTAGTTAATGGAATAAAGCCATTTTGGGCGTAAAAAGTCGCAATTTGACCAAACAATACCACGTCAGTTTCTGGTTTTGCTAAGAAGCGGCTATTGGACTGTTCAAGATTGACGAGAGCGCCTTGAGATTTGTCATTCCAGCGCGATTTCAAAAATCCAAACCAGTTGACCCTGTGGTGCTCGCGCATAATCGTCGCTGCAAACGCAAAAGTCGCGTTACCCCAGAGACCTTGCCCTGATTCATTGTATATAAAACCCACTTTCGAATTTTTATAGCGGCTTCTCATGCGAATAGAGGGCATGACAAAGCCAACAAACTTGGTGGAAACTTTACTTCTCAGGTTTTGCCATGATTGGTAGTCGACACCGGAGAGTATTTTGTCAATTCGATTGGTGTCAGAAAGCCAATCTGCACTAGATTCGACAAAAAACTGTCTATCTGGAGAAAACAACATCGGGCAGAGGGATAGCTCACCGAGTTTGCTGAGCAGCTCCAGTGTAAATAGGTCGTCATAGTCGGCGTCAAAGTCCATATCTAACGAGATGTTATGGCTAAAGACGAGACAACCAAATGGATGACCACCAAGAGTGTTTAGCTCTTTGTTACCAATCTTGTTATACAGTTCGCTGCCCTTAATGGTGTAAGCCTGATTGACATCACTGGAGACTTCACTCCAATCCATATCGAGCAACTTCAGTCTGGTGCGTTGCTTGTTGACTGGCAGTGTCGCTAAACCTTCAAGTCCTAACCAACTTGCGTGCAGTGTTTCAAAGTCGTTGTGGTGAAGGATCTCGTCAAGTTGTTTCGATATACCATCATCCAGTTGGTGAATCATCTTGGAAACAAACGCAATCAGACTTGCTTTGCTGTGAAGTGCATCCTGTGAGATTTCAGACAGCAGAGAAAGCGACTCTTGCAAAAAGTCGTTGTCTGTGTTGTCTAATTCGGCAAAATTCCGTTGCCATTGTGAGTCGAGATTAAAATCCATAACGTCCTGAGGATATGCAGTGAGGAAAATAAGGCCGGAAAATCCGGCCTTATTTGGATTTAGCCTGGAATCTTAGCAACCATACGAACTGAGGTAGTCAGCTCTTCTAGTTGTAGCCAAGGACGCAGGTGTGCGACCGCTGAGTAAGAGCCAGGACGGCCCGGTTGTTCAACGACTTCAATACGTGACTCTGCCAGAGGCGTTCTCGCTCGTTGTTCGTTACCAATTGCACCAGCGTTGGTGTATTGGTCAATCCACAACTGAAGTTCACGTTGAATGTCTGGAGCCTCTAGGTTTGACCCCAGTTTGTCACGGCCCATCACTTTGAGATAGTGAGCAATACGGCCACTCGCCATGATGTAAGGCAGACGAGCGGAAATCGCCGCGTTTGCTGTTGCATCTGGGTCAGTAAATGTTTTTGGTTTTTGAGTCGTTTGACCACCAATAAACACACCGTAGTTAGAGTTTTTGTAGTGAACTAAAGGCAAGAAGCCAAGATCACTTAACTCTTTTTCACGTTCATCAGTGAGGTTTACTTCAGTAGGGCATTGCTGAACAAGATCACCGGCTTCTGTTTTGTACGTTAGGTTTGGTAGGTTTTCTACCTTACCGCCGTTATCCAGACCACGGATCGCAGTACACCAGCCAGAAGCTGTGTATGCTTGAGTCATTTTTAGACCAAGATCGTAAGCAGCGTTAGACCAAACAAGCTGATCATTGCTTGCTGGTTTTGGATTGCCATCCATATCTGTGCCTAGCTCTTCGTAGTTAAATGACTTCGTGCTTAGACCTTTCTCACCGTATGGCAGACGAGCCATGGTACGTGGCAGAGTTAAGGTCACATAACGAGCGTCATCACTTTCACGGAATGCATTCCACGCGGCGTATGCTGGTGAATCAAAGCCAGCCGCTACTGGTTTACCTTCATCAAAAGTCGTGAAGTTGTTAAATTCAAACATCTGTGCATTGGCTGCAGCGATGAATGGCGCATGACACGCGGCTGCGACTTCGCCCATGTATCGAAGTAACGCTACATCTTCATCTTTAGCGCTGAATTCATAGTCGCCGATGAATGTGCCATAAGGTTCACCACCAGCGGTGCCAAATTCACCTTGGTATACGGCGTTGAACAATGGGCTACGATCGATCGCTGGTGCATCTTCAAATTGCTCAAGTAACTCTTCTTGAGTGAAATCAACCATTTTGATCTTAAGATCACGGCCAAGCTCGCTTTCTTTAACCAACTTTTGTACACCACGCCATGAACCTTCCAGCTTTTGGAAGTCATTTTGTTGCATCACTTCCGAAAGCTGCTTAGAAAGCTTCTTATCGATTTCAGAGATCGCATTCTCGATAGTCTTGGTAAGGTTTTTGTCCCACGTTACCGTACCTGATAACGCTTGCTCTGCGAGTACAGAGAACAGTTCTTTAGTGGTATCAGCAGGCGTCTGTGTCGTCGCTTCAATCGCGCGATCCAGAAAACTTAATGCGCCTTCTACCGCTTCGGGCTGGCCTTGCTTTTCAGCTTCAGTGCTCATTATTCGCCTCCTTCTTTGTTGATACCAAGCTCTTCAGAAAGTGCGTTGATTGTGTCCGCGCTTTGCAGTACTTCTTTAAGTAGTTTTTCTAGATCGCGAGAGCGGTCTGCCTTTGAAAGTAGCACCTTCAGTTGGTTACGAGTTTCTACCAGCTTCTTCAGAGGCTCAACTTGTTCAATGATGGCTTCTGGCTCAAAGTCTTTCATCGAGTTGAACTTTAGGCTAGCTTCAAACTGACTGTCATCATCGGCTAAAACATTATCAACTTTGAGGGTTAGCTCAGGGCCAATACGTTTCATTACGTTGTCAAAGTTGTCTTTGTCGACGTTGTAGAACGTGCGTTCTTCAACGTCTTCTTTATCTTGTTTATGACCCGAATAGTCACCAATTACCCCAACAACAAATGGGAGTTCTTTGGTTTCTACAGCGCCATTAGTTTCCACATCGTAAGTGATACTTACGCGGTTCTTACTTACGCGTTTGTGTTGGGAATTAAGTGCCACAATGGATCTCCTTATTCAATTATGAAGCAGTTGATGTCACTTTAGCCGCTGTAGCATCAAAGCCAACTTCAGGACCTTTCTCGATCTTACCGCCTTCGCCTTCGATGTAGTAAGCTTTTGAAATTTCAGTGTAAGTTAGGCTGAATGATTCGTTTGGCAGTGAACCGTCAGACGCGGCCATGTTGTAGCTAGACATACGTGCTGCTTTTAAAGTAAGAATTAAGTATGGATCAGCACCTGAACCTTCACGGTTTGGCTTAGTCATGACGATCTCAACGGTTTTGCCTTCGCCGCCTGGTGCGTATAGGAAGGTTGTTAGGTAAGGTGTCGCACCGTCACAACCGCGAGTTACGTTAACTTCACCAAGTGCAACCATACCTTGGTCTGCGTTGTTTGCGTTGCCGACATCAATACCTACACCACGAACGGCGTTCCATGTGATTGTATCGATAGCGAAGAAGCCATCTTTACCACCAATTTTTTCTACAGTTGCAGCACCTTTAGGTTTTGTACCGTCTATTCTCATGAAAATAGAAGCCATTTTATTCTCCTTTGCTGATCAGCATCTCGTTACCACTCAAAGTCATTCAGGCTACCTGATGACGGAGTGGAGGTCGCTTCAGTTTGTGTTGGTTTGTTTGTAGTAGCTGCTTCTTGTTGAGGAATTTCAACGGAAGGAGCCGGTTCTATAGCTAATTGAGTATCGTTATTGACGATGACGTTCGTATTAACGACGGAAGGTTGGGAAGGGGTTTTATCACTAAGATCAAGCTGATTTAAGTTATCCATCCCAGTCAATTGGTTAATGTGCTGTATCACGCTACTGTTGCCACCGGTCATCTCTTGCAACAATTCTGGCAGACTCATGTAGCCCCAACGAATCGCACGTTCAAGTAAAAATGAAATCGGGCTGTGAGGCTCAGTCTGCTTAAAAAATTCTGACAGTTCTCTTAGTTGCTGGAACGCCTGATCACGACTGGTTACCGGTTTAACGGCTACAGGTTGAGTCACAAATACAGCCGCTTGTGTTGGTGTCGACATTGAATCGGACGTGACTTGAGGTGCAGTCTCAACTGGTGTTGCTGATGTAGCGGGTATTGAAGGTGCTACATCGTTCAGCGGTTCACTCGACGCTTGATGGTCAACAGCAGTAGGCTCGCTTGGTGTCGGCTCTATCACTTCTTCTTTGCGTAGCTTTAGGTTCTCGTCCAGTGGCCAAACAGTGAACTTTTCCCCAGTAAGGTAGCGAATTGCATTGATTACATCAGCGATGTTCGTTTTTACAAAGCGGAAACTGATGGGTGTGATGCCGACTAGCTGACACTGTTTTGCGATGGATGCTTCCGCTTCCGTAAAGTGTTGATAGGCTTGCGCGAGCAGTAAAACCGTCTCTTCTACATCGCTAGAAAACTGTTGTTGTGCCTTTTCCACTAGTGTTGCAAGCGTGCCACTGCGCTCGGCTCGAAGATAGTCACCAAAAGTGATGTCATCAATCATGCCAATCAATTGCAGTGGCATAAATAGGGCGGTTGAGTCGTTACTTTCACCGACAAGTTGTAGCAGAGGCTTGATTCTGAACTCAGTCAGCTCTTGCTGTTTCCCTTGCTCGTCACTGCTTTTAATTTTGTTTTCAGGCAAGGTCGGATGCAACTCAGTTCCGAACTGTTCGATAAACTGAGTCAGTACGCTGGTGGAATCAGCAAGATTTTGATACGGCTGTGCGGTGAACAGTTGGCTTGAGATATACCAGCCTAAAAGTTCAATATCTTTTGTTGATTGAGTGAGCGCTTCATACGTGCTCTCGTGTAACTGTTGCCAATTATGTTGGTTGGCTCTAAGTAGCGCTTCATCATTAGATGCGTCTGGTGTCTCAATCAACTGACGAAACGAAGATTGTGCGGCGTTGTAATTATTACGCAAGCCACGGTAAGCAGTACGATCAAGTTTAAGGTAAGCACCTGTTGGAGATTCTTCGGAGATGGGTGTTAGCAAACGATCGATTTCTACCATGCAGCTTCCGTTATTATTTTGTATCAGTCTGGTTAATGTAATCGCCTGTTAAATTGATGGGATGTGGGGCGATTCCTACAATTGATAGTCTAGGCATATTTTTGTAAAAGGCTCGTCCATTTTCATTATTTCGCCAAAAAAGTGACTTGCATCTAAAAAATTGGACGGAGCACGATTACATTTTAGTAAATCCTTGTTTATGGGAAGGTTTTATCCGCCGATAAGAACGGTGGGCATACCTAATACGATAGTGCCACCATGTGCAGTAGTATCCCCCATTCTGGCTGCTGGTTTGTTCATTATTAGTACAGTCGCACTGCCTTTGACTATCGAGTCTGGAGGGCCGACACACACGCACATGTCACCCATAGTTGCGGCAGGCATATTGCCAATCAGCACTGTTGGTACTCCCGGTCCGGTAATTGGTCCACCAACGTGAGGTATAGGGGGGACTGCAGGTGTTTGCATGGGACAAACATGCATGTCTGTTAGGCGAGCCGCTAACGTCATACTTTTCCTCCATTGCCACCGTTGGCGATATCTAATGCATAAGCCACTGATTGAGTATAATAGGCGGGTGCCTCATTCCAAGTAGGCAGTGCCGCTGAGTGATTAATTGCGCCTGCAACGGCTTTTGCATAGAGAAATGGATCTGGCATGACAGCGGGCAGATCGGGGGCGACAATACTGCCTGAACCATTCCAAAAAACGGCTTGAGCTAGCCAAGATGGCCCACAGTTAAGCTCCAGTCGATTGGATAATAGCTCGGCTTTGCGCCTAAGTTCTTCAGCAGGTGATTGAACCCATTGCTGGGCTGTTTGAATGCATTGGAGCTGGGTAGGGTTCCAAACATCTTGGCGTAGTTGAAGACAAAGACTCGCCCACCATACCGCTTCACGGACAGGCAGCGCATGAGCAAGAAACTGGATCAAGTCGTTAAATAGCTGCGCTTGCTGTAAGGCTTCTAGTGCCTGTGAAACGGACATCTCTGGATCGAGCTGTTGTTGTGCTTCTTCGGAAGCTTTAAACCTTGGTAGTATTTGGCCACAGGTTTGGTAAGGGATTTTTTTATAGTTCATTAGTTTACCTTAACAATGGCGCCTTTAACTTCGCCCATAACGCCGCCATCGAATGTTGCCTTGAGCCCAGATTTAAACTCTGCACTCAACGACCCTTCTGCCGATAACGTGGTGTCGGCTTTGATCGATACGCTCATACCTTTGATCGAATTTGAACTCGTTGCTTGTAAAGCGGTTGTCGCTCCTGTGATTTTGTTAGCTGAGGTCGCTTTACTTGTCACATTAGTGCCTTGAAGATTAAGAGCGCTGCTGGCTTTTATGTCGATGTTGCTCGCTTCGATGCTAATGGATGATGACGTAATCGATATCTTGCTAGAACCGACTTTGAGGTCGATGCTGTCATCCGCTTCGATGGTGATGGTTTTCGCTTTATTACTCAGCGCCTTAGCTACGGTGAGGCTGTAGTTATCTTCGGTCGATATCGCCATCTGTTTGGTGACTTTCTGTGCCAACTTACCTTTCACCGTTTCAGTATGATTGTTTTCCACTTCTTGAGTGATGTCCTTGGCCGCATGCAGATAAATCAGCTCATTATCTTTGTTGTCATCGAAATAGAGTTCGTTCGATTGACCGGACAGCTTGGTTTTAATCCCACTTTTCGTTGAATTTGATTCTTTGTACGGCGGAGCATTCTTGCTGTTATAGACGCTACCAGTAATGATCGGCTGGTCTGGATCGCCATCGATAAACGAGACGAGAACTTCTTGACCAGTGCGAGGGATAAACTGGGCTCCGTAGCCGCTTCCTGCCATCATCTGTGCAACGCGAACGTAGCAACTGGTTTTATCACCGCTTGCTTCCGTATCCCATTGAAACTGGATTCTGACTCGGCCTTGCTCATCTTGGTTTATCTCTCCGACTGTAGATCCTGCGACGATCGCGCTCTGCATCCCATGAACCCGTTGTTTTTCGACTGGATTTGGATAGTAGGTTGTTGCTTTTGGAACGGCGGTAATCGTGCTACTGCACGTTACATCCGAAGAGTAACGGGTCGTAACCGAAATAACCGAATAATCGTCAAGCTGAGATTTATCGAGATGACTGGACAGAGAAAACCACGTCGCTATGTCGAATAAGTCGTGTTTCGCTGTCGATTCAATGGTTTGATAGTTTTGTTGCAGATGCTCAATCCTGCGTTTTGCTAGGTTGCTGGCTAAATCGGTTTTATCTCCTGAGATCCCTAAAGGCGGATAGTGTCGATTCGCCAACTTAGTGTTGTTAGCAATGGAATGAGTGCTTTTTTGAGCTTTACTCGTCACGAATTTAGTTTGAGTGTAATCGTAGGCGGTTAATTCAATACTCGCGCCGTGAAATGCCAGTGCAGGTGCCCAAGTATCAAGTAGTGGCAATGAACCTGAAGGGGTTTCTGCCATATCAAACTTCGCATTGTCAGCTTTATCGAAAGGGGACTGCGCATCTTGCAGTACTAGGGTGTGTTCAGTCGCTGAGTGAGTAAAGTAGTAATGGATACCTTCCTCTGCCAGCAAACGTGTGACGAAATCGAAATCAGATTCATTGTACTGAAGACAATATTCGCGTTTGGTAGAAGGCATCTTGGCGATTTTATAGCAACCTTTGAACCCCGCATTGTCGAAGATGTCACTGACTATCTCTTTGGTTGACTGATTTTGGTATACACGAAAAGCATGAGTGTGTTTTAGAAGATCTAACCATGGACTGAGCGTTATCTGATAAACCGCGTATTGCAGGTTGCTATCCATACCCTGATTTTCAATACGCGTCACAATGCCATTGTACGATCGTGACAAGGTTGAACTGCCCGTAAGGTTTGAATAGCGATTGATTGTCAATAACTGACCCAACTGGCTTTGAGCATCAAAATTACTGGAAATAAGTGTCGCTGTGATTGAAAACGATTGTGACAAAGATTGAGTCACGGAAAATTGGCTGATGGTATGTTGTTGGCCTTTGTAATCTTTGGCGGATATCGGGCTAGCAGATGCCGAATATTTTTCAGCCATAACACGTCCTTTAAACTGACTTCTTCGCGTCGAAATAAACGTATTTCGAAACAATGGGTTGTGATATGTGTTAATAATGTATTAAAAAGTAGCAGGATTTTATTATTAAATAAATTAAATTCGCTATGATTTATAAATCACATAACTATTGGGGAGAGTGTAATGGCTAGTGCTGATGCAAAGAACATGGCAAAAGAGTTTTTAAACCATGTCGAGAAAGAAAGTGCTACTTACCATAAAAGTTGGGCTAGAAAGTTTGGTAACAAATATCAGTCAGCTAAAAATTGGGTTAAGCGTGACAAAAAAATGGTCGCCATGGACGTGGTGCAGCAAGGCATTAAAACGGGCATTGGTCTGATTCCTTTTCCTGGCAGTAAAGAAGGGGCTGCTATGTTGGAATCAGCGGGGGGCGCTGCGTTAAAAGCGGCTTCGCGTAAAGCTTGGGAAGAGGGTTCAAAGAAGGGGGTTAAGACACTGCTTTCAAAGAAAATCGAAGAAGCACGTAAGCAGTTGAAAGTGAATCCCGTCGGTAAAGTAGATCACCAAGTGTTTGTAAACTCGGCGCAAAAACGTGATCAAAAAATGCACGCTATTCGTAAACTAGTGAAGTACGAGATTAAGTTATTACCTAAGAAAGCGGATGAAATGAGTTTAAGGCTATTTAAGCTCAAAGAGGCGATCAACTCATCGAGAAAAAAACTTTCGCAGACTATTATCAGCATGGATTCCAGTGAAGATGCGACGTTGGAAAGAATGCAGGCATGGGCTGAATACTTTACTGCTGTTCAAGAAGTACAGCACTATCAAGACAAGTTGCGTGAAACCTTGGTGCATGTCCAAGAAATAACCAAAGACGTTGAGTGGTTCTTGGCATCCAGTGAAGCGGCAACGGAGCAGATGACCGCGGAAAACCTACCGAAACTTGAAGAGGCGTTTGATCAAATAAGAAGAGGTTACGGCAACATAAACTCACTCAAGCAATTGCAGAATATGATGCTAGAGAAAAACTTAATTGACTCTGGCTTGATCGACCCAAGCATGGCGAAGTACAAGTATTCTGTGTAGTGATGACTTCAGTTACAGAAAAACCGCATCACGGGATGCGGTTTTTTTTCATATTAACCACGATAGTTTATCGGCTATCAACCACTAGTAGTTTGGCTGTGCGATAAGCGAAAGCCATGCTTTCCACTTCGTTTGGTCGCTGGATGAGATGATCGACAGAAGGAAGCACGATAAAGAACACCAGTGGTTCTGGATAGATGTACTTCCACGTATGGTCACTAGAGGACTTTTTGTATGCCTTGAGATTGATGGTCAGTACCAATTGTTCAGGGGCGAGTCTACTGCCTTTAAATTTACCCAGCTCGTGAACGGCTCCCCACAGAGAGTCTAATGAACGCTCATGGGTACTCTTGAGAAACATCTCTAACTGTAATGTATCCTGTTCATTCTGTTTTATTGTACTATTGCGTTGGGTGAAACGTAGTCCTTGTTGAAAAGGGAGGTAATCTAGGGAATTGTCGACAATCTGATTTTGCTGTGGGCATAGCTGAACAGAATCGCTGGCTTGTTGGCTTGCATAAAGTTCACAACTGAACTGTTTGATTATCTCTTCTAAAGCTAGATGAAATTGCTCACTTTTTAGATCTTCTACCGTCACCGCTTGGTTTTCTATCGCTTCAGCGAAGACCTGCTCGAAAGACTGATTCACACTGTGTTTGTCTTCAACCAGCACGAACTCGTTATGCACAATCGCCGCTTTGAGCACATTGTTCGATTCGATAACAGTGATGTCATCATCTGAGTACGTTACGTCTCGTATCTGGGGATAGTAGGGCTGACGTTCTGCTGGAGAAAACATCGAGCAACCAGCCAAAGTAACTACTGTTAACCCTAATAGTATGGTTTGAACCTTACCAACGCGCATAAGCCTTTGTCGTTATTTATTGGTGAATGTATCTAGGATACTAATTGTATACTGACTGAGAGTCATTGATATCATTGCAATAATGTTGCCCTAGGTCACATCACCGTTTTTCTTTGCCTTTGTGTGCTTATCTCATTACTGGCATTTAGCCTACTACCTTAGTCTAAATTGTCGACAATCTGTTTGATTGTCGACAATATAATGGTCTATTTTAATTCTGTACCAACAAATTGTAGACAGTCTGCTGTCGTTAGCGTGAGTAATTCAGATATGAACCTAGAACTTAAATCTCGTCGTAAAGAAGGCGCGGCCGAAAAAGAGAATACTAAGTCTGAGACGCTGACAGAGTCTTTGGTCGAGGCGATAGTCAATGGCGATATTGCACCAGGCAGTAAAATCTCTGAGCCGGAACTGGCAAAGAGTTATCAAGTTAGCCGTGGCCCGTTGCGTGAAGCGATCATGCGCCTTGAGGGATTAGGTTTGATTGAGCGCATTCCTCATGTCGGTGCTCGTGTGATTACCTTCTCTCCCGAAAAACTTATCGAGCTCTATTCAGTGCGAGAAGCTCTAGAAGGGATGGCAGCTCGTTTAGCCGCTAGACATATTACTACTGAAGAGTTGGCGGGCCTTGAAGCCGTTTTGTCGACACATTCAAATCATATTGATGAAGTCGAAGGCGCGTCCTATTTTCACCAGCACGGTGATTTCGACTTTCACTACCGAATCATTTTAGCCAGTCGCAACAGCCAGTTGATCTCGTTGCTATGCGATGAGCTATACCACTTACTGCGCATGTACCGCTATCAGTCACCGCGAGCACAGTCTCGTCCGGTAGAAGCGTTGGATGAGCACAAATACATTTTACAGGCGATCCGTAACCGTGATGAAGAGTTGGCTGAAATGCTAATGCGTCGTCATATTTCTGGAAGCCGCACACTGATTGAACAACAAATCCTAAGGGACTAGAGGAAACAGTCATGAGTTTATCTCAAGGGGCGAAGTTCAGACTTGCCGTCGAGCAAAATAACCCACTTCAAATCGTCGGAACGATTAATCCGTACTGCGCCATGATGGCGAAAAACTTAGGTCATCAGGCGATTTACTTGTCAGGTGGCGGTATCGCCAATGCTTCGTATGGTTTGCCTGATCTGGGTATCACCACTCTAAACGATGTTTTGGTTGATGTAGAGCGTATTACAAACGCATGCGACTTACCGTTACTGGTTGATATCGATACCGGTTTTGGTGGAGCGTTTAACATCGCGCGTACCATCAAAGCGATGGAGAAGGTCGGTGCTGGTGCGGTACATATGGAAGACCAAGTTGCTCAAAAGCGTTGTGGTCACAGACCGAATAAAGCGATCGTTAGCCAGCAGGAGATGGTCGACCGAGTCAAAGCGGCCGTTGACGCTCGCAACGATGAAAGCTTTGTCATCATGGCACGCACCGACGCCTTGGCTGTTGAAGGTATCGACAGTGCGATAGAGCGTGCTATCGCTTGTGTGGAAGCTGGGGCGGATATGATTTTCCCCGAGGCGATGAACAAACTAGAGCAGTACGTTCAGTTTTCTCAAGCTTTAGAGCAGGCGACGGGCAGACATGTTCCAATCCTGGCAACATTACTGAATTTGGCCAAACGCCTTTGTATGGTTGTGAAGAGCTGGCTAAGTCGCGAGTGGATATGGTGCTTTACCCGTTAAGTGCGTTCCGAGCGATGAACAAGGCGGCGGAAACCGTCTACAAACACTTGTTGGAAGTAGGGAACCAAGAAGCGCTCACGGAATCCATGCAGACGCGCAAAGAGCTCTATGCTCACCTCAAATATCACGATTATGAAGATAAGCTGGATCAGCTATTTTCAGAAGGAAAATAATCACTCGGAAGCCCAGGAAAACGAATTCGGAATTAATCCAATAACGTGAAATCGTCGGCTATCAAATCGCTCCGCTAAAGAGAGCAGTAGCCGATGGAAAAGGAGTTCAAAATGTCTCAAGCATCAAACAAAACAGCAGAGTTAGGCGGCGCAGGCCTACGTGGTCAGAGCGCAGGTAGCACGGCTTTGTGTACTGTCGGAAAAACCGGAACAGGATTGACGTATCGTGGTTACGACATTACCGACCTAGCTAACAATGCGCAGTTCGAAGAAGTTGCACACTTATTGTTACGCGGTCACCTTCCAACTCAAACAGAACTGGATAAATACAAAACACGCCTCATCAGTTTACGTGGCCTGCCAGCAGAACTAAAGCAGGCACTGGAGTTGATCCCAGCCTCTGCGCATCCGATGGATGTTATGCGCACAGGTTGTTCTGTGCTGGGCAACTTGGAGCAAGAAACCAGCTTTGATGAGCAGGTTGCTGCGACAGAACGTATGCTAGCGCTGTTTCCTGCCATTATTTGTTACTGGTATCGCTTTAGTCACGACGGTGTGCGCATAGACACGGCAGATCAGTCTGAGACTTGTATCGGTGGCTACTTCCTTAAAATGTTGACAGATAAAACACCCACAGACATGCACAAGCAGGTGATGCACTGCTCATTGATTTTATATGCAGAGCATGAGTTCAATGCGTCGACGTTTGCGGCGCGGGTGTGTGCATCAACATTGTCCGATTTGCATTCATGTATTACGGCGGCTATCGGCACATTGCGTGGGCCACTTCACGGTGGTGCGAATGAAGCGGCTATGGAGATGATTGAGGATTGGCAAACGCCTGATGAAGCTGAAGCTAATATCATGCAGATGCTAGCCAATAAGGACAAGATCATGGGCTTTGGTCATGCGATCTACCGTGAGAGTGACCCTCGTAACGCACTGATCAAACGTTGGTCAAAAGAGCTCTCACAGGCTGTGGGCGATACTCATTTGTACGCGGTTTCCGAGCGCGTAGAAGCGGTAATGAAGCGCGAGAAAGGATTATTCTGTAATGCAGATTTCTTCCATGCTTCGGCGTACCACTTTATGGACATCCCAACCAAACTGTTTACGCCAATCTTTGTGATGAGCCGTTTAACTGGCTGGGCAGCGCATGTTTACGAACAGCGTGCAAACAACCGCATCATCCGTCCGAGCGCGGATTATACAGGCCCTGATCATCAAGATTGGGTACCAATCGAAAACAGGTAACCCCACAAAAACTGCTCCCTCGCAGTTTGAGGGAGTGAAGAAAAACGATTTACCTGAATGGAAGCCGCTATGACTGTTAACACCCAATATCGCAAACCGCTTCTGGGAACTCATCTTGATTTTTATGATGCCCGAGAAGCTGTCAATGCCCTTTGTGAAGGGGCATATGAAACATTACCCTATACTTCACGTGTCCTTGCCGAACAGCTAGTTCGTCGCTGTGATCCAGACACGTTAACTCAAAGCCTACAACAGATTATCCAACGCAAGCGTGATCATGATTTTCCTTGGTATCCCGCTCGTGTTGTATGCCATGACATTCTTGGTCAAACGGCATTGGTCGATCTGGCTGGTCTTCGCGATGCCATTGCAAAGCAAGGCGGCGATCCTGCTAAAGTCAATCCAGTGGTTGAAACTCAGTTGATTGTTGACCACTCGTTAGCCGTTGAGCACGCGGGTTTTGAACCTGATGCATTTGAGAAGAACCGAGCAATCGAAGAGCGCCGTAACGAAGATCGCTTCCATTTCATTGAATGGTGTAAAACCGCATTTGAGAACGTCAGCGTGATCCCTGCTGGTAACGGCATCATGCACCAAATCAACCTTGAGAAAATGTCTCCGGTTGTTCAAACAAAAGACGGCATTGCCTATCCCGATACCTGCGTTGGCACCGATAGCCATACTCCACATGTCGATGCTCTTGGTGTTATCGCGATTGGTGTGGGTGGTTTGGAAGCCGAAACGGTCATGCTGGGCCGCCCTTCAATGATGAGATTGCCAGATATCGTTGGTGTGAAGTTGATTGGTAAACGTCAGGCGGGTATCACGGCGACGGATATTGTCTTAGCGATTACAGAGTTCTTGCGCACAGAACGGGTTGTTTCATCCTACTTGGAGTTTTTCGGAGAGGGTGCTCGAGACCTTACTATTGGTGATAGAGCAACGATCTCGAACATGACGCCTGAATATGGGGCAACAGCAGGTATGTTCTACATCGACGAGCAGACCATTAACTACCTTAAGTTAACTGGTCGTGATGACGAACAAGTGGCTCTGGTTGAACAATACGCAAGACAGACGGGTTTATGGGCTGATGATTTAGAAAGCGCGCAATATGAACGTTTATTGGAATTCGATTTATCAAAGGTCAGCCGCAATATGGCCGGTCCATCGAACCCACACCGCAGATTGCCAACATCGGAATTAACCCAGCGTGGAATTGCGATGTCACCAGCAGAGCAGCCAGAGGTTGAAGATGGTCAGTTACCAGACGGTGCCGTGATCATTGCTGCGATTACGTCGTGTACTAACACCAGTAACCCGCGCAACGTGGTCGCGGCTGGTTTGATGGCGAAAAAAGCCAACCAGTTGGGGCTTGTTCGTAAACCTTGGGTTAAATCATCGTTCGCGCCGGGTTCTAAAGTTGCCAAACTCTATCTTGAGGACGCTGGTCTGCTTCCTGAGCTGGAGAAGCTCGGATTTGGGATTGTTGCGTATGCCTGTACTACTTGTAATGGGATGAGTGGCGCGCTCAACCCAGATATTCAACAAGAGATCATCGATCGCGATGTCTATACGACGGCAGTGTTGTCAGGTAACCGAAACTTCGATGGCCGTATCCATCCTTATGCTAAGCAGGCCTTCTTAGCGTCGCCTCCTTTGGTTGTTGCTTATGCCTTAGCCGGAACGATGCGTTTCGATATTGAACGTGATTCGCTAGGTAATGATCAAAATGGCAATCCTATCTACCTCAATGACCTTTGGCCAAGTGATGAAGAAATTGACGCAGTTGTTGGCAAGCATGTAAAACCCGAGCAGTTCAAGCAGGTTTACATCCAGATGTTCAAACTTAATGATGAACAACGTAACAGCAATCCTCTTTATGACTGGCGTGAGAAGAGCACATATATCCGTCGTCCTCCATACTGGGAAGGGGCGTTAGCGGGAGAACGCACGTTATCAGGCATGCGTCCGCTGGCGGTATTGGGCGACAACATCACAACGGATCACTTGTCACCTTCGAACGCAATTTTGGCAAGCAGTGCAGCTGGAGAATATCTCGCCTCCATGGATGTTCCTGAGGAGGACTTTAACTCCTACGCGACGCACCGTGGCGACCACCTTACCGCGCAACGTGCAACTTTTGCCAATCCGAAACTGTTTAATGAAATGGTCAAGGAGAATGGTGAAGTTGTACAAGGCTCGTTAGCGCGAATCGAACCGGATGGCAAAGTGACACGCATGTGGGAAGCGATTGAAACTTACATGAATCGTAAGCAACCACTGATTATTGTTGCGGGTGCGGACTACGGCCAAGGTTCTTCTCGCGACTGGGCTGCTAAAGGAGTTCGCCTTGCGGGTGTTGAAGCAATTGTTGCTGAAGGTTTCGAACGTATTCACCGAACCAACTTAGTGGGTATGGGGGTCTTGCCGCTGCAATTCAAACAGGGGACAGACCGCAAAACTCTTGAGCTTGATGGCAATGAATTGTACGACGTAATCGGTGAGCTCAAGCCGGGAGCGGATCTGGCACTTGTCGTTACTCGCGCAAACGGTGAGAAATTTGATGTGCCTGTGACATGCCGATTAGATACGGCTGACGAGGTTAATGTCTACAATGCTGGCGGCGTATTGCAACGCTTTGCTCAAGACTTCTTAGCTCAGTAGGTGACGGTCATGAAACTACGTCAGATTAAAGTACCCGCGACCTATATGCGTGGCGGAACCAGCAAAGGGGTGTTTTTCAGTCTGCAAGACCTGCCGTTGGAAGCTCAACAGCCCGGTGAAGCGCGTGACCGTCTGTTAATGCGTGTCATTGGCAGCCCTGATGCTTACGCTAAGCAAATTGATGGCATGGGCGGCGCAACGTCTAGCACCAGTAAAACAGTGATCGTTTCTAAGAGTGAAAAACCGCAACACGATGTTGACTATCTATTTGGTCAGGTCGCGATAGATAAGCCGTTTGTCGATTGGTGCGGTAACTGTGGCAACTTGTCTGCGGCAGTTGGCCCGTTTGCGATCCATGCAGGGCTAGTCGACCCTGAACGCATCCCTGACAATGGTGTTGCTGTTGTCAGAGTGTGGCAGGCAAACATCGGCAAGACGATAGTGATTCACGTGCCGATTGTTGATGGGCAAGTGCAGGAGCTTGGGGAGTTTGAGCTAGACGGCGTGACCTTCCCAGCAGCGGAGATTCAGGTTGATTTTATGCAGCCAGGGGACAGCTCGGGCAGTATGTTTCCGACCGGCAATGTTATTGATGAACTCAATGTACCGTCGGTTGGTAGTTTCGAAGCGACGATGATCAATGCGGGTATTCCAACCATCTTTATTGATGCTCATGCTCTTGGCTATACAGGCAGTGAGCTACAGCAAGACATTAACAATGATCAAGATGCTTTGGAGCGTTTTGAAACAATTAGAGCATATGGTGCGCTAAAGATGGGTTTGATTGACTCAGTCGAACAAGCACAAGCGAGACAACACACGCCGAAAGTGGCCTTTGTCAGTGAGGCGAAAACATATGTTTCTTCGAGCGGTAAAGTGGTTGAAGAGCAGCAGATTGATCTGCTGGTCCGTGCTCTGTCAATGGGCAAGTTGCACCACGCGATGATGGGCACAGCGGCGGTAGCCATTGCTTCCGCTGCATGTGTACCAGGCACGATAGTAAACAGGGCCGCAGGAGGGGGAGGGCGTGAGTCGGTCACATTTGGTCACCCTTCTGGAACTTTGAAAGTAGGTGCTAAGGCGAGCGAGAGCGACAACGGATGGCTCGTTGAAAAAGCGGTTATGAGCCGAAGTGCTCGAATCATTATGGAGGGATTTGTGTACGTACCCTCCGATGTCTTTGCGTAGTTGACTGAATCTGACTACCTACAAGCAATGTCGAGACATACTGGAGGAAGCAATATGTCTGCATATGAAAAAGAATATCAATGGGCCCTCAATCAACCACAAGCGTTTTGGGGGGCACAGGCAAAACATATCGATTGGTTCAAAGCACCGGAAACCATATTGGCGAACGACGAGAATGGTGTAGAGCGTTGGTTCCCCGATGGGCTACTGAATACCTCGTGGCTTGCACTGGATTATCACTGTGAGCAGGGGCGTGGTGAACAAACTGCACTCATTTATGATTCTCCGGTCACTGACACCAAGCGAAGCTACAGCTACCGTGAGTTACGTGATCAGGTGGCAAAAATCGCTGGCATGCTTGCTCAGCAGGGCGTTGAAAAGGGCGATCGCGTTGTTATTTACATGCCGATGATACCTGAAGCGGCAATGGCGATGTTGGCTTGTGCTCGTCTTGGTGCTATTCATTCGGTGGTATTTGGCGGATTCGCTGCCAATGAACTTGCGGTGCGTTTGGAAGATGCTGAGCCCAAAGTCGTTATGACAGCCTCGTGTGGAATTGAAGTGAACAAAGTCATTCCATACAAACCATTGGTCGATAAAGCGATTATGGACAGCCGTTGGAAGCCTGAGCACGTCATTGTACTGCAAAGGTCTCAGTGTGAAGCTTCTCTAGAGAGTGAACGTGATATTGATTGGCACAAAGCGTATCAATCTGCGTTGCCACATGCTTGCGTTCCTGTTCTGGCAACGGATCCGCTCTATATCCTTTACACATCGGGCACAACGGGCAAACCAAAAGGGGTGGTTCGAGACAATGGCGGTCATGCGGTCGCAATGAAGTACTCAATGACCTCCATCTACAACATCCCACAAGATGGCGTGTTTTGGGCAGCATCTGATGTGGGTTGGGTGGTTGGTCACTCTTATATTGTGTACGCGCCATTGATTCATGGCTGTACCACGGTGCTGTTTGAAGGCAAACCAGTGCGTACTCCAGATCCTGGTGCCTTCTGGCGAGTGTGCGAAGAGCACAAGGTTGATGTGTTGTTCTCAGCGCCAACCGCGTTTCGTGCGATTAAGAAGGAAGATCCGGATGGTCACTTCATTAAGCAGTTCGACCTATCAAAATTAACCACAATCTTTATGGCCGGTGAGCGCCTTGATCCACCAACATTGGAGTGGGTGGAAAGCAAGGCCGACAAGCCAGTGATTGACCATTGGTGGCAGACTGAAACAGGTTGGGCAATTGCCGGAAACCCGACGGGCATTGAGATGATGCCAGTGAAAGCGGGCTCAGCGACCAAGCCTATTCCAGGATATCAAGTTGAGATCCTTAATGAGCTTGGCGAGGCTGTTGAGGCGAATCAACAGGGCTTTGTTGCTTTGAAGCGCCCACTGCCACCAAGCTGTTTGCCAACGGTGTGGCGTAACCATGACCGTTTTGAATCCGGTTATCTAAGCCAGTTCCCAGGCTACTATGTTTCTGGTGATGGTGGCTATCTTGATGAAGAGGGCTACCTATTCATTATGGGGCGTATCGATGATGTGATTAACGTTGCGGGACACCGTCTATCAACCGGTGAGATGGAAGAGATAGTTGGCGGCCACCCTGCAATTGCTGAATGCGCTGTCGTTGGCGTGCATGATGACTTAAAAGGTCAGTTACCTCTTGGTCTCGTCGTACTTAAAGATGGTGTGAAAGTTGATGATGCACAACTCGAAGGTGAATTGATCAATAAGGTACGCGAACAGATTGGTGCGGTAGCCTGCTTTAAACACGCGCTGGTGGTTGAGCGTTTACCTAAAACACGTTCTGGTAAGATTCTACGCCGTACCATTCGCCAGATTGCTGATGGTGAGCAATACACGGTACCATCAACCATTGATGATCCAACAAGTCTAGAAGAGATAGAAAAAGCACTTCACTCTTAGTTGGCGCGCCTTACGTAGTTTAAGTCCCTCATACAAAGGGGCTTTTTTGTTGAAAAAATTTGACTAAACCGCCACACTGTCACTTTATTTGTAACGCAAAAATATTTATGCACCCAGTATCAATTCGTTCTGCAGGCGAAAACGATCTCGAACAGCTTAATGAACTGATGTACCAGCTTCATGATGAGCACCATCGTCAATGCCCTAACTACTTCAAAACAGCAGAAGATATAGAGCAAGAAAAAAGCATTGCTCGCTATCTAGACGATCCTGAATGTCTTGTTTTTGTGGCATGTCAGGCTAACGCCATCATAGGCTTTATCACGGGGCATTTTTGCGAACTCATTTCTACAGTTAGTAAGCCGATCCAAATGGGGAGCATCGATGAGCTATTTATCTGCCCTGAATATCGTGGACAAGGTGTGGCGAATCAACTTTGCCAAAAAATAGAACAACGCTTTGTCGAGTACGGTGTACAGGAAGTTTTTGTTGAAGTGTGGCAATTTAATGCTTCAGCGGTCGAATTCTATCAGCAGTTCGGTTTTGAACATCATATTCATTGGTTACGTAAGTCAGTCGGGAAACACAAGCCAGCATCATGAGTTTTTATTCTAATATAGTTAGTACCTTTATATGTCTGATCTCAGCCTTCTTTTCTCTTTCCTCTGTGGCTGAGTCAGACTCATCAAATTTAAAGGGGGCGGTGTGCGTTATTCGCTCAGGCGAGAAAGTGGTGATGGTCAATGAAATTATTACCAGCAAGCTTTCACTGCCAGCAGGCACCATCGCCAGTGGTGAAGATCCAAAGCTGGCGGCTCAACGTGAAGCGTGGGAAGAGACTGGGCTGGTGGTTTCTGTAGGCAATGAATTAGGTCGGAGTGATAACGCTGCGTTTTATGATTGTGTTGCTGACTCAGATATTGTCGCTTTCCAATACAACAATCTGCTCGATGGTAACGAGTTACCCATTTGGTTTGCTCCACATTATGGTATTGAGATATCGTCTGCAATGTTAGTCGATCCGCAACTGGTGCCTAAGGAAGACTATCGTTTTCCAGAGCAACTTCAGTGGTTGATTGATGCTTTGCCCAATGCCACCGATCAGAGCGTACTTTACGTGGGCAATCTCGTCGAGGCGGCGCCATTTTTCAATCAGTTAGAACTCGGTTGGATGGTGCAACTGCAACACTCTTTGCTCAAGATGCCTGAGTATATTTATACGGTTTTAGACCTAATGTTGCTCGCCGGTAATTATCTTGCCAATCCGCTAATTCTATTGGGGTTATTTCCTCTACTTTATTGGCGATTTGGTAAGGAGTTTTGTTATCGAGCGTTCTTTGCCGTTACCGTAACATCACTACTTAGCCTTGTTGCTCAACAGGGGTTTGCACTTCCGCGGCCGCATGTGTATCTGCCTGCTGTAGAGTTGGCATCAAGTTATGGATTTGGCTTACCGAGTTTACCAATAGCCGTTTGGCTTTGTGTGGGTGTGTTGGTTCTTGATGCACTGAAAAAACTGTATCTTAATCGTTGGTCAATCATGCTTCTGATTGCCGTGAGTTGGCTCGCTATTGCCAAGTTTTACAGTGGTGCTGCTTTCATGATTGACAGTATTAGTGGCGCGTTATTAGGTGCTTTATGTGCATGGCATATCATTAGACTACAAAACCGAACCGAAGTGGATGCGATGGTATTACTCTCATCGAAGCTGGTTTGGGGTATGCTGGTTTTTGCCGCGACACTGCTCACCATCTTTTGGCCAATACCTGTATTTACTTATTGGTTAGCAATAATAGTGACGGTGTTCGGTTTGGTTTCAACCCAGCGTACAGAGCAGAAAAAGGCGAATGGCAAGGATACGGTGATTGCTATGTTTGCTATGGTCATAACCTATTTGCTGGTCAGTTATGCTGCGACCTCTGTGTCCTCAAGCGGCCTCTATTCGCTGATTGTCGAAACACTTAGATACCCGTTATTGCTGATTGTGTTCGCAATACTTATCAGAGCAAAAGCAAAGGCAGCGTAACGCTGCCTTTGTGCATTAGGGCTTATTTGTTCAAAATGAATTGCTCAATAGCTTTTGCAACTCCGTCGTCATTGTTGCTCGACGTAATATAGTTGGCGATGGCTTTGGTCTGTTCCATCGCGTTTTCCATCGCAACCCCAAGCCCAGCATATTCGAGCATGTGGTGATCATTTTCAGCATCACCCATGCAAATCACCTCGTCAGCCTTAATGCCTAGATAATCTGCAATGGCTTTGACACCAACGCCTTTATTACTGTCGAGACTCAGAAACTCTAGGAAAAAAGGCGCACTTTGAACAATGGTAAATTCCTCTCGCACCGATGGTGGGATCTGATCAACCAGTTTGGTCAGGGTTTCTGGCTCGGCAACAATCATGGCCTTGATGATAGCGTGGTTGTCATCAAGTTGTTCAAAGTCCATTTCGGTTACTGGAATTTGGTTAATAGTGGATTCAATTTGAGTGAATTCATTGTGCTTTGGGGTGATAAGCCCTAGCTCTGCACTAAAGGCATGACAGTAAGCACCTAGTTGTAGCGCCAGTGCTGCAACTTGTTTCGCGCGCTTACCATCAATGATGGCAGTGTGAATCAGTTTGTTGGTGCCCAGTTCTTTCACCATTGAGCCATTGAAGTAAACAACGAACTCATTGTCACCTTCAATGTTGAGCTCCGTTAGCTTCGCTTGCATGCCGTCCAGAGGACGACCAGAGGCAAGAACTACCTTTACGCCACGTTGACGTGCTTCGGCAATCGCGCGTTTTGTTCTCTCGCTAATGGTCTTTTCGCTGGTGAGCAAAGTGCCATCCATATCAAGAGCAATCAATTTATACATAACTTACCTTAAAATAGAGCGTAGACGACGCAAAAGAGCCCAGCATAATGGCTGAGATTCGAATGATCAATTTATGAATTAGTTGACCTTCAACTTGGAGTCCTTTAAGGTCTCGTTCCTGCAAACTTTTGATGATGATTTAGGCTGAGTTTAAGTTGTATAAGATTAACGAAATGTTTCAAACCATTCAGGGAGAAGGGGTCTTTACGGGCGTACCTTCGGTATTTGTCAGATTGCAAGAGTGTCCAGTGGGTTGTGCTTGGTGTGATACTAAGCAAACTTGGGATGCGACGCCGCAAGACGAATGCTCGCTTGAAGAAATCCTAACCAAGAAAGAGGACTCTCCGACTTGGTGTAGTGTATCAGCACAAGACATTGTTAATGAGTACAACAAGCAAGGCTACACCGCTCGACATATTGTGATTACTGGCGGTGAACCTTGTATTTACGATCTTCGTCCTCTAACGGCTGCGTTTGAAGCCATGGGTTGCCAATGTCAGATAGAAACCAGCGGAACTTATGACGTTGTAGCTAGCGAAAATACATGGGTGACAGTGTCACCAAAAGTGGCTATGAAAGGCAAGCTGCCAGTGTTAGACAGTGCATTATTGCGAGCGAATGAGATTAAGCACCCAGTAGCAACTGAGAAAGACATCGACCAACTGGATGCTTTGCTAGAACGCGCTCAAGTGCCAAAGTCGACCACCATTGCGCTTCAGCCAATAAGTCAAAAACCCCGTGCAACCGAGCTGTGTATTGATGTCTGTATCGCTAGAAATTGGCGTCTGTCGATCCAAACTCACAAATACCTCAGCATTGCTTAAAGGAAACAATCATGAACAAAGCCGTTGTAGTATTCAGTGGTGGTCAAGACTCTACCACATGTCTTGTCCAAGCGCTTAAACAGTTTGATGAAGTTCACGCGATTACTTTTGATTATGGTCAGCGTCATAAGTTAGAAATCGAAGTGGCACAAAACTTAGCAAAAGAGTTGGGTGTTAAGGCACATAAGGTGATGGATGTCAGTCTATTGAATGAACTGGCAATCAGTTCCCTCACTCGTGATGACATTGCGGTTTCTCATGAACTGCAAGAGAATGGCCTACCAAATTCGTTTGTACCTGGTCGCAATATCCTGTTTTTAACCCTAGCGGGTATCTATGCTTATCAGATTGGTGCGAAAACAGTGATCACTGGTGTATGTGAAACGGATTTTTCTGGCTACCCAGATTGCCGTAATGATTTCGTTAAAGCGATGAACAACGCGTTAGCTCAGGGTATGGACTACCAACTAGAGATTGCGACCCCATTGATGTGGCTGAATAAGGCCGAGACTTGGGCATTGGCGGATCAATATGACGCTCTGCAACTTGTACGTGAGAAAACCCTGACTTGCTACAACGGGATTATTGGTGACGGATGCGGTGATTGCCCATCATGCGAACTGAGAAAAGTCGGTCTAAATGACTATTTGGACAACCGCGAAGCGGTGATAGCAGCCTTAGTGGCCAAGCAATAAGAACAAAAAAGCGTCCCGAGGGACGCTTTTGGTCATTAGTCTAGGTACATCTTCGCGAGATCTGATGGCTCCATCTCTTTACCTTCAAGTTGAGCATTCCAGTTAGTACCAACTAGAACACCATCTTCAGCAAGAGTCAGCAACCAATCTTCAACGAAAATATCCAGTGGGATTTCTAGCACTTCGAAGTCTGCCCACTCTTCAACATTGTGCGCTTGTGCATCTTCTTTATTTGACCAGAATGGCATTACTTCACTGTTTTCAAATTCAGTAGAGTCACAAGACAGCCAGCCTTCTTCATTTCGCATGCCCCAAACTAGCTTAGATTGCTTAGTTTCTGAAACGAATAGCTCAAGGTTTGCTTGAATATCAGAAGTTAATTTGCTCATTGGTTTTATCTCATACGTTTAATTGCTGCTAGGGTAACACTCATCACCCAAAAGCAAAATAAAAAAGGGAGCCGAAGCTCCCTTAATCAAAAACAAATGGTTATTTCTCAATCTTAGTGAAGATTGACCACTCTTCTTTAACATTACCTTTGTGGCCGACAACCGTTGCCACTACCTTGCGGTTTTTCGCATGACTGATTTCGTCTGTGCCTAATGCTTCAAGATCTGTGTCACCGAAACCTATAATGCGGACACGGTCTGAAGCAACACCGTTTTCAAGCAATGCCTTTTCTACTGATTGTGCTCGACGCTCAGATAGAGCCATGTTGTATTCCGCTTTACCTACTTTACTTGCATAGCCACGAAGTTCGATCGACGTTGACGGGTAAGATTCAAGGAAGGCAGACATCTCACGAATCTGAGGTAAGAAAGCGGGTTGAATCTGATCCGAATCGTTAGCAAACAGAATATGCAGGTTTAGCTGTTCTTCTGTTTTGATGTAAGTACCACATCCGTCGTTATCGATATCGGCTTTAGCCGGAGTTTGAGGACATAAATCGCGCGCATTAATCACACCATCCTTATCTTCGTCCAGCAAGTCTGCTAGCTGATTCGGAGTTGGAGTTGCGCGATACTCGTACGTGTCTTCGGCTTTGAGTGGTGCTGCAAAAATGGTTGCAGTGACAAGCGCTGAAAGTACTGTTTTTTTCATCTTAGTATTCTACCTTCTTATTCCACTCTTCAGGTGTATCCACACGTAGTGCCGCCATCAAGTTGCCCGTTGCATTCATAACACGGTACTTAGCGTACTGCTCGTCATACTTAGCATCTAGGTAACCTTTGCGAGCCTCGAACAACTCGTTCTCAGTGTTGAGCAAGTCAAGTAGGGTACGTTTGCCGAGCTTGTACTGCTTTTGGTACGCAATAACGGTGTCAGATGCCGAGTCTACGTGGTCAGCAAGAAACTCTTTTTGCTGAACGGTTAGATCAAGAGCACTCCATGATAGACGCAAACCTTCTTCAACAGTGCGGAATGTACGATCTCGGAAATCTTTCGCTTTATTCAACTGATATGCTGCGCTCTCTGAACGGTCTGCATCAGAGCCACCGTTGTATAGGTTATAGCGCATACGTAGCATTGCAGAGAATTCGTCGCTGCCACCTTCAATGCCGCCGGCATCATCGCGCCAAGTTTGGTTGGCTTCGATTGACAGTGTTGGGTAGTTAACGCCTTTAGTTTGGTCGTATTGGAATCGAGCGGAATCGACGTCAGCTTGAGCTATCTTGATCACTGGATGTGAGTCAAATGCGGTGTCTAAAGCTTCATCCACTGTGAAAGGGATTGCGGTTTGATCGGCACGAGGGAAGATTAACCCTTGTGGAGCTTGACCAACGATACGCTTGAATTGAGTGTGGACATCAAACAGGTTGTTTTGCGCAGCGAGCAAGTTGCCGTGCGCTTTAGCTAAACGTGCTTCTACTTGTGATAAATCCGCTGTTGAACCTATTCCTGAATCAACACGTTTGCTGATGTCACGATAAATCTCTTTGTGTACAGCCAGATTACTTTCAGAAAGAGCTAACACTTCATATGCTTTTGTCGCGTCCAAGTAAATCTTAGTCACTTGAAGAGCGATATCTTGGGCATCGGAAAGAAGTTGGAATCGAACAGACTCGGCGTCTGCAGCAGTTCTATCCATGTCGTTAAGAGTAGCAGAACCATCCCATAACAACTGTGTCAGCGTCAAAGTCGCTTCTTTACGGGTCAATTCATTTTCGGTTCCTGATGCCAAGTCAACCGCTTCATAACCAATACCTGCATCTAAATCCAATTTAGGCATGTAAGCGCCAGTTGATGCTTCTGAGTCATAAAACTTACTCATAAACTCATTGTATGATGCTTTAATTTCAGGATTCGTAGTAATGGTGTAGGCAACTGCTTGCTCTAATGTTTGACTATGTGCTGGAAAGCTAAGTGCAACCGCGCAACTTAGTACTTTCAACTTATTCCAATTCACTCTGACTCTCCTCGAAGTGCTCGTAATTGAGGATAATACTCAACTTTTTTGTCTCGTTTGTGAGATTTATCCATCGATAGCGCCAATAAAATAACACTCTTAGTAGCAGAAAACTAATGAAAAACGCATTTATTGTGTTGCTAAGTTGTTAATTGTCGACAAGGATTAAAAAATTGAGTGCATATTGGTTAAAGAGGCACCATTTAGACTTTATGATGCTAAAAATGTGATCTTAATTCACGGTCTCAATGTTGAGAAATGCAACTTGTGTCGTGTTTGTTGAGGCTTTTATACAAAAAATGTGTTTAGCCGAATAGTTAAAGATGTTAATTTATAACCTGCGTGAATTTTTAACATTGCCAAATTTTTGTCGGCAATGACATAAGCAAGAATTTAGTCAAGGATAAAGGGCTTAAAATATGGGTTTTGGTACTTACGTAGCAGTAGGCAATTTAGCAGCAAACCAAATCATCGTTATTGATGCAAACGGTAATGTTCGAGTTTTGGTAGAGGGAGAGCTTCCAAAACCGGGTGAGGTGATTGTTCAGGGCAATCCTGAGTTTGCTGAAGATCAACAACTACAAGTCAACCTAGTTGGCGACAACGGCGAGAACCAAGATATCTCAGCAGAAATTGCAGATATCTTTGCTGCGTTAGAAGAAGGCCAAGACCCGACTGAGTTAGGTGAAGACTTTGCAACGGCCGCTGGTGGTCAAAGTGGTTCGAGCCTAACTGCTTCCACAACTGTTGCGCGTGATGCTGCCGAGACGATTGCTTCGACTAATTTCGATACTTCAGGTTTTGAATCATTAGGTCTTTCTCAGACACAAAGCCTTGCACTCCTAGAGCAATTCCGTCTATTCAATCCTATTTTCGTTGATCTAAACAATGACCCACTAGGTGATAGTCTGGCTGTTATTACAGACGAAGATACACCTATCAGCGGAACGCTGACTGCTACAGACCAAAATGCCCAAGATATCCTAACTTTCTCCCAATCTTCTGCGCCTGCAAACGGTACGGCTATCGTAAACCCAGACGGCACTTGGACCTATACGCCGAATGAGAATTATAACGGCCCTGATAGCTTCACTGTCATTGTCAATGACGGCAATGGTGGTACAGATACGCTGGTAGTCAATATTGATGTTACTCCTGTGAATGATGCTCCAGTAGCAGAGCCTGAAAATCGCTCGTTATTAGAAGATCAGGTCATCACAGGCAGTATGACTGCGACCGATGTGGACCTCCCAGATGGAGAATCTTTGGTATTTACCACTACTTCAGAAGTCGAAGGTTTGACCCTGAATCCAGATGGTAGTTACACCTTTGATGCATCATCTTATGACCGTTTGGCGGAAGGTGAAGAACTAAAAATAGAAGTGCCAGTTACTGTCACTGATGATTTAGGTGCGACTGATACAACGACACTGACGATTATCGTCACTGGTAAAAACGATATTCCAGAATTAAAAGTCTCTTATAAAGACCAAGGCTCAGTTGAAGAAGATCAAGAACCAAGCATATTGAGCACGTCGGGTACATTTACAGTGTCTGACGTAGATTTGTTGGATACCCATACGTTCAAGTTAGCAGATTCAGGCGCTGTGTCTTCCAACTCAGCAGATTACGCAGCTGATATGAGCAATGCTGAGCTTCTTGCATTGAATGACGCGATTGCTAATGGGTTAACCTTCAATGACTCTGATAAGAGTTGGGACTTCAATCTTGATAATTCCTTGGTTCAGTTCCTTGCAGAAGGTGAGAAACTCACAATCACGTATAAAGTGCAGGCGGTCGACAGCTCTGACGGCAGGTCAGAAGCGCAGGACGTGACGATAACAGTTACAGGTACTAACGATTTACCTAAACTGAGCGTGTCGTATGATGCGAACGGAGCGGTGAAAGAAGATCAGGACTCCTCAGTATTAACAACATCAGGCACGTTTACGGTCGCGGATGTGGATGCGTCGGATACGCATACCTTCAAACTAGCAGATTCAGACGCCGTGTCTTCCAACTCAGCAGATTACGCAGCTGACCTGAGTGGTGCAGAGCTTCTTGCATTGAATGACGCGATTGCTAATGGGTTAACCTTCAATGACTCTGATAAGAGTTGGGATTTCAGCCTGGACAACGCATTAGTTCAGTTCCTGGCGAAAGATGAAACAATCACTATCACTTACAAAGTGCAAGTGGTTGACAGTGCGAACGGAGAGTCCACAACAGAAGACATCTACATTACTGTAACTGGTACAAATGATACTCCAATCGCTCGCAACGACAGCAATGCAATAGGGGAAAATACAACACTCAATGTCACGGAACTCAATGGACTGCTGAAAAATGACAGTGACATTGATGGTGATAAGCTTGAAGTAATTGGTATTCGTACAGGTGCCGAAAACGCCACAAATAGCGAATCTGGAATTGTGGGGTCTGAGCTAGCTGGTAGTTTTGGTACTTTAACCGTCAATGCTGATGGTAGTTACAAGTATGTGGCTGACAATGCAGAAAGTCTAAAGGTTGGTGAAACAGTTTCCGAGACCTTTACCTATACGATTAGCGACGGTCAGGGCGGCACAGATACAGCGACTCTAACGATTACTGTAACCGGAACCAATGACGGCCCTAAAGCAAACGATGACAAGTACGGGGTAGAAACTACAACACTACTCTTCTCTGAATCATTCGAGCATATGGCGAACACTGGAAAATGGACAGTAGTTAGCGGAGATCAACTGGATGATTGGAACGGAACCAACGGTTTAGAAATCCAACGTGATGGGCTAATCGCCAAAGCTACTGATGGTGATTACATCGCAGAGCTTGATGCGCACCAAAACACGGCCATTACCACTTCTATAAACACTGCCGGACAAGACAGTGTTCGTGTTGAATTTGACTACAACCCTCGTCGAGACGGTGATTCATCATCAGATATGAAGTTCACCTTTGGTGCTGAAACTATTACTGTCCATGCTGACGGAACAGTTTCAGGCTCTGACATTTCTAATGTTCAAATTGTTGGCCCTGATTCAGACGGTTGGTATAAAGTTACTGCTGAATTTGATGTTCAAGGTGATAGTACTGATTTGACTTTTGCGGGTGCGGGTAAGTCAGATAGTTATGGCGCGCTGTTAGACAATATCACTGTTACAGGCGTGAATAAGCCGAACCTTACGACACCAGAAGATACGACAATCGAAATTACCTTTGCTGAACTGCTAGCGAACGACACTGATGTCGATGGCGACGTTCTGTCTATTGTTGAAGGATCAATTGTATCTCCTACTCATGGCCAGCTAGAAGTTGATTATGAGAATGAAGTGATCAAGTTCAAACCAGACGCTAATTACAACGGTGATGCGACATTTAAATACCAAATTACAGATCGTAACGGTGGTTATGACGACGCCACGGTTACTCTGAATGTCACGCCAGTTAATGACGCGCCAGAGTTCACGAATGAAAAATACCCTAACGGTGGTTACGAATTCAGTTATGACGAAGGCATCGACGGAACTACAGTCATTGGTACCGTAACAGCAGAAGATATCGATAATACTCAAGATGAACTTTCATTTAGTTTTAAGTCAGGTAATGCACAAGGTTGGTTCGAGATTGATGATCAGGGCCGTATTACGCTAACAGATGCGGGTGTAGATTCACTTGCTAACGATTTTGATGTTACGGCAAATATTCATAACTTAGTTGTTACTGTCAGCGATGGCACCGATAGCGTTGATACGACAGTCAAGTTGACGGAAAACAACTTGAATGATGAAGACACTAAGTTTGATTCGGATAAAGTTAGCTTCAACTACCAAGAAAACTTCAAGCCTGATGTAACCATCGGTACTGTGACCGCTACAGATAAAGATGGCGATAACATCAGTTACTCAATTGCTCTGGGTGACAACGTATATATCGATGGTAAGCCTTTGTATCAGGTAGACGCTAACACTGGTGAGATCAGTCTAACTGCAGACGGAGCGGCTGCCTTTACTAATGACTATGAGGTCACTGGTAACTCTCACGTAATCAAAGTGACGGCTACAGGTACCGACGGTAAGGGGCAACCTACTGTTGGAACTGTACATGTTACTCTCAATGAAACTGACGACGAGACAGACAATAAGCCTCTAGCTAAAGACTTTATTATTTCACTGGATGCACAAGGTAATTCGAATGTCCTGTTTGATTCTAGTGATGCTTCTTCCGATCAAATCAGCGATAAAGAAGACGATAGAGATGGCGAGCCGCTTAGTGTTGTCATCACTGAACGTCCTGATTCTGGTAAGCTTTACTACGTCGAAGGCGATAACAAGACTGAAGTTGTCGTCGGCCAAAAGTATGCTAACCCGAACAATATCGTCTACGAAGATGATCAGGAATCAACGGGCTTCTTCTTAGGTTTAAATGACACATCTAATCTTGAGAAAGGCAAAGAGAGCACAACGGATTTCCATAACTGGGGTGAAAGAGTTAGTGCTACAGAACACGTGCTAGAGTTTGCTGATGGTGACAAAGTCACTATTACTTCTGAGACTCGCGATGGAGCACCGGGTAAGGCGTTAGTTCAAGATAATGCTGACCAAGGTCATATGGGATTTGGGATTTCTGTAGGTAGAGATCAAGGTATCGATACAGATGAAGTCATTCGTATTGATTTTGCGTCTCGCCCAGCAGCCTCAGTAACGCTTGGTTTAAGCGGCTTAGGCGGTTGGTTTGCACCAAATGCCGCTGACAACGTTATCTCTAGAGCAGAGATAACGGTGACTTTTGACTATGGTGACCGTACAGAACAAGAAGCTTTCTTCTATGATGACACTCACAACAATCAGACGGTAACTATCGTTGCTCCAGAAGGTGCCGAGATTGTTTCGGTTGAAGCAAGTACCAAAGGGCCGGGCAACTGGGAGTTAACTTCTCTTGAAGCTAAAGCGTCAGACTCGTTTGATTATAAAGCGGTAGATAGCGACGGTAATGAGAGTGACGTTAAGACTGTTACCATCGCCGAAGGCAACACTGCGCCATTCGCTAACGATGACCCTGATGGTTACAGCATCAATCTGGGTTCTTTGAATAATGATGACTGGTCAGGTTATGAATCGGTTGTTTCAGCGCACTACCAAGGCTCTGATAAAGCAGTAAATATCTCAATGGACGGCGACCTCAAAATGGGGGTTGATTCCGATGCGAATGGTGGCCCAGGCGCACAAATCCAGTATAACCGTGAGACCGGTGTTTCTGAACAGCTAGTATTCGATCTAGCAAAACCTTCGACAGAGTTCTCTTTCACAGTCTCGAACCTGATTAAAAATGAAGGCGGTCGAGGCAACCATGAGCAAGGCAAATGGGTGGCTTACTTTGGTGATACGGCAGTAGCGAGTGGGATGTTTACTGCTAACGAGGCTGGCAATACAGGCAGCTACTCCTTCGATACTAATGGCGAATTTGCTTTTGATCGCGTGGTGTTTGAAGCCGTCGACTTTGTCGAAGTCCCAGCGAGAGGGACAGATTCATCTGACTACTTCGTCACGGGCTTTAGTGCCTCAAGCGATGGTGGTGTCCATGTCATAGAGCAAGACCCTGACGGTACTACTGAGTTTAGAATTCCGGTTTCTGAACTGCTAAGTAACGATGGTGATGTAGACGGTGATGAAATTCGCATCACTTATGTGTTTGGCGAACAAAATGGTGATGCATACATTGATGGTGATGAAGTCGTATTTAACTTAGATCGTGATCACGTAGGTCCAGCTGAGTTTAAATACCAGATTACTGACGATAAAGGCGGTTTTGCCGAAGCAACGGTTAAGGTAATTGTTAACCCTGTTGAACCGAATGATGTCACTGTGAAGTCGATTGAAGGTACGGATGCACAAGAAGGCGATAACTTAGTTTACAAAGTGATTCTAAGCGAAGGTCCTCTGAGCGCCCAGTCTTTCAAACTGACATACGGTGGCGCCAATGATTCTGCTGATAAACAAGCGGATGTTGACTTAACTAAAGTGGTATTCACTAACGGTGTTAAGTTCGAGAACGGACAAATTACTGTACCTGTTGGCGTGAGCAGCTTCTCTATCTTGGTTCCAGCACTTAAAGATGGTACCTACGAGAATCCAGAAACCTTTAGCGTTACGCTAGGTGAAGGTTCAGATGCAGTGAGTGATTCTGCAACGATTAGTAACATTGATGAACTAGAGCTGACTGTCCAGTCCACTAGTGATGTAGCTGAAGGATCTAAAGCGGTATTCTCGGTAAGTCTGTCTAATCCATCTTCAGAAAATATCGATGTATCGCTCGCCATTTCGCTTGATGGTGATGCTACATCTGCAGAACAAGCTGACTTTAAAGATATCAGCGAATTGTTTACTGCCTACTATCTAGAACCTCAGCTGCCTGGTGAACCACTACGTGTTGAACTTGAAATAGTCATCAAGGATGGAAAACCTACTGTTACTATCCCTAACGGTGAGACTGAGATCTTCGTTGAAGTAGCAACAAAAGACGACTCTGTATTTGAAGGCGCGGAAGACTTTACTCTGGTTGTCACTGATGAGTCTGGTTATGTATCGAATGATTCTGCTTCAGATGAAGCGACTATCCTAGATGATGGTACAGACCCAGATGGTCCTCAAGGTCCACAAGTTGGTAATGATGATCGCCCAGTCGTAGAGCGTATCTCAGACATCGAAATCGAAGAAGGTAAATCTGGAACGTTTGTTGTTGAGCTTTCAAATAGCAGTGAATTGAAAACCACCATTGAAATGTCTCTAAATGATGGCTCCGCAGTAAGTGTTGACGGTCAACCAACCGAGGGTGATTTTAATGCATCGAGTGTCATCGTTACCTTTGGTGAGGGTGCCAATAAGCAGAGCGAAACGGTTGAGGTCATCAATGGTAAGTTTGTCGTCAGCGTTCCTGAGGGGCATGAGTCGTTCACTGTTCAAGTAGCGACTAACCAAGATGCACATTCAGACAACAATGAAAAGTTCTCTATTTCAGGCAATGCGACTCATCAGCAAGACGCAGTAACTGGTGTAGCGACCATCGTTGATAATGAAGCGCCAATGGTCGACCTTAATGGTGTACTATATGACATTGAGTATGTGAGTGAAGGTGCTGGATACAGCAATGTCTTTGGTTACTATATCTATGACGAGGAGAGTGATACCCAACAACTTCATGTACTGATTTCTAACAACAACGACCAAAGTCTAAAGCCGGGCACATTGTTAGACTCACCTTTGTCTTCAATCGATAACCTAGAGCTCTTCCTAATTCCAAATGGCTTTAGCAAGATCGCTAGTGAAGACCTCAATAAATTGGAACTAAACGATCAAGGTCAATTGGTTGTAGATGGCGAAGTTAAATCTCGAATCCCTGTTTACAAATCGACCGACGAAGATCATCAGATTTCCACTACAGTAGATGCTGATGGCAATTTGGTTTTGAGTTTTGATGACCAAAAAGGCCAAGGCAACGATGACAATGACTTTAACGACATTGTTATTAAGGTCAGTAAAGTTGATACAGATGGTATCAATTTTGACTCATCGTACGTTGAGGGCGGAGAAGCCGCTATTGCAGATATAGATGCTGATGTCTTTGACGATAAGGACGTTATCCAGTCTATGAATGTTACGCTAACCAATGCCAAAGACGGAGATAACTTAACTTGGGCAGAGAATAGTGGTTTCAATGTCGTAAAAACAGTTACTGGCACTTCAATCGCGCTTGTAATCACCCATCCATCAGGTAGTGTTTCTGCCAATGAGTTCGAAGCGTTTTTGAAGTCTATTCGATTTGTAAATAGTAGCGACACGCCTGATGAAGAAACGCGCTTAGTTGACGTCACTGTATCTGATGGTGTTAATCAATCTGAAACGGCTACAGCATCAATCTCTGTAACTGATACTGATGAATTATCGTTCAACAATGTGGCAGGTTTAGAAGATCGCTTCATTGACCTAAACATTAGTGTGGCAGATGCAGCAACATCTGTAAGCACCATAGAACTGTCTGGTATTCCACAAGGCGCAACTGTAGTTGTTGATGGTGTTGAATCTACAGTCGGTAACAGTGGCCTTATTGTCGTTGGTATTGATGATATTGATTCAGTTAAAGTGAAAGCTCCAGAGCATAGTGACGTCAACTTTGAGATTACGGTGACTGCTAAAGATGGTAACAATGTCGTAGAAACTGGTAGCATTTATGTTGATGTTCATCCTGATGCTGATAAACCTATTTTGAAGATTGGTGACTTTGAAAAAGTTGCAGCAATCGACTTTGAAGATGTGGTGCTAAATAATTCTGGCCACCCGAGTTGGGATAGTGGTATCGCTATTAATGACGTTGCTGGCGCAGGCACGATTGGTGAGTGGAAAACCTCCAACGCTGGCCAGCATGTTGAAGTCGGGACAGAAGGAACATACCTATCGGGTTCTTCTACTAACCAAGTCATGGAAATTGAAGGCGAAGTGGGCGACAAAGTCCTCTATACCGACATGGATCTTGTGGCTGGTCGCTTCTATAACTTCCAATTCGATATTGCTGCGAGAAACGATGTTGATCCTTCGGACTCAGACATGGAGGTATCACTCTACAAACTCGATGACTTCGGCAATCCGATTGCGGATAGTAAGGTAACATTGTATGACTTTATCGCTGAGCGAGTTGGTGATGGTTGGCAAAAAGGAACGTTTACATTACCAGTTGAAGACTCTGGTAAATACCGCCTAGTACTAGAAGCCGATGAGGCTGATTCGACTGGAGCGATAATTGACAATATTCAATTTACTGCGGTTGATAACTATGGCTATGAAGATTCATTTATCAAGCTGAGCGAGATTAGTGCTTCACTAGTTGATGTGGAAGATCGTTCTGAGACATTAACGATTGAGTTGCAAGGTCTTCCTGTTGGTGCTGTATTGATTGATGGTACTGGTCCGAATGCGAACAAGTACATTGTCACTGAAACAAATAAAAACGATAAGATTGATGTTACTGATTGGAACTTGGCGCAACTTCAGGTCAAGGTATTAGACCCTAGTACGTTTGACATTAAGGTTATCGCAACTGCTACAGAGTCGGATACTAACAAAGATGATGATGTTCACGTAGATCACGGTGATCTTGGAGGTAAGCTGACCAACGCGTCTGAAGCAACAATTAATGTTACCGTTCTTGAACGACCTCAAGGGCCTGTTGACACTAATGAGCGCCCAATAGCAAATGACTTTACGGTAACTTCGGACACTAATGTCGCAAATGTTAACTTTGCGCCACATGCAACAGATAGCGAAGATGATGCTAGCACTTCTGACAATAAGCACACTTCAGTTCGTATTGAAGAGTTGCCAGAGCATGGCAAACTTTATGAAGTCAATGATAAAGGTGAGATTGTTGGCGATGCACTAACGGTCGGTAAGGTAGTTTTGGATAGCGCGAAAATTATCTATGTAGCAGACGCAAACAACATAGTTTCAACCGATTTAGCGCTAAGTTCATTAACTCCTACCGAACAAACTGCGTTGGCACATACAGGAAACGGTGTAAGTGAACTAGATCGAAATGGAATTACAATTTCGGGTGGCACGTTCGATGAAGTAAATAAGGTATTTGAAACTGATTCTAATGCCACTATCAAGTACGATGACACTAATGGTCAAGAGGGTTTATTCGTAAGTAGTAAGCATGACTCCGGTAAAGGTTTGGAAACTGGGCGTGGAGAGTATGTTTCAATTTCTTCCAATGAAGGTGATATTTCTTCTGCTACGTTGTCATTCGCTAGTTTACAGGGGCAGTTCAATGGAAATAATCCGCATGCAACACTAGTTGCTTATTTGTTCCATAATGGGCAGTTTGTCGCTGAAGTTGGCCCATTGAAGATCTTAGAGAGCTCCAAGCATGCAGGGTATGCAACGATTAAACCTGATGAGGGTATCTTCGATGAAATTCGTTTAGTAGTTAATAATTCGACACCAAGTAAGGGAGCAGGATTTAACCTAGCTGATGTAGAACTGGACGTTACTGGTGTGGAAGATATCAATGATGAGTTCAAATACTCAGCCATAGATTCAGATGACCAGAGTAGTATCAGTGAACCATTGGTAAATGGAAGCATTGGTACAGTTCAAGTGAGTGCATCTAAAATAATTGGCTCAGATAGTGGTGGTATTGATAATGTTAATGCATCCGGTTCAGTACTGACCTGGCCATCTTCTGCAGCAGTTATAGCTGAAGGAGAGAGCCATACATCTCACCATTATGATAATGTCAATGGCATAGCAATAGATGTAGGCATCGGTGGCGATGTAGTTCAACTCGGTTCTGGCAGTGATACCATTTATCTTGGTGATAGTGCTTCACAAGTGTACCCTAAGGATGATGCATTTGATAACGTTCTCTCCACGTTTGCTCGTGAAAATATAGGAAGTTTAAATGATGCAAATGGTTCTGAAGATAGCGGGTTACTTGTAACTAAAGAAAGTAAAGAAGGGCTTGATATCGCACAAGGTGGTGGTGGTAACGATCACATTTATGGAGAAGGTGGCTCAGATATTATTTTCGGCGGCACGGGGCATGATTACCTAGACGGTGGCATTGGTAATGATGCTGTACGTGGCGGTTCAGGCGACGACATTATCATTGGTGGCGAAGGTAACGATTTCCTTACTGGTGACAGTGGTGAAGACATCTTCCAGTTCATTGATCAAGGTGCAGGTATTCGAGATGGTGAAGTCGACAGAATTACCGACTTTACCAAAGGCGTGGATAAGATAGATATCTCTGATCTGCTTCATACCGATGAGAATGATACGATTGACTCTTTGTTTGCTAACAAAGAAGTTGGTTTAGCTGTCAATGGTAGTGACCTTACTCTAACTTTGTCAGAGAGAGGTGACGATGTTGGTGAACGTAGCCAGAAAGTCGTAATTGAAGGTGGTGCTAACGAATATCGCGACTATATTTCAGGCAGTTCTATTACCGACACTAGCGCAATCCTAAACGACTTACTGAAGGTATACGACACAACTAACCACTAAATCCAAAAGGGCCGCAAGGCCCTTTTTTAATCCTCGTTACTTAGGCTGTCTATCTTTCAGCACCAGTAAAAAGAAAGGGTTGACACCAAATGTCAACCCTTCAGAATTTTCTCGCAACTCGCAACTCGCAACTCGCAACTCGCAACTCGCAACTCGCAACTCGCAACTCGCAACTCGCAACTCGCAACTCGCAACTCGCAACTCGCAACTCGCAACTCGCAACTACAACACCTTACAAGCAAACCCCTTGAGGTAGAAACCTTCAGGATAAGCGCTGTCAGTTGGGTGGTCAGCCGCTTGTTCAAAGCGTTCGACAAACTTGACTTGGCGACCCGAATCGACAGCAGCGTCGGCAATCACTTTCTGGAATAGCTCACCACTCATTAAGCCTGAGCAAGAGTAGGTCAGTAGTGTGCCACCAGGTTTAAGGATCTGCATAGCCAGCATATTGATATCTTTATAGCCGTTAGCACCTGAAGTTAGATTGTTTTTGCTGGACACAAACTTAGGCGGGTCCATGATTACAACATCAAATTTGGTGCCTTGATCGCGATATTCGCGCAACAACTTAAATACGTCGGCATTGAGGAATACCGCGCGTTTTTTAGAGATATCAAACTCGTTGAGTTCAGCGTTGTACTTAGCAGTATCTAGCGCAGGCTGAGAGACATCCGCGTTGATCACACGTTTGGCACCGCCTTTAAGAGCGTACAAGCCAAAGCCACCGGTGTACGAGAAACAGTTAAGCACTTCTTTGTCTTTAACGTATTTCATCGCTTGCTGGCGACTGTCGCGTTGATCGAGGTAGAAGCCGGTTTTGTGGCCTTCGATAATATCCACGCTGATCTTTACACCGTTTTCTTCAATGACTACTGAGCGTGGTGGCTGTTCACCGTGCAATACACCCGTTGTCTCCTCAAGACCTTCTTTCTTACGTACTGCCACGTCTGAGCGCTCGTAGATGTTGCAATCAGGGAACACTTTTAATAGCGCATCAACAAGGGTTTGCTTGTGGTACTCTGCACCAGCGCTCAGCAGTTGGCATACCAAGTAGTTCTGAAACTTATCGATTGTGATACCTGGTAGGCCATCAGATTCAGCCGCAATCAAACGGTATCCGGTTAAACCGTCACGCTCGATGATGTCTTCACGCAGCAGTTGCGCGTCTTGAATGCGTTTAACAAAGAAATCGGTGTTGATGTCTTGTTTGTCAAAACTCCAGACTCGTGCACGAATCTGAGAGTTTGGTGAGTAGGCCGCTTTCGCCAGCCACTTTCCATCGTGAGTGAAGACATCAACCGTTTCACCTAATGTCGGTTCACCCTCAACACGGTGGATACCACGAGAGAATACCCATGGGTGTTTACGGCGGAGTGATTTATCACGGCCTTTGACTAGATAGATAGCTGGAGTCATTGGTTTACTCAATTGTTTGTTTTTCAAGGTGGGGTATTTTCAAGGAACTACTAGGGAAAAGCAAATAAAAGAGCCGCTTAAAAGCGGCTCTTGAGGTTAGGCTTTAAGGTCTGTTAGCAGTGACTCCATCTGGTCACTCTGACTTCAGAGCTGGGTGATGTTAGCATTGGTAATAGTTAAAGCGATCTGAAGAGCTGAATGGTGCGAAATATCCAACACGGTATGATTGCGAATATATCGACCACAGATTCGTATTGGAATGAATTGATTAATTACTTAAAGTCTAACGGTGGGAGGCGTAAATCATGCAGGAGTGCAGTGCGAAGTTTATCGTTTCAGGAATAGTGCAAGGTGTAGGGTTTCGTTACCACACTTCGTATCAGGGGAAAAAGTTAGGCCTCGTTGGCTACGCTAAGAACCTCAACAATGGTGACGTAGAAGTCGTGGTTTGTGGGGCGCAAGAGAAAATTGATGAGATGGCTGACTGGCTGACTCAAGGGCCTAAAACATCAAGTGTTGACCATGTTCAAAGACAGAGCGTTTCCTACAAGCCATACAAAGGATTTCAGATCCTGTAGCGTGGCAACAGGATCACAATCGCATCTTTTTATAAGCACTTGGCAGGCTTAGGCAGACCCGCTAATTTGGTAGCCTGTTTAGCTGGCCCTTGTTTAAATAGCTTAAACAGATATTTGCTGTTGCCTTTCTCCGGGCCGTGGGCTTTTTCCATCGCCTTAACCAGCATTCGAACGGCTGGAGATGTGTTGAATTCTTCATAAAAATCACGCACGAAATGAACCACTTCAAGATGGGCTTCAGTTAGCTTAATGCCTTCTTGTTGAGCCAATATCTCTATCATGCCTTCTTCCCACTGAGTATGGTCTAGTAGGTAGCCTTGAGCGTCAGTTTCGATTTGTTTGTCGTTATACTCAAACATCTTAACGATCCTAAATAGTTTGATATTCAATAGGGTAGCGCAGCATACCGCGATTGGACAATATGGCAAGAAAGAAAAAGCCCGAAAGATAAACTTTCGGGCTTTTTGGTGTTTGATTAAACGTTAATCTTAATCGTCATTCATGATGCCAAGGATGCTTAGCAGGCTGATGAAGATGTTGTAGATTGAAACGTAAAGCGTAATCGTCGCTGAAATGTAATTTGTCTCACCGCCACGGATGATGCCTTGAGTCGTCATCAGGATCGCCATGGTAGAGAACACGATGAACAGGCTGCTTAGTGCCAGATGTAGAATCGTTGACTGGATAAAGAAGCTCGCAATCATACCTACAACCAGTACGACAAACAATGACATCATCAAACCGCCCATCATAGACAGGTCACGGCGTGTCGTTAGAGCATAAGCAGATGCAGCCATGAAGGACAGAGCAGTACCGCCAAGTGCCGTTAGGATCACATCGCCCATTCCTGCGCCAATGTATGCGTTAAGGATTGGACCAAGCGTGTAGCCTAGGAAACCAGTAAACAGGAAGGTAAATACCAAACCCATGCTATTATTACGGTTCTTTTCGGTTAGGAATAGCAGACCGTAGAAGCCAACAAGTGTGATGATGATGCCCGGACGAGGAAGATTCATCGCCATAGAAACACCAGCAACCACTGCAGACCAAAGCAGAGTCATAGAGAGTAGAGCGTAAGTATTACGCAATACTTTGTTTGTTTGCAGAGCACTTTCTTGCGTTGAAGTGCGGGTAAACATAGGACTGTTCATAATCTTCCTCGTAAGGTTTTATGTTTATATCTACATTTATGAGGTTTAATGACCAAAAGATCAAGCCCCAAGTCAGTTAGTAGTAGATAAAATAATAATAGAAATAAAAACTTATGTATTTTGAAAGATGTAACACAATATAACAACTGCAAAGGGCGACCGAAGTCGCCCCTGTGTTATGCCATCTTTAGAAATTAGTGGTGCAGGATCTGAGCAAGGAAATTTTGCGTTCGATCTGACTGTGGGTTTTCGAAGAACTCAATTGGGTTGTTCTCTTCAATAATCTCACCCGCATCCATAAAGATAACACGGTCAGCCACTTCTTTAGCAAAGCCCATTTCGTGTGTTACACACAACATGGTCATGCCTTCTCCGGCTAACTCAACCATAACGTCAAGTACTTCACGAACCATCTCTGGGTCAAGTGCCGACGTTGGTTCATCAAACAGCATCACTTGCGGGCTCATACAAAGTGAGCGAGCAATGGCAACACGCTGCTGCTGACCACCAGATAGTTGGCCTGGATATTTATCGGCTTGATCTGGAATCTTAACGCGTTCTAGATATTTCATCGCAATCGCTTCAGCTTCCTCCTTAGGCATTTTTTTCACCCAAATTGGAGCCAGCGTACAGTTTTCTAAAACAGTTAGGTGAGGGAACAGGTTGAAGTGTTGGAAACACATACCAACTTCGCGACGAACGGCCTCAATGTTTTTCAGATCTTCAGTCAGCTCATTGCCAGAAACGATAATCTGTCCCTTTTGGTGTTCTTCCAAACGGTTAATACAGCGAATCATGGTGGATTTGCCAGAACCAGAAGGGCCACAAATAACGATTTTTTCGCCTTTCTTAACGTTTAGGTTGATGTTTTTCAGTACGTGGAATTCGCCGTACCACTTGTTCATATCCTTTATTTGGATCATGTAATCTTGTTGTTGCGTCATAATACGTCCTTGAGCTCTAATTATCGTTTGTGACCGGTATGAAGTTTGTTTTCTAGCCAGATCGAATATCTCGACATGCCGAAACAAAATACCCAGAACACTAACGCGACAAATACATAACTTTCCGTTGCAAAGCCTAACCACTCAGGGTCAGTGTTTGCAGCTTGTCCGATACCCAGTACGTCAAACATACCGATGATAAGCACCAGACTAGTGTCTTTGAACAATCCGATAAAGGTGTTCACGATAGATGGGATAGTAATCTTCAGTGCTTGTGGAAGAATAATCAGCCCCATTTTTTTCCAATAACTTAGACCTAACGCGTCTGCGGCTTCGTATTGTCCTTTTGGAATAGCTTGAAGACCACCACGAACCACTTCCGCCATGTAGGCAGCACTAAACATCACCACACCAATCAATGCGCGGATAAGTTTGTCTGTTTCTGAACCTTCAGAAAGGAACAGGGGCAGCATAACTGAAGCCATAAACAGAACCGTGATAAGAGGTACACCACGCCATACTTCAATGTAGACAGTACACATACTGCGAATGATCGGCATTTCTGAACGGCGCCCTAGTGCCAGAGCAACGCCGATAGGTAGCGAAACGACAATACCGACAAGTGCGATAATCAGTGTAACCAACAAGCCACCCCATTTGTGCGTCTCGACAACTTCCAGACCAAATACACCGCCATAAAGTAAAGCAGCAATGATAAATGGGTAGACGTTTACTAAGAATAACCAAATCCATAGACGCTTAGGTGTTTTCTCGTAAGCCAGCAATACCGTAAAGATAGCCAGTGTCACGTAGAAAAACTGAGGTCGCCAAAGCTCGTCGGAAGGGTAGAAACCATACATAAATTGGTCCCAGCGAACGCTGATAAATACCCAGCACGCACCCTCACGACTACATGCGTCACGAGTTGTGCCAACCCAGTCTGCATTGAGAATAGCCCAGTTAAACACGTCCCATAGTACCATCGCGGATAAAACGGCGAGGATAATTGTTACGACTGAGTTTATTGGACCATTAAATAGGTTTTTTCTTAGCCAACCTACCAGACCAACCGTATTTGCAGGCGGCGGAAGGCTAGGCTGAAATTGATGTACTTTCATTCTATCTCTCCACCAAAGCCACTTTCTTATTGTACAAGTTCATCAGAGCCGATGTGACTAGGCTGAGTGTTAAGTAAACACCCATCGTCATCGCAATGATTTCAATCGCCTGACCAGTTTGGTTCAGCGTTGTACCAGCAAATACTGAAACCAAGTCGGGGTAACCAATCGCCATCGCAAGCGATGAGTTTTTGGTTAAGTTCAAGTATTGGCTAGTCAGCGGTGGAATAATGATACGCAGTGCTTGAGGGATAACCACCAGCTTTAGCGTACGAGAACGTGGTAGCCCTAGTGACATAGCGGCTTCTGTCTGACCATGGCTAACGGCATTGATACCTGAACGTACAATCTCAGCAATGAACGACGCCGTGTAAACACTCAACGCAAGCAGTAATGCTGCGAGTTCTGGGATGATGCTAATACCACCTTTAAAGTTAAAGCCTTTTAGAACAGGGTATTCGGCAGAGATAGGTGAACCTGCTAAGAAGTAAACGATGACAGGTAGAACAACACAGAGCCCCAGCATGATACGTCCCATAGGCGTTTGCTGACCGGTCAGTTTTTGCTTGTTTTTCGCCCATACACCGATCAAAAGCGTCGCGATAATGCCAATAATCACACTTGCTACAACAAAGGAAGAACCTTCGCCAAAGACTGGGGCAGGGAAGTAGAGGCCACGAACGTTGAGGAAAATGGCTTCACCCAGACTTAAACTTTGGCGAGCTGACGGAAGTGCTTGCAGAACTGCGAAGTACCAGAAGAAAATCTGAAGAAGTAAAGGAATGTTACGGAATGTCTCAATATAAACAGCAGCAAAACGGCTAACTAACCAGTTAGACGAAAGGCGTGCGATACCCATTAGAAAGCCAATCACCGTCGCGAGGATGATACCAAAAAACGAGACTAGCGCCGTGTTGAGTAGCCCGACCATAAAGGTGCGGCCGTAAGAGAAGGTTTCATCGTACTCAATCAGCGTTAAGCCAATCCCAAAGCCGGCTTCTTGAGTTAGAAAGTCAAAACCCGTGGCAATACCACGTGCTTCTAAGTTGGTTAGTGCATTATTGACAATTGTGTAAAAGAAAAAAACGAGTGCTGAAATCGCTATGATCTGGAAAACAACAGCTCTAAAGGTGGGATTGTATAAAAGGTTAGCGTTTGAATTCGGTCCGTTATCCGATTTCGTCGCAAAATTAGTAGGTTTCATACAGCTATAACCTCAAATCCATTTTTATAAAAAGGGCGGCCAAAACCGCCCATTTTCTATTGTAACTATGTAAAAATTAACGGATTGGAGGAGCGTACATGAAGCCACCCGCATTCCACAGTGCGTTTACGCCACGTGAAATTTGTAGTGGTGAACCTTCACCGACTGTGCGCTCGAAGCTCTCGCCGTAGTTACCCACTTGTTTCACAACTTGGTAACCCCAATCGTCACGGATGCCTAGGCCTTTACCTTTAGGACCGTCTACACCAAGAATACGCTTGATGTTTGGATCTTGAGACTTAAGCATTTCGTCTGCATTTTTAGAAGTGATGCCGTATTCTTCAGCGTTCACCATTGCAGCTAGAGTCCACTTAGCGATGTTAAACCATTGATCGTCACCTTGACGAACCACTGGGCCTAGAGGCTCTTTAGAAATGATTTCTGGAAGAACTTGAGCAGATGCAGGATCTTGAAGATTCAAGCGAAGTGCGTAAAGACCTGATTGGTCAGTGGTTAGTACGTCACAACGGCCAGCGTCGAAACCTTTCGAAGTTTGAGCGGCTGTATCAAATACAACTGGCTTGTAAGACATACCACTGTTACGGAAGTAGTCCGCTAGGTTAAGTTCAGTTGTCGTACCAGACTGAACACATACAGAAGCACCATCTAGCTCTTTAGCGCTTGTTAGACCAAGGTCTTTCTTAACCATGAAGCCTTGACCATCGTAGTAGTTAACACCAACGAAGTTTAGACCTAGAGCTGTATCACGGTGAAGCGTCCAAGTTGTGTTACGAGAAAGAACATCGATCTCACCAGATTGAAGTGCAGTGAAACGCTCTTTCGCTGTTAGAGGAACGTATTTAACTTTTGATTTATCGCCAAGTACTGCCGCAGCAAGCGCCTGACAGTATTCAACGTCAATGCCTTCCCATTCACCTTTAGAGTTAGGGTTAGAGAAACCTGGCAAGCCAGTACTTACACCACAAGTTAGGAAACCTTGTTTAGTTACTTTATCTAGCGTGCTATCCGCAGCAGCAGCGCTTGTAGACATCAGTGCAGTAGATGCCGCTACAACTGAAGCAAGAAGTGTTAGTTTATGTGCCATTTGTATCCTTCCTGTATGATCCATGTTAAATCAGGTTCAACCTGATACAACGATTAAATGGTGTTGTGTTTCTTAATTATTAGGTTGTGTATGCCCATATTTGGGCCTTAAACAAATCAACCAGTTATAAGCGTAGGAAAGGATTCGCAATTTCTCAAATGTATAATTTAAAAAGATTTTTGAATGAAATCACAAATCCTGACAGACTTTAGAATGACGAAATGTTGCTTAAATGTAAATAGTGCAAGAGGTCACAAATTTGGTGCGACAGGATGGTGTAATAAATTTATCAATACATATAGGGTTCAAATTGGTATCACTGTTATCAATTAGTTAAAAAAGCTAAAAATAGTTCGAAATTTGGTCATTTATTAGGTGTAATCTGAATTGGGAATGAATCTATTGCTCTATTTTTGGTAGTATCAAGGCTGAAGATGTTTTTAGTAACTCAAGGAATGAAATGCAGTATTTTCCACTGTTTATAGACTTAACTCATAAACCCGTTCTGGTCGTTGGTGGGGGTGAGGTCGCAAGCCGCAAAGTAGATAGCCTAGTTAGGGCGGGAGCGAATGTTACGATCGTCTCACCCAATGTGGAGTCTTACCTCGCCAACTTGATCGAAAAAGGGGACTGCCAATGGATCCAAGGGTTCTATTCTGCCGAGTTACTCGAAAGTTGCTATGTTCAAGTTTGGGCGACAACCGACAATCCAGATTTGAATCACCAAGTCCATCATGACGCTAAGCGGAAAGGGATATTGGTGAATGTCGTGGATGACCTACCATACTGCGACTTTATTACGCCTTCGATGATTAACCGTGGCCGGATACAACTCGCGATATCGAGTGGTGGCTCTTCACCCGTTTTGATTAGGAATGTGAGAGAAAAGCTAGAGGCTGTGTTACCGCAAAACCTAGCGATACAAGCTGACTTCGCGGCCTCTAAGCGTAATGACATTAAAAGTCGTTTTGCTAGCGTTGAGCAACGACGTAAATTTTGGGAAGCTTATTTTTCGCGCTCAGATGTTGAAAGAGCGACCAACAATGGCGATCTAGAGAGAGCCTATCAAGCGCTGCTGCAAGAGGGGGTCGACCAGAGTGGTTCGGTAACTTGGATCGAGTATGGTGAAGATGTCGAGCTTCTTACCTTGAAAGCATTGAGATTGATGCAGCAGGCCGAGATAGTGTTGCATGACCCGAACTGTCCTTTTGCGTTTATTGACCTCGTTCGCCGTGATGCGGAAAGAGTTGAATGCAAGAGTGAGGCGGATTTTAGCAATGAACTGCAGAAAGCTCGAAGTCACGATCAAAGAGTGGTGGTGTTAATGCCACCTAAATCGAAAAGAGTTACCTTCTTACAGGGCAAGGATTTGCTAATAGAGCTGGGAACGGTGAAATAGAAAAGGGCCACTAAGATGTGGCCCTTTTACTTATCAAACAGGCGAATAAAAGATATTAGTCGCGGAAGTTCTCATACTGGAATGGTTGACCTAGATCTGATTCACGGATCAGTGCAATAGCAGCTTGCAGATCATCACGCTTCTTACCAGTTACACGAACCTTGTCGCCTTGAATCGATGCTTGAACTTTCATCTTGTTGTCTTTAATCAGTTTAACGATTTTTTTCGCCATTGGCGTTTCGATGCCTTGCTTAAATACAACGATTTGATGCCAGTTTCTTCCTGATGCTTCTTCTGGTTTGGCTTCCATTGCATTAACATCAACGCCGCGCTTAGTTAAGTTACCGCGTAACATATCGCGTAGTTGCTTAAGCTGAAATTCACCCTCTGCGCTTAGCTTCACCGATTCGTCTTTTTGCATCTCGAATGACGCTTCAACGCCACGAAAATCAAAACGAGTTGTTAGCTCGCGTGACGCATTGTCTACTGCGTTACGTAGTTCAACAGTATCGATTTCAGAAACAATATCAAATGATGGCATGTTGGAGTCCTTATTATTACGAGCGAGCTTTTACGGCATTTGCCAGCATGTCAAGCATAGTGGCTGTATCATCCCAGCCTAAGCAAGGGTCTGTGATCGACTGACCGTAAGTAAGATTACTTAGGTCTTCCATGGATTGATTACCTTCGTTAATGAAGCTTTCAGCCATGATGCCTGCTACTTGATTTTTACCTGACTTGATTTGTTCACAGATGTCTTCAGCGACTTCAAGTTGTTTTCTGTGCTGCTTTTGGCAGTTAGCGTGGCTAAAATCAACCACAAGGCGTTCAGGTAGGCCAAACTCGCCCAGTTGTTTACATGCTGCATCGACGGATGCTGCATCAAAGTTAGGGCCTTTTTCACCGCCACGAAGGATAACGTGACCAAATGGGTTACCGCTAGTGCGATATACGGTCATACGGCCGTTTTTGTCTGGTGAATAAAAATAGTGAGACGCTAGAGATGCACGAATTGCATCGATAGCGATCTTGATGTTCCCGTTGGTACCATTTTTAAAACCAACTGGGCAAGAGAGTGCGGACGCCATTTCACGATGGATTTGTGATTCGGTCGTACGTGCACCAATCGCACCCCATGTAATGAGATCTGCAATGTACTGGCCAGTGATCATATCTAAAAACTCGGTAGCAGTTGCTAAACCAAGCTTATTGATATCGAGCAATAGCTTACGGGCTTTGTTCAAACCTGTTTCTAGCGCATAAGAGCCATCAAGATTTGGGTCAGTAATTAACCCCTTCCAACCTACGACAGTGCGAGGCTTTTCAAAATAGGTGCGCATAACGATGAACAGTTCATCTTTATACTGATCTTGCACAGCGGCTAAACGCTCTGCGTAGTCAAGGGCGGCATCGGTATCGTGCACGGAACATGGGCCGACAATTACCAATAGGCGCTGGTCTTCCCCTGTAAGGATATTTTCAATTTGGCGACGTGACTGTGCGATACGCTCAGCGACCTCATCGGTAATTGGATGGGCGCTTCCTAATTCTGCCGGAGTTGGCATTGGACCCAATGGTTGGGTTCTTAATTCATCGGTTTTTAATGGCATACGACAGCCTGTTCTTTTTATTACGAAGCGGTAAAGATAACGGAAACCAAGATAGGAATAAACCACTTATCGCGATTCTTATTAGCATTAAACTGCAAAGTGCAAATCTATGCACTTTTATTTTCAGCCCTAAACCACCTACTTCAGTAGGTGGTTATCATTCAGTGAGGCTTTGCCTGTAGTTCTACCCATGTTAAATGCTCCCTTGATTTTTAGCGAAGTCAAAGAGGACAAATAACATGAGTAGATACAATCAAGCTTCCCACGTATTTTGGAGATGTCAATATCACATAGTGTGGACGCCAAAATACAGATTTAGGATCTTGAAGAACAATGTAGGCAAAGAAGTTTATCGGTGTATAAATGTTTACTGTAATCAACTTGGATGGGAAGTTGTTGAGCTGAACGTCCAAGTTGACCACGTGCACTTAGTCGTAAAGGTTCCACCCAAGCTATCAATATCCAAGTTGATGGGCGTATTGAAAGGCAAAATAGCCTTAAAGCTCTTCAGTAAGTTTCCATATTTGAGGAAAAATAAGCTTTGGGGTAATCACTTTTGGCAAAGGGGCTATTTTGTCGATAGTGTAGGAATTAATGAAGAAATCATTCGACGTTATGTAAGACATCAGGAGAAGAAAGAGCGCGTGGAACAGCAACAATTAGCGCTGGACTAAACAAAGGCCCCCTTTTAGGGGGCTCACACAAAGCCACCTTCTTTAGAAGGTGGTAATTTACTTACTAAAAATGCTAGCAACCCCTTGTATTATCGACATACGATAGGTATGTTGAGGAATAGAAATACAACGAAAACCTTTGCCTGGAGCAGTAATGAGTTTAACCCGTTCTAGCAGTATGCATCCTGCGCTAAACCTCGGCGATTCACTTCCTCAGCTTGATCAAGCAACCAGTGGTTCGCACCTTTTTGTATCATTGTCAGAAATGATTTTAGAACATGTCTTCTACCATCCCGATCATGCCGCGATTTTGCCATCTCTTGAAGAGAGTGAAGTGGCATCAATTAATGCCATCTTGGGCGAGCAGACGCTAGAGTTGCACTTCGTATCGACACTCACTGAACAGATTTTAGCGGCAGTGAAGCCACAACATCAGTCGGTACGCATCGATCTAGGTGGTGCCGACAGCTACAGTTTCCGAACACTGTTGGGGGGACAGCTTGAGCCAACTGAAGTTAACCCAGCGCTTGGTTTGCGCGGTGTCTCTCGTTTTGCCCATGAGAAATTTGTCCAGTTGTTTACGCTAGAGTGTCAGGTGATTAAGGCATTGCAGCAGCAAGGTTGCGATGTTGAAATTGTCGTACCTTTTGTCAGAGGATTGTCTGATGCCGCCAAAGTAATCGACTTACTCGCAGAACAAGGTTTACCAAGGGGACTCAATGGTTTGAAAGTTCTCTATACCGTTGATGTACCATCGGGCGCGTTGTTATCAGAGCGATTACTTCATTACTTTGATGGCTTGGTGATCAATGTGGAAAACTTAGCTCAATTCACCTTAGGGGTTGATCGCCTTAGTGAGGAGTTGGAGTATCTGTTTGATCCGGAAAGCGAAGCTGTCATGATGCTGATTGAGCAGGCCGTCGACGCGGCGACGAACAGCAATAAGCCGATTGTTCTAGTCAGTAATGGGTTAGTTCAATATGCTCGTTTACAAGAGTACATCGTTGAGCATCCACAGATAGACGTTTTGGTGACGTTGTAACTCAAACTGGTTGTTAAGTCACTGTTTATAACGCCTAATGTTAATGAAATGTTGACATTGGGCGTTGTTCGTTATGAACTAAGATGAATTTCACTGGTCGGACTAGTTCAATGTTGTCAGCTCTCTCAAAAGCAAATCTCTATCTCAATCTGTTCGGATTTTTTAAAGTGCCGTTTATTTGGCTGGCTCGGCCAAAGATATTGGAACTGAATGCCGAGCGTGTTGAAGTCAAAATTCCCCTAAAAAGAAGAACCAAAAATCACCTCAACAGTATGTATTTTGGTGCATTGGCTGTCGGGGCTGATGTCGCAGGAGGTTTTATGGCGATGAGTAAAGCTGAGCAGTGCGGCAAAAGGGTATCACTAGCCTTTAAAGCAGTAGAAGGGCAGTTTCTCAAACGTCCCGAAGCAGATGTTCATTTCGTTTGTGAAGATGGCAAGTTGATCGATGACATGCTAGAGAGGACTTTCGCTACTGGTGAGCGCGTCAATCAAGCAGTGAAAATTACCGCCATTTGCCCAAGTCTGCACGGCGATGAACCTATGGCGGAATTTTTACTTACTCTGTCATTGAAGAGAATGGATGGCTAACGTCATCCACTTCAATTTGTTCAATTGCGACGATCTTGCTTCGGTTGAGAATGATCTTCCAACGATAGTAGCGTGGCTGGCCGTCGTGATTATCTTCTTTGGCAATCAGATTGATAAGATGACGTTTTTCAACCGACTCGCGACTTACCTGCCCGTTATTGTTCATGTAAACCTTATTTGAGCCTTTGTCCATCAAGCGAGTTAATTCACGCATGCTAACCAACAAAGACTCACGCGTTTCTTCATAACCACTCATAAACTTCGATGTCGACATTTCAGTTTTAGAGCTGTAGTGAAGCACTTGTTCTTCACGCTGGACAACGCGTTTCTTGCGGATTGACTGAATTCGGTCAGGCAACTTATCGAGAACCTTATAGTCTAGCCATTCGAGTTTCTGTCCCACCGCTTTCATGGTTGTTGGGTCTAAGTAAAGTTTACGCCATTTTGGGCGGCCTTTGCGAAGCCATCGCCACATCACATCACGCAGGTCATCTTTAAAAATTTCCCTTAATGCGTAAACAAATGACATTAAGACAATGAAAGAGGCGGTGATCTCTCCCCAGTAGTCACGAGCAAGAATGGCTGTGATGGTAACAAACACCATGACAAAGCCAGTTGCACTGCCTTTAACGACTCGCTTCATATTGTTACCCAGCGACTGCGTGCGCTCCTTCAATACCACCGGATGTTCTATCAGGCGGCGCAATAGGCGCATTTTATTACTGAGTCGTATGACGTCATCACGAACACTTTTGGAGTTATAATTGTTGAGCTTTCGGTGCGCTGCTTCTTTTTCTACAATGGCGAGCAAACTCTCTTTAAGGCTCTTATACTCGCTATCACGAGGCATATGTGCGACAAGCGACATCAAACGCTGTCCTGTGTACCAAGAAAGATAGTTGTCTATATTGGCGTAGTAACGCTTTAAGCTCTCTTCGTAAGGAATACTACGGCGCAGTTTCTTGAGAATATCGAGAGAGAGGTTGATGACTTCGTCGACCTCGTCAGTAGTGACAGACTCGGTATTGTGTTTATTGAGTTCGTTGACCGCTTTGTCTAGCGCGATAACATACTGATAGGCGAACAAACTCAAACTGACACGGTATTGAGTTGAAGAGAGCCTACCTCGTTTAGCTAAGCGGCTGTGCACGAGAGGAAGGAGGGTTTTGTCACTGTAGTAAGCGCGTTTTTGAGATATCGACTCATAGTAGAATTCACTCTCTTTAAGGATGTCCGGCGAAAGCCCAAGCTCACCAGGTACGAAAAAATAGAGATCTAAATCCGATTTTTTTGTCGCTGCCATCGCATGAGAAATCTTGAGAGTGATGCCGTCCTGCTTATCAACAGTGATCAATTAACGCTCCTAAAAAAGGTATAAATATCTGGCGCAAGCATAACAGAGATTCGCTATAATCACCGCAAATTTAACAAGAGACAGTTGAAATGATTAAAGTTGGTCAGACGAACCACTTAGAAGTAGTAAAAATAGCCGATTTTGGCGTATTTCTCGATGCCGGAGATTACGGTACGACCTTGCTTCCAAAACGTTTTGTACCTGAAGGTGTGGAAATTGGTAGCGTTATAGATGCATTTTTATACTTTGATTCTGACAGTCAGTTAGTCGCAACAACTGAGACTCCTGTTGCTCAAGTCGGCGAATGGGGGTTGATGAAGATCGAAGGTGTCAACACTACCGGTGCTTTCGCTGATTGGGGTATCAAAGGTAAAGACCTACTGATACCTTTTAGTGAGCAACGTTCACGTTTTGCGGCGGGGCAAACCGTACTTGTTTATGTCTACAGCGATAAAGCTTCTGGACGAATTGTTGGAACAACGAAGTTTAATAAACTGCTGGATAAAACACCAGCAAATTACACTCGCAACCAACAGGTTGATTTAATCATCGCAGAGCGTAGCGAACTTGGTTACAAAGCCATTGTGGAAGGCCAGCACTGGGGAATGATTTTTAAATCAGATGTGTTTGGTAAGTTATTTATTGGTAAGCGACTTAAAGGTTACATCAAGAATATTCGCGAAGATGGCAAAATCGACCTGTCCCTGCAGAAAATCGGGGTTGGCAAGATGGATGAACTGAGCCAGAAGGTGATGGACTTATTGGAGAAGAAGGGTGGATTCTTACCTCTCAATGACAAGTCATCGCCAGAAGCTATCTTTGCCGCTTTCCGTACTAGTAAAGGCACGTTCAAGAAGACGATCGGCGGTCTGTACAAACAGGGTAAAATTGTGATTGAGAAAGAGGGCATTCGCCTGAGTTAACACAATTGGTTTGACTGTTAAGCCGAAAAAAAGGCCCAGAGCTGATCCTGCTTTGGGCCTAGGGGAACGGCTCCTACAGAGCCTGCGCTAACTGTCTGATATATTGTATATATCGATAACCTAATTGTAGTTTATGATCGGCAATGCGCTAGGATTTTGTAGAATTTCATACTATTTAATGACCGCTTAAAACAAGCTTTTGTCTCTGACCAACTCTCTTGGTAGTCCATTCTTGATACGGTTACCCACCCACTTTCCTAATCCAATCACATCGTTAGCGAGTGTTACGATCACTTCACCTTGACCGGATAGGTCAGCAGGGCGAACATCACGTCCCATAAACCACTCACGAGCCTCATCAATAGAAAGTGCTAGGGCTGTTCTCTCTTTACCAGTAGCTAATGCCGTTGCAACTTGATGCTGCCAGCGGTAGCCCTTTTTGTGGGCTTCAGCAATTTTGATCCCCATTCGGGAGAATCTAAGCTCACCAAGCATAGGTTCAAGAGCATCAGGGAACAACCATACGTCGTTGTCTCTCAACCAGATAGAAGATGCTTGAGGTAAATTAATCTCCAGTTGAGTGTGGAGTTGTTTAGCAATGTCCGCTTGTACTTTAGCGCTCGCTTTCTCAAACGGAAATTTGCCCAAACGCTTTTTCACTTGAGGGGCGGAGACTGACGCAAGTTTGCGCATACGTGCAACAAAGAAGCCTTCACAATCATATACCTGAGGGAATATGTGTAGAAAACCGTCTTCGGTAAGAGCTTTATCGGCATCAGGGAAAAGGGAAGCGAGGCTATCGAACTCTACAGCATCACCAAAGGTCGCTTTAAGGTGATGACATACTTGTTGATTCTCTTCAATACTGAGCGTGCAGGTTGAGTAGACCATAACGCCGCCAGGTTTTAACGCATGAAAAGCGCTTTCAATCAGATCTTTTTGTGTGTCAGAAATCGAAAGGACCGACTCTTTACTCCAGTTCTTCATGGCGTCTGCGTCTTTACGTACCGTACCTTCACCTGAACAAGGTGCATCAATCAATACTGCATCAAAGTGCTCGGGCAACCAGCCACCAAACACACGACCATCAAAGTTGCTAAGAGCGGCGTTACGTACTCCACAGCGCTCTATGTTAGCGTGGAGTACTTTTACACGGCTTGCGGAAAACTCGTTGGCAACGAGCACACCTTGGTTGTTCATCTTTGACGCAATCTGAGTGGTTTTCGAGCCTGGTGCAGCCGCCATATCGAGCACACTGGTGAAGTCATCTTGGTCATCCAAGAATAAAGCGGATACGGGCATCATAGAGCTGGCTTCTTGGATATAAAAAAGCCCAGACATGTGTTCTGCCGAGTTACCTAGCGGGACTTCCGATTCGTCTGCGTCAATCCAGAATCCTTCCTCACACCAGGGTACAGGTTGAAGTTGCCATCCTTTGTGTTGTGCTCGTTGAACAAACTCATCGATTGAGATTTTGAGTGTGTTGACCCGAATACTCTTACGCAATGGGCGCTGACATGCGGCGATAAAATCCGCCATGTTCAGTCCTTGGGGTAGGATTGATTGCATTTCAGCGAGAAAGTCGTCTGGTAGGTATACGTTCTGGTGCAAGGTTCTGTCTCTACAAGCGTAAACGGTCGGTGATTATAGCTAATTTCAATAAAAAACGCAGCGAATTCGCTGCGTTTCCCATGGATTAAGGTTTTGGTATCGCTGTACGCCATGTGCGCCAGCTGTCTTCAGCTTTGGTATATAGGTAGAAGGACTGACCTTGACGAGCGATTGGCTCCAATTGTTTTTGTTCTGGCGTCGCAAAAGTTATTCCACCACGAACAATACTATCAATTGTGCCGGCTCTAACATTGGCACCGGTAATACCGATCGATACGTCGACGCCAGATGTGTTCCAGAAAACACTGTTTTGACGAACTAAATAGGCGTATTGAGGCTCAATAGCAATGGTCGATATGACGCGATCAGCAAATTCACCTAACTGAACATTGGTTACTTGACCGACTTCTATCTCACGATAGAGTACCGGTGTACCAACAGTGATAGAGCCGCGAGATTCACTTTGTAGGGTGAAGGTAATGCCGTTTATCGCCGGTTGTTGGTGGTTAAGTTCAAAGGCATATGTCGCTTTGCCGTTACCCGGTAACACGTTGATCGATTGTGCCAGGAGGTTTTGAATGTTCTTCACACCACTAAGACCCACTTGCGCTTTAGGTAACCAGAAGTACGACCCAGCAACCGCAATTGTATTGGTGTATTCAGGTAATATACGCGCCTTGACTTCTACTCTGTTGAGTTTGAAGTCTGGAATAACCAAGGTGACCTCACCAACTTTTACTCCGTTATAGTTGATTGAAGTGCCTTTTGTGATTGTGTTTTCGCCATTGAGTGTCAATGAGATCACTTGGCCATATTTCCTTGCAGTCTTGAAGTCTGAGTAGAGCAACCATTTGCCGTTTTGCTTATTTTCGACTCCAGGCAGAGAATCGAATGCAATGCCTCCCTGGATCAAAGAGGTGAGTGGGGCAGCCTTAACGTTGATGCCTGCAAGGCTTGCATCTATCTCAACGCCTGAGCGGTTCCAGAATACGGTTTGATCAGTGACAAGGTGCTTATATTGATTTTCTATACTCGCGCTGATGATGACACCACCGTCGACCAAATAGAAGTCAGCAACATTACCCACTTGCAGATTTCGATACAACAGAGGACTGCCTTTACTGATCGAAGGTAATTCGTTAGCAAAAAGGGTCAACTTGGTAGAACCTGAGATATTGTACTTAGCGAGTTCTGCAAGTGATTTGTTTTGATAGAGCGTGTATTGCGCCTGTGGCTGAGCTTTTCCTTCACTAACGAAACTAATAGAACCCGTTAGAAGCTGTTTTGCTGGTGGCACGGTAATATTCAAGCCTGATTCAGTCAATTCGGCACTGGCGCTACCTGTCACGAAGAAGCGGTTTTGAGACTTAATAAGGTGCGCATAGTCGCTATCGATTAGCGCATCTAGCTGCACTTTGTCGTTAACTAGGCTCACTTGCGTTACCGAACCTACGCTGATACCACGGTAGAGGATGTTGGCACCCTGATCGAGTCCAAACGAATTGTCTGACACTAATTGAAGTGAGACAGAGTGGGCTTGTTGGCGTTTGAAGTCGTCTTTTCTTACTGCGCTAAAATGTCGTGAACGCTCGCCGTCACCAGGAACCACGGTCAGGAAGTTACCTTTTACGATGTTAGCGATGTTTTCTACTCCCGATAGAGAGACTTTCGCTTCTTCAAGAATGAAGCGGCTACCCGTTGTCAGCATGTCACTAAAAGCAGGCTGGATTGCTGCAGAAGCAACGATGTTCTCTCTACCTTGACTCAACTCTAAATCTGTAATCTGTCCGATCTCGATACCACGGTACATGATTGGTGCGCCAGAAGCGTTGATCTTGTTGTCATCTGGTAAATCAATCTTTATTGCGATACCTCGACCAGCGGTTTTTAAATCTGGATAGAGTTTAAACTGAGAGTTATCTGCAACAGGCTCACCACCATCAGGTGAGTCGACAGCAATAGAGCCTCCAAGCAGAGCACTGAAACTTTCCAGTTTTACATCAACCCCTTCGAATCCTATGTTGGCACCAATACCACTGACGTTCCAGAAGCGGCTATCGTCGGTGATGATGTGGCGATACTCATCGCGTATCGAGGCTTGGATGATGACGTTTTTCGAATCACGGTCAAGCTGATAGCTATACACTTCACCAATCGGTATCTTTCGATAAACGATTTGTGAACCGACCGAGATACCGCCTAAGTCTCTCGATTTTAGTGAAATATTAAGCCCTTGGTTTGCCAGTAAATCGGAGGGAGCACGCTCTAGAGCGGTAAACTTGGTCTCAGGCTCGGAAGGGTTATTACCTGGAGAAATCGCGATATAGTTACCCGAAACAAGTGCATCAAGGCCAGAAATCCCAGACAGACTCGCTGTGGGTTTGACCAACCAGAAACGCGCTTCTTTGGTCAGCAATTTCGTGGCTTGTGGGTAGATGTCCGCATCGACGTAGATACTCTGTAAGTCTGGGGACAAATTGATGTCTTTCACCATGCCCACTTCTAAGCCTTGATAGCGGATGGTGGTTCTTCCTGCGATCAAGCCTTGTGCATCAGAGAAGTAGATCTGGACTCGTTGCCCGGCATCTTGCACGGCTTTGAACACCAGCCATCCTGCCAGTACCATAGTTAAGATTGGTAGCAGCCAAAGTGGTGATATTCCTTTATTACGCTTGATATGCGGGGAATATGAGTTTTGTGTGGGAGAAGGGTTACTCATTTAACGACTCTTTTCTATCAAATTCTTCTGGGTAATTGTCCCAAATTAGTCTCGGATCCATGCTTTCTGCGGCTAACATGGTGAGCACAACTACAATACCAAATGCGACCGCGCCATAGCCTGGTGTAAAGTCGAGAATTTGGCCTCTATCAACTAATGTCATCATGATCGAGATGACAAACAGATCCATCATCGACCAGCGACCAATCCATTTAATGACAAAATAGATGCGCATTCTGTGTTTGTGGTAAATCTTGCGTTTGAACTGTATCGCCATTAACAGGTAAGACAGCCCTAGGATCTTGGCAACGGGAACCACGATACTGGCAACAAAAATGATGATGGCGATGCCAGTCATTCCACTATTTACTAGCGAAGCAACGCCAGAAAAAATGGTATCTTCTAAGCGTTTGCCGTTAGTTAATAAAATTGAAATTGGAATGATGTTAGCAGGAAATATCGCAATACTGGCGGCGATGAGATAAGCCCATGTTTTTTGAATCGAGTACGGTTTGCGATGATGGATAGGGCTTTTACAACGCAAGCATTCCGTCCCTTCAGGTTGAGAAAGGTGACAGTGATGGCAGTGAAGCGTTTTTTCTGACAACGCGTATTGCTCTTCCGCATGAAACACTTCCCAGTATCGGCGCACGTTTACTCGTGTCACCAGTAGTACGGTAGAGACTTGCAGCAGCACTAGACCAATCAAGCCCGGTCCAACGTAGATATCCGAGTAATCTTGGAGTTTGAAACACGAAATGGCGATGCTAACAAGAAAGACATCAATCATTACCCACGCTTTGACATAGTCAATAATTGACAGCGAACTCTTGAGCAAACGAAACGAGCCTTTGCTCAGCGCGATATGCGCCGCGACAACCGAACTACACAACAAAAGGGGCGCTATCGAACTGCAAAAGAAAATAAGCAGTGACAGGAGTACAAAACCTTCTTGAAAAAGTGCCAATACGCCTGAGGGTAAAGTCGCAGGAATCATCACGCCGAAAAGACGAATGCTTATAAACTCGAAAAAGTGCGAAGGAACAAACAGTAAAAGGCAAGTTATTGCAATCGCTAAATTGCCTGACAGAGAAGGATTCCCCCCTCGGTATAGATGACTATTGCATCTAGGGCAGTAGGCGCTTTTGCCTCTCTCCACAGAGACAAGGTCAACGGGTAGTTCACAGCCGTGGCAAAGCCTAATATTGGTTGGCTTGGAGTCATGAGCATGCAAGAGCTGAGGGGCGTTCATCGCAGCCCCTCTATATTTTTGGCATGAGAAAAGGGCCTAAGCGTGACTTTGCACGTTGCCGTATAAGGTTTGATATAAGCCTTGCTGTTCAACCAATTCTCCATGAGTACCTGCTTGAGATACTTGACCGTCTTCAAGTACGTAGATCAAATCTGCCTGTTTAACCGCGGACAATCTATGCGCGACAATTAATGTTGTGCGACCACGTAGAAACTCGGTAAGCGCTTTATGCAATGCGGCTTCTGTTGCAGTATCGAGTGCCGACGTCGCTTCATCCAAAATGACAAACTTAGGATTACTCAATATCATTCTCGCAATCGCTAGGCGCTGACGTTGTCCACCTGACAGCCGAATACCATTGCGGCCTATTTGCGTATCAAGTCCATCACTGAGTTGACTGATGACATCTTGCATCTGCGCAACTTCAAGCGCACGCCATAAAGATAAGTCATCATATTCTGTGCCTAGTGTCAGATTATGCCTTAAAGTGTCATTAAAGAGTATAGGCTGTTGTAATACAACGGCAATTTGCTCTCTAATTATTTCAAAACTGATATCATTTGTCGCTTGACCATTGTAGCGGATATAGCCGGAGTTAGGCTGATACACACCGATAAGCAACTGGATCAATGTTGACTTGCCCCCGCCGCTGGAACCGACCAGCGCCACTTTTTTACCCGCTGGTATGGTGAGGCTCAATTTAGAGAGGACTTGTACTTCATCATTGTAAGAAAAACTCACCTTGTCGATTTCAACATCGACTTCTCGATCATCAGTAAATGGATTCACCTTACTTTGAGGGCGATGTTCTTCTTCTAAATCTAATAGGGCATTGATCCGTTTCAGTGCGGCTTTGGCACTATACCAAGAAAACTGAATGCCAAGCAGTTCTTGAACAGGAGAGAGCATGAACCAAAGGTAGCCAAATACTGCGAAGATTTGACCTATGGTCAGGTCACTAAACAAGACCATTAACATTGCAACTGCACGGAATAACTCAAATCCTAATAAAAATAGAAGGAAAGAGACTCGACCAGCGGCTTCCGATTGCCATGCATACTTATCTGCATCTTGGCGAATGTGGTCTGCATGGGTTTTTAGTTCGTTAAGAAATTCCCGTTCTCGATTTGCCGCTCTTAGTTGATAGATGCCATCTAAGGTCTCGACTAATCGATTCTGAAAACGTTCAAACGATTGATTTTCGCGCTTTTTAAGATGCTTTACTTTACTGCCTAGCTTACGCGAAAAATAGATTACAACCGGATTAACCAAAAGAATAAACAGACCTAAACGCCAGTCTAGCCAGAGAAGAACCCCTGCAGTACCTATGACAGTCAACAGGCTGATAAGAAATTTACTGAGAGTCGAACCAATAAACTGATCGATGGTTTCTATGTCAGTAATCAAGTGAGCATTGATACCTCCAGAGCCACGAGTCTCATACTGCCGAATGCTGATACGGCCGAGTTTATCGATCATTTTGCTACGCATTTGATACGTAATGGTTTTAGATACCAAAGTAAACTGACGGCTCTGTACGATGGAAAGTGCTTGGCTAGCCGTACGCATAAGTACAACTAAGAGCAGGGTCAAAAAGATATAGCCAGTTGCTGTCTGCATCGAATCAGGTAACAGTTGGTTCATCACTTTAAGGCCCGTACCGGGTTGGTTGAGCAACACTTCGTCGACCATAAGTGGCATCAACAATGGAATGGGCACACTGATTAAGGTGGCGATGAAAGCAATGACATTGGCAAATATCAGCTTATTGCGGTGTTGTTTTACTTGTGTTATCAACCAAGAACGGCTAATAGTGTTGGAATTGTTAGTCATTATAATGAGAATGCTTACTATTTGTAGTTTGCGAAATTGTACGCAGATTCATAGTGGAAGTCTCTAGTTTTCAAATGGATGTATAAATGAAAATAGAACATTATCAACGCTTAACCAAACAAGTCATCGCACTTATCGAATCTGAGACCGATTTGATCGCCAATTTGTCAAACATCAGTGCTTTACTCAACATGGAACTTGAAGAGTTAAACTGGGTTGGTTTTTATTTAATGAAAGATGACCAACTGGTGCTTGGCCCGTTTCAAGGCAAACCTGCATGTGTGCGCATTCCGGTAGGGCGTGGAGTCTGTGGAACCGCGGTCGCGACCAATACGGTTCAGCGTGTTCATGATGTGCATGAGTTTGAAGGACATATCGCCTGTGATGCAGCGAGCAACTCAGAGATCGTGATTCCATTTTCGATTGATGGTGAAATGTTTGGTGTGTTGGATATTGATAGTCCGAAAGTGGGGCGATTCAATGAAATCGATGAGCAGGGGCTAACTTTTTTGATGCAGGAAGTCGAAAAGCTGCTTAATTCACACGCTATCAAGGCATAAATTATCTATTGAGTGTGGTTTTTCGCTTGCAGGTCACTATAATACCTCAAATATTTAATCTTAATGCTCGCGGATGAACCGCAATAACCAGGAACCCACATGGAAAACACTGAAAAGTTAAAAAACAGCAAAGAAGTTATCGCATATATTGCTGAATGTTTCCCTAAGTGCTTTACTTTAGAAGGTGAAGCTAAACCACTTAAAATTGGTATCTTTCAAGATCTTGCGGATCGTCTAAGCGATGATCCTAAAGTAAGCAAAACTCAACTTCGTGCAGCGTTAAGACAATACACTTCATCATGGCGTTACCTTCACGGTGTTAAGCCTGGTGCAGTACGTGTAGATTTAGATGGCAACCCAGCAGGCGAGCTTGACGAAGAGCACGTAGAACACGCAAAAACAGCACTAGCTGAAAGCAAAGCTAAAGTGCAAGCTCGTCGTAAAGAGCAAGCGACTAAAACTCGCGAAGAAAGTAAAGAGAAAGCTAAGCCTGCGGCGAAGAAGCCTCAAGGCCGTCGCCCGCAACAAAATAAAGTACAAAAAGCCGCTAAGCCTGTAGAAACGCGTGCTCTGAATGCTGACGAAGTGAAAGTTGGTAATCAAGTAAACGTCAATATGGGTAAAGGAAACATGGCTGCGACTATCGTTGAAATCAATAAGGAAGATGTGCGTGTTCAACTGACTAACGGCCTACAAATGGTTGTAAAAGCGGAGCACTTGCGCGCATAAAGGAGATACTCCTACGCATGAAATGCCGTTCAAAATTGTCGCTGATTGCTGCTAGCTTATTGCTAGCAGCTTCTACTGCTCATGCTTTAGAAGCAAATATCAGTTTAGAGGACCTACCAGTCCTGACTCCAGAAGCTCAGCATGAGACAGCCAGCAAACGTGTCACATCTCGCTTTACACGTTCTCATTACAAACACTTCTCGCTAAACGATCAATTTTCTCAAGCTATTTTCGAACGTTATATCGAAATGCTTGATTACAATCGTAATATCTTTACGCAAGCGGATATCGACTCTTTCAAAAAATGGACATCAGGAATCGATGACCAATTGAAAGCGGGAGATAACCAGATTGCATTTGATGTCTACAATCTGTCAATCAAGCGTCGTTATGAACGTTTTAAGTATGCTTTGTCTATCCTCGATCAGGAGATGAGTTTCGATAATGATGAAACCATTGAGCTTGATCGCAGTGAAGCCGCATGGCCAGCCGATACCGCAGAGCTTGATGAACTTTGGCGTAAGCGAGTCAAGTATGATGCGTTGAACTTAAAGTTAACGGGCAAAGATTGGGATGAGATTAAAGACACGTTAGGCAAGCGTTATAACAACGCGCTCAAGCGTTTAGGTCAAACTCATAACGAAGATGCGTTCCAGCTCTACATGAACGCATTTGCTCGTCAGATTGATCCTCATACTAGCTATCTTTCACCTCGCAGTGCAGACCAATTTCAAACTGATATGAATTTGTCGCTTGAAGGTATTGGTGCGGTACTGCAAATGGAAGACGATTACACTGTTATCCGTTCGTTGGTGGCTGGTGGCCCAGCGTCGAATAGTAAGCTTCTAGCGGAAGGTGATCGAATCATTGGTGTTGGTCAAGATGGTGAAGATATCGTTGATGTCATCGGTTGGCGTCTTGATGATGTTGTTCAGCTAATCAAAGGACCGAAAGGCACCAAGGTTAATCTGCAAATCTTGCCTGAAGGCAAGGAAGCGAAAGCGGATGTTGTTACCATCGTTCGAGACAAAATCCGTCTAGAAGACCGAGCGGTAAAATCTGAAGTGATTGAGAAGGATGGCAAAAAAATTGGTGTCCTAGAAGTACCAAGTTTTTATGTCGGACTTGCAAAAGACACCGATAAACTTATCGAAGAGCTCAAGGGCAAGGGTGTTGATGGCATCATTGTTGATCTTCGTAACAACGGTGGCGGTGCACTCACTGAAGCAACAGCACTTTCCGGTTTGTTTATCATTAGCGGCCCTGTTGTCCAAGTGAGAGACAGTTATGGTCGAGTCAACGTCAATAGTGATACCGACGGTAAGATCAGTTATGACGGTCCATTAACGGTATTGATTAATCGCTATAGTGCTTCCGCTTCAGAGATTTTTGCTGCGGCAATGCAAGACTATGGGCGTGCCATTATTTTGGGTGAAAACTCTTTCGGTAAGGGAACGGTTCAGCAACATCGTTCGCTAAACCATATCTACGATCTTTTCGACAAAGAGTTGGGTTACGTTCAGTATACCATCCAAAAGTTCTATCGTATTGATGGTGGTAGTACACAAAACAAGGGTGTCGCCCCAGATATTGCGTTCCCTACAGCGATAGATCCAAGCGAAACGGGTGAGTCGGTAGAAGACAATGCACTGCCTTGGGATCGTATTGACAAAGCTAAATACGAAATGTTACAGCGTAATGAGGCATTGATTGGTAAGCTTGCCGCTAACCACCAAACTCGTATTGCTAAGGACCTAGAGTTTCGTTTTGTGGCCGAAGATATTGAAAAATACAAGGCAGAGAAAGACGATAACTCTTTGTCGCTCAACGAGAAAACACGTAAAGCGGAAACCGATGCAGCAGACGCGCGCCGTTTAACTCGAATTAATGAGAGACAAAAAGCAGCAGGTCAAGAGCCGTATAAGACACTGGATGATATCCCTAAAGATTATGAATCGCCGGATGCCTACCTTAGCGAATCGGTAGCGATAATGGTTGATATGATTAAATCTTAATTGAAATCAATCAATTAAAAAGCGAGTCATTTGGGCTCGCTTTTTTTATACAATAAAATATTGTGATAAAGATCAATTTTTTTAGCTAAATATACCTGACGTGCCTAAGCTTAAAGAAAAGAGTGAGGAGCACGTGATGAGATTGTTAGCTCTAATATCATTAATTTTTAGCCTTTCGGTGCTCGCTGATGGAGTGAAAGACAACAGCGATTTAACTCAGTTCGACCAACCGTTTCTGCTAGGAGACTGGTACCTCGTTAATCCTAACCCTGAACAGTCGCAGGAAAACTTTTTAGCGATCAAGCTGTCGCTGGATTCAAACTATAGTTTTAAGATTGATATTCAGAAAAGGGACTATTCAGTCGACCACTGGGAAGGGTTGTACACAGCCAATGAAGATACTTTGGTTCTTGGATTGAATACTTCAGAGCCTCAAATGTATGAGTATTCAGCCAATCACAATTTACTCAGTTTAAATGGCGTTACTTTCACTAAAGCGTTGTCCAACGCATTGGCTGGTATGTGGTCGAGTGCACATTTGGGTGGCGATGATATTCTTGCCAGCGACGTACAAAAGTTGGATCTGATTTTACAGCCAGATTTTGTCTTTATGTTCCGGGTGAGTAATGATGATGGCGATGAGGCGATACACAAAGGTGTTTACTATACAGAGGGCGAGCACTTGGTGCTTCTCTATGAAAATGGTGAACATGAAACACGATACACGCTGAACCGAGATTCGCTGACTTTGGAAATGGAAGAAGGCGCGCTGTATGCCGTATTAAATCGAATCCGTTGATAAAGCGTGGTAGAGAAATGTGCCCCTTGCTGACTAAATAGACAAACAGTTTGATTTTTATGTCAACAATAGAGAAAAAACGAGGTATTTCGACATCGAACCTCGTTTTTTTATATCCAGAGTTGTAAGCTAATACGCAAATTGTAACGGGAAAATTCCCGAACTTTATTATTACTGCGCTAGACTTTTACAGCGCAATGTTCAGATGCATTCAGTCAGAAGGATTTCGACATGGCTCAGACTCCTCAAGCCAAGTACCGCAAAGATTATCAATCACCATCACACACCATCACTGATATTGATTTGACCTTTGATCTCTACGATAACGAGACGACAGTAACCGCGGTTTCTCAAGTTAAGCAACTTAAAGATGCAACAACACTTCGCCTAGACGGAGAAGAACTCAAGTTACAAAGTATCGCCGTCAATGGTGAAGCTTGGTCAGACTACAGAGAAATTGAAGGTGGATTAGAAATTCATCAGCTTCCATCTGAGTTCACTCTGACGATTGTGACCTTAATTGATCCTGAAGCTAATACCGCTCTAGAAGGTCTGTATAAATCGGGTGGGGCTTTCTGTACTCAGTGTGAGGCGGAAGGTTTCCGTCGAATCACTTACTACATGGATCGTCCAGATGTTCTAGCTAAATACACCACGAAAGTGATTGCAGATAAAGCGCACAACCCATTCTTACTCAGCAATGGTAACCGTATTGCGCAAGGAGAGTTAGAAGGCGGACGTCATTGGGTGCAGTGGCAAGATCCTCATCCAAAACCAGCTTACCTGTTCGCTTTGGTCGCTGGTGATTTCGATGTACTACGTGACAAATACGTAACTCAATCTGGTCGTAATGTTGAACTCGAAATTTTTGTTGATAAGGGCAACCTAGATCGTGCTCCGCATGCGATGACGTCATTGATCAACTCGATGAAGTGGGACGAAGAGCGTTTCGGCCTTGAATATGACTTGGATATCTACATGATTGTAGCGGTCGATTTCTTTAACATGGGAGCGATGGAGAACAAGGGTTTAAATATCTTCAACTCTAAGTTCGTATTAGCGAATGAGAAAACAGCGACTGACACTGATTATTTAGGCATTGAAGCGGTCATTGGTCATGAATATTTCCATAACTGGACTGGGAACCGTGTAACTTGTCGCGACTGGTTCCAACTGAGCCTTAAAGAAGGTTTGACAGTATTCCGTGATCAAGAATTTTCTTCAGATCTTGGCTCTCGTGCTGTGAATCGTATCAACAATGTAAGAATCATTCGTGGTCCTCAGTTTGCTGAGGATGCCAGCCCGATGTCTCATCCGATCCGCCCAGATCAAGTGATTGAAATGAACAACTTCTACACTTTGACGGTTTACGAAAAAGGCAGTGAAGTGATTCGTATGATGCATACCTTGCTTGGTGAAGAGGGTTTCCAAAAGGGCATGAAGCTGTACTTTGAACGCCACGACGGTACGGCCGCGACTTGTGAAGATTTTGTCTCAGCGATGGAAGATGCAAGCGGTGTTGACCTTAAGCAATTCCGTTTATGGTATAGCCAGTCTGGAACACCAACATTATGCGTAGCGAGCGAGTACGATGCACAAGCAAAAACCTACACATTGACGGTTGAGCAATCGACGGAGCCAACTCAGGATCAAGCAGAAAAGCAGGCCCTGCATATTCCTTTTGATGTCGAGCTCTATGCGGTAAATGGAGAGGTGATTGAGTTACGCTGTAACGGATCTGTTGTTGGTAATGTTCTTGATGTGACTGAAGCGAAGCAGACATTTGTGTTTGAAGACGTTGCTGAAAACCCTGTTCCTTCATTGCTACGCGAATTCTCTGCGCCAGTAAAACTGGAATATGATTACAGTGATGAAGAGCTGATTTTCTTGATGGTTCATGCGCGCAACGAGTTTGCTCGTTGGGATGCAGGACAAATGCTTCTTGCCAAGTACATTCGTACGAATGTCGAAAATGTTCAAGCTGGTGGCGAGGTTAAACTTGCTGAGGCGGTCATTGACGCTTTCCGCGGTGTACTTCTGTCTAGTGACCTTGAACCAGCATTCATTGCAGAGATGCTATCTCTACCAAGTTTCAATGAAGTGTTAGGTTGGTACAAGCAGGTGGATGTCGATGCGATTGCTAAGGTGCTGAAAGCATTGAAAGTAATTCTCGCTACTGAATTGAATGATGAGCTGAGTGCGATTTATCATAGCTCTAAGCAAGCCGAGTACTCTATCGAACATGCGGCAATCGGCCAACGCTCTCTTCGAAACACAGCTTTAGGCTTTTTGGCTTACGCCGAGCAGGGTAACGAACTTGCCAAGACGCAATACGCTGAGGCTAATAACATGACTGACACCATTGCAGCAATGAGTGCCGCGAATAGTGCACAGTTAGAATGTCGTGAAGCATTAATGCAAGACTACAGCGATAAGTGGAAACATGATGGTCTTGTGATGGATAAGTGGTTTACTTTACAAGGTACCAATCCAGCGCAAGATGCACTTGAGGCGATCAAGAAGACGATGGAACACGAAGCGTTTAGTCTTAAAAACCCTAACCGTATTCGTAGCCTAATTGGTTCTTTCCTCAATATGAACCCAGTACGCTTCCATGCAAAATCTGGTGAAGGTTATCAGTTTGCGGGGGAGATCTTACGCGAGCTAAATAGTAGTAACCCGCAGGTAGCTTCTCGTCTAATCGATCCGCTGTTGAAGTTCCGTAAGTACGATACTGCTCGCCAAGAGCTTATCAAAATGGAACTAGAGGCATTAAAATCAATGGATAATCTGGCTAAAGACCTGTTTGAAAAAGTGACCAAAGCGTTGGAATCTTAATCAATATGGCGAAAACAGTAGCACTTTTTAGTGCTACTGTTTATTTATACAGTTATCTATCACTGTCAGATAAAACGTGACTTTTTTGACCGATTTCATGAAGCATTACTATTTTACTCTCAACATCAGTTATCATACTTTTCTCGCACACTACAGTGGGGCAGCAAGCAATGTTTTAGTGGTGACTGACAATGGCTTACGCCTACAATTGCCTGCATCGCGTTTCAGGCCTTTTCTTAGTCAAATTGGCCTAAAAGGGCGCTTTAGATTAACAACTGACCAAAATAATAAGTTTTTAGAGTTAGAACTTCTGTGAGCAACTGATTTTATAGAAGTTTAAATAGAACATCAGTCACATTATCAAACATTTCACCTCCTACCACTCCCAAAAGAATTAACTATTTATCAATAAAGCTTTTACAATAAAGCGGCATTACCCGTGTTAAGCACTATGCTTACAACATCCCCAAAATACATACAATTCTAATTGTGGAGTGTGATTATGACCGCGCGTGAAACATTGATGCCGGTTCTGCTTGAAAAAGTTTACAAACTTATTCAAGACAAACTCGAGCTTGCTCATCAACCCCTAGTCACCCAACTTGCTCAACATTTATTTAGCAACATTTCTCAGGACGATTTGGTCGACCGTAACGAATCTGACTTGTATGGCGCAGTAGTGTCACTTTGGCACCATATCAATGAGAAAAAAGCTGACGAGATTTCTGTTCGAGTTTTTAATCCAACCGTAAGTCGCCAAGGCTGGCAATCAACGCATACAATCGTTGAGATTGTGGTACCTGATAGTCCATTTTTGGTCGACTCAGTAAAAATGGCACTAAGCCGCTTGGATCTTTCATCACACTTAATGCTTCATGGTCCGACTCAAATCGCTCGTTCTAAGACAGGGGCGATTACCGGTATTAACCAAGGTGAGGGCGGACTTCAATCTCTCTTCCATATTGAAGTTGACCGTCTGAGTGACAAAGAAGCGATGGCGGCACTTAAAGAAGAGCTGTTGAGCATTCTTAACGACACCGGCTTGGTTGTTCAAGACTGGTTACTGATGGTCGAAAAATTAGAAGAAGTGACCACAAAAGTTGAGGCGCAGCAGGGTAAGATTGAGATTCAGCGTGATCGTTATGATGAATCTATCCAGTTCCTACGCTGGTTAGGCAGTCATAACTTTACCTTCATGGGTTACAAAGAATACGATCTTGTTACTGTCGATGGTGATACAGAGCTTAGACCTACTGCGGATAAAGGACTTGGTTTGTTTGCAAGCCGTGACCGTGTTCGTACTGTCAAACTTTCGGACTTCCCTGATTCTGCACGACTAGAAGCGAAGAAACCTTTCCTATTGATCGTCACTAAAGGTAACCAACCTTCACGCATCCATCGCCCTGCCTATACTGACTACATTGGCATCAAGAAGTTTGATGAAAACGGCAAGGTGATTGGTGAGCATCGCTTCACAGGTCTATACACGTCAGCGGTGTACAACCAAAGTGTTGCGAGTATCCCTCTGATCCGTGAAAAGGTAGGCCGTATTCTTGAAGCGAGTGGCTATCGCGAAGGATCATACTCTTACAAAGCACTTCACAATATTCTAGAAAACTACCCAAGAGATGAGTTACTTCAAGCAAAAGAAGAAGAGTTGCTAGAAGTCGGTATGGGTGTTGTTCAGATGCAAGATCGCGATCTGCTGCGTCTGTTCGTTCGCAAAGACCCGTTTGGTCGTTTCTTCAGTTGTATGGTGTATGTGACAAAAGATCGTTACAACACAGAACTTCGCCGTCAAACACAGCGCATATTGAAACAGTATTTTGGCTGTGAACAAGAAGTCGAATTTACTACCTACTTCTCAGAGAGCCCTCTCGCTCGTACACATTACATTGTTCGTGTTGATAACAACAACATGGGCGTAGACGTCAAAACGATTGAGCAAAATTTAATGGAAGCATCTTCAACTTGGGATGATCGTTTATCAGAAGCGATCGTAGCGAACTTTGGTGAGAGTAAAGGCCTGCCTTTAGCGAAAGAATACCTTCGTGCTTTCCCTCGTTCGTACAAAGAAGATGTTATGCCTGGCTCGGCAGTTGCGGATATTGAACGTCTAGAAAAACTCAGTGATGATAACAAACTTGGAATGCTTTTTTATCGTCCGCAAGAGTTGGCGGCGGATTCGAAGTCTGTCCGTCTAAAGCTATACCACCGTGATGAGCCAATCCACCTTTCTGATGTGATGCCAATGTTAGAAAACCTTGGCTTAAGAGTGATTGGTGAGTCGCCTTATGAAGTTCGCAAAACGAACGGTCAAGTATTCTGGATCCTCGACTTCTCAATGCTTCATAAGAGCGAAAAGAGTGTTGATCTTCGTGAAGCTCGAGATCGCTTCCAACAAGCTTTTGCTGCTATCTGGGCAGGCGAACTAGAGAGTGATGGCTTTAACCGCTTAGTGCTTGGCGCTTCATTGACAGGTCGCGAAATTTCGATCTTGCGTGCTTATGCTCGCTACATGCGTCAAGTGGGCTTCCCATTTAGTCAACAATACATCGAGGATACTCTTAGCCATTATCCTGATTTGGCGAAAGGTCTAGTTGATCTATTTACTAAACGTTTTGAACCAAAATTCAAAGGTAGCCAGAAAGGGCAAAGTGAACTGATTGCTCATATCACAGAGCAACTTGATCATGTCGAGAGCTTGGACGACGATCGGATCATCCGTCGTTACATGGAAATGATCACGGCAACACTACGCACTAACTACTATCAAGTCGACGATAACAAGCAGTTTAAGCCTTGGCTTTCGTTGAAGATGAAACCAACCGAGATTCCAGAGATTCCTCAACCGGTACCTGCGTTTGAAATCTTTGTTTATGCACCTGATATCGAGGGTGTTCACTTGCGTGGCGGTAAAGTAGCACGTGGTGGGTTACGTTGGTCTGATCGTCAAGAAGATTTCCGTACTGAAATCTTGGGATTGGTTAAAGCTCAGCAAGTTAAGAACACGGTCATTGTTCCTGTCGGCGCTAAAGGTGGTTTCGTTTGTAAACGTCAGCACACGCTTAACGGACGTGATGAGATTTTTGCTGAAGGTCAACGTTGTTACAAACGTTTCATCTGTGCATTACTAGACGTTTCCGACAACATCATTGAAGGTGAAGTTGTTCATCCTAAGAATGTTGTTCGTCATGATGAGGACGATCCATACTTGGTTGTTGCCGCTGATAAAGGTACAGCGACTTTCTCAGATTTGGCTAACTCTGTGTCAGAAGAGTACAACTTCTGGCTTGGTGATGCATTTGCTTCCGGTGGTTCAAATGGCTACGACCACAAAGCCATGGGTATTACTGCTAAAGGTGGTTGGGAATCGGTCAAACGTCATTTCCGTGAAATGGGCATAAACTGTCAGACCACTGACTTTACCGCTATTGGTGTTGGTGATATGGCAGGGGATGTGTTTGGTAACGGTATGTTGCTATCTAAACATATCCGTCTCCAAGCGGCATTTAACCACATGCACATCTTTATTGATCCTAATCCAGACTCAGCAACAAGCTGGGAAGAGCGTAATCGTCTGTTTAATCTACCTCGCTCTAGCTGGGAAGATTACAACGCGGATCTTATTTCTAAGGGTGGTGGTATTTTCTTGCGTAGCGCAAAATCAATTGCACTGACGCCTGAAATCCAGAAAATGCTGCGTACCAAGAAAACGTCAGTCGCACCAAGTGAATTGATCAAAATGATTCTATCTATGGAAGTGGATCTTCTATGGAATGGTGGTATCGGTACTTACGTTAAAGCATCGACCGAAACGCATACGGATGTTGGCGACCGTGCTAACGATGTATTGCGTATCGATGGCCGCGATCTGAAAGCTAAGATTGTGGGTGAAGGTGGTAACTTGGGTATGACTCAGTTGGGACGTATTGAATACGCTCTAACTGGTGGTCGTGTCAATACGGACTTCGTCGACAATGTTGGCGGTGTAGACTGTTCGGATAACGAAGTTAACATCAAGATCTTCCTAAATGGTTTGGTTGCCAATGGTGATCTTACTGTTAAACAGCGCAACGAGATCCTTGAGTCGATGGAAGATGAAGTGGGTCAGATTGTTCTGGAAGATGCTTACTGTCAGTCAGAATCGATTTCGGTGACTGAACAGCAAGGCACTTCTTTAGTCAAAGAGCAAATTCGCTTTATTCATACAATGGAAAAAGCAGGGTACCTTGACCGTGCACTTGAGTACATCCCTGATGATGAGACGCTAATCGAACGCGAAAAACAAGGTATGGCTCTAACTCGTCCAGAGCTAGCTGTGTTAGTTGCGTATGGTAAAATGGTGCTTAAAGAAGAACTGGTGCACGAAGACATCGCCAATGATGAATTCCATGCGCAGCAGTTAACTCATTATTTCCCAATCGAGTTACGCCGTAACTATTCAGCGCAAATGGTTAACCATCCTCTACGCTCTGAAATTATTGCTACTGCGTTAGCAAATCAGATGGTGAATGAGATGGGGTGCAACTTTGTCACTCGTCTTCAAGAAGAAACCGGAGCACATGTCGTTGATATTGCTAACGCTTATGTTGCATCACGTGAAATCTTCGGTCTTGGCCAAGTTCTCGAACATATCCGTAAGCTAGACAACGACGCATTAACGGTTGCTCAGTATGACATGATGTTCTACGTACGCCGTACTCTACGTCGTCTATCTCGCTGGATCTTGCGTAACCGCAGCGGACGTCAGAGCGTTAAATCTCTGATAGAGCTTTACCAATCTGATGTAGAAACCATCAAGCAACACTTGGATGATATGCTTGTTCCTTCCGAAGTGAAAGAGCACAACCAAATGGCTCAAGACTGGATCGAGCAGGGTATTGAAGCAGAACTTGCGAATTATGTTGCTCGTCTCTCTAGTTTGTACTCAGTACTGGATATTTCCACAGTGGCGCGTGAAAAAGGCAAAACTGTCGAACAAAGTGCAAAACTGTACTACAACCTAGGCGATCGTTTGTCACTGCACTGGTTCTTGAAACAGATTAATGGCCAAGCAGTAGACAACCACTGGCAAGCACTGGCACGTGCCGCTTTCCGTGAAGATCTAGATTGGCAACAACGTCAGCTAACAGGTCAAGTTCTCAGCTGTGCTTGTGCACCGGAAGATTTCGATGTGATGAAAGCGCTTGATGAGTGGATCGTGACAAATGAAGTATCGCTACATCGTTGGGAAAATATCCTCAATGAATTTAAAGTAGGTTCAGTGCATGAATTTGCAAAATTCTCGGTAGCGCTACGTGAACTGATGTTGCTTAACTTGAATTGTTCAGCAAATGAGTAAACGATTGCTATAATTCGTTGAATTAATCGGTAAAACATTTAATAATACAGCCCCGTTTACACGGGGCTTTTTTCTTTCGGAGGCACAATGCTTTACCGTCTAGCCAGAACTGGCTTTTTCCAACTTGATGCCGAAAAGGCACATGATCTTGCAATTCAAAACTTCAAACGTTTTACTGGCACACCATTCGATCTTCTTTATCGCCAGCAGTTACCACACCGTCCCGTCGAATGCATGGGTTTAACATTTCGTAATCCAGTCGGCTTGGCAGCAGGTTTAGATAAAAACGGCGAATGCATTGAAGCATTTGATGCGATGGGATTTGGCTTTGTTGAAGTAGGGACCGTCACACCGCGACCTCAGTCTGGAAATGACAAGCCACGTTTGTTCCGTCTGGTTGAAGCGGAAGGCATTATCAACCGTATGGGGTTCAACAACCTAGGCGTTGACAACTTAGTTGAGAACGTGAAGAAAGCTAAGTTCGACTGTGTGCTTGGCATCAATATCGGCAAAAACAAAGATACTCCGATTGAAAAAGGTGCTGAAGACTACCTAATTTGTATGGAAAAAGTCTATGAGTATGCCGGCTATATCGCGGTAAACATTTCATCACCAAACACGCCGGGATTGCGCTCGTTGCAATATGGTGAAGCTCTGGATGAATTATTATCAGAGCTAAAAGTTAAACAGGCAGAGTTAGCCGAAAAACACGGCAAATATGTCCCGCTGGCACTGAAGATCGCGCCGGATCTTTGCGATGACGAGATCAAACAGATCTGTCAATCACTGCTCAATAACAAGATTGACGCAGTCATTGCTACCAACACTACATTAGATCGCTCTATTGTAGAGGGTATGAAGCATGCTAATGAAGCAGGGGGGCTAAGTGGTCGTCCTGTGCAACTGCGTAGTACTGAAGTGGTTCGCCGCTTACATGAAGAATTACAAGATCAGATCCCAGTAATTGGTGTTGGTGGTATTGATTCGTATGTTGCAGCAAAAGAAAAAATGATGGCTGGCGCTCAGCTGGTTCAGGTTTACTCTGGTTTCATTTATCACGGCCCAAGCCTAGTACGCGATATTGTAAAAAATCTCTAAAGTTTAAAGGCTTAGTGACATTGTCACTAAATCAATACGCCGAACAAACAGCATTAATTGAGAGGGAATGAGTTTTCATTTCCTCTTTTTTTTCATCTCTGAACTAATAAAATCCAGATATTACTTGGAAAGGTAATTAAGCGTTTACCTAATTTCACACAACAATACAGAGATGGAACGATGCTTAAACCCAATGACAAATGGACTTGGTACTATGATGACGCAGAACAGCATCTGATGTTGGATCTGGGTGATGATATGGTATTCAAGACCAACCTTCCACGTAAGCTGATTGTCGATTGCGCAATTGGCGTCAATGAATTCTCAGTTGATGATGCGTCTGCATTTCAAACTTACAAAGAGCAAATCACACTATTAGGTTTAAGTGAACCTAGACAAGCAGAGTTAGCTTTGTACTGTGTCGCAGCAAAGCGCTTTCATAAACCTGTACAACCTAAGAGCTGGTTTTTCGATAATCTGTCCGACGGACAGATGACCCCAGAAGAGGGTGACTTAATTCGTCTAAGCAACGCCTACAGCGACGGATATTTTATCGTTCTTGAAGTGGGAGAGTGTGCCAGTTTATGTGCGTACGTATGTTTGGAAGAGTTCGCTTTAAATGGCGCTAAAAGCCTTCAATTTGGACAAGCGATTAAAGTTATGCATGACCGTCTCGTGGTCTGCAACCATCATTTCCATGCTCAGCCAATCGCTTTGGTTAGCTGACATAAATTAGTTATCGTTCCTTTGTTTCATTTCCCGCCAGCTCAACGCTGGCATTTTTTTGCCTAAAATTTGGCTGGGTTGATACGACCTGGCAGTCAATTAAATGTGATTCTTGTACAAATTTTAACCGAACGAAGCGATTGATTTTTACTCACTAGAACACCTCTAGCGCATACAAGTGCACGTAAATTCCTCATTTAGCTGAAAATTGTAACTTAATTTCATTAAAAAGTGGGCTTGGTGTAGACCAATTTTCATGAGAATAAGTATTCACTTCGGTCAGAGGGCTTGATTTTTCGTTGGATGAGTTTTCGAAAAGTTTGCCTAGTGAAATTTGGCTACAAACGATGAAGAGGCGAGTAAATGAACGTTTAAAGAGATAATTGATGGGAAATTCTGGAATGAACTAACGATAAAGTGATGATGTCAGGTATAATGCGGGGTCATTTTCTACAGAATAAAAACATCACTATGCATCAATATCTTGCGGTTACGTCCAATGGTTTAGAAAACCTATTGGTTGATGAGCTAACTAAGCTAGGGATCAACGACGCTAAGCCAGTACAAGCTGGTGTTCGCTTCAAGGCGAGCAACGAGCAGATTTACCGTTGCTGCCTATGGAGTCGTTTGGCATCCCGTTTTGTGCGTGTACTCTCAGAGTTCACCTGTAACGATGATATGGATCTCTATCTTGCCTCTTCTTCAGTGAACTGGGTTAATCAATTCCACAGTTCTAAGACGTTCGTCGTTGATTTCAATGGTACTAACCGCGAAATCCGCAATAGCCAGTACGGTGCAATGAAGGTCAAAGATGCCATAGTGGATTGTTATGAGAAGAAGAATCTACCTCGTCCTTCGATCAGTAAAGATCAACCCGATCTTCGTGTCCATGTGCGCCTGCACAAGGACAAAGCCATCCTTGGCCTAGATATGGTAGGTGGTGGTTTGCACCAACGTGGCTATCGTACAGAATCGGGTCGCGCGCCTCTACGCGAAACGTTGGCCGCTGCAATCATCCTCAGAAGTGGTTGGAGTGCGGATAAACCATTACTAGACCCAATGTGTGGTTCAGGTACATTACTTATCGAGGCAGCGATGATGGCTGCTAACATGGCTCCAGGTGTGAACCGTGCTAAGTGGGGCTTTGAGTCTTTAGATGATTTTGAACCAGAGCTTTGGGCAGAGATTAAATCTGAAGCTTCAGTGCAGGCTCGTCGTGGTGTCAAAAAAATTGACACTAAGTTTTTCGGCTTTGATAACGATGCTCGTGTACTAAAAACAGCTCAAGATAACGCACGTCGAGCTGGCGTTGATTCATTGATTGAGTTCAAACAGGGTGACGCCGCAGAGATTATGCGACCAGAAGGATTCGAAGCAGGGGTTATTGTTTGTAACCCACCATACGGTGAACGTTTAGGCACTCATCCTGGTTTAATCGCTCTATACACCGCATTTGGCGCACAGCTAAAATCGCAATTTGGTGGATGTCAGGCATCAATTTTCTCTAGTTCAGATGAATTGCTGAGCTGTTTGCGTATGAGAGCAGACAAGCAGTTCAAATTGAACAATGGTGCGTTACCGTGTCACCAGAAGAACTATTCTATTAGTGAGCGAGCTGCTCAAGACTCAAGTGACAATGTCACAGAATCATTGGTTGCACCGGATTTTTCAAACAGACTGAAAAAGAACATCGCTAAGATTGGTAAGTGGGCGCGTAAAGAGAAACTAGATTGCTACCGCGTTTACGATGCGGATTTGCCTGACTATAACGTTGCAATTGACGTTTACCTAGACCAGTTGGTTATTCAAGAGTACGCCGCACCTAAGGACATTCCCGAAGAGAAGGCCAAGCGCCGCTTGACGGACATTATCCGTGCAACGATTCAAGTGACGGGTACACCGGCGAATAAGGTGGTACTTAAAGTACGAGAAAAACAGAAAGGTCGTGCTCAATACCAGAAGCTGTCTCAACAGTCAGAGACACTTGTGGTCAATGAGTATGGTGTAAAGCTTTCCGTTAATCTCCACGATTACTTGGATACGGGTTTATTCCTCGATCATAAGATTACCCGACGTAAACTGGGTGAAATGGCTCAGGGTAAGGATTTCCTTAATCTTTTTGCTTACACAGGCTCTGGCACCGTTCATGCGGCGTGTGGTGGCGCAAATTCCACAACGACGGTTGATATGTCGAATACCTATCTTGAGTGGGCGAAAGAGAACATGAAGCTCAACGGGCAGGTTGGTCGTCAACACCGATTTGAGCAAGCAGACTGCTTACAGTGGTTAGAGAAATCGACTGCTCAGTTTGATCTTATCTTTATCGATCCACCGACGTTTTCTAACTCTAAACGTATGGAACAGAGTTTTGATGTCCAGCGCGATCACATTCAGCTAATGAAAAACTTAAAACGTCTGCTTCGCTCTGGCGGTACGATAGTGTTCTCGAATAACAAACGTCACTTTAAAATGGATTTAGAGTCGCTTGCAGACCTAGGACTCCAAGCGAACAACATTTCTCACCAAACGTTACCTATGGATTTTTCGCGCAACAAGCATATCCACAACTGCTGGGTGATAACACACAAGGAATAACGTTGACGTGATTACGTTATACAGTACAGAAGGGTGCCATCTTTGTGAGATGGCATTTTCCCTAACTCAACAACTCCACATTTCAGATCAAGTCGAGATTATCGATATAGCTTTCGATGATGAGCTGTTTTCTCGTTACGGCGTCACTATTCCGGTGCTCAGTTGCCAAGGTAATGAGTTGAATTGGCCGTTTGATTTGGAACAATTAAAAGTTTGGTTACGCAATAATGGCATTACTTACGATTAATAACGGATTGCTGGCATACGGTGATCATCCTTTACTAGACCATGCTGACTTCGCTCTACAAACCAATGAAAGAGTCTGTTTGGTTGGCCGAAATGGTGCGGGCAAATCTACCTTAATGAAAGTTCTGGCGGGTGAGGTGCTATTAGATGATGGCAAGCTGACAGTTACTCAAGATGTTGTCGTCTCTCGCTTAGAACAAGATCCGCCGCGCAATGAAGAAGGGACAGTCTTCGATTACGTTGCTGGTGGGTTAGCAGAAATCGGTCAACAACTAAAGATCTACCAAGATCAGTTAGATCTGATTGCTCATGATGCCTGTGAAAAAAACATCAACAAATTGGCTAGAATTCAAGAGCAGCTTGAACACTCGGGCGCATGGCGTTTCGAAGATCGCATTAAAAATGTTATGGACGCGCTAAATCTTGATGGTCACACCAAGCTGACGGATTTGTCTGGTGGGTGGCAGCGTAAAGCAGCGTTAGCGCGCGCCTTGGTGCGTGATCCTGATGTTTTGTTGCTTGATGAGCCTACTAACCACCTCGACGTGACGACAATCGAATGGTTGGAGAACTTTTTAAAGGATTTCCGAGGTTCGATTATCTTTATTTCTCACGACCGTGCATTCATCAAGTCTATGGCTACACGCATCGTCGATCTTGATCGCGGTAAGTTAGCGTCTTTTCCTGGTGATTATGATAATTACCTCGTTGAAAAAGAAGAGATGCTGCGCGTCGAAGAGATGCAAAACGCCGAGTTTGATAAAAAGCTTGCTCAAGAAGAGGTCTGGATTCGTCAAGGCATCAAAGCGCGTCGTACCCGTAACGAGGGTCGCGTCCGCGCACTTAAGAAGCTTCGAGAGGAACGCTACAATCGCCGTGATGTGCAGGGTAAGGCGAACATTCAGATTGATGATGCATCACGCTCAGGCAAAATCGTATTTGAAGCGCAAAATCTTGGTTACAGCATTGAAGGTAAGGCCATTGTTAAAGATTTCTCTTTCAACATCATGCGTGGTGACCGCATCGCTCTAATCGGTCCTAATGGTTGTGGTAAAAGTACCTTGCTTAAATTGCTGCTGGATGAGCTCAAGCCTTCGCAAGGCAAGCTTCACTGTGGTACCAAGCTAGAAGTCGCGTATTTTGACCAATATCGTGAAGTGCTTGATCCAGAGAAATCTGTTATCGATAACCTTGCTGATGGTAAGCAAGAGGTGATGGTTGGTGGTCGACAGCGTCATGCGCTGAGTTACTTGCAGGATTTTCTATTTGCTCCTCATCGCGCGCGAACACCGGTCAAAGCCTTGTCTGGTGGTGAGAAAAACCGTCTTCTTTTGGCGCGTATTTTTCTTAAATCCAATAACTTGTTGGTACTTGATGAACCAACTAACGATTTAGATATCGAAACATTGGAACTTTTAGAGGATTTACTTGCCAATTATCAGGGTACATTGTTGCTTGTCAGTCACGATCGTCAGTTTGTCGATAACACCGTGACCAACAGTTGGATATTCGAAGGCGATGGTGTTATTGAGGAATTTGTCGGTGGCTACCACGACGCACAGCAACAGCGTCTTCAGGTTAAAAAAGCGCGTAATAGCGAAAAAGTTGAGTCGAGCGTTAAACAGGTTGAGGAAACTCCCAAAACCGCTGTAACAAAGAGCAAACCTAAGAAGTTATCTTATAAACTACAGCGCGAGTTAGAAGCATTGCCAGCCAAACTCGAACAATTAGAAGTGGATATTGAAAACTTGCAACAGCAGGTTAACAGTGCTGATTTCTTTTCCAAACCCGTAGAGCAGACGCAACCCGTATTAGATAAGCTAGCTGCGACAGAGCAGGAGCTTGAGATTGCTTTCGAACGCTGGGAAGAGCTCGAAGCGATGCAACAGGAAAGTTAAGATTAATGAGTAGTAATATTTTTAAAGTTTCACTAGTGGCAGCAACGGTCGCTGCTTCTTTCGGTGCTCATGCAGCGCTTTATAATGTTTATTTGCAAGACCCAGAGGGAACCAGCTCTAGCCTACAAACTTACGGTGTAGCTGTTGCTCCAAATGCAACTAATTGCTGGAGCAGTGCGTGTTCAGATTCTACTTCTGAAATGGCGACAGAAGTTAAGCGCTACCGTGAAGGGTTCCAGTATCGTGATGAGTCACCGTTCTTTTTACCATACGGTTGGACATACCTTGATGATAATTACAATGGTTTTAGAAATTACTGTCGTACCTTCTTAGGTTACTCAGATTCTTTGTGCGATGACTGGGCTGATAAGCAGTACACGCAAGGCTATGCTAAAGAACAAGGTGGCAACTATGCAGGGTCTATTGCTTACATAAATGATTCCGCTTTGTACGCAGAGAATACCGTCGTCAATAGTATTGATAGTGGCTTTGCAACAGGGAATAGAACTATTGGAGGTTCTTCTCGTAACGTTGCGTTTACTAGTATCAATGGTACATCAGTTGCTGATTTATCTCTAACTCACAATAGTACGGCTTACGCAGAATCACATGCTTGGAAAACGTTGCAGGATGGTGGCACGTACTACACAGTAGGAAGCGTTACTAAAACATCAAACCACGCTACCAGTGATAACAATTCGTATGCCGCGGTTTGGGTCGATGGAGCATTACAAGCTCCGATTGATTGGATCAGTAGTACTACCACAAATAATGGCGATCGTAGAGCTCACGCTAGTGCTCGAGACATTATAAAAGATGGGAATGTTCTATATGCTGTTGGTTATAACTCCGACAGCGAGGTGTATTTTAGAGCAACCGTGTTTAAATCGGATAACAATGGTGGAACGAGCTGGACTTCAAAAGCTGTTGATGGTTTCCCTTATGCAACGTCTGAATACGCTAACCAAACGCTACAAGCGGTTAATAACAACGGTATCGCAATTGGTACAGCAAAACTGAACCAAGCCCTTAATGGTGCATATGCGAATACATTGTTTTATGTCGACAACTTAACATCACCAGTCTACAAAGCATTTAGTGGTAGCATCTTTTTTAACGGCGCAAATGGTAAAGCAGGCGGTATTAACAACGCCAACGATGTAGTTGGTACTATCGACTTTGAAAGTCACAAAGAGACCAATGGTAAACCGCGTGCTAAACGTGCGTTTATCACTAACTTAGGTACTGTCACTGGTTCCGCGCCTATCGGTGGTATTGCACGTTACTTGGATGATCTAACCTATGGTGCTGGTGCTTCCACTGATAACAATCAATATCGCATAATTGAAGCCGCTGACATCAACGACGCGGGTATCATTGCAGCGACAGCGTACTACTGTGCTGGTGGCTTTGACAGTGAAGCTATTGACGCCACATGTAATGCAGGCGCATCACTTGTTGGGGTGAAACTTGTTCCTATCAATGGTCAGACAGCGACAGATATAAGCACTCGTCCTGTTACTCAGGAGACGGTTGAGCGTCAAGGTGGCACAATTGGCTTTATCGCTCTGACTCTATTAGGGTTTCTAGGGTTCCGTAGAAAATAGGTTAAATTTTCAACTAGGGCACAGGTTCACAGTTTTGGATCTGTGCCTTTTTTATACCTTGAATTAAGCGTCATTTTGATCGAATCTTAATGGTGAAGTCATAAAAACTTCACTTCTATCGACTAGTGCTGTGCTAACGATAGTCAGTCTGCGATAGATAAAGTAGTACGTTAAGACACATTTTATGTATGAGGACGACACTATGAAGAGACAAAAGCGTGACCGCTTAGAAAGAGCTCAATCTCAAGGATATAAAGCGGGCCTAAATGGCCGCTCGATGGAGGCATGTCCATACCAGCAGATGGATGCTCGATCTTATTGGCTTGGTGGTTGGCGCGATGCCAGAGAAGATAAACACTCTGGTCTCTACAAATAACACTCACTCTCCACATACGAAATAGGATTTAGCCCCGAAAGGGGCTTTTAATGATGCTATTAATGCACTATAACTAAATGCATTTGGTTCAAAAAAACGACTCCGAAGAGTCGTTTGTTGAAACATTTGCGCTTAAAAAGCAGATGTGTCTTGGAAAAGGCCTACTTTAAGGTCTTTTGCAACGTAAATCTCTTTGCCATCAACTAATACACGGCCATCAGCAAGACCCATTACTAGCTTACGGTTTACTACACGTTTCATGTTAATTTCGTAAGTAACTTTTTTGGCAGTCGGTAGGATTTGGCCAGTAAACTTAACTTCGCCGACACCTAAAGCACGACCTTTACCTTTACCGCCAACCCAGCCAAGGAAGAAACCAACTAGCTGCCACATAGCGTCTAGACCAAGACAACCAGGCATTACTGGGTCGCCAGGGAAGTGGCAATCAAAGAACCATAGATCCGGAGTAATATCTAGTTCTGCTAGAATTAGACCCTTACCGAAATCACCTTCAGTTTCTGACATTTTAGTGATGCGATCCATCATTAGCATATTAGGTGCTGGAAGCTGAGGATAGCCTTCACCAAATAGTTCACCTTGGCTAGATGCTAGAAGATCTTCACGGTTATAAGAATCACGTTTGTTTTGCATTATCAATTACTCCAAATTTTGATAGCAGCATGTTAGTGAACACGTGTACGCTAAACAACTCCGATCAGTAAAAATATGAATTAAAACTCGGTTAAAACAACCAGTTTTTGATGCGTTCCACAATTCCTTGTGGGTGTTCATGTCTTTCAAAGTTTTCAATACGTTGCGCGATTCTACTGATCACACTCTCTTCGTCATCACCACGGAATGGTTTACCCATAATGATTGGAATTGCCTCATCGACGTTAGATACCGACCAGATATGAAATTCGTTATTTTTGATGCTTTCTACCACATCTTTATTAAGCGATAAATGTTTTAAATTCGACTTAGGCAGAATTACACCTTGATCACCTGTAAAGCCGTTATGCTTACACACGTGATAGAAGCCTTCGATTTTCTCGTTGAGACCGCCAACAGCTTGCACACGACCAAATTGGTCTACCGCGCCAGTCACCGCGATCTGCTGATCAATCGGATATTCCGAAAGTGCGCTGACAAAAGAGCAGAGCTCTGCCAACGACGCACTGTCTCCATCTACTTCACTGTATGACTGTTCGAAAACAACCGAAGCAGAATAGGGCAAAGGTTCATCTAAATTGAGTGCGCTGCTGACGAAAGCTTGCATGATCATCATGCCTTTGGCGTGTAGATTACCACCAAGTTCCGCTTTGCGTTCCACATCTGAGATATCACCATCACCAAAATGGATCACACAAGAGATTCGTGCTGGTTCGCCGTAAGACATGGGATGCCCAGGAACATCAATAACAGTGAGTCCATTGACCTGACCAATACATTCACCCTCAGTCTCGATGATTACTTGACCGTCCGTAATGTCAGCCAAAGCGCGCTCTGGGAGATAAGATTCACGCTGATATTTATTTGCAATCGCTTGGTCGAGGTCTTGCTCTGAAATGACTTTACCATTTGATGTGAGCACAGCTTCGTTGAGTAATGAAAGATACCAAAGTGTCTCTATCGGCATGTAGTGCTGATCTTCTGTGTACCTTGCACCTGCAATCATTAAACGGTGAATAGCACCAAAGGAGAGTGTAGGGAGCTGGTATTCATCAACTAGCCAAGCAATATACCCTAAGTAAGTATCGATGCTCTGTTTATTAAGAGGAAGTTCTTGCTCAATCTCTGTAAACATCGCAAGGCCGCAATAAAGCTCTGGTTCAATGTATTCGAAATCTGCAATTTGGTGACGGTCACCAACAAGAACAAGCTTGATTTCGTATTGACGACAAGGTTTCTCTACCGCAATTTTGCGAGGATTGGCATTGACAGGGCTAATCTGTTCACCAAGAACAGCAGACTTAATCATCTGCCAACTAGCGGGATTGGCGAGTAATAATGTGACCGGTGTGATCAGATATCCGCCGTCTGCTTTATCTAAAAGTCCTTCAACTTTAGTGACAATGTCACCTTTGTCGTCGCAGGTATATGAACCGACTAAAGTGGCAATGTCTAAAGATTCCGTCGTTAATACCGGTTTGGAACTATCCGTTCTAACTAGACCATCTTTAACGATATTGCGGTAAAAGGCATTGTCGACCGCATTGACCATCAATATACGGTTAAAGCCATTCACGCTACATAGGGTATTAATTGCTTGTTTGAGACGTGGCTGGATGTCAAAAAAATCAACTTTCTCTAGCTGATTAAATCGATTGATTTGAGCGTCATATTGCGAATATTGCGGGGTAACAGCGTGCCAGCTTTCTTGATTCATCAATTCAGTTCATATACGTAAAATGGAGCGAAATTATATAGAAAAATGCTTCTGGTATATATAGATAATTTTATCTCATGATCTTGATCTCTTTTCGATTACAATAGGGATTGTAACTTTGCATGGTTAGGGTTACGCTGTCACCTACAACTGAAACGGAATGACTTTGCAATGAAATATCAACAGCTTGAAAACCTAGAGTGTGGTTGGAAATGGAATTATCTAATCAATAAGTGGAAAGCGGGAGAAGCGATCACTTGCCACATTGATACTAGTGCAGCAGATAGCGCGGTTAACGAGTTACGTCAGTTAGAACACCAACCCATAAAGGTGGTTGAGTGGATAGAAACTCATATGGCTCCTGAACTCGATAACAAGCTCAAACAGGCCATTCGTGCAAAACGTAAACGTCATTTCAATGCAGAACAGATACACACAAAGAAAAAATCTATAGATCTTGATTACCGTGTATGGGAGAAGTTGTCACACCGAGCAAACGAGTTGGGTTGCACTTTATCCGATGCGATAGAGTATCTGCTTTCTGAAGCTTCTCGAAGTGAAAAAGCGAGTAAGGCAGTGAGTAGCCTCAAAGAGGATTTAAGTAAGCTTCTCGATTAATAAGGATAGAACTATGCTATACGTTATTCTTGTCGCATCCGCTATTATATTTTGGTTAGTTGCCGTCGATAGGCCAGTACTTAGAGTGACCTTTACCGAGGGTAAAATTACCAAAGAAAAAGGGCATTTCCCGCCGGGCTTTAAACACAATGTTGTTGAAATTGCGGAACGTACGCCATTCAGTGGGGAGCTTAAAGTTTATCAGCAACGTACAGGCACTAAGCTAGTGATGTCTAAGCAGATTCCGAAAAAAATACAGCAGCGTATTCGCAATGTATTCCCATTTCAAGGCTTTACGAGCAAAGGCAAAAAACGCAGCAGTTAAGCTAATGCAATGTTTGATACTCTAGATCGTAGCAGTGTCTTGATTAAAAACCACTCAAATAAAGCACTATAACTAAACGTTTAGTTAAGAAATCCCTATCTTTAGCTTATCAAACCGAAGTTTTCCGGGGGTGAAATTATTGTTACGTTGTAATTTTTATCAAGGGATGGATTGAAAGATGATTCAAATCTGAAACACAGCATCATCGATAAATAATTATTCTGTAGTGAACGTATTCACGCAATTAAATTACTATGCTCAATAAACAATACTACCTATTAATTTTGGCTTCTCTATTAGTATTCGAATCATCACAAGCTGAGGAGAACGGCTACCCATTTTCACCATTCATTGGTCAAAATGACGCATACCAATTTCCTGTCGATACGTCAAATGGTCAAGCTTCAAAGGGAACGATGCAAGGTATCTATGGCGGACTTGAGTTAAATCGAATGTATAGTTGGGACATTGCATTTCAACAGCGCGGAGCTTTAGATACCGAAAACACGAGCACCGCCTCAATTGTCGAGAGTGCGCTTAAGTACGACTACTTTCTGTCAAATAACTACAGTATCTATGCTCGGCTCGGCGTCGCATATTGGGATTCGAAACAAAGCCAAAGTACGCTGAAAGACGTATCCCCGATGGTTGAAACAGGCTTAACTTATTGGGTTACCGATAAATTTAAGGTTTCTGGGGGATACCAGTACATTGATGAAATTGGTAATTACAACAGCCATACCTTATTGTTGAGCGCCGCATTTACTCTGGGAAGTTCCGTACCACGTTTACCATCTGCGTCATCGACTAACGTCGCAATGTGGCTTGAAGGAAAGGAAATACTTCCTGAGCAAATAGAGACTAAGGGCGAGGGTGCATCAAAGCCTATAACATCGAACATGACGCCAGAAAGCAGATCATTGAACCGATGTGTTGAAATGCGCCGGTTAACGGTAGATGACAGCGAAACATCATGTGAAATCGATACGCTGTAACACCAGTGAGCTGTGTTCTATGATTGGGAGCTTTTTGCTCAAGCACTGAAGTCTGTTGATCCAATTCGCAGAGCTCGATTAGAACAGATCGCTTACAATACGGCTTCGCTATCGATGGGAAAAGAAAAGGAGTTTTGGACCTGTGTTTACAATGCGTTATAGAAAACAATATGTCACTGCATTATTCATGCTCCTTACTTTACCAGCCGGTGCCATGAGTTGGTCTGATCACCTGCGCATCAACATGCTAAAGGCTTACGATAACTTAAACCTTAAAGTGGAGCAATGTGCTCAAATGCGACGGCCGCTTGAAAAGCAACAAGTGGCCTCACCATGGTTTAATGAACTGAGCAGTGAGCAGAAAAAGGCAGCATTATTACTGCTAAGTCAGATGACAATGGATACATGCATCGCGGAAGAAGAAGCCGAATATAGCCGAACGTTGCTAGCATATGTAGCAGAAACAGGCGACTCTCAACGACTGGATGATTGGCTAACAATTAAGAAGGTGTTTCGACATAGAGAGCAACAAGATGCCTTTGAGAGTATAGATTTGCGTCAAATTCAAATTCTCTTAGAGACCAAGCCATTCAATAAACCATTTGATCCGTTGCAAGTATCGGAGCTGTATGACTAGCGATTAGCCCAGGTATGTGGGGGTGTTATTTACCGAGTCTAGAAATGGCCTTAAAGCCGCGTTCACAGCAAAATGCAGATCACTTGAACCGTTCTATCACCCAGCGAGATCTGATTGGCAAGACCAAGACAAGAAAACCCTCAAGCGTATCAACAAGCTCATTATCGACGTAAAGCGTTCTCTGTTTGAAGGCATTGGTAAACCAGAGCCGTTAAAATAAAACTCAGCTGGATTCTGGTCACGCAGAATTGAAGATACCAATCGACTGGTTTGTGACGTCGATGAGTCGATGAGCAGGCCAGTAGTCTCGATGAAGTCAGCATCCGAGAGCGGGGCTACAAAGACGAATTCATTCTTCTCGTCGTCTTCATACCCTTGATCCTATCCTTTATTCCCGATTACGCGCCCTACGTCGAACAAGGCTTCGCAGCCCTGCAGAACATCCCAGAACCGTACTGGTATGTGGTTGGCGCGGTTGTCATAGATACCCTCGGCATGCGCGCCATGGTGCGCTACTTACTCGAATTCTTTTCCGCAAAATTCAGGGGCAAATGATGGGACTGATGGAAGCCATGCTCATATCACTAATCACCGGCCTGGTCTCCAGTGCCGGCACCATCGCGGCGCTCAAAACCGACATCAACTGGATCAAAAAGGTTCAACAAGACCAGGAACAACGCATCCGACAACTGGAGGACAAACATGGCTAAACGAAGCAGAAAACGGCGCAAGGCCAACGGCCAGCTCAAAAAAGGCTACACCATCAAAGGCGGCCGGGTCGTCAAAGCATCCAAAAGCAAACGACGCAAAACCCGCCGCAGACGCTAACCAAAACCGCCAACCAGGGCGGTTTTTAGTGTTTGACGTGCTACGCATCGCATTATGCACTCAAATTCATGATATGAATCATAAAATGGTAACAATTCAGTCAGTTAAAGTTTATTTGGTTTGGCGTTCTGTTTAGACTAGGCACATGTTAGGCGGCATGTTGCATGCTAATAAGCGTTAGAAATAAAAAATAAATATGAGTTGGCTTTATGTTAGAAAAATTAGTTTATAAATATTGTAATACACCGTTCACTCCTAAAATGAAGTTTCATCAAGAGAATGGTGAGAAACTAGAACAAGTTTTTAGGTTCTCAAGCGCAAAAGGATATTTAGATGAATATCTGAACTTTTATAAGTCACTCGATGATTTTGAAAGTGTCATTAGATTATCTTGCTTGGGAATCTTTGAATTTTCTTATGGTGGGAAAACAATCCGTGTTCGACATCCACATCAACAACACTATAAAAATTTTATGGGTGAAGATCGTGGCATCGAAGTATCAAAGTTACACGATATGAGCACTAAACTGTTGAATTGCTCATTTGTACTTTCTCAAACTGAAAGCTTTGAGGACATTTTTGAGATTGTTAAACGTGAAAGGGTACATGGCTTTGGTCCGTTGGCAATATATGATACTTCGGTGCGAATTGGTGCCTCAAGAAATATCGCTCCTACTTCTGTATACCTGCACGCTGGTGCACAAAGAGGTATGACGAACCTTGAAGATAAGGCACTAGTATCTTCCGGAGTATCTGAAAAAATTAGTGTTCCTTTAAGAGATCTACCTGATGCGCTACAGCCTCTTCACCCGATTCAAATTGAAAACTTTTTGTGCTTGTATAAGGATGAATTTAAATCCTTAGAACCGCGTGAGATTTATTTCTAACAAGCGTTTAATGTGTACAGGGTTGGCACGCACAATAGGTAAATTGGCCTCGGCGCAAGCTAGCACAAATGGCATCTCTAAGCGGCCTGTAGCTTCAATTACGATGCGTTCAGGACTGTATTTATTTATGATTCTTAATGCTTCTTTGATACCTTTGTCTGTGTTTTCTACTGAGAAAAATATGTCTAACGGTCTAATGTGGATATCTAATTGTGTTTTCCCGGTATCAACTCCGACGTTGATGTTTTGCTTCAATTTATTATTCATAATAAGCTAACTCTTGCTTGCGTAATGCGGGTTCGAGACCCAGTCGACTATTCGAGGTTTATGCTTGGAGTCCTATGTAGTGTTCATGTTTGTTATCGGTCTCTCAAAAGAGGAGCCAGCGTTTAAACGAACTACTACATGGAAAGCTTTAGTTGCAGCTAAAGCCTGGGTCTCACATTACCCGATTGCGTTAGTTATTATCCATACAATCTGTTTAAGAGTGATTCGCAACGCTTATATGGCATGTCCAGTTTATTTCATTCAGTTTAAGTGTTTATGTCACAATGGTGTTTAGGTAGCGTTACTCACCACTGAATACGACGTTATGGCGCAGGGTGCCATCTCTACAAATGAAAATATTATGGTAAGATAGATCCAAAATTTAACCTGAGGTAATAATATGATTTTACGAACATTTTCTGATCCCAGGCATGTTGAAGAAGTTGCTGATTGGCTTAAGCAGCAGTCCAAAGGCGCTACGGCAGAGCTGACAGTTGCGAATAACCCAGGTGGACAGGTTGCACTCTTGAACTTAGCTATAAAAGAGCTGAAATTGGCTTTGAACCGTGGTGTTAAGATCAAAGTAGTATTCCATGGGGATATAGCGAGTTGCGCTGCGGTGTTCTTCTCGGTTGTGTTACAAATGGTAAATGAGACTGATGTGGATGATCACGAAGTATATCCAGATTTAACAATTTCATTTCTTAATCCAATTTATTTTATTTTTCATACACCTAGGCTCAATCTTAATCAGCAACTATTTAAAACCAATTACAATTCCACTAAGCTAGCTGTTGATCAAGAAATGCAGCACTTATATCAAAATTACTACCCTATGTTTGAGTCAGCGTTCGAAGAGTTTATGTTGTGGTATAATACTAATGTGCATCAACTAGATATAGCGAAACGCTTTGAACTATATGAAGATAATGTCGACGTACGTTTTTTGTAAGCGTTCACCAGCACCGTGTTGA